>NZ_NEHH01000002.1:0-662879 GCF_002112305.1 Pseudomonas sp. R45(2017) | reverse complement strand
CGGTAAACGGTTTCCTGCAGACGCAAAAACGGCCCCGTAAAGGGGCCGTTTTGGTTTCAGCACTCAGACGCGCGGCTCAGCCGCCACCTCAAGATTATCCAGCGCCCGATTCACCGCCAGTTCCCCCAGCATGATCAGTTGCGCGATCCCCAGCAGCACATGCCGATGCGAGCCGTCCACCAGCCCGGCGAAGTCGGTGGCCATGGTTTTGGCCGAAGTCAGGGTTTCGCAGGCGTCGGCCAGCAGCTCTTCGCTGTCGATACCGGGGGCGATGAGGTAGCGGGTGTTGGGTTTGAGCAGCGGTTTTCTGGGGAGCAGGGGATTGAAGTAGTGGTCGAGGGCGCGTTCGGCGGCTTAGTGGAAGGTCTTTGAATCCACCGATTCGTAAGGCGAGGTGGAGTCGGTTTCGGGCGGGTTTGGCGTTGGTTTGATCATGGTGAAGCTCCTTGATAGACGGAGCTGCAACCGTTCGCGGTCAATCGAAAGGTGGCAGCTGTACGCGGGTTGACCGACCGGGAATCAAGGAACCCGGCATACCCGAAGGTATCCCACGCACAGCCACCGCGACACGTGGATTCAGAAAGGTTTCTGAAACCGGTCTTGGGCACTGGCGCGCCTTGATTGAGTCGGACGGTCAAATCCGATCGCTGATTCATCAGCGACCCGGAAACGATAGGGCCGGCCCCCAAGGCACACAAGCCGGCGGATTCTGGCGGATGCGTAGGCAATGGCGCAAGGCGTTGTGGCTTGCCGGACGTTTCCGTCAACGGCTTTAAACAGTCATGGCGAATCCGTGAAGAAGCGGTTTACAGTGACCGGCCAAGCACTGATCCAGGAGGGATCTTTCATGCCTGAGCACAACCCCGCCATTCACCTCGAACGCTTCAGCGAATCCCACATCGAAAGCGTCACCGCGCTTTACAACGACCCAGCTGTGACCCGGCAGGTGCTGCAGATGCCGTTTCAGTCTGCCGAGATCTGGCGTCAACGACTTATGCCGGAAAACGAACGGATGGTGAAACTGGTGGCGTTGCATCAAGGTGCGGTGATCGGGCATCTCGGGCTGGAGGCTTTTTCGCGAATTCGCCGCAGTCACGCGGGCAGTGTCGGCATGGCCGTTGCGGTAGCGTGGCAGGGCAAGGGTGTCGGTTCGAAGCTGTTGGCAGCGGCGCTGGACATCGCCGACAACTGGATGAACCTGCACCGGGTCGAACTTTCGGTGTACGCCGACAACGAGGCGGCAATCGGCCTCTATCGCAAGTTCGGCTTCGAAAACGAGGGCCTGTTCCGCGATTACGCCGTGCGTGACGGGCAATGGGTCGACACTTTGAGCATGGCGCGTCTGCGCAAACGCTGACCTTCTGTCCGTCAATGGTCGATCAGGCGATCGTGCAGGCAAATGACTTGCACGGTCGTCATCGGCATCTGCCATGCTCAAAGTCCGCAGCACCGCTCCTTGAAGGAACACCGCAATGGACGACGTACAGCAACTGGGAGAAATGCTTCGCCACTATGCCGACAGCGAAGCGCACAAGAAGCAATTGTTCGAGACGCAATCGGCGACCTGGGCCACACGGATTAGCGAGTTGTTCGGGCAGATTCAGCAATGGCTGGAGCCGGTGCAGGCGCCGGGGTTGCTGGAGGTGAGTCGCGAGGCTTATGTGGCGTTCGGGCCGAGCACGCCGGTTGAGACCTCAACCTTCAAGACTGAAAAACTGAGCATCGTGATTGCCGGCAAACCGGTGGAGTTTGTGCCGGATGTGATGGGCAGCGGTGGACAGATTTCGCTGGCGGTGGTGGGGCTGACGGCGGCGCGTTATGGGAGTGTTTCGTTGGTGGGGTTGCCCAATGGTGATTGGCAGTGGCGCAAGACCAATGGGTTGAAGGATCCGGACACCTTTGCCTTCGATGCGAATTTTCTCGCGCAGCAACTGCAGAGCCTCATCCCCCGCGACCGCACCTAAGATCAAAAGCCTACCCCCTCATCGGAACGCCGCCCGCCCAGCCCTCTCCCCCAAGGGGGCGAGGGGGAAAGGGAGCAGATCTGCGTTGTTTTCAATTTTGAGCTCGGCGGAAAAGGAGCCGATCTTCGTTGTTTTCAATATTGAGTTCGACGGAAAGGGAGCAGATCGGGGGCTTTTCAGTTTTTGAGTTCGGCTCGATATTTCAGGTCGGTGTATTTCGAGTAAACAACCCGGTCAGTTCCCTCTCCCTCCGGGAGAGGGTTAGGGTGAGGGGGCTGCCCCTGACACACCTCACATTTCGAGATTGACCCACCCCGGCTTCGCCACCTCCGGCGCCACCGCTTTCACGGTCTTACCGGTGGCCATCTCAACCCGCCGCGCCACCTCCGGATCATCCGCAAACGGCGTCAGACTCGCCTCATCCAGGCTCTCGGTCGTCTCGTGCCGCAAGCAGTACTCCACCGCCAGCCACAAAAACAACACGCCCAACACATTCAAGAAAACATCGAACATGACCGGCTCCCTTTATCAGGCGATCTGCGCTTCACGATGGGCAATCGCAACATCCGCCACACGCACCGTGCGCCACACGTTATAGGCCATCAGCAACATACCGCTGAGGAAGAACACCCCACCGGCAAACCGTACGACAAACCCCGGATGACTGGCCTGCAGCGCTTCAACGAACGAGTACGTCAGCGTGCCGTCCTCGTTGATCGCCCGCCACATCAGGCCCTGAGTAATCCCGTTGACCCACATCGAAGCGATGTACAACACCGTGCCAATGGTCGCCAGCCAGAAGTGCAGGTTGATCAGCGGCGTGCTGTGCATCCGTTCGCGGCCAAAGACCTTGGGCACCATGTGATAAGTCGCGCCGAAGGTGATCATCGCCACCCAGCCGAGGGCACCGGCGTGAACGTGGCCGATGGTCCAGTCGGTGTAGTGGGAGAGGGCGTTGACGGTCTTGATCGCCATCATCGGGCCTTCGAACGTCGACATGCCGTAGAACGCCAGCGACAGGACGAGGAAGCGCAGGATCGGGTCAGTGCGCAATTTATGCCACGCGCCGGACAGGGTCATCATCCCGTTGATCATGCCGCCCCAGCTCGGCGCCAGCAGGATCAGCGACATCGCCATGCCCAGTGACTGCGCCCAGTCCGGCAGCGCGGTGTAGTGCAAATGGTGCGGGCCGGCCCAGATGTACAGGGTGATCAGCGCCCAGAAGTGCACGATCGACAACCGGTACGAGTACACCGGCCGATTCACTTGCTTGGGCACGAAGTAATACATCATCCCGAGGAACCCGGTGGTCAGGAAGAAACCCACCGCGTTGTGCCCGTACCACCACTGCACCATGGCGTCGGTGGCGCCGGAGTACACCGGATAAGACTTGAACCAGTCCACCGGAATCGACAGGTGATTGACCACGTGCAGCATGGCGATCACCAGGATGAACGCGCCGAAGAACCAGTTGCCGACGTAGATGTGCTTGGTCTTGCGCTGCACCACGGTGGTGAAGAACACGATGGCATACGCGACCCAGACTACCGCCATCCACACCGCGCCGGAGAATTCGATCTCGGCGTATTCCTTGGTGGTGGTGTAGCCCATCGGCAGTGTGACCAGCATGATCACGATCACCGATTGCCAGCCCCAGAAGGTGAACGCGGCGAGTTTGTCCGAGTACAGCCGCACCTGGCAGGTCCGCTGCACGGCGTAGTAACTGGCGGCGAATTGCGCGCTGCCGGCGAAGCCGAAAATCACCAGGCTGGTGTGCAACGGTCGCAAGCGGCCGAAGGTGGTCCACGGCAAGTCCAGATTCATGTCCGGCCATACCAGTTGCGAGGCGATCCATACCCCCATCGCCATGCCCACGACGCCCCAGAAAACAGTCGCGATGACGAATTGGCGGACGACCTTGTAGTTATAAGCCTGTCCGATTGTTGCTGTGCTCATGGTCAGTTCATCCACGGTTGCAAAGTCTTGCCAGGCCACCCGGTCTGGCACGAGCTGCACTGTAGAAACCCCACCGGAAACAAAACAGGCTCAGGAATTGTTCATTTATGCGGATCAGATCAAAGCGCTGCCTGCGGCCATCTGCCGCGCCCTGATACGGTTTTTATACGTTCAGGTGAATCTGTTGTGCACTGCGCCGTTCGTCCATAGTCAGGGAAAATACTGTGGGAGCGGGCGAACCCGAGATAGCGCCAGACGCGAACTGGCGCTATCTCGGGTTCGCCCGCTCCCACAGGAATCCGTGCAAGTTCCTGACGAGGTAGTAGGCCGATGTATCAGTACGATGATTACGACCGGGCGCTGGTGTTCGAGCGCGTTGCGCAGTTTCGCGATCAGGTCGAGCGCTTCATGGCCGGGGAGTTGAGCGAAGAGGAATTCCTGCCGCTGCGCCTGCAGAACGGCCTGTACATGCAAAAACACGCTTACATGCTGCGGGTGGCCATTCCTTACGGCACGCTGAGTGCCGAACAGATGCGCACCCTGGCGAGCATCGCCCGGGATTACGACCGTGGCTACGGCCACTTCACCACCCGGCAGAACATGCAGTTCAACTGGATCGAGCTGCACGAGGTGCCGGACATTCTCGAACGTCTGGCGCAGGTCAACATGCATGCGATCCAGACCTCGGGCAATTGCGTGCGCAACATCACCACCGAAGCCTTCGCCGGGGTCGCGGCCGACGAACTGATCGACCCGCGCCCGCTGGCCGAGATCCTGCGGCAATGGTCGACGATCAACCCGGAATTCCTGTTCCTTCCGCGCAAGTTCAAGATCGCCATCTGCTCGGCGAAGCAGGATCGCGCGGCGATCATGATGCATGACATCGGCCTCTATCTTTACCCCGGTCGTAACGGCCAGATGCTGCTGCGAGTGATCGTCGGCGGCGGTCTGGGACGCACGCCAATTCTCGGTCTGCAGATTCGCGACGATCTACCGTGGCAGCACTTGCTGTCCTACGTCGAGGCGGTGCTGCGGGTCTACAACCGCCACGGTCGGCGCGACAACAAGTACAAGGCGCGGATCAAGATTCTGGTCAAGGCGCTGGGCATCGAGGCGTTCGCCAAGGAAGTCGAAGAGGAATGGCAACACCTCAAGGACGGACCGGCGCAATTGACCGAGGATGAATTCCAGCGGGTCGCCAGTGCCTTTGTGCCGCCGAGCTACCGCACGCTGGCGGGCACCGATCTGGATTTCGGCACGCACCTGGCCGACAACCCGGCGTTCGCCCGTTGGGTCGCGCGCAACGTGCAACCGCACAAAGTGCCGGGGTATACCAGCGTGGTGCTGTCGACCAAACCGGGTCTGGCCTCGCCGCCGGGGGACGTCACCGATGCGCAGATGTTGGCCGTGGCTGACTGGTCCGAGCGTTTCGATTTCGGCGAAATCCGCATCGCCCACGAGCAGAACATCGTCCTGCCGGATGTGCCCAAGTCGCAGCTGTATGCGCTGTGGGAGCAGGCGAAAGAGCAGGGGCTGGGCGCCGCCAACGTCGGCCTGCTGACCGATATCATTGCCTGCCCCGGGGGCGATTTCTGTGCGCTGGCCAACGCCAAATCGATTCCGATTGCCCAAGCGATTCAGGCGCGTTTCGACAACCTCGATTACCTGCATGATCTGGGCGACATCAGCCTCAACATCTCCGGCTGCATGAACGCCTGCGGCCATCACCACATCGGCAACATCGGGATTCTCGGCGTCGATAAAAACGGCAGCGAGTGGTATCAGATCACCCTTGGCGGCGCCCAAGGCAAGAACAGCGCACTGGGCAAGGTCATCGGCCCCTCGTTCAGCGCCGCCGAAGTGCCGCAGGTGATCGAGCGGATCATCGGCACCTTCGTCCGTTATCGCGAGGCTGAAGAACTGTTCGTCGATACCGTGGCGCGCATCGGACTGGAGCCGTTCAAGGAGCGGGTTTATCCGAAAGCGCAGGAGGTGTCGGCATGAACAATTTGTTGCGCATGGAGGAGAGCGGGGCGCGCATCGTGCTGGATGATCCGTGGACGCTGATCCGCTCGCCTGAAACGTCTGACAGCACTGAAATGCTGATTCTGCCGCTGGCCCACTGGCTCGAATCGCCCTCGACCCATGCGGTCTGGCTCGGCCCCGACGACGGCGTCGAAAGCCTGTTGCCATGGTTGACCTCGCTGCCGCTGATCGCCCTCGACTTCCCGAGCTTTCGCGACGGCCGCGCCTACAGTCAGGCCTATCTGCTGCGCAGACGTTTCGGCTGGAAAGGCGAGTTGCGCGCCATCGGCGATGTGCTGCGCGATCAACTGAGCCACATGCGCCAGTGCGGTTTCGACAGCTTCGCGGTGCGCGAGGACAAATCCGCCGAGGATGCGCTCAAAGGCCTGGCCGGGATGAGCGTGTTGTACGGGCGCTCGGTGATCGAGCCGCGACCGTTGTTCCGGCGCAGGTGATGCAGGGGAAACCCTTAGAACCCTGATGAATCGGGGATTTTTCCTTGGGTCGATGGTGGCCTTTTGGTAGAGTCCCCGTCGCCAGCGGGTTTTCGGCTGGACGACGGAACGAAGAAGGGAGTCTGATCAGTGAGTCCGGGCAAAAAAATTCTGGGCATCACCGCGTTGCTGCTGATGGTGACGCTGTGGGCCGGTTACATCTATGTGTTCAACGAAAACCGTGGCGGTCAGCTCGGCGGCGTCGGCGAAAGCACCGCCTGGTGCGGCACGCCGCCGAACACCGAAGCGGCGCTGCTGGGCAAGGATCAGCTGACCCTGCGCATCACCAACAACCTGCGCGGCGAGTTCATGCTCAGCGGCGCGCTGGTGGTCTCCGAACGCACCTTCAACCGCTATGACCTGGGCCGCAACGAACTGCGTCTGCGCCTGGAACCGTTGCAGTGGTCGTTTGGCGTCACGCCGATCTTCCTCGAACAGGTGAAGGTCCTGCCCCTGAGCCGCAACCTCGCCTCGACCGACAAGAGCGCTTTCGCCGAACTCGAATCGCGCCCGATCAGCGTTCAGGGCCGGGTCACCGAATTTCCCTTCGACACCTATCGCTACGGCTACAAACCGGTGCTGTATTACCTCAAGGGCAGCGAGCGCATCGACCTGCGCTTCAAGAACATCACCACGCTGATGGAGATGTCCAACACCTTCACGCCGATCCAGAAGTACAACCGCGCCGACTACATCAACGAGAAAAACTCGATGATCCGCGACGAGGACTACAAGGCCTACGGCCCCCACGAATGCGCGTTCAGCGTCGAGCGCAAAGGCTCGTTCAAGGTTGTGGTGCTGTTGATGCTGCTGGTGCTGTGCCTGCCGTTGCTGCTGGTGTTCTACCGCGATGAGCCGGGAATCGACTTCCTTGCCACGCTGGTGGGGATCGGCGTGGTGCGCACGGTGCTGGTGGGGCCGGTGCAGGATTTCCAGCTGTACAACATTGATTTTCTGTTCGGTGCGGCGATTTTGCTGGTGGGGACCGTGTCGCTGATCAAGGCGATGCGGGCCAACAGCCGGCGGGAGATGGCGTTGAGGAGTGGGGAGACTTCGAGCTGGTAGAAGAAAGCCTTGAGCACCTGTGATGGTCCGGACCTTTCAAAGGTCCGGACCCGACGTTGTGCAATGTTGGGGTTTCTGATCGCAAACGGCGCGAATTTAGCTATACCTGTAACTCCCCCGACGCAATAAATTCGGCCTTCCGACAGGAGTTACAGCATGAAGCTAGCCGTAATGATGAGCACCCTGTGCATTGCCACGCTGGGCGTGGTGGGCTGCTCCAGCAAAACCGTCGCACCCGACGAGTACTCAGGCTTCCTCAAGGACTACAGCCAGCTGAGGGAGGCCAAATCCCCGTCGGGGGCCGAAGTGATGCGCTGGATCGACCCGAAAGTCGACATCGGCAAATTCACCAGCTTCTACGTCGAACCGACCCAGCTCTATCCCAAACCGCAACCCACCGTGAAGATTCCGCAGCAGACCCTCAACGGCATCACCAGCTACTACGATCAGGCGCTCAAGCGTGAACTGGGCAAATCCCTGCCGCTGGCCTCGGGCCCCGGGCCGGGCGTGATTGTGGTGCGCGCGGCCATTACCGCCGTCAGCAGCAAGACCGAAGGCCTGCATGCCTATGAAGTGATTCCGGTGGCGTTGGTGGCGGCAGCGGTCAGCACCGCCAGCGGTATTCGCGATCAGGAAACCACGCTGGCGACCGAGGCGGTGTTCCTCGATGGCGGCACCAACAAGGTGGCGGCGCAGGTGGTGCGCAAGGGCACTGGCAAACCGCTGGAAAACGATTCGCAGGTGATGAAGGCCGATGACGTGAAAAGCGTGATCGATGGCTGGGCGTCGGACCTGCATCAGTCCTACCTCAAGCTCAAGGCCAAGTAAGACCGGCACGCCGGGTCGTCCCTGAGGGCGATCCGGCGTGCGCACGGCGTCAGAAACTGGCGCGCGCCAGTCGGTTGTAATGGCTGAGCAAGCCGTCGTAACTGCGGGTCACGGCGTAGTAGTCCTCGCTCAAACGTTCGGGCTTAGCGTGGTTGTGCCAGTCTGCTTGCAGGGTGTTCAACGCCTCGAGATAGCTTTGCCCCGGCTCGCCGATGCGCAGCCACAGATCCCGTGCGGCATCGGTCTTGTTCTGGAATCCACCCGTGCGCGGTGCGAGCCAGGGTTCGCGACGGTTCCACGCCTGTTGCAACTTCGCGGTGGTGTCGGCCAGCAATTTTGGGGTCAGAGTGCGGTTTTCCATCGCTTCGTCGAGCACGTCGACAGTCTCCCGCGCCTGAATCATGTACGCCAGCAAGTCCCAATGAATGTCCCTGCCCAGACGCGCCTCGATCAGCTTGAGCTGTTCAGGACGTTGCGCGGCGTCGAGCGGCAGCAGGCTTTGCCGCAGAGCCGTCGAGGCGCCGATGTATTCCTGTGAAACGCGCTCGATCGCATCCAGTTCTCCAGGGGAAGGCTGTTGCGACCCGGAGGTGAAACTCGCCTCTCGGTAAAAACGCGTGGGGGCAATGGTGGTCGTGACGTGACTCAGCGCCCGGACGTACTCGTTCGCCTGTCGCGCCAGTTCAGGCTGCCACGCCAGAAGATCGAGTTTTTCCGTGAGGCCCTGACCGCAGACATCGCGCTGAATGTCGCGCACATTGAACGCGTCACTGTCGTCGAAATCCTTGAGGCTCTTCAACCAGCGCTGGTCGCGGGGCAAGGGCGGTTGAGGGTTCTTGTAGCGGTCGTAGGCCACTCGCCATTGCACGTCGATCCGGTTGACGCAGGCGATCACCGGGCTCAGGGCATTGGCCTGGGCGGTGATCGGTGCATCGCGCCCGTCCAGCCAGAGATCGAGTTGCAGGAAAGGGCGGGTCGCACTCGTCAGCGCCATCACCACCAGCGCGAAGAAAATACCGACGCAAAACATCACTCTCGTGGTCATGGGCGCGCCTCCTTGCCGTACCACTGTTCAACGGTGGCCGGTGCGCTGCATTCGGCGGTGGTGGCCGGCAAGCGGCTGCACAGGCGTTCGGTCCAGGGTTGCAGACCCTGATTGCGATTGACCGTGCCTTGGCTGGCGACCACTTTGAATACGCCGAGCACGAGGGACAGCACCACAATCCCGAGGATCGTCACGCCGACTTTCACGGCTGTTCGGCTCTCTTCCCAGGATACCCGTGGCCTGGACTGCCAGCGGCGAACCAGTCCGAAGGTCGTCAGGGTCGCGGCGTACACCCCGCCGGCAATCGGGCCGAAAAACCAGCCGAGCCCGGCCACCATCAACGCGCCGGGCACCAGGTCACGCAGCACGCCGAACGGCGGCGAGTCTTTGAAAACTCCGGGGCAAAGAGCGGCGCTGAGCCGGTCATCCAGCCGCCATACGCGATGGGCGAGGTTGTGCACCAGCCAATTGAGCCCGGCCACGATCACGCCGAACACCACAGTCGAAATCATGACGATGTTGATCAACCCGCTGAGCCGCATGCCCAGCGGAATGTAATGGGTGAACGCGCCGATCAGGCAGGCCAATACCACGCCCACGTAGGTCGGCCAGTCATTGAAGCTCAGCTCCCAGTCACGCCAGAAAAAAGCCGTACCGCCGGGCATCTGTGTGCAGACCTTGGGGTGATTGGCGTACAGCTCGGAACTCAACTTGCGGCACTGCGCCCAGTCGTCCTCGTGCAGGCGTCGGGCCAGTGCGCGGCGGGCGCTGAACGAGCCGGTGCCCAGCAGCAGGCGGGCGGCGCGGTGTTCGGGGGTGACGGCGGGCTCCGTGGCCAGTTGTTGCTGGTGAGCCAGGAAAAGCGGCGCATTCTGGCGAGCCAGCAGGCGTTGCCATTCGCCGTCAGGGCAGGGATTCCCAGTGCAGCCGTGCCAGCCCTGACCGGCGCGCACCCGTTCGAAAATCTCGGGAGACCAGACCGGCGCATCCAGCAGCAAATGGCTCAGGGCACGGTTGAACCATTCCTGATGTTGCTGAATCGCCAACCAGTTGAAATCCGCGCAGCGGGCATAGGCCTGGAGAAATCCGTCGACGTCTTCCCGTTCGAGCGCATCACGCATCGGTTGCGCAATGCGCGCGCGTTGTTGATCCAGCAACAGGTCAATCGATATTTCGTCCAGCTCCAGGCGTTGCCAGGCGCTGAACCAGAAGAAGGTCGGGATGGCCCAGTCCACCAGCGTCTGCGAAGTCTCAGGGTGTTCAATGCAATGATGCAGCACCGTGTCTTCGAAGAAATGTGCGCAACCCTGTTCGAGGGTGACGGCATGGCGATGATTCAGCTCTTCAACGCTGAGCCCGTCCAGCGAGCGGGTCGCCAGTTGCAGGGCATCGACCTCGACCACGGTGAGGCCGGTCAGGTCCCAGGACTCTTCAATACCCTGTTCCTGCTCTACGTCCTGATTCTGCTGCCATTCCTTGTACGCCAGCGCCTGCGCATAGGCATCGCGCAGCCGCTGGAAGCCCTCGGGGTCGTCGTCGGGGCGGGTCTGTTTGAGCAGGACGGCATATTGGCGTTTGATAGTGCGCACATCGGCGTCGGCCGACAGGCCAAGGACGGTCCAGCAACTCATTGCGATGACAACTCCATAACAACCGCGACGCGATCCAGTGGTGGCATTGTGATGTTGCGCACCCTACCTGTTTCGCGTCGAAAAGTCCTCGTGTCTCGCTCAGTCGTCATCGGCCATGCAGAAAATGCTCACGCTCCCGATTCGGGGGCTTAGTGTTTTTTGGCTTGTTCGCGGATGCGTTCTTCCTGCTCGCGCAGTTCCGGGGTGAACTCGGCGCCGAAATCTTCCGGGCTGAAGACCTGGCGAATCTCGATCTCCGACTCAGTGCCCGGCATGGGATTCGGGCAACGCTTGACCCATTCGATGGCTTCCTCTTTGGATTTCACGTCCCAGATCCAGTAACCGGCGATCAGCTCTTTGGTCTCGGCAAACGGGCCGTCGATCACGCTGCGGGTTTCACCACTGAAACGTACGCGGGCGCCTTTGCTGCTGGGGTGCAGGCCGTCGGCAGAAACCAGGATGCCGGCCTTGGCCAGTTCCTCGTTGTAGTTGCCCATGTCGGTCAGCAATTGCTCGCTGGGCATCACGCCGGCTTCGGAGTCGTGGCTGGCTTTGACAATGATCATGAAGCGCATGGTGTTTCTCCGCAGATAGGTGAGGGATTCATGGCTTAGTCGAACGGCCGGGGTCTGAATCGACAGGTCGTTAAAGAAAAGACGCAGACTTGCGTTTTAACAAGCATCACCCTCTTTGAGGGCGGGGATGTGGGGCTACTGGAGAATGTGTATCCAGTTTTGCGTGCCAGCACATGACAATTTCAGTCCAGGCATAGGTCGTCGGTCAATTTCGTGGTTAACTTCTGCCTCTTGCATGCTTTCCCAACAACGTTAAGAAGGACTCCGTTCATGGCTCAAGTCACGCTCAAAGGCAACCCGGTTCAAGTCAACGGCCAACTGCCACAAGCCGGTTCCAAGGCGCCAGCCTTTTCCCTGGTAGCCGGCAATCTGTCCGACGTCACCCTGAAAGACTTCGCCGGCAAGCGCAAAGTGCTGAACATCTTCCCAAGCGTCGACACCCCGACCTGCGCCACCTCCGTGCGCAAGTTCAACGCTCAGGCCAACGACATCAGCAACACCGTAGTGCTGTGCATCTCGGCTGACCTGCCGTTCGCCCAGGCTCGCTTCTGCGGCGCCGAAGGCCTGGAAAACGTACAAAACCTGTCGACCCTGCGCGGCACCGAGTTCCTCGAGAACTACGGCGTGGCCATCGCTGACGGCCCGCTGAAAGGCCTGACCGCCCGTGCGGTGGTTGTACTGGACGAAAACGACAACGTCCTGCACAGCGAACTGGTCAAGGAAATTGCTGAAGAGCCTAACTACGAAGCGGCGCTGTCCGTTCTCAAGTAAGCGCTTTTACAATTGTTAACGGCCTGGCTCTGTCCAGGCCGTTTTCATTTGTGTATCAGTGTTTTGCCTCACACCTTGAAACGTAAGTGGAAGGTAAATTGCCGGTAAAGCTGCTTTGCTAAATCCCGGCCAGTGCTTATCGTTCAGCCTCCCGTAAAAGAAGCCCACGCGCCCAATGGTTAATCACTCCATGCAATCGTCTTCCCGAAACTCCCGTCGCTGGCTGTTGAGCCTGCTTGTCCTGCTGGTCATTGCCGGTCTGTGCTGGAAATTCTGGCCCGCCGGTTCGACCCACAAGGAGGGCGGCGAGAAGGCGCAGGCCGGTCACACCGGCCGTTCGGGGATGATGCGTCCGGGCTTCGGCGGGGCGGCAGGGCCGATTCCAGTGCGCGTGGCGCCGGCGGTCACCGGGGACTTCCCGCTGTACTACAAGGCCCTGGGCACGGTGACGGCGCTCAACACCATCAATGTGCGCAGCCGGGTCGGCGGCGAGTTGGTGAAGATCTATTTCGAGGAAGGGCAGATGGTCAAGGCCGGCGACCTGCTGGCAGAGATCGACCCGCGCCCCTACCAGAACGCCTTGCTTCAGGCCGAAGGCACCTTGCTGCAGAACCAGGCGCAGTTGAAGAACGCCCAGGTCGATGTCGAGCGTTATCGCGGTCTTTACAAGGAAGACAGCATCGCCAAGCAGACACTGGACACCGCTGAAGCGCTGGTCGGCCAGTACCTCGGCACCGTGAAGACCAATCAGGCGGCGGTCAACGACGCCAAGCTCAATCTCGAATTCACCAAGATCCGCGCACCGATTGCCGGTCGCGTCGGCCTGCGTCAGCTCGACGTCGGCAACCTCGTGGCGGCCAACGACACCACGTTCCTGGCGGTCATCACTCAGACCCAGCCGATCAGCGTCGCCTTCACCCTGCCGGAAAACAGCCTGGAAACCGTACTCGCCCGCTACCGCAGCGGCGCCAAACTGCCGGCCGAGGCCTGGGATCGTGGCGACACGAAACTGCAAGCCACCGGTGTACTGCAAAGTCTCGACAACCAGATCGACGTGACCACCGGCACCCTGAAATTCAAGGCGCGCTACGAGAACCGCGATCAGTCGCTGTTCCCCAACCAGTTCGTCAACGTTCACCTGCTGGCTGACACCTTGAAAGGTGTGGTGCTGGCTCCATCGGCTGCCATCCAGTTCGGTACCAACGGCACCTTCGTCTACGCGCTGGACGGCGACAAGAAAGTCACCATCCGCCAGTTGAAGATTGGCGCCAGCGATGGTGAAAACACCGTGATCACCGAAGGCCTGGCCGCCGGCGACCGCGTGGTGCTGGAAGGCACCGACCGCCTGAAGGAAGGCAGCGAAGTGGAAGTGGTCAACGACAGCAAGGATGTGCCGACCACTCCGACCGAACACCTGCAAGGCAAGTCCGCCGCCACCGCGCCTGACGCCGCCGTCACCGACAAGGCCAAGAAGGGCGCATGAACATTTCGCGTCTGTTCATCCTCCGCCCGGTCGCCACCACGCTGAGCATGCTGGCCATCGTGCTGGCCGGTCTGATCGCCTATCGCCTGCTGCCGGTTTCGGCCTTGCCGCAGGTCGATTACCCGACCATCCGGGTCATGACCCTGTATCCGGGCGCCAGTCCGGACGTGATGACCAGCGCCGTCACCGCGCCGCTTGAGCGCCAGTTCGGGCAGATGCCGGGCCTGACGCAGATGGCGTCGACCAGTTCTGGCGGCGCGTCAGTGCTGACCCTGCGTTTCAGCCTCGACATCAACATGGACGTCGCCGAACAGCAGGTGCAGGCCGCGATCAACGCCGCGACCAACCTGTTGCCGACCGACTTGCCCGCGCCGCCGGTGTACAACAAGGTCAACCCGGCGGACACCCCGGTGCTGACCCTGGCCATCACCTCGAAAACCATGCTGTTGCCCAAGCTCAATGATCTGGTCGATACGCGCATGGCGCAGAAGATCGCCCAGATCAGCGGCGTCGGCATGGTCAGCATTGCCGGCGGCCAGCGTCAGGCGGTGCGGATCAAGGTCAACCCTGAAGCCCTAGCGGCCAACGGCCTGAACCTGTCGGACGTGCGCACGCTGATCAGTGCGTCCAACGTCAACCAGCCCAAGGGCAACTTCGACGGCCCGACCCGGGTTTCGATGCTCGACGCCAACGACCAGCTGACGTCGCCCAAGGATTACGCCAACCTGATCCTGGCCTACGCCAACGGCGCGCCGCTGCGGCTCAAGGACGTCGCGCAGATCGTCGACGGCGCCGAGAACGAGCGTCTGGCAGCGTGGGCCAACCAGAATCAGGCTGTTCTGCTGAACATCCAGCGTCAGCCGGGCGCCAACGTGATCGAAGTGGTCGACCGGATCAAGGCGCTGCTGCCAAGCATCACCGACAACCTGCCGGCCGGTCTCGACGTGGTCGTGCTGACCGACCGCACCCAGACCATCCGCGCTTCCGTCACCGATGTGCAACATGAACTGCTGATCGCCATTGCGCTGGTGGTGATGGTGACGTTCCTGTTCCTGCGGCGTGCCAGTGCGACGATCATTCCGTCGGTGGCCGTGCCGCTGTCGCTGATCGGTACGTTCGGCGTGATGTACCTCGCTGGCTTCTCGGTCAACAACCTGACCTTGATGGCGCTGACCATCGCCACCGGTTTTGTGGTCGATGACGCGATCGTGATGCTGGAAAACATCGCGCGTTTCATCGAAGAGGGCGACAGTCCGATGCAGGCTGCGCTCAAGGGCGCGAAGCAGATCGGTTTCACCCTGATTTCCCTGACTCTGTCGCTGATCGCGGTACTGATTCCGCTGCTGTTCATGGCCGACGTCGTGGGGCGGTTGTTCCGCGAATTCGCCATCACCCTGGCGGTGGCGATCCTGATTTCCCTGGTGGTCTCGCTGACCCTGACGCCGATGATGTGCGCGCGTCTGCTCAAGCGTGAGCCGGAAGCACATGAACAGGGCCGTTTCTACCGTGCCAGTGGTGCGTTCATCGACTGGATGATCGCCGCTTACGGGCGCAAGTTGCAGTGGGTGCTCAAGCACCAGCCGCTGACCCTGCTGGTGGCCATCGGCACCCTGGCCCTGACCGTGTTCCTTTATATGGTGGTGCCCAAGGGCTTCTTCCCGGTGCAGGACACCGGGGTGATCCAGGGCATTTCCGAAGCACCGCAGTCGATTTCCTTCGCGGCGATGGGCGAGCGTCAGCAGGCGCTGGCCAAGGTGATTCTCGAGGATCCGGCGGTGGAAAGCCTGTCGTCCTACATCGGTGTCGACGGTGACAACGCCACGCTCAACAGCGGTCGGCTGCTGATCAACCTCAAGCCCCATGGCCAGCGTGATCTGACGGCGACCGAAGTGATTGCCCGCCTGCAACCGCAGCTGGACAAGCTTGTCGGCATCCGTCTGTTCATGCAGCCGGTGCAGGACCTGACCATCGAAGACCGCGTCAGCCGTACCCAATACCAGTTCAGCATGTCGTCGCCGGATTCTGAATTGCTCAGCCTGTGGAGCGGCCGTCTGGTCGAGGCCCTGGCCCAGCGCCCGGAACTGACCGACGTCGCCAGTGACTTGCAGGACAAGGGTTTGCAGGTGTTCCTGGTGATCGACCGCGACGCTGCTTCACGGCTGGGTGTGTCGGTGTCGAACATCACCGATGCGCTGTACGACGCGTTCGGCCAGCGGCAGATTTCGACCATTTACACCCAGGCCAGCCAGTACCGCGTGGTGCTGCAAGCACAGGCCGGGGAGAAGATCGGCCCGCAGGCGCTGGATCAGATTCACGTCAAGACCACCGATGGCGGTCAGGTGCGGTTGTCGAGTCTGGCCCACGTCGAGGAGCGGCAGGCGCAACTGGCGATCACCCACATCGGCCAGTTCCCGGCGGTGATGATGTCGTTCAACCTCGCGCCCGGCGTGGCGTTGGGGCATGCGGTGGACATCATCGAGCAGGTGCAGAAGGACATCGGCATGCCGATCGGCGTGCAGACCCAGTTCCAGGGCGCGGCCGAAGCGTTCCAGGCATCGCTGTCGAGCACCTTGCTGCTGATTCTGGCGGCGGTGGTGACCATGTACATCGTGCTCGGCGTGCTTTACGAGAGCTACATTCACCCGATCACCATTCTGTCGACCTTGCCGTCGGCGGCGGTGGGGGCCTTGTTGGCGTTGCTGCTCAGTGGCAATGACCTGGGGATGATCGCGATCATCGGCATCATCCTGCTGATCGGTATCGTGAAGAAGAACGCGATCATGATGATCGACTTCGCCCTCGACGCCGAACGCACTCAGGGCATGGCGCCGGAGCAGGCGATTTATCAGGCGGCGCTGTTGCGTTTCCGGCCGATTCTGATGACCACGCTGGCTGCGCTGTTCGGTGCGGTGCCGCTGATGCTGGCCACCGGTTCCGGCGCTGAATTGCGTCAACCGCTGGGTCTGGTGATGGTCGGCGGGTTGCTGGTGAGTCAGGTGCTGACCTTATTCACGACGCCCGTGATTTACCTGGCTTTTGATCGGTTGGGACGGCGTTGGGCGAAGTCCGGCACAGGAGAGGTTGCGTGAAGGGCGACGTGAATACAGCTGCAAGCGTCAAGCTTCGAGCTGCAAGAGAAAAGCGGACTCGGAACAGGTTTTTAGCTTGCGGCTTGCAGCTTGTCGCTAGTGGTTGCCACCTATGAATCTTTCGGGTCCTTTCATCAAACGCCCCGTGGCAACCATGCTGCTTTCATTGGCGATCATGCTGCTGGGCGGTGTGAGCTTCGGTCTGCTGCCGGTGTCGCCGCTGCCGCAAATGGACTTCCCGGTGATCGTGGTGCAGGCCAGCCTGCCCGGCGCCAGCCCGGAAGTCATGGCGTCCACCGTGGCCACGCCGCTGGAGCGTTCGTTCGGCGCCATTGCCGGCGTCAATACCATGAGCAGCCGCTCCAGCCAGGGCTCGACCCGGGTGATTCTGCAATTCGACCTCGACCGCGACATCAACGGCGCGGCGCGGGAAGTGCAGGCGGCGATCAACGCCTCGCGCAACCTGCTGCCGAGCGGGATGCGCAGCATGCCGACCTACAAGAAGGTCAACCCGTCGCAGGCACCGATCATGGTGTTGTCGTTGACCTCGGACGTGCTGGAAAAAGGCCAGCTCTATGACCTGGCCTCGACCATCCTGTCCCAGAGCCTGTCCCAGGTGCAGGGCGTCGGCGAAGTGCAGATCGGCGGCAGTTCCCTGCCGGCGGTGCGCATCGAACTCGAACCCCAGGCGCTGAACCAGTACGGCGTGGCGCTCGACGATGTGCGCAAGACCATCGCCGAAGCCAACGTGCGCCGGCCCAAGGGTTCGGTCGAGGACGACCAGCGTCTGTGGCAGATCCAGGCCAACGACCAGTTGGAGAAAGCCAAGGATTACGAATCGCTGATCATCCACTACAACGGCGGCGCGGCCCTGCGTCTGAAAGACGTGGCCAAGGTCAGCGACGGCGTGGAAGACCGCTACAACAGCGGTTTCTTCAACGATGACGCGGCGGTGCTGTTGGTGATCAACCGCCAGGCCGGTGCCAACATCATCGAGACGGTCAACGAGATCAAGGCCCAGTTGCCGGCGTTGCAGGCGGTGCTGCCGGCCAGCGTCAAACTGAACCTGGCGATGGATCGTTCGCCGGTGATCAAGGCCACCCTGCACGAAGCGGAAATGACCCTGCTGATCGCCGTGGCGCTGGTGATTCTGGTGGTGTTCCTGTTTCTCGGTAACTTCCGCGCGTCCCTGATTCCGACGTTGGCGGTGCCGGTGTCGCTGGTCGGCACCTTCGCGGTGATGTACCTCTACGGATTCTCGCTGAACAACCTGTCACTGATGGCGCTGATTCTCGCCACCGGGCTGGTGGTGGACGATGCCATTGTGGTGCTGGAGAACATTTCCCGGCACATCGACGAAGGCGTCAAACCGATGAAGGCCGCGTACCTCGGGGCCAAGGAAGTCGGTTTTACTTTGCTGTCGATGAACGTCTCGCTGGTGGCGGTGTTCCTGTCGATCCTGTTCATGGGCGGGATCATCGAAAGCCTGTTCCGCGAATTCTCCATCACCCTGGCCGCGGCCATTGTGGTGTCGCTGGTGGTTTCCCTGACGCTGACCCCGATGCTCTGCGCCCGCTGGCTCAAACCCCATACGCCGGGCGAGGAAAACCGCCTGCAACGCTGGAGCCGCCGCACCAACGACTGGATGGTCGGCAAATACGCCACCAGCCTCGACTGGGTGTTGCGCCACCGTCGACTGACCTTGCTGAGCCTGATCATCACCGTCGGGGTCAACGTCGCTCTCTATGTGGTGGTGCCGAAAACCTTCATGCCGCAGCAGGACACCGGCCAGTTGATCGGTTTTGTGCGCGGTGACGACGGTCTGTCGTTCAGCGTGATGCAGCCGAAAATGGAAGTGTTCCGCCGCGCCGTGCTCAAGGACGCAGCGGTCGAGAGTGTGGCCGGGTTCATTGGTGGCACCAACGGCACCAACAACGCGTTCATGCTGGTGCGCCTGAAACCGATCAAGGAGCGCAATATCTCTGCGCAGAAGGTCATCGAGCGCCTGCGCAAGGAAATGCCCAAGGTGGCCGGTGCGCAGTTGATGCTGATGGCTGACCAGGACCTGCAATTCGGCGGCGGTCGCGAGCAGACCACTTCGCAGTACAGCTACATCCTGCAAAGTGGTGATCTGGGCGCCTTGCGCGAGTGGTACCCGAAAGTGGTCACCGCATTGCGCGCCTTGCCGGAACTGACTGCCATCGACGCCCGTGAAGGACGCGGTGCGCAGCAGGTGACGCTGATCGTCGACCGCGATCAGGCCAAGCGCCTGGGCGTGGATATGAACATGGTCACGGCCGTGCTCAACAACGCCTACAGTCAGCGGCAGATTTCCACGATCTACGACAGCCTCAACCAGTATCAGGTGGTGATGGAGGTCAATCCGAAATACGCCCAGGACCCGGTGACGCTCAAGCAGGTTCAGGTAATCACCGCCGACGGTGCGCGGATTCCGCTGTCGACCTTCGCCCATTATGAAAACAGCCTGGAAGACGACCGGGTCAGCCACGAAGGGCAGTTCGCCTCCGAGAGCATTTCCTTCGACATGGCCGAAGGCGTGACGGTGGAGCAGGGCAGTGCGGCCATCGAGCGGGCGATTGCCAAGGTTGGCCTGCCCGAAGACGTGATCGCAAAAATGGCCGGTACAGCCGACGCTTTCGCCGCCACTCAGAAGAGCCAGCCGTTCATGATCCTCGGTGCGCTGCTGGCGGTGTATCTGGTGCTGGGTGTGCTGTATGAAAGCTACATTCATCCGTTGACGATTCTGTCGACATTGCCGTCGGCCGGGGTCGGTGCGTTGCTGTCGATCTATGTACTGGGCGGCGAATTCAGCCTGATCTCGCTGCTCGGGCTGTTCCTGCTGATCGGTGTGGTGAAGAAGAACGCGATCCTGATGATCGACCTGGCGCTGCAACTGGAGCGTCATCAAGGCATGGCGCCGCTGGAGTCGATCCGCAGCGCCTGCCTGCAACGCTTGCGGCCGATCCTGATGACCACGCTGGCAGCGATCCTCGGCGCGTTGCCGTTGCTGCTGAGCCGGGCCGAAGGCGCGGAAATGCGCCAGCCGCTGGGCCTGACCATCATCGGCGGGCTGGTTTTCAGCCAGGTGCTGACCCTTTACACCACGCCTGTGGTTTACCTCTATCTCGACAAGGCTCGCCACCGCTTCAACAAGTGGCGTGGCGTACGTACCGATGCCGCTCTGGAAACTCCGCTATGAATGACCGTTCGCTTATCCAACTGGCCAGTGTCCGCGGCTCGCGTTTGCTGAGCCTGTCACTGTGCGTGGCGATGCTCAGTGCGTGCGCCGTCGGCCCGGACTACCAGCGTCCGCAGACCGCCGAAATCGCCCAGTACAAGGAAGCCGAAGGCTGGCGTCAGGCCAACCCGAGCGATTCCCTGGCACGCGGTGCCTGGTGGGAGCTGTATGGCGACCGTCAGCTCAACGAACTGATCGAGAAACTCAACAGCTCGAACCAGACCGTCGCCCAGTCCGAAGCCCAGTACCGTCAGGCCCAGGCCTTGGTGCGCAGCGCGCGCGGAGCGTTTTACCCGAGTGTCGATCTGAGCGCCGGCAAGACCCGTTCCAGCCAGGGCACTGGCAGCAGCAGTTCGAGCCTGAGCAGTTCCTCCAGCGGTATCCGTGACACTTACAACGCGCAACTGGGCGTGAGTTGGGAAGCGGATGTCTGGGGCAAGTTGCGTCGTGGCCTTGAAGCCAATGAAGCCAGCGCCCAGGCGAGCTACGCCGATCTGGCGGCGATGCGCTTGAGCCAGCAATCGGAACTGGTGCAGAACTACCTGCAATTGCGGGTGATCGATCAGCAGAAACGTTTGCTCGAATCGACAGTGGCCGCTTACGAGCGCTCGCTGAAAATGACCATGAACCAGTACAACGCCGGAGTTTCCGGGAGGGACGCTGTGGCGCAGGCGCAGACCCAGCTGAAAACCACCCAGGGCGATCTGGTGGACCTGATCTGGCAACGGGCGCAGTTCGAAAACGCCATCGCGGTACTGACCGGCCAGCCGCCCGCCGAATTCAACATTGCCGAAACCCAGAACATTCCCAAGCTGCCTCAGATTCCCCTGAGCCTGCCGTCGCAGTTGCTCGAGCGCCGCCCGGACATCGCTTCGGCCGAGCGCTCGGTGATTGCGGCCAACGCCAACATCGGCGTGGCCAAGGCCGCGTACTACCCGGACTTCAGCCTGAGCCTGAGCGGCGGCTACAGCAGCAGTACCTCGCAGAACCTGATCAGCCTGCCGAACCGCTTCTGGTCGGTGGGGCCGAAAATGACCCTGCCGCTGTTCGACGGCGGCATCCGCTCGGCCGAAGTCGACCGCACCGAAGCGGTGTACGACCAGACCGTGGCCAAATACCGCCAGACCGTGCTCGACGGTTTCCGCGAAGTGGAAAACTATCTGGTGCAATTGAAGGTGTACGAAGACGAAGCGGCCGTGCGCCAGGAAGCCCTCGATGCAGCACGGGATTCGTTGCGTCTGACCGAGAACCAGTACAAGGCCGGGGTGATTGCTTATCTCGACGTGGTGACGGTGCAGGCGACGGCGTTGAGCAATGAGCGCACTGTCCTGAATATCCTGCAGAGCCGTTTGATTGCCAGCGTGCAGTTGATTGCGGCGCTGGGCGGTGGTTGGGACGGGGAGCTGGAAACCACTGATAACCGCTAGCCTCATTGATTGTTCCCACGCCGGTCGTTCTCACGTTGATCGTTCCCACGTCGAAGCGTCGAACCGTCCGCGTGGGAATGCAGCCCGGAACGCTCCGCGTCCCTTCCAGAGCCGAACGCGGAGCGTCCGTTGAGGCATTCCCACGCAGAGCGTGGGAACGATCTGCCGGCGAGGCGGGCGATCTGCTCAAGACCCTGAATTAGAGCCCTGTCAGACGATCAAACAAGCGTTTCATCGGGTTGATGGCCATTTGATTACTTTGTCAGTGCGTTCTTCCGTGCAATCAGTACAATCGGCGCATTTGGCCCCGCTGAGAACGGACGCAGTACGGCGGGGTGGTCACGAGAATTCTCATGCTCATCGGTAGCTATTCCTTCACGCTGGTTTTCATTTCGCTGTGTGTGGCGATCCTCGCTTCCTACACCGCGCTCGATCTCACCGGGCGCATTGCCACTGCCAAGGGCCGCGCCGTGCATTTATGGACGGCCGGCGGGGCGTTTGCCATGGGCATCGGCGTCTGGTCGATGCACTTCATTGGCATGCTGGCGTTCAAGCTGCCGATCAGCCTCGGTTACGACATTTCAATCACCGCGCTTTCATTGCTGATCGCCGTGCTGTCCTGCGGTTTTGCCCTGTGGCTGGTCAGCCAGCCGAAACTGCCAGCCTGGCAACTGGCTTTTGGCGCATTGATCATGGGCGCCGGCATCAGCGCCATGCACTACACCGGCATGGCCGCGATGCGTATGCAACCGGGCATCGACTACGATCCGACACTGTTCGGCGCCTCCTTATTGATCGCCGTCGGCGCGTCCGCGGCAGCGCTGTGGATCGCTTTCCGACTGCGTCAACACTCGCCTTACGTGCGGGTGTTTCGGGCCGGGGCGGCGATTGTCATGGGTGTGGCGATTGTCGGCATGCACTACACCGGCATGGCGGCGGCGCGGTTTCCCGACGGGAGTTTCTGCGGCGCGGCACTCGGCGGTCTGAACGGCAACGGCCTCGACAATCTGGTGCTGATCACCACGCTGGCGGTGCTGGCCATCGCGCTGCTGACCTCGATTCTCGACGCGCGTCTGGAAGCCCGCACGGCTGATCTGGCCCATTCGTTGACCGTCGCCAACCGCGAACTCACCCAACTGGCCTTGCACGACACCCTGACCGGCCTGCCGAACCGCATGCTGCTGGACGACCGGATCAATCAGGCGATGAAAAAGGTCAACGAACAGGGCGGCTGTTTTGCGCTGATGTTCATCGATCTGGACGGCTTCAAACCGGTCAACGACGCTTTCGGTCACCACATGGGCGACCAGTTGCTGCGCGAAGTGGCGGTGCGTCTGCGTGAAGACTTGCGCAGCCTCGACACGCTGGCGCGGATCGGCGGCGATGAATTTGTCTTGCTGGTGCGCCTGACCGAGCCCAACGATGCACTGGGCCTGGCGGCGCGTCAGGTCGGCCTGATCGCGCAGTCGTTCCGGGTCGCCGAACATGAACTGCAGATTTCCGCCAGCGTCGGCATCGCCCTGTATCCGGGCAACGGCCAGAACGCGCAGGAACTGCTGATGAACGCCGACGCCGCGATGTATCACGCCAAGGGCGGCGGCAAGAACGGCTACAGCTTCTTCGACGCCTCGATGAACAGCAACGCCCGCAAGCAGCTGCAATTGCTGCAGGACTTGCGGGCGGCGCTTGAGCACGGCGAGTTCAGCCTGCATTACCAACCCAAATTCCATGCGGCCGATGGTCGTCCGGTCGGTGCCGAGGCGCTGGTGCGCTGGGAACATCCGACCCAAGGCATGCTGATGCCGGACAAGTTCATCGATCTGGCGGAGAAGACCGGACTGATCATTCCGATTGGCGAATGGGTGCTCAACGAAGCCTGCAGGCAGATGCGCGAATGGTACGTGCTGGGTTACACCGACTGGCGGATTGCGGTGAACCTGTCGGCATTGCAGTTCTGCCACTCAGGACTGGTGCGCAGCGTGGCCAAGGCCCTGGCCACCCACCATTTGCCGGCCAACAGCCTGACCCTGGAAATCACCGAAACCACCGCCATGAGCGACGCCGATGCGAGCATGACGGTGTTGCAGGAGCTGGCCGACATGGGCGTCGACCTGTCCATCGATGATTTCGGCACCGGCTATTCGAGCCTGATGTATCTCAAGCGTCTGCCGGCCAACGAGCTGAAAATCGACCGCGGTTTTGTCCGCGATCTGGAACACGACAGCGATGACGCGGCTATCGTCTCGGCGATCGTCGCCCTCGGTCAGGCACTGGGGCTGCGCATCGTGGCTGAAGGTGTGGAGACCGACTCGCAGCAGGATTTCCTGACGCAACTGGGCTGCGATTCACTGCAAGGTTATCTGCTCGGTCACCCGATGCCGGCGGATCGCTTTCTGCAGGACATCGCGCGCGGCAAACCATTGGCGGTGAGCTGAGCCGCTAATCGCAGGTCATGCAAAACCCTGCAATGACGGTTATTCTTGCCCCGACTGTCACGTGTGCATCGGGGGAAAGGCCAGCATGGATAAAGTCATTGTGATCACCGGCGGCGGTCGAGGAATCGGCGCCGCCACTGCATTGTTGGCTGCCGAGCAAGGCTACCGGATCTGCATCAATTACCAGACGGACGAACAGGCCGCTCACCACGTGCTCGATCAGGTGCGTGAGCGCGGCGCCACGGCCATCGCTGTGCGCGCCGATGTCAGTATCGAAGACGAAGTGATCGCGCTGTTCAACCGGGTCGACAGCGAACTGGGCCGCGTCACCGCCCTGGTGAACAACGCCGGCACCGTGGGGCAAAAATCCCGGGTCGACGAAATGTCCGAATTCCGCATCCTCAAAATCATGAAAACCAACGTCTTGGCGCCGATTCTCTGCGCCAAGCACGCGATCCTGCGCATGTCGCCCAAACATGGCGGGCAGGGCGGGAGCATCGTCAACGTTTCCTCGGTCGCCGCGCGGCTGGGATCGCCCAACGAATACGTCGATTACGCAGCGTCCAAAGGCGCGCTGGATACGTTCACCATCGGCCTGTCCAAGGAAGTGGCGGGCGAGGGGATTCGCGTGAATGCGGTGCGTCCGGGTTACATCTATACCGACTTCCATGCGTTGAGCGGCGACCCGGATCGGGTCAGCAAGCTGGAGTCGGCGATTCCGATGGCCCGGGGCGGCCGGCCGGATGAGGTGGCGGAGGCAATTGTCTGGTTGCTGTCGGACAAGGCTTCTTATGCCACCGGGACTTTTGTCGATCTCGGCGGCGGCCGTTAATGATCGTTCCCACGCTCCGCGTGGGAATGCAGCCCGGGACGCTCCGCGTCCCTTCCAGAGCTGGAACGCGGAGCGTCCCTTGAGGCATTCCCACGCGGACGGTTCGACGCCTCGACGTGGGAACGATCATCGTCTAGGCGTTGAACTGGTTGCGTGGGAACGATCAGCGGTCTTTCAGAACGACCGCACAATCCGCCCCAACGTTTCCATCGCCTTCTCCGCATCCTCGGTCCACGGGCTGCCGTAGTTCAATCGAATGCAGTTCCTGAATCGCTGGGTCGGCGAAAAGATCGGCCCCGGCGCAATGCTGATCCCCTGCGCCAACGCCATCTGAAACAACTTCAACGAATCCATCTGCGGTGGCAGTTCCAGCCACAGGAAGTAACCGCCGGCCGGTTGGCTGACGCGTGTCTGCGCCGGGAAGTAGCGGGCGATGGCTGCGAGCATCGCGCTTTGCTGTTCTTCCAGGGCGTAGCGCAGTTTGCGCAGGTGACGGTCGTAGCCGCCGTGTTGCAGGTAGTCGGCGATGGCGGCTTGCGCGGGCATTGAGGCGCACAGCGAGGTCATCAGTTTCAGCCGTTCGATCTTTTGCGCGTAGCGGCCGGCGGCGACCCAGCCGATGCGGTAGCCGGGGGCCAGGCTTTTGGCGAACGAACCGCAATGCATCACCAAGCCTTCGGTGTCGAAGGCCTTGGCCGGTTTCGGTGCCTGCTGCCCGTAATAAAGTTCGGCGTAGACGTCGTCTTCGATCAGCGGCACTTGATGCTGTTTCAGCAGTTCCACCAGCTCCTGTTTCTTGGCCTCGGGCATGGTCGCGCCCATCGGGTTCTGGAAACTGGTCATGCACCAGCAGGCCTTGATCGGGTGCCGCTCGAGTGTCTGGGCGAGCACGCCGAGGTCGATGCCGTCGCGCGGGTGCACGGGGATTTCCACGGCTTTGAGCTTCAGGCGTTCGAGCACTTGCAGGCTGGCGTAAAACGCCGGGGCTTCGATGGCCACCAGATCGCCGGGTTCGGTCACGGCTTGCAGGCACAGGTTCAGCGCTTCGAGGGCGCCGTTGGTGATCAGCAGTTCTTCCATCGGCAGCATCAGCCCGCCGACCATGTAGCGCAGGGCGATCTGCCGCCGCAGTTGCGGGTTGCCCGGCGACATGTCGGTGACCACCATGCGCGGGTCCATCTCCCGGGCGGCGCTGGCCAGCGAGCGGGACAGGCGTTGCAGCGGGAACAGGGTCGGGCTGGGGAATGCCGAGCCAAACGGCACGGTGCTCGGGTCTTTGATCGATTCGAGTACCGAGAACACCAGCTCGCTGACGTCGACCTTGGTGGACTCGTTGACCTGGCTGCTGATCACCGGCTCCGAGAACGGGCTCGGCGCGTGGGTGTTGACGAAATAGCCGGAGCGCGGGCGGGCACGGATCAGGCCGCGACGCTCCAGCAGGTAGTAGGCCTGGAACACCGTGGACGGGCTGACGCCGTAAGTCTGGCTTGCGTAGCGCACCGACGGCACCCGCTGACCGGGGCCGAGGACGCCGGAGCGGATCAGTTCAGCGATGTCGTCGGCGAATTTTTCGTAGCGTTTCATCGGGGGCCTTGGTACGTGGTGTTTGGTGTTTTTGTGGTGGGTCAGTGGCATCAGCCCTCACCCTAGCCCTCTCCCGGAGGGAGAGGGGACTGATCGTGGGATGCTTAAGAGTTGCGCCGACATGAACATGCTGCAGTGAATCCATAATCGACGCGGTATTTCAGGTCGACGTATAGCGCCAGATACCTCGGTCGGCTCCCTCTCCCTCCGGGAGAGGGCTGGGGTGAGGGGGCGATTCTAAGGGATCAGCGATTCATCGGCGCAACAAACCGGCTCTTCGCCACGCTATAAACCTCAGGCTCATCACTGTCGGCAATCTTGAAACTCAAGGTCTGCGAGCTGCTGGCCGCGCGTTCCGTGGTCATCGCCACCGACACCGGCACATCGACAATTTCGCCCGGCGCCAGGCTCAGCTCAGTCTTGCCTTGCAGCTGGAAGCCGTCGCCATCCACCAGGCTCAGGTTGTAGTCCTGACGCTGCTGGGTTTTGTTGATGACCTTGAGGGTGTAGATGTTCTCAATCTGGCCCTGACCGTTCTCACGGAACAGACCACGATCCTTGGTCACGTCCAACGACACCATCGGTCGCTCGACCAGCGCCAGGGCGAGGGCGCCGATCATCACCACCAGCACCGCGACGTAGCCGATCAATCTCGGGCGCAACAAGTGCGTCTTGCCACCCTGCAACTCGCGCTCGGAGGTGTAGCGAATCAGGCCGCGAGCGTAATTCATCTTGTCCATGATCGAGTCGCAGGCGTCGATGCACGCTGCACAGCCGATGCATTCCATTTGCAGGCCGTCGCGGATGTCGATGCCGGTCGGGCAGACCTGCACGCACAACTGGCAGTCGATGCAATCGCCAAGGCCGGCTTCGGCCGGTTTCATGTCGCGTTTGCGCGGGCCTCGGTTTTCGCCACGGGCCACGTCGTAGGAAATCGCCAGGGTGTCCTTGTCGAACATCACGCTCTGGAACCGTGCATAGGGGCACATGTGCATGCACACCGCCTCACGCAGCCAGCCGGCATTGATGTAAGTGGCGGCGGTGAAAAACAGCACCCAGAACAGGCTGACACCGCCGATCTGCAAGGTCAGCAACTCTTCGGCCAATGGCCGGATCGGGGTGAAGTAGCCGACGAAAGTCAGGCCGGTCAGTACGCTGATCGCCAGCCACAGCGTGTGCTTGGCCGCACGCCGGGCCAGTTTGTTCAGGCTCCACGGTGCAGCCTGCAGCTTGATCCGCTGGTTGCGTTCACCTTCGGTGATCTTCTCGCACCACATGAAGATCCACGTCCACGAACTCTGCGGGCAGGTGTAGCCACACCACACCCGGCCGGCGAACACGGTAATCGCGAACAGGCCGAACGCGGCGATGATCAGCAGCGCCGAGAGCAGAATGAAATCCTGCGGCCAGAAGGTCGCGCCAAAGATGTGGAATTTGCTTTCGGAAAGGTCCCAGAGCACCGCCTGACGACCGCCCCAGTTCAGCCACACCGTGCCGAAAAACAACAGGAACAGAAACCCCGCGCCGCTCATGCGCAGGGTGCGAAACAGGCCGGTGAAGCTGCGGGTGAAGATCTGGTTGTCGCTGGTGGCGTGTTTCGCCTTCATTGGGCGCGCCGGTACTTTTTTGATCTGGGGAGATGCTTCTACGGTTCGGACGGGGATTCGTTCGCTCATGGTCGTTCGCTCATCAGCCTCCATCAGGCCAGGGAACTATGAGCGCCGATCTGTTTGCATAACAGACTCAGGTATTTCAATAAAAAGCGTATCAGATGGATTTCGCACAAACGCCTGCGACAACTTGAAGCAGCCCGTGGGCCGAGGCGCAGACGCCTATCCCAGACGCCTGCGCCGCTTGTTGATCGAGGTCAGTCAAATCACCGAATCACTGTCGTCGGCCTTCAGGTGTTTGCGTCCATCCCTGGCGCCGGCGACGGTCAATGCATCTGCTTCGGCCTCGGTGACGTAGATGCGCCGTCCTTCCACTTCGACGAACGACATGGCTTTTTCGCTATCTGTCCTGACTTCCAGCGTGTCGCAGATCCGGATTTCCTCACCGTTTTCAACGGTGAAAAAACAGACTTTCGATTCCGGATTGCTTTCATCGATACGAAGGGGCATGGGGTTGTCCTTTTTTCACGGGAGTCTGAATCATTTGGGTGCGCGGTTCTGCAGATCGTTCTACGCAACCGATTAATGGTCGGCGCTGTCCATCCTTTATCAACTCATAACAAGGACTGGCCGATGAACGCCTGGTGGCATGAAGTGTGGGAAACCCTGCAAGCGGAATTCGCCGACATCGGCGATGCGTCGCAGCTGACCCGGATCACCGTGCGCCTGCTGATGGCGGCGATATTGGGCGGGATTCTCGGGTTTGAGCGCGAGCACAAGGGCAAGGCTGCCGGGGTGCGAACGCACATGCTGGTAGCCCTTGGCGCGGCGTTGTTCGTGCTGGTACCGCAATTGTCCGGTTCCCAGGCCGACGCGATGAGCCGGGTGGTGCAGGGCGTGATTGCCGGGATCGGCTTTCTCGGGGCCGGCACCATCCTGAAAAATCATGAAGGCGACGAAGGCCACGTCAAGGGCCTGACCACCGCCGCCGGTTTGTGGATGACTGCCGCCATCGGCGTCGCGGCCGGTCTGGGCCGCGAGGCGACGGCGGTGCTCAGTACGTTGCTCGCGTTGGGAATATTCAGTGTCATGCCGCGGATCGTCAGGGTCTTCGAAAAGGATCACATCGAGAAGGACCGCATCGAGAAAGACCACAGCGACCTACGCTGATCAGACGATTACCGGCGGCATGGTCGTGGGTGGTTCTTCCTTCGGTGGTGGCGTGGTGCCAGGCGGTTCCTGTTCGGGAATCGGCTGCGGCTCGGTCTCGGGCAGGGTCGGTTTATCGATGTTCGGATCGGGTGTTTCAGCGGGAATCGGAATAGTCATCGGGTGAACCTCCGTGTGGCACTTGGCGTGGGACGTGCTTAAGTGGATTGACCACTTCACTGCGAAATCGATCCGATTTTGTAGCGCGGCAAATCCCTGTGAACTTTTCCCGGCGACGGCCGCTCGGAACCTGAGAGAGTTCATCATCGGGCGCAGGCCCGGCCGTGACCGCCAAACAGGCAAACGAGCGTCCTTGGGGCGTTAAGGAGAGATGCTCAATGACTGCTGAAAAACCCTCGGAACAGAGCTACAACCCGCATATACCGCTGTCGCAGGCCTTGCTGTTGCCGCGCATCGTCATAGAAAACACCGCGCCGACCCTCGACGGCGGACAGTTTGCTGTCAAGGCGATCGCGGGCCGCGAGATCGTGGTCACCAGCAAGGTGTTCGCCGACGGTCACGACAAACTGGCGGTGCGCATCCGCTGGCGCGAAGAGGGCGATGAGTCGTGGCAGACCGAGGTCATGTCCGATCAGGGCAATAACGGCTGGAAAGGCGTTTTCCAGCCACAGCGCGTGGGCCGTTATCTGTTTGTGATCGAAGCCTGGATCGACCAGTTCGCCAGTTTTCAGTACGAACTGGAGAAAAAGCACACCGCCGCCGTCCCGGTCAGCCTCGAGCTGCAAGAGGGGCGCACCATGGTGCAACAGGCCGCCGAGCGCAGTGAAGGTCAGCTCAGCGAACAACTGGCCGGCCTGCACCACGAATTGTCCGGCCTGCTCGAAACCGAGCAGGTCGCGTTGTTTCTGCACTCGCGCAGTGCGCAACTGATGGCCGAGGCCGATCACCGCGCCTATCTGAGTCTCAGCCCGGAATTCCCGGTGGACGTGGAGCGCGAACTGGCGGAATTCGCCAGCTGGTACGAACTGTTTCCCCGCTCGATCACCGACGATCCCGCCCGCCACGGCACCTTCAATGACGTGCACGCGCGCCTGCCGATGATTCAGGACATGGGCTTCGACGTGTTGTACTTCACGCCGATCCACCCGATTGGCCGCAGCCATCGCAAGGGCCGCAACAATTCCCTGACCGCCGGCCCGGACGATCCTGGCAGCCCGTATGCGATCGGCAGCGAGGAGGGCGGCCACGAAGCGATTCACTCGCAGCTCGGCACCCGCGAGGACTTCCGCCGGCTGGTGGCCGCAGCCGCTGACCATGGTCTGGAAATCGCCCTCGATTTCGCCATTCAGTGTTCCCAGGATCACCCGTGGCTCAAGCAGCATCCGGGGTGGTTCAACTGGCGGCCGGACGGCACGATCAAATACGCCGAGAACCCGCCGAAAAAATACCAGGACATCGTCAACGTCGACTTCTATGCGCCGGAAGCGATTCCGAGCCTGTGGGTCGAATTGCGCGACATCGTGGTCGGCTGGGTGCAGGAGGGCGTGAAGATCTTTCGGGTCGACAACCCGCACACCAAGCCGCTGCCGTTCTGGCAATGGTTGATCGCCGATGTCCGTACGTTGTACCCGGAAGTGATCTTCCTCGCTGAAGCCTTCACTACGCCGGCGATGATGGCGCGGCTGGGCAAGGTCGGTTACACCCAGAGCTACACCTATTTCACCTGGCGCAACACCAAGGCCGAACTGGCGACCTATTTCAGCGAACTCAATGAATCGCCGTGGCGCGAGTGCTACCGGCCGAATTTCTTCGTCAACACCCCGGACATCAACCCGGCGTTCCTGCATGAATCGGGACGTCCCGGATTTCTCATCCGCGCGGCGCTGGCGACCATGGGCTCGGGCTTGTGGGGTATGTATTCCGGGTTCGAACTGTGCGAATCGGCGCCGGTGCCGGGCAAGGAGGAGTACCTCGATTCCGAGAAGTACGAGATCCGCGTCCGCGACTTCAACCAGCCCGGCAACATCATTGCCGAGATCGCCCAGCTCAACCGCATCCGCCGGCAGAATCCGGCGCTGCACAGCCATCTGGGCCTGAAGATCTACAACGCCTGGAATGACAACATTCTGTATTTCGGCAAGCGCAGCGCGGACGGCAGCAATTTCATTCTGGTGGCCGTCAGCCTCGATCCGCATAACGTGCAGGAGGCGAATTTCGAGCTGCCGCTGTGGGAAATGGGCCTGCCGGACGATGCCACCACCCACGGCGAAGACCTGATGAATGGCCATCGCTGGGACTGGCACGGCAAGTACCAGTTCATGCGGATCGACCCGGCTTACCAGCCGTTCGGAATCTGGCGGATCACTTCTTCCTGATCGACTTGATCGGTTCCTGATCGTTCCCACGCTCCGCGTGGGAATGCCGCCATGGACGCTCTGCGTCCGCTTTGGGACGCGGAGCGTCCCGGTATGCATTCCCCACGCAGAGCGTGGGAACGATCAGCGATCCGCGATCTGCGCAGGGCGCCCTTATTGAATTCAACAGGAGTTTCACATGGCGAAGAAACCCAAGGCTGCCACCTTCATCAAAGACCCGCTCTGGTACAAGGACGCGGTCATCTATCAAGTTCACGTCAAATCCTTTTTCGACTCCAACAACGACGGGATCGGCGACTTTCCCGGCCTGATCGCCAAACTCGATTACATCGCCGAACTCGGCGTCAACACCATCTGGCTGTTGCCGTTCTACCCCTCGCCACGCCGCGACGACGGTTACGACATCGCTGAATACCGTGGCGTGCACAGCGATTACGGGACAATGGCCGATGCCAAGCGGTTCATTGCCGAAGCGCACAAGCGCGGTTTGCGGGTGATTACCGAGCTGGTCATCAACCACACCTCGGATCAGCACCCGTGGTTCCAGCGTGCGCGCAAGGCCAAGCCCGGCTCGGCGGCGCGGGACTTCTATGTGTGGTCGGATGACGACCAGAAATACGACGGCACCCGGATCATTTTCCTCGACACCGAAAAGTCCAACTGGACCTGGGACCCGGTGGCCGGCCAGTACTTCTGGCACCGCTTCTATTCGCACCAGCCGGACCTCAATTTCGACAACCCGCAAGTCATGAAAGCCGTGCTGTCGGTGATGCGCTACTGGCTGGACATGGGCATCGACGGCCTGCGCCTGGATGCGATTCCGTACCTGATCGAGCGCGATGGCACCAACAACGAAAACCTCCCGGAAACCCACGACGTTCTCAAGCAGATCCGCGCCGAGATTGACGCCAATTATCCCGATCGCATGCTGCTGGCCGAAGCCAACCAATGGCCCGAAGACACCCAGCTGTATTTTGGTGATACCGACGCCGAGGGTGTGAATGGTGATGAATGCCACATGGCGTTCCACTTCCCGCTGATGCCGCGCATGTACATGGCGTTGGCCCAGGAAGACCGCTTCCCGATCACCGACATCCTGCGTCAGACCCCGGAGATCCCGGCCAATTGCCAATGGGCGATCTTCCTGCGCAACCACGATGAGCTGACGCTGGAGATGGTCACCGACAAAGAACGCGACTACCTCTGGAACTACTACGCCGCCGACCGTCGCGCTCGGATCAATCTCGGGATTCGCCGGCGTCTGGCGCCGTTGATGGAACGCGACCGCCGCCGCATCGAACTGCTCAACAGTCTGCTGCTGTCGATGCCCGGCACGCCGACCCTGTATTACGGCGATGAAATCGGCATGGGCGACAACATCTATCTGGGCGACCGCGACGGCGTGCGTACACCGATGCAGTGGTCGATCGACCGCAACGGCGGATTCTCCCGCGCCGATCCGGCCAGTCTGGTGCTGCCGCCGATCATGGACCCGCAATACGGCTATCAGTCGGTCAACGTCGAAACCCAGGCCGGCGACCCGCATTCGCTGCTCAACTGGACCCGGCGCCTGCTGGCGGTGCGCAAGCAGTCCAAGGCGTTCGGTCGCGGCACGCTGAAAATGCTCTCGCCGGCCAATCGTCGCGTGCTGGCCTACACCCGCGAATACACCGGGCCGGACGGCAAGCATGAAACCATTCTGTGCGTGGCCAACGTGTCGCGCAGCGCACAAGCGGTGGAGCTCGACCTGTCGGCCTACGTCGGCATGGTGCCGGTAGAGATGCTTGGTGGTAACGCGTTCCCGCCCATCGGCCAGTTGAGTTTCCTGCTGACTCTGCCGCCTTACGGTTTCTACTGGTTCGGCCTGGCGGCGGAAAACCAGATGCCGAGCTGGCACGTCGAGCCGGCGCAGAGCCTGCCGGACTTCACCACGCTGGTGCTGAAAAAGCGCATGGAAGAACTGCTCGAAGCGCCGTCCCGCGCCACCCTCGAACAGGCGATCCTGCCGAGCTGGCTGCAAAACCGCCGCTGGTTCGCCGGCAAGGACGCTGCGATTGACCAGGTGAAACTGGCCTACGGCGTGCGCTTCGGCGACGCGCAGCATCCGGTGCTGCTCAGTGAAATCGAAGTGCAGAGCGGCGGGCAGACCAGCCGTTATCAATTGCCGTTCGGCTTCATTGCCGAAGATCAGGTCGGGCCGGCGTTGCCGCAACAACTGGCTTTGGCCCGAGTGCGTCGGGTGCGTCAGGTCGGGTTGATCACCGATGCGTTCAGTCTCGAAGCGTTTATTCGCGCGGTGCTCGAAGGCATGCAGAGCGGAACGGTGCTGGAATCCAGTGAGGGCGAGATCCGTTTCGAGGCAACGTCGCAACTGGAAAAACTCGGCCTCGGTGCGGAATCCGAAGTGCGCTATCTGTCCGCCGAACAATCCAACAGTTCGGTGGTGATCGGCAACAGTCTGGTGCTCAAGCTGATCCGCAAAGTCGCTTCCGGCGTACACCCGGAACTGGAGATGAGCGCTTACCTGACGGCGGCCGGATTTGCCAATATCTCTCCGCTGCTCGGCTCGGTGATTCGCCGGGACGGGAAGGGCGAAGACAACCTGCTGATGATCGCCCAAGGCTACTTGAGCAATCAGGGCGATGCCTGGGAATGGACGCAGAACAACCTCGAACGGGCGCTGCGCGATGAATTGGCGGACGCCGTGTCCGAACAGGCACAGCACTACAACGCCTTGGGTGAACTGAAGGATTTCGCCGGCATGCTCGGCCAGCGTCTGGGGGAAATGCATCAGGTGCTGGCAGCGCCAAGCGACAACCAGGACTTCGCGCCGCAAGTCAGTTCGGCCAAGGATGCGCAGGCGACCGGCAAGGATGTCGCGGCGCAGGTCGAGCATGCGCTGAAACTGCTCAAGCAGCATCAGGGCGAACTCGATGCGGCGGATCAGAAGCTGGTCGGTCGGTTGCTCGACAACAAGAAAACCATCCTTGCCCACGTGCAGGAGTTGGCCAAGCAGTCCGCTGGCGGCTTGCGGATCCGCGTGCACGGCGACCTGCATTTGGGGCAGGTGCTGGTGATCAAGGGCGACGCCTACCTGATCGACTTCGAGGGCGAACCGGCGCGGCCACTGGCCGAACGCCGGGGCAAGCACAGCCCGTACAAGGACGTCAGTGGTGTGCTGCGTTCCTTCGATTACGCCGCGGCCATGGCCCTGAATGTGCACAACGTCGACAACAGCCCCGAGGCCGAAGCCGCGCGTCGGCGGGTCACGGAGCGTTACCTGCGTGAAGCCCGGGAAGCATTTCTCCAGGCATATCGCCAAGCGGCAGCTAGTCTTGATCATGCCTGGCAAGATCCTGAAGGTGCCGACGCCGCACTGGCGTTGTTCGGTCTGGAGAAAGCGGCCTACGAAGTGGCCTATGAAGCCGAAAATCGCCCCACCTGGCTGCCCGTGCCGCTGCACGGTCTGTACGGGTTATTGACGGGGCTCAAACCCTTTTCCGATCTTGGTGGAGAGTAGTCATGAGTTTCTCGAACAGGGAACAGGGTCACGCTAAAGAAAGATTGCTGCCCACTGCAAAAGACATTGATGCTTTGGTGCGCGCAGAACATCACGACCCGTTTTCCATTCTTGGCCCCCACGGCGATGGTGCCGGCGGGCAATTTATCCGGGCGTATCTGCCCGGCGCGTTGAGTGTTTCTGTCGTCGATAAAAACAGTGGCGAAGAGCTCGGTCCGCTGGAGGCCACCGAAACACCGGGGCTGTTTGTCGGCCATTTCGAGGGCGCACGGCCGTACCTGTTGCGCACCCGCTGGGCCGGTGGTGAACAGGTCGCGGAAGATCCTTACAGCTTTGGCCAGTTGCTCGGTGAAATGGATTTGTATCTGTTCGCCGAAGGCAACCATCGCGACCTCAGCAGTTGCCTCGGCGCGCAGCTGAAAACCGTCGATGGCGTCGACGGTGTGCGCTTTGCCGTGTGGGCACCGAATGCCCGGCGGGTTTCGGTGGTCGGCGATTTCAACGTCTGGGACGGCCGGCGGCATCCGATGCGTCTGCGGCATCCGTCTGGCGTGTGGGAATTGTTCATTCCGCGCCTGCAAGCAGGGGAACTGTACAAGTACGAAATCCTCGGCGCCCACGGTATTCTGCCGCTGAAGGCCGACCCGATGGCGCTGGCCACCAGTTTGCCGCCGGACACTGCGTCAAAAGTCGCCGCACCGTTGCAGATCGACTGGCAAGATCACGACTGGATGAGCGGCCGCCGCGAACATCAGCAACACAATGCGCCACTCTCGATCTACGAGTTGCATGCCGGTTCCTGGCAATGCGAACTCGACGATCTCGGTGAAGTGGCGCGCCAGTACAACTGGCCGGAGCTGGCCGAACGTTTGATCCCGTATGTGAAGGAGCTGGGTTTCACTCATATCGAACTGATGCCGATCATGGAGCACCCGTTCGGCGGTTCCTGGGGTTATCAGTTGCTGTCGCAGTTCGCCCCGAGCGCGCGTTACGGCACGCCCGAGCAATTCGGCGATTTCGTCAATGCCTGTCACCAGGCCGGCATCGGTGTGATTCTCGACTGGGTGCCAGCGCATTTTCCCACCGACACCCATGGCCTCGCCCAATTCGACGGCACGGCACTGTACGAATACGGCAACCCGCTGGAAGGCTTCCATCAGGACTGGGACACGCTGATCTACAACCTGGGCCGCACTGAAGTGCATGGCTACATGCTGGCGTCGGCGCTGCACTGGTTGAAGCATTTCCACATTGACGGTCTGCGGGTCGATGCGGTGGCGTCGATGCTCTATCGCGACTATTCGCGCAAGGCCGGCGAGTGGGTGCCGAACCGTCATGGCGGTCGCGAGAACCTTGAAGCCATCGACTTCCTGCGGCATTTGAACGATGTGGTAGCGCTGGAGGCACCGGGTGCGCTGGTGATCGCCGAGGAATCCACGGCGTGGCCTGGCGTCAGCCAGAGCACCCAACAAGGCGGCCTCGGTTTTGCCTACAAATGGAACATGGGCTGGATGCACGATTCGCTGCACTACATCCAGCAGGATCCGGTGTACCGCGCCCACCACCACAACGAGTTGAGTTTCGGCCTGGTGTACGCCTGGTCCGAGCGCTTCATCCTGCCGATTTCCCACGACGAAGTGGTGCACGGCAAGCATTCGCTGATCGACAAAATGCCCGGCGACCGCTGGCAGAAATTCGCCAACCTGCGCGCCTATCTGAGTTTCATGTGGACCCATCCGGGCAAGAAGCTGCTGTTCATGGGCTGCGAGTTCGGCCAGTGGCGCGAATGGAATCACGATCAGCAGCTCGACTGGTATCTGCTGCAATACTCGGAGCACAAAGGCGTGCAGAAGCTGGTTGGCGACCTCAACCGGCTCTACCGCGAAGAGCCGGCGCTGCACGAGCAGGACGATGCGCCGCAAGGCTTTCAATGGTTGATCGGCGACGATGCGATCAACAGCGTTTACGCCTGGTTGCGCTGGAGCAAGGACGGCACGCCAGTGCTGGTGGTGGCCAACTTCACCCCGGTGCCGCGTCAGTCGTATCGCGTCGGTGTGCCGTTTGCCGGGCGCTGGAAGGAATTGCTCAACAGTGATGCCGACACTTATGCCGGTTCCAATTATGGCAATGGCGGCGGGGCGTTCACCGAAGAGGTGGCTAGTCATGGGCAGGCGTTGTCGCTGGAGCTGAACCTGCCGCCGCTGGCGGTGTTGATCCTCAAGCCTGAGGGCTGACCTCACGCGAGATCGTTCCCACGCAGAGCGTGGGGACGATCGTGCATATCGTCTTTACCAACGCATCCGGACCCCCAGGCTGCCAATCAACCCGTTCAGATCGTTGTCATCCACGTCGCTGCTGTAATCGGCGCTGACATACACACTCACCGTCGGCGTCATTCTCGCCACCAACCCCAGTCCGACCTCCACGGTCGAGGATTTGCGGCTGCTGCTGATCTTGTCCACCTGATCCAGCGTCACCGTGTCGCCGGTGTACACCGTGTGCCACAGGTTCGTGCGCACGTAGGGCTCAACGGGCAACCCGTTCAGATCGTAGCTGCCTTTCAAGCGCGCACCGACCCGGCCGCTCCACGATGTAATGTCACTGGAAGAGGCGTTGCCCGAGCCTGCGTACGGCGTATCCAGAGTGATGCGCTGATTGATCAATTGCGCTTGCGGTTCAACCACCCAGTTTTCACCCAGACCGATCGGGAAGCCACCTTCCACCGACAGCGTCATCGCGCTGCCTTCGGTGGCCAGGCGTGCACCTTGCTCGTTACGACTGAAACCGCTGACCCGACCGCCACTGGCCGACAAGTCAACGTGCCAGCCCTGTGGGCCACTCAAGCTGTAGTAGGCGCCCAGGCTCTGACCTTGCAGGTTGAGGGTGTCGGTGTTCGGATCGGCGAGGGCGCGGCTGGTGATCAGTCCGCTGCCATTGGCCTTGATCTGATTGACCCCGCCGATCAGGCCGAGCTGCTGGGTGTGGCCGCTGCTGCTTTTCAGGGTCAGCACGGCGGGGCCCTTGAAGTCGCCAGTGCCGGACGTGGCGAAGCCCGGGCTGAGGACGTCGGTTTGCGCCTGGCGGGACGTCTGTCCGTAGAGTTGATCCCAGGCCGAGGGTGCGAGGTCTTCGGTGATCAGCTTTGTGCCGCGCAGATCCGGCTGTGAGCTCAGCCGTTGCGGCCCCGGGGTCACGACCGTGGCGGGGAGGGTCATGACGGGAATGTCCTGGCGATACCAGGGCGTCGCCTCGTCCGCCACAGGACCCGCCTGCGCCTCCATGGACGAGCACAGCAAGATAGAACTTGAAACGGTGCAGAACGTGACTTTGATCTCTTGTGAGGTGAGTGAGGTTTTCATGGAGTTCTACCTTGCTAGCGCATGTGGTATCTCGCCTTGGCGTCTCTCCTACCCCGAACGAGGGGCGACCGAATGGAGCGTGGCGAGCCCGAGGCCGCCCGTTTTGACGAGTGGCCTGAGGTTCGCCCCGAGTAGTATTTCCGGGGGTAGTAAGGTAGAGCTAAGAAGACCGGAGCTCTTGCGTCAAGAAATTGGACGATGAGTGGTCGGGTCAAAACGGGTGATGCAAGCTTATGTTTTTGCGCATTTATCTAAGTGCTTGTTTGTAGAGCCAATGGCTGTGAAAGCCGCGAGGCAGAGGCGTTTTATAGCCGACAGCCGGTCTGCGAAACCGAATGCGGCAACCGGTTTCGCGTGGCTTTTTGGGTGAAGACAGCTGTCAGTATCGCGCTACAAATGCACTTCAACGGCCAGCGGCAAATGATCCGAGAGATGCGTCCACGGCTTGTTGCCGAGGATCCGCGGGTCGTGGCTGCTGGCATTGCGCAGGTAGACCCGGTCCAGTCGCAGCAACGGGAAACGCGCGGGGTAGGTCTTCGCCGGGCGGCCGTGATGGCGTTCGAAGGCTTCGTGCAGGTAGTCGCGGCGGGCGAGGGCGACGTTGCCTTGCAACTGCCAGTCATTGAAGTCACCGGCGATGATCACCGGCGCATCGTCGGGCAGCGATTCGAGCAACTGGCAGAGCAGCTGCAACTGCAATTGCCGATGGCTTTCGAGCAGGCTCAGGTGCACGCAGATGGCATGCACTTCGGCATGCCCCGGCACATCCAGGACGCAGTGCAACAACCCGCGCCGTTCAGGGCCGGTAATGGAGACGTCGAGGTTGCGGTATTCGCGGATCGGGTATTTCGACAACAGGGCGTTGCCATGATGGCCGTCGGGATAGACCGCATTGCGGCCGTAGGCAAAATCGCTCCACATGCTGTCGGCGAGGAATTCGTACTGCGAAGTTTGCGGCCATTCGTTGTAGCGGCTGGAATGCCGCTCGTGTTCGCCCACCACTTCCTGCAGAAACACCAGATCGGCCGAGGTGCTGCGCACCGCTTCACGCAATTCCGGAAGGATGAAACGTCGATTGAGCGCGGTGAAACCCTTGTGCGTATTGACCGTGAGCACCCGCAGGCGATGGATGGCGGACGGGGTCGAGGTCTGTGCGTCGACGGCATGACGCTTGGGATCGCTGGACACGTTCACTCCTCTGAATCATGACTGCCTGTTCATGCGACTGATCCGGGCGCGGGCAGTTCACTTTGAGTGGCTGCCCGCGCCCGACGGACCGTCAATCGACGAAGACGATCTCGTAGGGCAGGCGCATGCGCTCCAGAATCGACTTGGGCAGCAGCGGCGCGATCCCGATCGCCGGTTCGCCATTGAGCTGACTGGCGTAGGCATGGGTGGCGTGGCTCTTGCGCGCAACGGTCCAGGTATCGAGGCGCAGCTTGCGTGCGCGGTGCCAAGGAATCTGCGCCTGATCCCGTTCCGGCCAGTGCCAGGCCCAGACCGGCACATCGTGGTAGGTGGCGCCGACCTGTTGTGCGGCTTTGGCGCTGGCCCGGCCGACCACTTCATGATCAGCGGTGCCGTCGTTGCACCAGGTGCTGAAAACCACATCACCAGGACGCAGGTAGCGGGCGATGAATTCGGTCAGTTGAGATTCCTGATCGTGCAGGGCGTTGTCGGTGAAACCGCCGCGCACCCACTTCAGGCTGTGCATCGGCAAACCCAGGCGGCGTAGCGCTTCGACGCTTTCCTGTGGACGGAACACGCTCAGGCGTTTTTCCGACCACTGGCGAGAGCCCGGATGACTGGCGCTGCCATCGGTGATCGACAGCAGTTGCAAGGGATGGCCGAGGCTGGAAAGCAGTTGCAGCAGGCCGCCGCAGGTCACCACTTCATCGCCGGGGTGCGGGGCGATGACCACGGCGCGGGCACCGGGTGGAACCAATGTGTGGGTGTTGATGACGGGAATGTTGTCGAGCTGCGCGGCACTGTTCCAGATCTGCGCCGGCAGGCCGCTCTCGCTGAGGGATAACGGTTTCATGAGTGATACATCCTTGTTGTGTCTCGCCCTCAGTCGTGCGCGCCATGAGAGGCGTGTACGACCCGTGAAGGCTGGTGGATAGCCCTGCAGCGCTCCGAACCCTGGATTGCTGCGCTGCAGAGTATTGCTCAAGAAGGACAGTTCGTCGCGTCACAGATCAACCTGATCCGCTTTTTTTTATTCAGTCTGTGCCAACTGTCGCAGATAGTCGCCAAAACCGCCGCGTGCGCGACTGTCCAGACGGGCGCTGGTGATGACTTGCGGGCGATGGCTCCAGGCGATGCTGGCCCCGCAAAGCTCCAGTTGGCGCACCAGCTGCACATCTTCGTCACAGGACAACGGTTCGAAGCCGCCGGCGCGCACGTAGGCTTGCGCGCTGACACCCAGATTGGCGCCATGGATGTGCCGGTGACCTTCACAGGCCTGGTAATGACCGTGATAGCGAATCTGCGCGGCTTCATCGAACGTTTCATGCCAGCGCTCGACCGTCACCGTGCCGCATACCGCATCGGTGCCCAATCCCAGTTGTTCCACCAGCCAGTCTTCGGCGACGCGGCTGTCGGCGTCGGAGCAGGAAATCCAGCGAGCACCCCGATCAAGCAGTTGTTGCGCGCCGATGGCCCGGGCCTGGCCGACATTGCGGGCATCAATGCTCAGCGCCTGCACCGGATACTGGCTGACGATGTGCGCCGAACGGTCGGTACAACTGTCGAGTACCACCAGGACCTCCACCGGCTCACCGGCCAGCATCGGATGCCCGGCGGCGCGCAAGGCGGCGTGCAGGCAGTCATCGAGCCACTCTTCTTCGTTGTGTGCCGGGATCAGGATGCCAATCATCGCAACCCCTCCAGCGCGGCCACCGAACGCGGTTCGCGACTCCAGACTTCCAGCAGAAAATCCGCTTCCTGATGCAGGACCACTCGCGGCAGGTGCAACTGTTCGTGAATCAGGTCGTGAACCTGTCGGGCATTAAGCGGGCAGCCTTCGATAACCGGGCGCCAGTGACAGGCCAGTAATTGCCCGTCTGCCGTCAATGAATCACTGATGCGATGGATGACCTCCGTCAGATCTTGCCGGTCGAGGTAGTAGCCGATTTCGCTGAATACGATCAGGTCGAATTTTTCCGCCGGCCAGTCGCCAGGCAACCGACATTGACGGACTTCGGCGTGGTCGAACAGGCTCAGCCGGGTGCGCGCCAGATTGACCGCGGCGGCGCTTGTGTCGCAGCACAACAGCCGATCACAGCGTTCGGCCAGCGCGGCGCTCAGTTCGCCGTTGGCGCAACCGGGTTCGAAAATCGTCCGGTAATGCGGGCGGGGCAGGGCCGCCAGGGTCACGAGGCGTTTGCGCTGCTCGTACCAGCGCTGGCGAAATCCCCAGGGGTCGTTATTGCCGGCGAACAGGCCTTCGAAGTAGCGATCCTCGACACTCATAGAAAGACCACCTCGAACGGTTGCAGCAGTCGATCGATGACATAGGGTTTGAGCACCGGGGCCAGGCCTGCGTCGGGATCACCCTCCAGCTGGCTGGCGAAGGCGTGCACCGCATGGCGTTTGCGTGCGACCTGTTCGGGGCTGAGCAGGATTTTGCGCGCCCGTTCCCAAGGCACGATGGCGTCTTCGGGCGTTGCCCAGTGCCAGGTCCAGACCGGCAGCTCGTGGCAAATTGCACCCACCCGGCGCGCAGCCTCGACGCTGGCGCGGCCGACGGCTTCGTGGTCGCTGTGGCCGTCTTCGCGCCAGGTGGTGAAGATCACGTCGTCGGGTTGCAGGTAGCGGGTCAGGTATTCACACAGCATCGATTCGCGCGCGGCGACCTGGGTGTCGGGGAAGCCGCCACGCAGCCATTGCACCTGATGCATGGGCAGGCCAAGACGACGCAGGGCTTCGGCGGATTCCTGCGGGCGCACCACGCTCAAGCGCTCCACCGGCCAGCGCTCCGAACCTGGATGGCTGGCGCTGCCATCGGTGACCGAAATCAGTTGCAGCGTGCGCCCCGCGGCGGCGAGCTGTTGCAACAGCCCGCCGCAACCGAGCACTTCATCGTCGGGGTGCGGCGCAATCACCACCGCTCGCGATCCCGGCGGTACCAGATCAAGAATGTCGATACTGTCTACCGCTGCCAGATGACGTGAGCTCTGCCATTCCTGCAGGGAGGTGCCTTCGCCGACAATCGGATTGCGCTTCATAGGGCCCAACCCTCCCGTGGGTGCTGCGCAATCAATCGGCCCAGTGCTGCCAGATCGCGTTCAGCGTGGCTCTGGCGCAGGTAAACCGGCAAGTCGGCCGCCAGGCGGGCAAAGTGCGGATCCTTGCAGAACGGCCCGGCACCGAGCGCCCGACCTGTCTCGCGAATGACCTGTTCGGCGGCATCTTCGACCACGGCGCGTACACGGCGGGCCAGCAACTCGGCGTTGGCGTGGGGATTGCTGTCGATGTCCAGCGCACTGACGCGCAGCGCTTGAGCTGCGGCGTGCAAGGCGCTGTCGACGGCGCCGAGACTGGCCAGCGAATGGGGTTCTTCACGTCGGGCACATTGCTGGCGCAGCTGTTCACCGATTTCCCTCGCGGCGCCGTACCAGCACGCGGCAATCCCGATCCCGCCGTGCCAGAACCCCGGACGTTGCAGGTAGTCGCCAGGATCGCCGATCGCCTGCGCCTCGACTTCGTCGAACAGCACCTCGACGCTGCCGGTGGCCGCCATGCCGACCGCTTGCCAGCCTTGATCGGTGACGGTCACGCCCGGTTGGTCGAGGGCCACGGCCACCAGTTGCTGGCGATCGTCCTCATCCCACGCCGTCAGCAGGGCATGACTGAGCACCGCCGCCCCGGAGCACCAGGCCTTGCGTCCGTTCAGCCGCACCAGTTGCCCCGAGCGGCCGACCCGCACCCGCGCCTGCGGTGGTTCGGCCGCCCACATGCCCCACGTGCTGCCGGGCGTCGGCGAGCCACCGAGTTGTTCGATGATTGCCAGCGCATCGGTATGACCTTCGTAAAGTTTGCACAGCCCCAGATCATGCCCACCGACCTCGGACAGCCGTTGCCAGCGCTCCAGCGTACGACCGCTGCCGGGTAACGGCAGGCGATCGAGGCCGGCCTCGACCAGTTGCCGCAGACACAGGCCGAGGGCGGCAGTGTCGCGGTAGTCCGGCGCGTGCCGTGAGAGATAGACGGGCAAGTCCATGTCAGTCCTCTTCTTCGCGTTGCAGTTCGAACAGCAGCAGAGAACGCCCGGTGACCGAGTACTCATGACCGAATTCAAAACGCTCCTGGCCACGGATCGATGGCTGGTTGGTATCGATCATGCACGTCCAGAAACTGCCTTCAGGCACTTCCGGCAAGGTGAAGTTGACGATGTCGTGATGGGCGTTGACCACCAGCAGCAACGTGGCGTCGGCACCCTTGCGGCGGATCCCGGTTTCCTGGGCACGACCGTCAAGCAGCATGCCCATGCAGCGGTTCTGCGCGTCATGCCAGTGTTCGGTGGTCATCTCCGTGGCGTCCGGCGCAAGCCAGGTCACGTCCTTGACGCCGATATCCTCGTTGTATTCGCCGACCAGGAAACGCCCGCGTCGCAGGATCGGGTAGGCCAGACGCAACTTGATCAGGCGCTTGACGAATTTGAGCAGCGCCTTGCCGTCCTCGCTCAGGTCCCAGTTGACCCAGCCGATCTCGCTGTCCTGGCAATAGGCATTGTTGTTGCCGTCCTGGGTACGAGCAAATTCGTCACCGGCCACCAGCATCGGCGTGCCTTGGGACAGCAGCAGGGTGGCGAAGAAATTGCGCATCTGCCGGTGGCGCAGCGCGTTGATTTCCGGGTCGTCGGTAGGGCCTTCGACGCCGTGGTTCCAGGACAGGTTGTTGTTGCTGCCGTCCTGATTGTTTTCGTCGTTGGCCTCGTTGTGCTTGTCGTTGTAGGACACCAGATCGTTGAGGGTGAAACCGTCGTGAGCAGTGACGAAGTTGACCGACGAATAAGGCCGGCGGCCACGCTGGTTGAACATTTCCCCGGAGGCCGTCATGCGGCTGGCGAAGTCGGCGAGCTGGCCGTCGTCGCCTTTCCAGAACGCGCGCACGGTGTCGCGGAACTTGTCGTTCCACTCGACCCAGCCCGGCGGGAAGTTGCCGACCTGATAGCCGCCGGGGCCGCAGTCCCAAGGCTCGGCGATCATTTTCACCTGACGCAGCACCGGATCCTGGCGGCAAGCAACAAGGAAGCTGTGACGTTCATCGAAACCGTCGTGATAGCGACCGAGGATGGTCGCCAGATCGAAACGGAAGCCGTCGACGTGCATTTCGCTGGCCCAGTAGCGCAGCGAGTCGGTGACCATCTGCAGCACGCACGGATGGCTCAGATCGAGGGTGTTACCGGTACCGGAATCGTTGATGTAAAAGCGCTTGTCGTCCGGCATCAGGCGATAGTACGAGGCGTTATCGATCCCGCGCATCGACAGGGTCGGGCCTTGCTCGTTGCCTTCGGCGGTGTGGTTGTAGACCACGTCGAGAATCACTTCGAGGTTGGCGTCGTGCAGATGCGCGACCATCTCCTTGAACTCGGCAATCTTGCCGCTGGCCAGGTAGCGCGGATCCGGGGCGAAGAACGCGATGCTGTTGTAGCCCCAGTAATTGGTCATGCCTTTGTGCAGCAGGTGCTGGTCGTTGACGAAGGCATGGATCGGCAGCAATTCAACAGTCGACACGCCGAGTTTGCGAATGTGCTCCAGCACGTCGTCGACCATCAGTCCGGCAAACGTGCCACGCACGTTCTCCGGCACCGAAGGGTGGCGCATGCTGATGCCGCGCACGTGGGTCTCGTAAATGATGGTCTTGTCCCACGGCACGCTGACGCGATGGTCGTGGCCCCAGGTGTGCGCCGGGTCGATGACTTTGCACTTGGGGACGAAGGGCGCGCTGTCGCGCTCGTCGAAACTGAGGTCGGCGTCGGGGTGGCCGATGGTGTAGCCGAACAGCGCCTCGGACCATTTCAACTCGCCCACCAGTTGTTTGGCGTACGGGTCGATCAGCAATTTGTTGTGGTTGAAGCGGTGGCCGTTGGCCGGGTCGTACGGGCCGTAGACCCGGTAGCCATAAATCAGGCCCGGATGTGCATCGGGCAGATAGCCATGGTAGATCTCATCGGTGTATTCCGGCAGCTCGATGCGCTCGAGTTCGACTTCGCCGGCATCGTCGAAAATGCACAGTTCAACGCGGGTGGCGTTGGCGGAAAACAGCGCGAAGTTCACCCCCAGACCATCCCAGGTCGCGCCGAGCGGGAAGGGCAGGCCTTCACGGATGCGCGAGGGTTCGGCGTGCGCGGTGGGCTCGGCTTTCTTTGGACGGGTCATAGGTGCTCCTGCAAGTCAGTAAGTCAGGGTGAACATCAATCTTCTGTGGGAGCGAGCCTGCTCGCGATGGCTTTGTACCTGTTGACACCCGCGGTGGATGTCCAGCCGCAATCGCGAGCAGGCTCGCTCCCACAAGGGAATGGCGAGTTTTCGAGGACGAACGAGCCCTCGGTGGCGAGCGAACCCGCCACACGGTTATTCAAATCAATGGTTCGGGGGCGTCAGACCGCAGGCGGCTTGCGCGGCGCGCGGGGCTTTTTCTCGGTGGCTTTTTCGCCCGGGGGAATCACTTTCGCGGCACCGGCAGGCTTGGCCTTGGCCGTCGTGGCCTTGGGTTTGGCAGCAGGTGTCTTGCCATCAACGGCTTTGCTGGTGGCGGTCTTGCCGGCGGTTTTACTGCCGGCAGCCTTTGGCGATTTTTTCGGTGCCAGCGCCTCGGCTTCGGCGAGTTTGCGCGCCATCTCCCAGTGGCGCGATTCCTGGCCTTCGGGTTTACCTTCGGATTCCCAGATCTGATAGGCGAATTCGCGGATGCGTTTATCGTCGGTACTCATCGCAATGCTCCTGAACTGAACTCATGCTGCTAGACGTGTTGGATAAGCAGATTGACCGGGAAATCCCCCAGCGCGGTGCTGACCTGCAGCTCCCTGTTTTTTGTGACTGCGGTGCTCGAAAAAAGTCCCTTCAGATTTTCGTCAGAGGCGTCGAACGGTAGAACGACCCGTGTATCGCCCCAGCGCAGCGCGTCAACCATCGGCACAGCACTGTTTTCCAGCAATGTTGCGCAACGGATCGGCACGATCACGATGATCCGTCGCTCCCCATGCTCACGGGCAAACGCGAGCACGTTGTGCGCCTGGCTGCCCAGTACCTCGAGGGCCTGGTACGAACCCTGGCGAAACAACTCGGTGTCGTCGGCGCGCAGGCGCAGCACCTGGGCGATCAATGCTTGCTTGATTCGCCCGTCGCGCCAGTTGACCAACAGTTCCTGAACCGGAGCGGGAGCCTCCAGCGCCTGCTGCCGGGCGGCGTAGTCCACTGGCCGGCGGTTGTCCGGGTCGACCATGCTGAAGTCCCAGAACTCGTTGCCCTGATACAGATCCGGCACCCCCGGCACGGTCATGCGCAGCAAGGTTTGCGCCAGACCGTTGAGAGCGCCGGCGGCAGCGATGCTGTTGACGGTCTTGGCGAGCGCACCGCGCAGCAGTTCGCCTTCGGGGGCCAGCAGCAGTTGTTCGGTGAACGCCTGAGCCGCGTTTTCGTAAGCCTCGTTCGGCGCACTCCAGCTGCTTTGCAGCTTGGCTTCGCGCAGGGCTTTCTGCTGCCACTGCCAGACGCGTTTGGCGTAGTCGGCGAAACCGGCCTGATCGTCGTCGCGCAGGTCCAGCGGCCAGCTGCCGAGCAGCGCCTGATAGAGGATCAACTCGTCCGCCGACGACGGCAGTTCATCGTCATCGCGCAGCGGCCGAGCGAGCGCGCGCCACAGCTCTATCTGCTCGGCATACCAATGGCTGCGTTCGCTGAGCACGGCCAGCCGCGCGCGAGTGTCTTCGCCGCGTTTGTGGTCGTGGGTGGCGGTGGCCAGCAGGTTATCGGGGAAGCTCGCCAGACGTTGCTGGTTCACCGCGTGAAAGTCGCTGACCGGCGCGCTGAACTGCTCGGTGTTGTAACCGACGTCATTGCGCGACAGCAGCACTGCCGAGCGATACAGCGCGGTGTCTTCCACGGCTTTGGCCGCGGCCGGCGAAGTGAGCTGCTGAAAACGCACGCAGGCATGCTTCAGAATCTTGCGCGAACGGCCACGGGGTTTGCGCCTCCACGGCTGGCCGCCAAGCCAACCGGCTACGGAGTCCAGCACCGGCCAATCGGCTTCGCTCAATGTCTGCCGCGCACCGTCCATGGCCTGCTGGAAAAACACCTCGTCCCGCGCCGAGCGGCCCATCGGGGTGATGTAGGTGCGATAGACCGGGAAGTGCACGATCAACGCCTGCAACACCCGACGAATCGAGCCGAGCGTGAGGTCGCGGGTCATCAGGTCATCGCGCGCCACTTGCAGCAGGGCCTGGGCGACGCTTTCGCAATCGCTGGCCAGCGAGCCGTTGAGGATCTGCTGGCGCGCCAGTTGCGCTTCCTCGATAAACGCAGAGGGGCGTTCGGTGCGGCGTTTCCACAAATCGCCCAGCACATGTTCGCCGTCCGGATCGTGTTGCAGCAGCGACAGCTGGTTCATGAATTCATAACCGGTGCTGCCGTCCACGGACCAGTCGGTGGGGAGGGTTTCGCCGTCGCCGAGGATCTTCTCGACATAGATCGGCAAGTGCCGGCCCGGTGCCAGATGGTCGAGGCGGCGGCGCAGTTTGCGGCAGTAGCTGCGCGGGTCGGCGAGGCCGTCGATGTGGTCGATGCGCAGGCCGTCGATCAGGCCTTCGCCGATCAACTGGAAAATCTTGCCGTGAGTCGCTTCGAACACCGCCGGACGCTCGACGCGCAAACCGCCGAGCTCGTTGATGTCGAAGAAGCGCCGCCAGTTGATGTCGTCCGCCGCCGTGCGCCAGCTCGCCAGGCGATAGCTTTGCCGCTCCAGCAATTGGTGCAGGCGTTGAAAACCTTCTTCGGTCTTCGAATCGTAATGCGTCAGGTTGCGCTGAATGGCCTGGAGGATGTGCGGGTCGCTGGCCAGCTGCTGAAGTTCTTCCTTGAGCGGGATGGCCAGTGAGCGGGCGTCGGTCTGGTAACTGAGCGCGCTGAAGCGGTCGGCTAGGCCCTTGAGCGCCTCGCTGGAAGCGTCATCGGACTTGAGCAGTTCACCGTAATCGCCGGGGCAGATCGGGAAGTGATGCTCGTAATGCTCGACGTGGAACGTGCCGCTCTCGGCGTTGAAAACCAGCGGCAGGGTCGCGTCCTGGAGCGCGACGCCGTAATCGCTGCCGAGAAACGGCAGCAGCAACTGGCCTTCCATCAACGGGTCAGGGGAGTGCCACTGAATGTCGAAGAACTCGCCGTAGGGGCTGAGCCGGCCCCATTCCAGCAGGTCGAGCCACCACGGGTTGTCACCGCCACCGACCGCCATGTGATTGGAGACGATGTCGAGGATCAGCCCCATGCCGTGTTCGCGCAGGCTGGCGACCAGACGGCGCAAGGCCGGCTCGCCGCCAAGTTCCGGATTCACCCGGGTCGGGTCGACCACATCGTAGCCATGCATGGAGCCGGCGCGGGCGGCGAGCAGCGGTGAGGCATAAATGTGGCTGATGCCGAGTCGGGCGAAGTACGGCACCAGCGGCACCGCCTGATCTAGGGTAAAACCGCGATGAAATTGCAGGCGGACCGTGGCGCGCAGTATCTGGATAGGCAATGCACTCATTGGTCACGCTCGGCTGCCTGAAGGCGGGCACACGCCAATAGTTCCAGGCGTCTTGCTGCGTCGACACCGTCGAGCAGCGCCTCGCTGGTAGCCGGCAAGCGGCGCGACCAGTTCGGGTGGGTGTCGATGGTGCCGGGCAGGTTGGCCTGCTCGTCGAGGCCCAGCGCGTCTTCCAGCGGCAACAGCACCAGCGGCGCGCGGGTGTGACCGAGGAAGCGGACAGCGGCATCGACCACTTGATCAGCCTCGTGGGATTCCTCGCGAAAGTTTTGCGGATCCTGGCTCAAGGCACCGCGCAGGCCTTCACGCTCGCGTTGGCGGTAACGGCGCCAGTCGATTTCGCCGTTGGCATCGATCAGCCCCAGTCGCGCATTCCAGTCGATGTCGCGGCCATGCCACCAGCCGTTGAGTGTTGGCAGATCGTGAGTGCTGGTGGTGGCCAGAGCGTTGTCCGGCCAGTCGAGGATGGGTTTAAAATGGGTGTTGTCCTGTTCGAACAGCAGCACGCGCATGCCGAGCATGGCCCGGGCGATGAGTTTTTCCCGCAGGCCATCGGGTACGGTTCCGAGGTCTTCTCCGAGCACGATCGCTTGATGGCGATGGGATTCCAGCGTCAGCAGACGCAGCAAGTCGTCCACCGGGTAATACAGGTACGCACCGTCTGCCGGGGCGGAACCGTTGGGGATCACCCACAACCGTTGCAGACCCATGACATGGTCGATGCGCAGCCCGCCGGCGTGGGCGAAGTTGGCGCGCAGCATCTCGATAAACGCGCGAAAGCCGTTACGCACAAGACCTTCCGGAGAAAACGCGGAAATGCCCCAGCCCTGGCCCGAGCGATTGAGGATGTCTGGCGGCGCGCCGACGGTCAGCGAGGCCAGCAGTTCGTCCTGAAAGCTCCAGGCCTGACTGCCGGCGCCGTCGGCACCCACCGCCAGGTCAGCGATCAGGCCGATGCCCATGCCGGCGCTGCGAGCGGCGGTCTGGGCGCGTTCCAGGCAGCGGTGAATCAACCATTGGCAGAACGCGAAGTAACTGATGCGCTCGGCGTACTCCTCGGCAAACGCGCCGAGGGCGGCGCCGCGCGGGTCGTGCCAGTGCTCCGGCCATTGGCGCCAGTCGAGGCTTTCGCCACGGGCGGCGCGCATCTCCTGAATGGCTTCGAAGCGGCAGTGGTTCTCCAGCGCTTCGCCGCCGGCATCACGAAAGCTGGAGAAGTCGGCGTGCAACGGGTGTTCGCCGCTGATGAAGCCGTCGTACAAGGCTTGTAGCAGTTTCAGTTTGGCCTCGGCGGCTTTCGGCCAGTCGATCAGTTTCAGGTTTTCCAGTTGTTCGAACTGATCGTTCAGGCCAGTTGCGTCAATCGCATCGCGCAGCGCGCGCTCGCCGAGGATCGCGCCCGGTGCGGCGTACAGCGGATTGAGAAACAGCCGACTGGACGGCGAGTAAGGGCTGTAGCGCCCGGTGTCGGCGCTGAACATCGCGTGCAGCGGGCTGATCGCCAAGGCATCGGCGCCGCGCTCGCCGGCCACCCGGGCCAGTTCTTCCAGGGCCTGAGTGTCGCCGAAACCGCCATCGCCGGGACGGCGCAAGCCATAAAGCTGCACGCTCAGGCCCCACGCGCGCGGGATCGGGCTGTCCACCGCGTCACCCACGCTGAAGCAGCGTTCCGGTGCCACGGCCAGGGTGAATTGTTGATCGGCGATATGCACTTGCTGGTAGCCGACCGGAATTTCGCCGGGCAGCACGGCCTCGGCATCCAGTTTGAGGCTCAGGCGCGAGCCGTCTTCAAGGTGAATCTCGCAAGGGGTTTCGGGTTCGAAATAACGGGCCAGGTCCACGCCCACGCCAACATCGGCAGTGAGCAGTGGCGGCAGATGGCGATTTTCCTGTACCTGTTGCAGTTCAAGCAGGCTGGCGTCGATTTCCTGGGCCGTTCCGGCCGGGTGGCCGAGGCCGGTCAGCACATTGCGCAGCACCGCCGGGGCGACTTTTTGCGCTCGCCCGTTGGCGTCGATCCAGTCGACGGCAAGGCCGGCTCGGCTGGCGAGAATTTCCAGTTGCGCATCGCTCATAGGCGCTCTCCATCCAAGGGTGGCAAAGGGGTTGCGGCCGTGAGGCTGACGAGCGCGCAATACGGGGGCAGTTGCCCCTCATCCGACAGGCCTGTGTCGGGTGGCTGGCGAAACAGCCACACCGAATCAGTCTGTGGAAGGTTGACCACTGGCGTATCGCTGAGGTTCAGGTCGATTCGCAGCTCGCTGCCATCGCCCAGCCGCCAGCGCGCGCTGACCGCCCCGGGCCCCAGCACCTGGGCGCCGAGTGCCTGCGTTCCGGACAGGTTGGGAATGATGTATTGATGGCGCAATTGCAGCAGTTGGCGGTACAGCGCCAACGTCTCCCGTTGCCGAGGCGTGCCGTTACCCGTCAGGCGAGGTTGTGAGGCGTGAAAGGTCTGCTCGCCGTTGGGGTCGGGAATCTGTTCACGCTTGTGCGGATCCGAGAAGGCACTGAATGCCGCGAACTCATTGCGCCGACCTTCGCGCACCAGTTTCGCCAGTTCGCCATGGTGGCTGGTGAAAAACAGGAACGGCTGTTCGGCGGCGTACTCGTCGCCCATGAACATCAGCGGAATCATCGGTGACAACAACAGCAGCGCTGTCGCAGCCTCCACCGCGCGCGGGTCGGCCAATTGATGCAGGCGCTCGCCGAAGGCACGGTTGCCGATCTGGTCGTGATTCTGCAGGAACAGCACGAATGCGGTGGAGGGCAGATGCTCGCTTGGCTCGCCGCGGGGTTCGCCGTGGCGGGTGATATGCCCCTGAAACACGAAACCCTGGCTCAGGCAGCGGGCCAATTGCTCGGTTGGTTGCAGCGCGTAGTCCGCGTAATAGGCGTCGGTTTCACCGGTCAGCAACACGTGCAGGGCGTTATGGCCGTCGTCGTTCCACTGCGCGTCGTAGTTCTCCTCCAGCAGGCTGGATTGGTTGAGTTCGTTCTCGATGGTCAGCCAAACGTAGCGGGCAGGGTCGATCTGCTGACGGATACGATGTGCCAGTTCAGGCAGAAAATCGGGGCTTTGAATGGCGTGCACAGCGTCCAGGCGCAGACCGTCGAAACGGTATTCCAGTAGCCACATCAACGCGTTTTCGACGAAGAAGTCCCGCACTTCGCGACGACGGAAGTCGATGGCCGCGCCCCACGGCGTGTGTTTGTCTTCGCGAAAAAAGCCCTTGGCGTAGCGGTGCAGGTAATTGCCGTCGGGGCCGAAGTGGTTGTAGACCACGTCCAGAATCACCGCCAGGCCATAACCGTGGGCACTGTCGATCAAATGTTTGAGTTGTTCCGGCGTGCCGTAACTGGCCTGCGGCGCGTAGTGCAGCACGCCGTCGTAGCCCCAGTTGCGATCGCCGGGAAACTGCGCGATCGGCATCAGTTCGATGGCGGTGATGCCGAGCTCCGCGAGGCGTGAGAGATGCTGCTCGACTTCGGCAAATCCGCCGAGCGCGCCGACATGCAGTTCATAAATGACCGCTTCATTCCAGGGGCGCCCTTGCCACGTGGTGTTGCGCCAGGAATAACGGTGCGGATCGACCACCACGCTGTGGCGGTCGAGATCACCGTCCTGCGCCCTGGAGGCCGGGTCGGGCACCTCCAGTTCGCCATCGATATTGAAACGGTAGCGGCTGCCGGCAGGGCAGCGGGTCTTGATGACAAACCAGCCCTCGCCCTGGGGCAGCATGGGCAGGGACTGGCCGTTGTCCAGCTCGACGCTGACGTAAAATGCATCCGGCGCCCACAGCGCGAATTGGGTGTGCTCGGCATCCAGCATGATCGCGCCGTGGGGCCAGCTTTCAGGTGTCCGTGACGGCATCGTTGAAAACCTCCCTGGTTATTTGTGGTGCGTTTTACCCAGCGCCTTGGCCACCAGTTGTTCGTAGAGTTCGGCGTAGGGTTCGACAGCCTTGCACCAGTTGAACGGCGCAGCCATCGCCCGGCAACGCATGGCGTGCAGCAGGTCGGGGAAAGCAAACACCTTGAACGCGCGGCTCAGGGCTTCGCGGTAGCTGTCCGCGGTCGATTCGTTGAACAGGAAACCGGTAACACCGTTTTCAATGGTGTCGGCCAGCCCGCCGGTGTTGCGTGCTACCGGCAGCGAGCCGAAGCGCTGGGCGTACATCTGGCTCAGGCCGCACGGTTCATAGCGCGATGGCATCAGCAGGAAATCGCTGCCGGCAAACATCCGGCGGGCGTCGGTTTCATTGAAGCCGATGCGCACGCCGATCTGGCCGGGGAAGCGCAGCGCCAGTTCACGCATGGCCTGTTCTTCTTCCGGTTCGCCACGGCCGATGATCGCGATCTGGCCACCGTTCTGGACGATGTATTCCGATACCGCTTCGGTCAGGTCGAGGCCTTTTTGATAGACCAGACGCGAGACCACGGCAAATAGCGGGCCTTCGGAATCTTGCAGACCGAACAGTTCGCGCACATGGGCGGCGTTCACCGCTTTGCCTTCCCAGTCACCGATGGCAAACGGTGCAAACAGATGTGGATCGGTGGCGGCATCCCAGCTTTCATCGATGCCGTTGGGAATGCCGCTGAGCAAACCTTGCTGGGTCTTGGCGGCGAGAAAACCGTCCAGACCGCAGCCGAAATCCGGGGTAGTGATTTCCTGCGCGTAAGTGGCACTGACCGTGGTGATGTGGCTCGAATAAGCCATGCCGGCCTTGAGGAACGACATCTTGCCGTAGAACTCCATGCCTTCCTGTTGCAGGGCATGGGCGGGAATCCCGAGTTCCGGGCAAGAGCCGAGGCTGGTCACGCCTTGATACGCGAGGTTGTGAATGGTGAACAGGGTCGGCGTGCGCTGCCCGCGCCAGTGCATGTACGCAGGTGCCAGCCCGGCCGGCCAGTCGTGGGCATGCACCAGATCCGGGCACCAGTGGATTTGCGCGAGGTTGGCGGCGATATCGGCGGCGGCCAGACCCAGACGGGCGAAGCGGATGTGGTTGTCCGGCCAGTCGCGACCGTTGTTGGCGCCATACGGGCCGCCGTCACGGGCGTAGAGTTCAGGGCAGATCAACACATAAATCACCAGACCGTCGGGCATGTCCATGCGCCCGATCTTGCAGGGCGGCAGCGCGGCGTGCCCACCCAGTTCGCCGATGATGTGGATCGGATTCTCGCTGTTCATCACTTGCGGGTAACCGGGGATCAACACCCGGACGTCATGCAGGTGCGCCATGGCGCGGGGCAGGGCGGCAGAGACGTCTCCCAGACCGCCGGTCTTCACCAGATCGGCGATTTCCGAGGTCACGAACAACACTTTCTTCTTGTTCGGGTTCTGACTGGCCACTGGCGTCAGCGTCTTGGTGCCCGGGACGCTGATCGATCGGCTGCCGGGAACGCTTACGGTGCTCGAGTCACCCATCGGCTGATGAGCCCGTTCTCCCTGAATATCCAATGCCGCACTGATCATATGAATCTCCCGTCTTTTTTGATCTGATTCTTGTCTTGAACAAGCGATGTCCATGGCCAGGTCCTGTGGCCGGGCGCAAACGCGCCACGCATCGGTGAGCAAACGCTACCCAACACGTGCAAGCAGAATGGGTGAGGGGGCCATTGCAAGACTTGAACCAGTCGCTTTGGCCCTGCCTATCAGATGACCCGCCGCGATCTGCAAAAGTTTCGACGAATTTTTGACTTTATGACCGGCCGGTTTTACCCCGCGAAAACCAGTCTAGGCCAGATCCTAGAGCGGGCCAGGGCAATCGGATGAATTGTTCGACAATCTGTTGCGGGCTCACGAAATCCGTGGCTTTGGCAAGGCGGACGCCCCGACGAAGTGCATGTTTGGCAGGGTTGATGATGCAAAATGGTGACCGGTCGGTCACGATTTTGGGCGCCGGGAAAGTGCGAGCGCACTGTTGCGGTGCGGACAGTTGTGTTGGCGGGCGGACAGCGGGTGCTGCTTCACGGGCAGGAATTGCCCGCGAAGGCGAGGAGGCTCAGTTGAGCAGGCGGATCGGTTCTCCAGCTGACCAGGCTTGAATGTTGTCGATCATCTGCGAAAAGAACAGCTCATAGTTCTGGCGGCTGACATAGCCGACATGGGGCGTGGCCAGCACGTTATCGAGGGTGCGAAACGGGTGCAGGGTCGGCAACGGCTCCTGATCGAACACGTCGAGGGCTGCACCGCCGAGGCGCTGTTTCTGCAAGGCCTTGATCAGCGCCGCCTCGTCGACAATCGGTCCGCGCGCGGTGTTGACCAGCAGCGCGGTCGGCTTCATCCAGTCCAGCGCCTGGGCATCGACCAGCCCCCGGCTGCGATCACTGAGCACCAGGTGCACCGACAGCACGTCAGACTGTTCGAACAATTGCTGCTTGCTGACATAAGTGACGCCGGCCTGCTCGGCGCGCTCGGCGGTGAGGTTTTCGCTCCAGGCGATCACGCGCATGCCGAACACCTGACCGAACTGCGCCACCCGTTGACCGATGCTGCCGAGCCCGAGAATGCCGAGGGTCTTGCCGTGCAGGTCGCCACCGAGGCCTTGCTGCCACTGGCCGGCGCGCAAGGCATTGGCTTCGTTCAGCAGATTGCGGGTGGCGGCCATGATCAGCGCCCAGGTCAGTTCCGGCGCCGCGTGTTTATAGCTGTCGGTGCCGCAGACCTTGATCCCGAGGCGAGCAGCGGCCGGCATGTCCAGCGCCGCGTTGCGCATGCCACCGGTGACCAGCAGCTTCAGATTCGGCAGGCGTTTGAGCAGGTCTTCATCGAAGCGTGTGCGTTCGCGCATCACGCAGATCACTTCGAACTGGCCCAGACGTTCGGCCAGCGTGGCGTTGTCCGCCGGGTACTCATGGACGAAGGTGACTTCGCCGAGACTGTCGAGCACCGACCAGTCAACTACGCCCCGCGCGACGTCCTGCCAGTCATCGATCACCGCAATCTGCACCGCCATCAGCGTTACCTCTTCAACGAACGGGATTGGTTTTGTCCAGCCAGCCGAGCAGTGCCTCGTGGAATTTCGCCGGCTCTTCCATCTGCGGCGCGTGGCCCATGCCGGGGAATTCCACCAGCGTGGACTGAGGAATCAGTTTTGCCACCTGCTTGCCCAGCACCTCGTAGTGGCCGATTTTGGCTTTCACTTCGGGCGGCGCAATGTCCTTGCCGATGGCGGTGGTGTCGGAAGTGCCGATCAGCATCAGGGTCGGCATCTTCAGGTCCTTGAACTCGTAGTACACCGGCTGGGTGAAGATCATGTCGTAGATCAGCGCCGAGTTCCATGCGACCTGAGTCTTGCCCGGGCCGTTGCTCAGGCCCGCGAGCATGTCGACCCAACGGTCGAATTCGGGTTTCCAGCGGCCGTCGTAATAGGTCGTGCGTTCATAGTCGCGAATGCCCTGGGCGGTGACTTTCAATTCGCGCTGATACCACTGATCGACGCTGCGATACGGCACGCCGAGGGCTTTCCAGTCTTCCAGGCCGATCGGATTGACCAGCGCCAGTTGCTCGACCTGATCCGGGTATTGCAGCGCGTAACGGGTGGCGAGCATGCCGCCGGTGGAGTGGCCGAGCAGGGTGGCTTTCTGGATGCCCAGCGCCTTGAGCAGTTTCTGGGTGTTGGCCGCCAGTTGCTGGAAGGTGTACTGGTAGTGATCGGGTTTGCTGGAGGTGCAGAAGCCGATCTGGTCCGGGGCGACCACCCGGTAGCCGGCCTCGCTCAGGGCCTTGATCGAACTGTCCCAGGTCGCGCCGCAAAAATTCTTGCCGTGCATCAGCACCACGGTGCGTCCGTTGGCCTTGCCATCAGCGGCGACGTCCATGTAACCCATCTGCAGCGACTTGCCCTGGGACTGAAAGGCAAAGTGCTTGAGGGTGTAGGGATAATCGAAACCTTGCAGCTCCGGCCCGTATTGCGGGCCTTCGGCGTGAGCAAGCAGGGGCAGGGCGGCGGTCAACACCAGGCCGGGCAGCCAGCGGGTCAGCGACACAGACATAGGACAACTCCACAAGAAATCGGCCGATGCTGGAACGGCCGGATTAGGGCGACGTTAAACACAGGCAATCCCCGGGCCGGATCGTTCAACCGAGCCAGCCAAGGGTGAGCATCGCCAGCACCCCGTAGCGGGCGCCTTTGGCGAGAGTGACGATCAGCAGGAATCGCCCAAGAGGTTCGCGCATGACCCCGGCGATCAACGTCAGCGGATCGCCGATCACCGGCAGCCAACTGAGTAGCAGCGACCAGTGACCATAGCGCTGATAGTGAACGCGGGCGCGCGCCATATGCTTCGGGCTGACCGGAAACCAGCGCCGGTCCTGAAACCGTTCCAGCCCGCGCCCCAGCCACCAGTTCACCAGCGAACCCAGGACATTGCCCAGCGTCGCCACGGCCAGCAGCCCCCACAACCAATAACGGTCGCTGACCAGCAGCCCGACCAGCACGGCCTCCGATTGCAGTGGCAATAACGTCGCCGCACCGAATGCGGCCAGGAACAGCCCGAGATAACCCGCCGTCATCAATGGGCCGGGTAATCCGCCACCACCACATCGGCACCGTCTTTCTTCAGGCCGATCACCTGATACGCATCGCTCATGCCGTCCATTTCCATGCCCGGCGAGCCCATCGGCATGCCCGGTGCGGCAACGCCCAGCAGGTCGTCACGCTTGCTCAGGGCCAGCACCTGTTCCGCCGGAACATGGCCTTCGACGAATTTGCCGTTGATGATGGCGGTGTGGCAGGACGCCAGACGCGGCGGCACGCCGTGTTGTTGCTTGAAGCTGCTCATGTCGGATTCGACGTGGTCTTCGACCTTGAAGCCATTGGCTTCCAGGTGGCTGATCCACTTTTTGCAACAGCCGCAGTTGGCGTCGCGGTGGACTTCGATCGGGATAAGGTCGGCGGCTTGCACCAGGGAGGAGATGAACAGGGCGCTCAGGGCGGCCAGACGCAGGTGGTTTCGCATGGAGGGCTCTCGGATCAAAGGAGGAACGGTCAAAAAAGGAAGGCATTTTGACCTGTTTTTCCTGCCGGGCATCAACGGAGTGTTTCCAAGTGATACGGGGCAGGCCTGCCAACATGATCGTAGATCAAAGCTGACAGGCCACTGAGCGCAAGATGACAAAACCGTCAGCGAACCTTGAAGCGCCCCATGATCGCGCTCACCCGGCTGTTGGCTTCCAGCAGCTGACGGGTGTTGAGTTCGCTGGCCTGGCCGCTTTCCACCAGCTCGTCAACCATGTGGCGGATCTGCACCATGCTGCGGTTGATCTCTTCGGTGACCGCGCTTTGCTGCTCGGCGGCGGTGGCGATCTGGGTGCTGAGGCTGTTGATGTGGCTGACCGAACCGGCCATCTCGTCGAGGCCACTGTTGACTCGCGCAGTGGCGTCCGCGGCTGACTGACAACTGGCCTGGGTGTTTTCCATGGCGCTGACCGACGAACTGACGCCCTGGGTCAGGCGGCTCAACATTTCGTTGATTTCCGAGGTGCTGGCCTGGGTACGGGCGGCGAGGGCACGCACTTCGTCTGCCACCACCGCAAAACCACGGCCCTGTTCTCCGGCACGCGCTGCTTCAATTGCCGCGTTGAGCGCCAGCAGGTTGGTCTGGCCGGCGATGGCGCCGATCACGCCGAGGATTTCGGTGATGCGCTGGGCGTCCTGCTGCATGCTTTCGACCTTGTGGGTGGCGCTGGCCACTTCGTCGATCAGTGCGACCACGCTGCTTGACGCTTCGCCAACCACCACTCGCGAACGGTCGGCGTTTTCGTTGGCGCGCTGGGTGAAGGCTGCGGTTTCAGCGGCATTCTGGGCGACGCTTTCAGCGGTCGAACTCATCTCGTTGATGGCGGTGACGGTCTGGTCGGTTTCCGAAGCGTGGCGCAGCAGAATCTGGCTGGTGTGCGCCGAGGTACGCTGCAGGTTGTCGAGGCTCGAAGCCATTGCACCAGTGGCCTGGGTGACTTCGCCGATCATGTTCTGCAGATAGGCGATAAAGGTGTTGACCGAATGCCCGATGGCGCCGAGCTCATCTTCAGCGCGGATGGTGATGCGCCGGGTCAGGTCGGCATCACCGCTGGACAGCGAATCGATGTTGGCTTTCAGCGCTTTCATGCGCGAAACCAGTTGGCGAATCGCGTAGACCTGCAACAGCACCAGCAGGATCACCAGCGGAATCTGCAGCAGGCTCAGGCTGCTGAGCACGTCGTCACGCTGGGCGGTGAGCATTTTGGTCGGCAGTGCGGTGGCGAGGAACCACGGGGTGCCTTCGATCGGGCGCATGAAGAAGGTGCTGGCTTCACCGTGGTTGTCGAATTCGACGCGCTGCGCCTGCTCGCGATTTTGCAGTCCGGCCTTGACCTGGCTGGCGAAGGTCGAGCCGCCGGCCAGTTCGCTGATGTTCTTCAGCACGATCGGCCCGCTGATGCGCGAGCTGTTGCTGATGATCTTGCCGTCGGCCTCGACGATCAGCATTTCGGCGTTGAGGTCTTTTTCCTTGCGCGCCACCAACTCGTTGAAGAAGCCCAATGTCACGTCGATGGTCGAGACGCCCCAGGCGCTGCCGTTTTTCTGGATGGCCATGGCGCAGTTGGTGCGCGGTTCGGCGCTGGCGTCATCTTTATAGGCAGCGGCCCAGGCGCATTGGCCGCGCGGGGTCTGCATGCCGCCCTTGTACCAGCTCTGGTCGTAATAGTTGGGGGCCGCGTCGCTGTTCCAGAAGGTGTTCACCGCCAGTTTGCCGGAGGCATCGCGGTGCCAGAACGTACTGAACTTGTTGCGTCCGGCCTCACGCTGACCGGGCAGCGGCCAGATGCCGCCGCCGAAGACTTTCAGTTCGCCGTATTGATCTACCAGCCCCGGCAACACGGTGTCGATGGCCGCGCTGTCGAGCAGCGGGATGGTCTGGGTAATGCTGCGCTGTTGCGCCTGGACCTTGTTCAATTCGCCCTGGATTTGCTCGGCCACTTCAGCAATGCGGTTGAGCACCACTTGCTCTTCGGTGTGGCGCAACTTGGGCGCGACCAATTGGCTGATGCCAACCACGGTGAGCACCGACAACAACAGAATGAACAGAACCAGAAACAGCGTGTAACGAGCCTGAATGGTGCGGAATGCGGGCATGGAAACCGGTCCTTGAGCAGGGATTCTTATTGTGGGCAGGGAAAAAACAGCGCGGGTTTCCTAACGTATCGTCGGGTCCTCGGGAAGCTTTAGGTACTTTCGTCCTAAAAGAGGCGATCCCGACCAAAGGAACGTATCCGACCTGATACACGAGAACTAACCGTCCCGAACATTAGAGCAACAAACCCACTTTCATCACATTGTCATGAACGCTCTAGTCCCGTATTTCCGGGGCTGTTGCCGGTTTGTATCGTGAATGTACAAAAATTGTAAAAAAGTGCAGAAAGGAGTTGGTGCCATTAGTTTGCCGGCCGATACTCCGGGCAACTCAAAAGTGGTTCAACAAGGAATTTTTCATGTTTTCCTCGCAAGGAGCTTGCTCATGACTATCGGCTATACCGGTGCCTGGCAACCCAAGGCGGGTTTGCTGGTTCGAGATACAGGAAGCTCGAGCAAACCGGTTTCTCAAAGTGTGAAGGTCAAGCAGATGCTGGCCCTGGTCGGCAACGACCCCACCGCGATCAGTACCGCAGAGATGGACAAGCAGGGTCTGCACAAGAACATCAAGGGTTTCGATCCCACCAATGTTTCAGCCAAGCAATTGGGCAGCCTCAGTGCAATGTTGCGTAGCCGGGGCCTGATTTCCGAGATCACGTCCATGACCTTGCTCAATGCCGGCGACAAGTTCGATCGCTTCGGCATCCAGAAGGATCCGGATGCCAAGTTCAATGCGCTGGAATATTTCGCGACACAACTGGATACCATCCAGAACAACAATCTCAAGGGCAACAAGTACGCGAATACGTTGATCCCCGAGTACAAGAAAGCCATTTACGTACTGCAGAACCTGCAGACTTACGGTCAGGGCGGGGAGCGCAAGCCTCCTACCGATCAAGGTGTCAAAGCCAAGGCATGATAGACAGGGCCCGCCCCGGTAACGGGGCGGGCCCTTTCGTTTATGGGCGATTGCCGCAAGCGTGGAGTTTTGGGCGCAAGGCGACCTGCCGCTGCATCCCGTCATGCAACCGCTGCATCTGCGGGCAATGCAGCGTCAAGGATTTTGGCTGGAAACCGCGATGAAAAAGCGCCAGCCATCCTGCACTTCTGTCATCGGGCGCCAGCCCGCTGAACACGAACCCCATCGTCGATAACCGGCGCCAGGCATTGTCAAACCCTTGTGCCAGCCTGAGCCTGATCGAAATCAGCCAATGTCCGGGCAGTTGTTGCAGCTGCTTGATCAAACTGTCGTCCACTTCACTGAAAATCCCGTCATATCGCCCCCATCGCTGTTTCAGCTGCGCCGGTGCGCCGACCCAGGGCGACACGTTCGACCGCGTTCCGAACACGTCGCACATCTGCTGCATGAACTCACGGCATTCGTCCGGCCAGGTCAAGGCCGGCAGCGGGCGCTGATAACCATCGACCGGGGCGTAACCCATTACCAGCGATTCCGTCACCGCGCCGCCAAAGGGCGACGGTGCATGGTCGGGCAACAAGCCGGTGTTGTGAAAACCAAGGCCGGCAGCCATTTTCTGGGTGTAGGGATGATGGGTCATTTGCTTGATCGTGACCCCCTGATATCCCAGCGCCTGCGCATGGATCAGCAACTGTCGACTCAGTTGCGTGGCGACGTTTTGCCCACGGATCTGCGGATCCACCACGCTCAGTGCCAGTTCGGCGAGGGACGATTCTTTGTCGAGAATCAATGTGGAATGCCCAGCCACTTGACCGTTCGCCACCGCCACCAACGAGTGCCAGCGGCCGTCGGCATGGTTCTGGCTGATCATCCGGGGCAGATACACATGCGGCTGGGCGTAATGGTCGCCGTAGATCTTTCTGAACAGGCGACTGACCGCCGGAGCGTCACTGGTGCGGTAGCCTCGCAGGGTGATCGCTTCCATCAGCAAGGCTCCTGGCCAGTGCCGTTGTAGACGCGCCGATCGAGCACACGTTGACGCTTGCCGGAGCGTGGATGGCGTGCCAGTTCCTGAACCTTGCAGCAGCGAATCCGCAATACCAGCAGGTGATCGGCGCTCAGTTGCTTGATCAACGGATAGTCTTCGATCAATGCACTGTGCAGCGTCTGGTCGGCCTCAGCGTTCACAGGTGTCAGGGCGTCCGGCGCCCAGTGCAGGCTCAGGATATCCATGGCGCCGTCCTGCTCGATCACCAGTTGCCAATCATCGCTGCCGGTGACGCGCCATACGGTGTCGCCGATCGATTGCGGCAGCAGGTTCAGAATGCCCACCCGCACGCGCTGGCTGTCGGCGCAGCGGCCCATCAACGCGAACTTGCGCCGGGGCGTTCCCGACGGCTCTCGCCAGCAAGCACGATCGCCCACCGGGTAGCGGATCAGCGGCATCAAACGGCGCGTGAGATTGGTCATCACCAGGCGCCCGACCCGGTCGCATTCATCGATCACTTCACCGGTGTGCTCGTCGAGAATTTCCAGCACACCGTGACTTTCGGGGATCCGATGCTCGCCCAGGGCACAGTCACGATGGCTGGCGCCAATGAATCCGGCATCGACACTGGCGTAGCCGATGGAGGCCACCCGGGCCTGGGGAAAGACTCGCGCCAGCCGCTGCAACTGAGCATCAAACAGGCTTTCACCGGCGTAGAGCAGGGTGGTGACCTCCTTCAGAACCCGGCCGTGTTGTTCTAGCCATGCTGCAAAGGTCAACAGGTGCGCAGGCACGCCGGCCAGGACATTGATCCGGTGTCGGGCAATCGCATCGGCCAGGACACTTGGGTCGATATGGCCGGTGAAGGGAAACTCGATAACCTCCGCTTGCACATGCGCCAGCGCATCGTGGGTGAAGATGAAACTGGCATACAGGTCGCCGACGAAAAACAGGTTGGCGACGCGGTCGCCGGGGCTCAACTGCGAGCCGAGACTGCGACCGAAGTCCGCCACCAGCGTCTGCCATTCCTCGCGCCGGAACAGTGAAAACTTGCCGGCACTGGTAGTTCCTCCCGTTTTGAGGATCAGCGCGTCATTCAAAGGCGCCGTCATGACAGGCCAGTGGTCGAGGTCATGACTGCCTTTCCAGTAAGCAACGGGGTCAATCACCGGCAATTGTTCCAGCGATGTGACGGGCAGGGAAACGTCGGCGAAGTGGTTCGCATAAAAGCCCGAATGCTCTCGTGCAAACGTGACCAGTTCTTGCAGTTCAAACCCTGTGTTCATGAGCGGCTCCTTGCCTGTTTGCGCGGGGACCGACACCCCGATTGTCGATCAGCAGCGGTGTCTTGCCGCTGTGTTTGTTACGGGTAAATCCGTCGCTGCAGCAGACCTCCACGTCCACGGTCAGAAGACCCGTCTGGATGAGCGTGGCCAGCGTCGGATACTCCAGCAGGCGACGCTGAACATCATCGGGTTGCCGTGGACTGCGAAAGCGCATGCGCTCGAGTCCGTCGGGGGCATGTTCGAGGATCAGCTGGAACTCGGTCTGCAGGTGCTCCGCCAGTAGCGCCAGGCAGATGAAGTCCGTGCCGATGCGCATCAACCTGCCGTGACGTTGAAGCAGTTCGAAACGCGGTGTGGGCAGCCCGCAGTCACACAGACCCGGAATCCAGCGACCGCTGTCTCCGACGTCGTAGCGCCGCACGTCCTGCCCTTCACGTTCGATGGAGGTGAACACCAGACGCCCGGTTTCACCGCCGATCACCGACCGATCGGCCTCGAATTCGACGATTTCCAGGTGCTGGATATCGCTCATCAGATGAAACACGCCATCGCCGGTGGCCGGGCAGGCATGGCCGAGCGGCCCGGCGTCGACACTGCCGTAAACGGCCGATCGGATCAGCCCGACGCCACAGTCGCGCATCAGCGCGAGGCTTTGTTCACTGGGGTGTTCGCCGCCGAGGAAGACCTTTTCGATCCCGCCATATTCGCGCAGCCGTGCCTGCTCATTGAGGAACAGACGGTTCAGGGAGCTGGGCATGCCGACCAGCACGGTGACGCGTTGGTCGATGATTATCTGCGCGATCTCGCGGTAATCGTCATCGGCCGGCGCGCCCATCGGCAGGTGCGTGACCCCCAACATCTCCAGCGCTTTGGAAAAACTGAAGAAACCGCCATACAGCCCGCCACTGAAGAACAGGTTCATCACCCGGTCGCGGCTCGGGTCGAGACCCGCCGCGAACAAACCGTCGGCGGTGGCGCGCATCTGTCGATCAAAATCGCGGTAGCTGTAGCCGGCCAACGCCGGGGTGCCGCTGCTGCCGCCGGAGCGGAAGTACAAGCGGGCCGCCGGATGGATCGGGCGGGTGACAAAGGTGTCCTTGCTCATGATCGGCAGATCGGCCAGGCAGGGTGGTGTCGGCAGCAGATCAAGCGTGGCGCGGGTTATCAGCGCCGTGGCCGGCAGGCTGACCGACACGCGCCGGCTCAAGCGTTGCAAGGCATACACACCGTCGTGGGGTTCTCCTTCGTAGCCGTCGTGAATCAATTGCACCGGGGTAACCCGTGTTACGCCCGCAGCGATCAGCGTTTGAGCCAGTTCGGCCATTTCGTGTTCGGCACACATCAGCGCGGCGCTTTGCAGCACGTTTCGCCAAGGCAAGAGCACCTCGCAGGCTTGCGCGCGCGGCAGGGGTTTAAGCAACAGGCTGCGAAACAGCGGCGAGGGGCCGAGTGTCTGGTCGTGGCTCCAGATGACGCGCCAGTCCGGTGTTTGCCAGACCTGACCGCTGACACCGGCAAAGCTGTGAGCCAGTCGCGCCATCGCCGTGCGGGTGGTGATTTCCGAGGCCTCCTGAATCGACGGCAACAGGGCTGGCCAGTGTCGGGCGCGGCGTTCGAACGCCTCGGCAAGGCCCTCGCCGATTGAACGCAAAGTGTTTTCATCGTCACTGTCCACCAGCAGCCATTGCGGGCTGGAGCAGGCCTGCTGATCGAGGCGGCAGACTTCATCGGCCACGGCGTCCAGGGCTTGCGGCGTGACCGCTGCCGGTGTCAGGTAGATGAAGCTGATGCGGTGGCCCCAGTCGATCCAGCGACAGCCGGGCGCCAGTTGCTGGCGGATGGCTTGCAGTGCTGATTCACCACCCCACGCTGAAACGCCGTTGGCCTGTTGGCACAGTTGACCGATCTGGGCCGTGCTGGCCGGAACGACGGCGACATGCGCGGCGATCTGGCCGGTCGCATCGCACTGCGCCAATTCATGAAGTAATTGCGCCGTCACACCCTGATCGCTGCTGCTGGGGCGCAACCAGTTGACGTTGCCGGCCAGCAGGCCTTCGATCACCGCACAGAAAGCCAGCAGCGGCGCATTGCCGGGGGTGATGTGGACCACCAGGCCCAGCGGGCTCCAGCGTTCAAAGCGTGACTGGCGATAGTCGAGGCGACGCAGGCTGCCCGGTTGCTCGCCGAGCTCGCGCTCAAGCTTGCACCGAAGGCCAGCGGGTTGGCAGAACTCGATCAGTGACTGACGTTGCTCGGCATCGATGGGCAATGCCCTGTGCGGGTCTTGCAGACGTTCGGCAAAAGTGGCTGCTGCGCCAAGCACAGTCGACGTGTCGAGCGCCGTGGCCAACCGTTGTGGCAAATCCGGATAAAGTTGTTCCAGTGCGAATTCCAGAGTGCAGTCGTTGTGAAGCTTTCCGTTGATCAGGTACATATCAATGCTTCCCAAGCAGTTCAGAGGCGGCCAGGGCGCAGCTTCGACCGGCCGTGGTGGCGGCGCGGCCATGCAGTTCGAACCAGTCGCCGGTCAGCCCGCAGCCGCAACTGGCGCCTGGATGCAGGGTGGCAAGATCGCTCATGACCACCGCGTGCGCGGGGCTTGATGAGATGTAAGGCGAGACAAAGCTCAGCAAGCCCTGACGACCGTAAGGCTGAACCGTAAAGTCAGCGGGATGGCGCACGAAAACCTTCGAGTAGACGGGTACATGGAAACGGTGCTGAGCACACTCTAGATAAGGCACCGCATGCTCGACTGCGCCGTAGCCGTCACGGCAGCGGGACATCTCGATGCCCAATTGGCGGTGAATGCGCTCGTACAGTTGCTGGCGGGGAATCTCTTGCGCCGCGTGGGTTTTCCAGCCGCCGCCAAACAGCGTCAACGAGCCTTGCGCCAGTTGCAGATCAGCCATCCCGGTCGCCTGCATGCGTTGCAGGGTCTGCCAGAGAAACGCCGGGAAGCCGAAGATCCGTACCGGCAAACCTTCTTCGGCGAAGGACTGCAAGGCAGCGATCACGCCAAAGCCGTCGAATTCATGACCACCGCCCGTACGGCGCAGTGCGTAGGCCACACGATTGACGGGGGCGAAGCGGCATAGAAACTGATCGGTAAATGACGTTCCCAGGCTGATGCTGCCCTCGGGTTCATAGCTCAGCAGCAGGTAGTTGCACGGAGTGTGCGGGGTGTCCCAGTCATAGTGCTGGAAAATCCGCTCGACCATGTTCTGGGCCGCCCCCAGGCTGCGTTCGTCGTAACGCATGCGGCTTTTCTCGCCACTGGTGCCGGAGGAGGTGAGTTCCAGCGCGTCCATCCCGGTGGGGCTGAGCAGGACCTGGCGCTTGAAATAACTGGCGAAGATCGGCGGAAGGCGTGACCAGTCATCCAGATGGTCCAGGTCACCTGCGTTCAGGCCGTTGGCATTCAACCAGTGTTCGTATCCCGGAGTGTGCTGGCTGTGAAACCGGCTGATTTCGGCCATGGCCTGGTTAAACAGTCCGTCCGGCACGGAATCCGGGCAATAGGGTTGCGTCAACGCGCAGAGCGCGTCGCAGTGGGGGAAGTGAATCATCAGGCGTCCTTGTCGTTATGTTGAAGAGGCGGAATCTGCCGGGACGTGTGGCAGAAACCGGTACAGCAGGGGCAGGCTGAGCAGACCGCCCAGTGCCGCCCAGAGGGCGAAGGATTCGACACGGCTACCGCCGCCGATGGCAGCGATCAGCGAACCACCTATCCCCATCACGGCAATCGAGATCATGCCGATTGCTGCAGACACCAGGCCTTTACTGTCATCGCTGGAAAACAGTGCGAGCCGGTACAGCGCGGCGTTGCTCATGCCCAGCCCCACGGCGTACAACGCAAGGCCGGTCATCAAGCCTGCAAGGGACAGGCTGGTCAGTGCAGTGACGATCAGGGTCAGCAAACCCAGGCAGAACGGCCAGAGCGCCAGACGAATCAGTTGCGGCAGATCCCGCAAGGCCAGCAGTCGATCAAGGATCAGATTGCCGGCAATGACCGCCGAGAACACCGGAATCTGCCACAGCGCATATTCGCGCGTGGTCAGTCCCAGTAACTGCACGAGCAGCAGCGGCGCCAGTCCGATCCAGGCAATCAGCGGCAGGCTCATCAAACCCAGCGCCAGGCAGATGCCGACAAACCGGTGATTGCGCAGCAGTGCAAGGTAGCGACTGCTGATCTGGCGAAATGAGAAAGGAATCGGTGCTTGTTGACTACCATCGTGGCGCAAAACGCCGATCGTCTCTGGCATGCAGACATGCAGTCCGATCCAGGTCAGTGCCGCGATCAGGCCCAGACCGAGAAACAACTCGCGCCAGCTCAGCCACTCCAGCAGCAGACTGCCGAGCAGCGGGCCGAGCAGGGGCGAAAGCAGGGCGACATTGCCCAGCAGCGCCATCAGGCGGACCGCATCGGCCTCGCAGAAGACTTCCTGAAGCGCGGGGTAACTGACCGCTACGACAAACCCCAGGCCCATGCCTTGCAACAGGCGCAGGGCGTTGAACACTTCGATGCCGGGCGTGGCGACAGCCGCCGCACAGGTCACGCCGAACAGCGCACAACCGCCCAGCAGCAGCGGGCGCCGGCCGAACCGGTCGGACAGCGGCCCGATCAGCCATTGCAGGCAGACACCGCCGATCAGGTAAAGATTGAACGCGTTGGGGATGTGAGCGGCATCGGCTTCGAGATCCCGGGTGACGGTCAGCATGGCCGGCATGACCATGTCACTGGCCATGTAGGTCAGCCATTCGAACAGCGTGATGGCCAGACAGAAGCCGAGCGCCCGGCGCGGCGGGAGGTTGATGAGAGTTCTTTGCATGCGCTTCCTGGACAGTTGAGAGGGAGCGCAAAGGGTAGGGAGGGGAAGTCATTGTTCCTACGTCGTTGGTGTGACGGTCTGTGACTTCGTTATGCGTGATGTTGCAGAGGGAGACTTTCTTGCTTGCACAGGTGAAGCGCCCTACAGCATTGATCGCCGATCGATAAAAAAAGCCCACATTCCTGTGGGCATTTTTCCTGACGCTAAAATCCGTTGTTGCATTTGAACGGACGGACGCTGGCATCCTTTCCGTGAGATGACTTAACGATGGTAGTAATAGCCCGGGCCAGGCCCATAGTGGCGATGATCGCCATGCCAGCCGCCGTGGGGAAAGATAATGCAGCCGCTCAGGGTGAGCAGTGCAAGGACAGGAATCAGCCAGGTGATTCGACGCAGCATTTCAAGGATCCTCATGGTTAACGCCGTTTGAAGCCAAAGCTCTTCATCGGCTGTAACATGAGACCCCGTTTACAGCGGCGCATCCCCGTCAAACGGTATGCGCATGGCATCAACGCCGATACAAATCCGATACATTCCAACGGTTCAGGAACCTGTAATGACCCATAAGCAACGCTTGATATATTCGATTCTGATCGCCGTCGCCGTACTGCTGATCATGCTCGGCCTGTCCTGGCTGCAAAACGCCGGCAAGCTCAGCGAGCAAACGTTCCAGTACATCGCCATCGGCGTGGCGGTGGTGGTCGTGGTGATCAACGGCGTGATGCGCCGCAAGGTCAAGCCCTGACGGCATCTGCCGGGTGCTTCAATCGTTGTTGAGCACCGCGGCAGCCTGGGGATGGAGGCTGTAGCTCTTGTCGTCGTTGAACGTGATCACGCCTTCGGCGCACAGGCGCTTGAGCACTTCGCGGACGCTGAGAAAGGACAACGGAATGTCCAGATCCAGCAGTTGGCTATGCACGCCACGCACACCCAGGCGACGGTCGTCCTCGGCGGCGACCAGCAGGGTGTCGATAACTTTGAGGCGAATCAGACTGGTGCGCAGGCCGAAGCTTTTAAGCAGCAAACGGATGCGCTCATTGCCGTGACGCTCGACCCGTTGCCCGAATACGTCGACGTGCGAACCCATGGGCGCTCCTTGTGGGGTCTGGCTACCTTCCGATGGTAGGGGTGGGTTGTACATGCGATTACTCCTTTCAGAGCCTGATCAGGAAAGGTTTTTTGTGCTCTCTCTAAACAAGACGTTTCAGCTCGACAAATCATGAAGCGAAAAATGTAGAAAATTTGTCGTCGTTTCGTCTTTTCCCCGTGATTACGGTTCGAGACGGATGTGTGGCCGACTAAATTTTTTTTCCGCGGCTTCGTTTTCTGGACAGGCTCATTGCGCGTGACGCGTGGGTGATTTCAGAGCGAGCCGGGCCCGACGTGTTCACGGTGGCGGGCGGTTCGCTCTTCGGCATTTCGATCAGGAGCGAGCGTGACTATTTCCAGGCAATTCACCGGACTGACCCTTGCCGGCCTGTTTCTCGGGCTGAGTCTGTCGGCGCAGGCATTCAGCCCTTCCGGCCAGACCGGCGCCGATATCCGTCGCACAGGTTTTGGCGTACCGCACATCCGCGCGGAAAACGAACGTGGTCTCGGGTTCGGCATCGGTTATGCCTATGCGCAGGACAATCTCTGTCTGCTGGCCAACGAGATCGTGACGGTCAATGGCGAGCGGTCGCGGTATTTCGGGCCGGAGCAGCTGACCGTCGAAGAGCGCGAGAACCGCGTCAGCGACGTGTTCTTCCAGTGGCTCAACACGCCGCAGGCCGTGAATGCCTTCTGGCAGGCGCAACCGGTGGAAGTGCGTGATCTGGTGGAAGGTTATGCCGCCGGCTACAACCGTTATCTGGCCGAGCGCCGTCAGCAGGGACTGCCCCAGCAGTGCCAGGGCGAATGGGTGCGCGACATCGCTGCCGAAGACCTGGTGAAGCTGACCCGTCGCCTGCTGGTCGAGGGCGGTGTCGGCCAGTTCGCCGAAGCCTTGGCAGGTGCTACACCCCCGCAGGCCACTGCGCAGATTGGAAACGATGCCCGGGCTTATCAACTGGCTGAAACGCGCCAGCAACGCTTCGCCCTGGATCGTGGCAGCAACGCCGTGGCGGTGGGCAGTGAGCGCTCGTTCAATGGCCGCGGGATGCTGCTGGCCAACCCGCATTTCCCGTGGGTCGGCGGCATGCGCTTCTATCAGATGCACCTGACCATTCCGGGCAAGCTCGATGTGATGGGCGCGGCGCTGCCGGGCCTGCCGATGATCAATATCGGCTTCAACCAGCACCTGGCCTGGACCCACACTGTCGACTCGTCCAAGCATTTCACCCTGTATCGTCTGCAACTCGATCCGAAGGATCCGACCCGTTATCTGCTCGACGGCCAGTCCCTGCCGATGAACAAGCAGACGGTCACGGTGCAGGTCAAACAGGCGGACGGGCAGGTGGTGCCGGTCCAGCGGGATGTCTACAGTTCGCAGTTCGGCCCGATCGTGCAGTGGCCTGGCAAGCTCGACTGGAACAATCAGTACGCCTATAGCCTGCGCGATGCCAACCTCGACAACGACCGGGTGCTGAAACAGTGGTACGCCATGAACCGCGCCGGCAATCTCAAGGATTTGCAGGATTCGGTGCATACCATCCAGGGCATCCCGTGGGTCAACACCCTGGCTGTGGATGACAAGGGCCAGACGCTGTACATGAACCTGTCGGTGGTGCCGAATGTAAGTGCCGACAAACTGGCCAGGTGCAGCGACCCGCGTATGGGCCTGCAAATGATCGTGCTCGACGGCTCCAGCAGCGCCTGCGCCTGGGACATCGACCCGCAAGCCGCACAGAAGGGCATTTACGCGTCCAGCCAACTGCCGCAGCTGTTGCGCAAGGACTTCGTCCAGCACTCCAACGACTCGGCGTGGCTGGCCAACCCGGCGCAACCGCTGACCGGCTTCTCGCCGCTGATCAGTCAGGACGGCCAGCCTCTGGGCCTGCGCTCGCGCTTTGCGCTGGATCGTCTGGCGACCCTGAGCAAGAAAGGCCCGGTGTCGGTGCAGGACCTGCAACACATGGTGATGGACGATCAGGTGTTCCTGGCGACTCAGGTGGTGCCGGATCTGTTGAAGTTCTGTGCTTCCCAGCCTGAGGCAGCGCTGAAATCGGTGTGCAGCAGTCTGAAAGCGTGGGACGGCCGGGCGAATCTGGAGTCGGGCATCGGGCTGGTGCATTTCCAGACCATCATGCAAGCGATGCAGGAATCGCCGCAGGCCTGGCGTGTGGCGTTCGATCCGAAGGATGCGCAACACACCCCGCGCGGACTGGCCATTGAAAAGCCCGAAGTGGCCAAGGCACTGCGCGAGGCCATGCTGGCGTCGGCCGAGTCCGCCACCAAAATGGGCCTGACCGAGAAAACCCGTTGGGGCGATGTGCAGGTGGTCAGCAGTGGCGGTCAGCAAACGCCGATCCACGGTGGCCCGGGCACGCTGGGCATCTACAACGCGATCCAGAGCGTGCCCCGTGAAGACGGCAAGCTGGAAGTGGTCAGTGGCACCAGTTACCTGCAAGTCGTGACGTTCGACGACAAGGGGCCGCATGCCCAGGGTTTGCTGGCGTTCTCGCTGTCCAGTGATCCGGCGTCGAAGTATTCCCGCGACCAGACCGAGGCGTTCTCGAAGAAACAGTGGAGCGTGTTGCCATTCACCGAGCAGCAGATCAAGGCAGATCCGCAGTATCAGGTGCAGACCGTGCGTGATGAATCTGGAAAAGGCGGGGAAAGTCGCGGCGCAGTAATCAGCTGTTCAACCCGTCGATAACCGCAAAAGCAGAAGGCCGCTCCCTCACGGGACCGGCCTTCAGTTTTTTGGCGGTTGCTGCGGCATCGGGTTGATCACCGGGTTGCCGTCCTTGTTTCGGGTCAGGAACACCGGCAGGACTTTGGGCAGTGAGCTTGCGAAGCTGTTCAACTCTTTGATGTTGTAGATGCCGCCAACCCGGATCGATCCGGTCGCGCTATCGGCAAGCATCAGAGGTTTGTCCAGGTAACGGTTGATCATCGGCAGCGCGTCGTTCAGCGCCAGGTTGTCGAGTACCAGTTTGCCGTTGCGCCAGGCCAGCGAAGTGTCGCTGGCATAGGTCTGGCTGATTTGCGGCATGAAGTCGCCGTGTCGGTAGCGAGCCTGCATCGAAGGGCCGAGGCGCAAGCCATCGCCTGGCAGCTGAGCGTTGCTGGTGACCAGTACCGAACCTTCGATCAAGTTGACCTTCACCTGATCCTCATACATCCAGACGTTGAAACGGGTGCCAGTGACGCGAATCCTGCCTTCTGCAGCCCTGACGACGAAAGGGTGGCTCAGGTCATGGCTGACTTCGAAGAAGGCCTCACCCTTTTTCAGGGTGACGCGACGCTCGTCCTTGTAATTGCTGTAGGTCAGTTCGGTGTTGAGGTTCAGCTCGACCTGACTGCCGTCGCCCAAAGTGACGTGGCGCACATTGTCGGTGGCGGCGAAGTGCTGATAGCTGTTGGGCAGCCACCCCAGATTCCACCCGGTCCAGGCCGCCAGCGGGAGCGCCAGCGCGCAAACGGAGGCAGCCACCGCGTATTGGCGCCACGTCCGGGCCGGCGGAGTGATGGGTATGACTACCGCAGGTTCCGGGCGTGGCAAATGTTCGGCGACATCCCAGATCTCCAGCATCGCCTCATATTCGAACGCGTGAAGCGGGTGCGCATCGCGCCACTGGTCGAACGCCTGCCGCTCTTCAGCGGTGCAATCGACGGCGTGCAGACGCATGCACCAATGCGCGGCGGCATCGGTGATCGCATCGTATTCGGCTTCCGAGAGGGTGTTCTGGGTCATTGACTCATCCTGATTTCCCGCATTCTAACCTCGGGGGGAGGTGCCGAGAACAACCGTCATGGCAATTACCCATCAAACGTGGAACTTTTTTTCGCTCAGACGCCCCAAAAACCAGGACGTCCCGCGAACATTAACCATAAATGGAGTGAAAAAATGATCAAAAGAACCTTGGCCGCTTTCGTCGCCACCGCCAGTCTTCTGAGTGCAGGCGCGGCACTGGCTGACCGTCCTGGCGCAGGATGGATCACCATCGAGAAGGCCATCGAGATCGTCAAGACCAAGGCCGGTTATGTCGAGGTCTACGAGATCGAGGCCGACAATGACGGCTATTGGAAAGGGGAAGGGCGCAAGGCTGACGGTGTGGTATACGAATTCCGCATCGACGGTGCATCGGGCAACGTCCTGCGTGACCAGAAGGACTGAGTCTCACGGTTGTCGAGCAATGCGCAGGTGTCGAGCCTGCGCATTTTTTTTGCGGATCAGACGGTAGGGACAGGATCCAGCTGGCGGCCGACTTCGCAGATCAGCAGCGCAATCGAGTCGGCATTGTGCAAGATGACGCCGACACGGGCATCCGATGACTGCTGATCCATGAACGCATTGCGCGCCTCGTTCATTGTCGTACTGTTCGTTTGCTTGAAAATTTCCGCAGCCGTGGTCTCTTTTTCGGGAATCCTGTCAAAGTCGATCCAGATCGCGCGATCCGGATTCCATTCCGCAAACAGTTGTGCCCGGGGTGTGGCCAGTGACAGCGCCATTCTCCGTTCGTCCTGCAACGACCGGAGCAACTTCGCACCGTCGGGTGTCACCGCCGATATCAGGTCACAGAAAGGCTCACGCCCGCGTACGGTTGCGATATCCCAGGCGTTGCTCAGTTGATGGGCGAGTTCGTGGATCAGGGTTTCGGCTTGCGCATGGCCGTCAATATCAAACCCTTGAGCAACGACGGGGACGTAGTCACCCAGGTCCTGGTCAAAAAAGTGCTGGGTGAAATGGACCTTGTTCTGCAGATCGCCATCGAGGACAAACGCAATCACGTCGTGGAACCAGTTGGTCGAACCGACGATGAACCGGTCGGTGTTGAGCAAATCATCAGCGGGATCTACCAGGGCGTTACAGATCGGCAAGATCGCGGTTTTTATCCTGGCCAGGATCTGCGTTGTGAGGCGCGGGACATCAAAAAACTCCATGAGAAACCGATTGACCCGTCCACCGGGCACAGCGGTTATGTCCAGAATCGCCAGGTTGTGCAGGCAGTTGAACGCATAATCCCGGGCCAGCCCCACTGCGTGCCCGAGTACCCGCGCTTTTTCAGGGTAGCGTCGAGTGATTTCTTCCATGCCGTGCGCTTCGATGTTGAGCATCGTGCGGCGCAGGCGCGTGTATTTGTTGTGCTCCAGCATTCTGGAGAAGGCTTTGCCGAAATGAACGGTCTGGCCGTGCGCGATCTGTACCATCCGCGAACCGCTTTTCAACAGCAACGGGCCGCGTTCCTCAGCTTTGGCCAATTGCCAGGCCGAACCCTGCTTGACGACCCGGTAGACCTTGCCATCAACGGCCGCATAGCTGCGGTTGTTCGCGGCGTTCTGATAGACGCCCTGAGCCGCGCTGTACGTGAGGTCCTTGAGCGCGACATCCTTCGCCTCGAAAGGCTGCAGGCGTGTGCGTTGTGGCGAGGTGGTTTCGATCTCGCCCAAGGTCGGTGCAATCGGTTTTTCGACTTTTCCAGTGCCGGTTGCGAGCGTCTGTTCGCCGACCTCGGCGCTCACTGCGCTTTCGGCCGACATTTCCGGCAAAAGGCCGACAAGCACCATCTGCTCCGCGCCGTCGATAAAAGATTTCAGTGCTCTTTTCCAATGATGATTCTGCAGGGCTTCGGCCGAGTCCTTGAATTCGTCGTAGGCTTGCCAGAGAAAGCGCCCATAGGCGAGTTTGCCTTGCAACATGTCCGTGACCTGTTTGATCTCGTCACTGAACAGGACTTTGGCGTTGTCCCAGTCGGATTGCCCGTCGCTGTCTTTCTGCGACCCGAGCATCTGCTTCAACACATCGAGGTTGTCCTGGAACAGCCGCTCCAGCAGGTTGCCCCCGATCGGGCGGTAATCGAGCGTTATTTCACTGGTCTGGCCAAGGGTGTCGGCGAACAGGCTGCGAAATGTTGCGCGTTGTGTGGGTGGCAGACGACGGAACAACAGGTTCTGCAGCAGCCCCGGAATATTCAGGGCGGCGATCAGACCCTGTTCATCGGGGAATTCGTGAAAGGCCTGCTCCGCATACGGGGTATAAAGCACTAACGGGCCTTTGTGCCCGGTACCGGGAGCCAGCACATACAGTCCACATGCTTCGACGGCGTTGGCCTTTTCCGTCTTGATCAATGACAGCGGACACACGATCGCGTGTGTCCCGGCGACGGCGGCGCGGGCGATGGCATCCGGCATGTCCAGTACCTGGCGGATGTAACTGAAGGCTTTCTCGGACAAATGCTGCTGAAGTTTCAGTGCATGAGCGTGTTGCAGCAATTGCCAGGGCACCTGGCGGAAAAAAACCTGCTGTCGGGCCATACCCGCCACTGATGTCGTCGATAGCGCCTCACGGACCTTGTCGCTGTAGGTGGTCGGTATCGCCAGGGACAGCAGCAGTTGTGTCACGGCGCTTTGGTTCAGCCCGTCCGGAAGGGCTTGGGTGGTTCTCGAGGTGACCTTGAAACCGGTGCCCTGGGCGATGTTGATGTGATTGAGGGCAAACTCGACCAGGTTTCTGGCGGGCCCGGCCAGCGCCAGATTGGGCGTTATCTGAATGTGCCGGGGATTGAGCCCGCTCTTGGGGAATCGACTGTCGAGCAGTGATTTCAAGGTCTGCTCGACATGGCTGACCAGCGTCGGCACGCCTGTCAGGTAGTCCTTGTCGTCGACGACACTCTGGCGCCACTGCTCCATGAGTTCTACGTGCAGTTTCTGTTCCGCGTTCGCTGCCATGCCCAGCCACGCCGGGTAGGTCTGTTGTGTGGCAATGGCCCGGGCATGGGCTGTCGCCAGTTTGAGGTTGGTGTGAAAAGCCTGATTGCGCAGTTTCGTCAGAGCATTGTTGCGCCTGACGGGATCTTTCACGCGGGTGCGCACCTGCTCGCAGCGCCCGAGAAAATGCTCGATGGCCGATTGCACGCGATTGTGCAGCACGTTGTGTTCGATGATTTGAAATGCCCCAAGGGTGTAGCGCTGGTGGGGCTGAAACTGCGCGGGCAGCAGGTTTTCCAGTAACGACAGACGTTGCACGCTGTGCAGCAGCCGCTGATCGAGCATGCGCCGTGCAGCGGCGACAGTGTCGAACACTTCAATGCCCAGCGCGGGCGTCCAGATCACTGCCCGCCCGGAGTGACTGGCGTCCAGGCCGCCGCGCTCGGTCATCAGCAGGCAGTGGGCGAGCGGCAGTAGATCCTGCTGACCGGAAGACTCAAGGCTGAATGTATAGGCATCGGGGCGAAAGCCCTCGAGGGAGTGCCGCAACGCACGGGTCGGCTGATCAGCGTTGATCACGGTGTTGACAATTGCCTGTACGGAGGCCGACAGGCTGTCGCCCAGCACCCGCAATCGGGCTTCGCCGGTGACACCGATAAACCATGCATGAGCAAGCATTGACTTCAGGCTTTCGAGAAACGGCCGTTGGGCCTCCTGATGCGCCATGGGTTGTGTTTCGAGCATCGCGACAAGCGGGCCCTCGACGCTGCTGAATGTCTTGATCGCCGCGCGCGCCTTGTCTGCCAGTACCTGAGAGGGTTGCTGGTTGCCTGCCAGCACCGGATGCGTGCTCCATCGACCTGCACTGTTCAGCGCCAGAAAACGCTCATGAATCATCGAGCGGATGTCCAGGCTCTTGTCGAACAGGGCCTGCAGATTCACCGCGCCATCGCTGTGGCGAAACACTTGCAAGGCGTATTCGATGTTTTGCCGCTGCTTGGTGATGATCAATTCGAAGAGGATCTTGAAGATTTCTCCGATGATCCGGTCTCCCGACACCTGCGGCTGGTCGAAACCCAGAAACCGGTTGCGCTCGTCAAGGCTGAGCAGGCCGTAGAGTTCGTCTTCGTGGCCCTTGGCAATGAACTTGCTCTGCAACGTCTGTTTCAGGTCTTTGTAGTCGGTGAGAACTTGCAGGCCCTGCACCGGCGTGTAAAGAAATGCCTGGCTTGCGCTGATCATCAGCGACCCCGCCAGTTCGACGTAGTTGGCTTCGTGCTCCCAGAGCCGCACGGTTTCGGTGAGAGGGCGTTGCGGGCCTTGCGCGTCGTGCGTTATCAGCTGATGCAGTGCGTTGAACTGTGTTGCATCGAGAATGCCGCTTTCGCGTTTGATCATCCATTCGCTGCGTGCCTGGTCTTGCAGCACGTCGGCGAAGAACGTGCGGCGCGGCGCGCCGTCTGCAGATGCCGCATTCCAATAGCGTTCCAGTTGCCGGAAAAGCAGCGCTGGCAACATGCCGGACGCGCTATTGACAGCCTCTTCCCATTGCGCTTGATCGCCTTTGGTGACGGATCTGCCTGGGTTGCTGAACTCCCGCAGTGCGGCGGTCGGCCACTGTTGATGCCGGTAATGCAACAGCACCGCATCGCTCAGGCTCATGGAGTCGAGCCAGTGTCTGGTCGGCGTCGCGGCATCGGCGCCGGTGGCATCGTCCAGGGTGTAGAAACCGACGCGGGTACGGTTTTGCTGCAAGCTGCCGAAATGCGACTTGAGCAATTCATCCAGAATGCTTTCCAGCAGGTGATTGAGCGTCGGCAACTGCTCCAGCTCCGCACGCATGGCCTGCGTATTCAGAACTTGCGCCTGTTGGATGGCCACGGTGGTTTCATCGAATACATCACCTTCGATGAGGCTGAACGACACCGTTATGTTTTCGGCATCGAACAGCCGCTTGCGTTGCGGCAACGACAGGAACGCAAACAGATTGGCCTGGTCGTCAGGATTGTTCAGTCGCCGCTCCAACTGTTGTTTCAAGTCGGCGCGGTCAGGGTACTTCTTGAGGCCGTCATACACGGTGTACAGGATCTGGGCTTTATTGACGGGCGTCTCGCCGAGAACGAACGCACCCGGCAACGGCAGCGGCATTCCCTTGCCAACATTGAGCAGGATGTGCTCGGCGCGCATGGCCGGGGTCTGCTGGCTGCGCAAGGCATGGGTGGACAGCTTTGCATGGGCGAGCCATCTGAATTCGTGCTCCGACAGGCCATGGGCCTTGCCCAGCTCGGTCCAGAGTCCGGGGGAATCAAAGACTTCGGGGAACAACAAGGGTTTGATGGGGGCAGACATTGTCGAGTCTCTCGGGAGCGTGCGCTGGCGCACGCGGGTGGGTCGAGACGCAAGGCTAGGGCGGGTGACGGAGGCGAGGGTGGTAGATAAATATTGCGGGGTTGACAGGCAACCGGCCGGCCATGGTTAATCCTCAGGCGGGTTGTTCGTTCGCTGTTGTTCCCTCCAATAATTACTCTGGAGCTTCAGATGTCTGCGCCACACGATCATGCGGTCTCGTCCACGGTATCCCTGGACGAGCTGACTCAATTGCTGGAAAGGATTTTCACCCGTCACGGCACCTCCGCCGAAGTCGCCAGAACGCTAGCCGCCAATTGCGCGAATGCCGAGCGAGACGGTGCGCACAGTCACGGCGTATTCCGGATCCCCGGTTATGTCTCGACGCTCAACAGCGGCTGGGTCAACGGCAAGGCTGTTCCGAAAGTCGAGGATGTGGCTTCAGGATTCGTCAGCGTCGATGCCGGCAACGGTTTTGCCCAGCCTGCGCTGGCGGCGGCACGTGCGCTGCTGGTGGAAAAGGCCCGCAGTGCCGGGATCGCGGTGTTGGCGATCCGCAATTCCCATCACTTTGCCGCGCTGTGGCCGGACGTCGAGCCTTTCGCCGATGAAGGCCTGGTAGCGTTGAGCGTCGTCAACAGCATGACCTGCGTGGTGCCCCACGGTGCCGACCGGCCATTGTTCGGCACCAACCCGATTGCCTTTGCCGCGCCACGGGCTGACGGTGCGCCGATCGTGTTCGACCTGGCCACCAGCGCCATCGCCCATGGCGACGTGCAGATCGCCGCGCGCAAGGGCGAGAAGCTGCCGGCGGGCATGGGTGTCGACAGCCTCGGCCAGCCGACCTGCGACCCGAAAGCGATTCTGGAAGGCGGCGCATTGCTGCCGTTTGGCGGGCACAAAGGCTCGGCGCTGTCGATGATGGTCGAGCTGCTGGCCGCCGCGCTGACCGGCGGCAATTTCTCGTTCGAGTTCGACTGGAAGAACCATCCGGGGGCCAAGACCCCGTGGACCGGTCAGTTGCTGATCGTGATCGACCCAAGCAAGACTGCCGGGCAAAGCTTTGCCGAACGCAGTCAGGAACTTGTGCGGCAGATGCACAGCGTGGGGCTCAAGCGCTTGCCGGGTGATCGGCGGCATTTGCAGCGGGCCAAGTCACTGGCCAAAGGAATCGAACTGGATCAACAGACCCTGTCGCAGTTGCGTGAACTGGCCGGCGAATGAGTGTGTGCCGGGCATGAAAAAGGCGAGCCCGAGGGCTCGCCTTTTTTGTTCGCGCTCAGCGGCGACCGAGCAGCAATCCGACCACCAGACCGAACCCGGCGGAAATCGCCACGGTCTGCCACGGGTGGCCGCCGATGTAGCTCTCGGTAGCGTCGACCGCCGGTTTGGTGCGGTCACGCACACTGGATACCGAATCCAGTGCCTGCTGCAATTTCAGGGCGATTTGTCCGCGCAGGGTTTCCGCTTCCTCGCCGACCAGTGAAGCACTGCTCTTGAGCAGTTTGTCCGACTCTTCGATCAGAGCCTGAAGTTCGCTGAACGCTTGATCCTTGATTTGGTCTTCAGCGGCTTGAACGGCGCTTTTGCGGGCCATTGGGTGACTCCTTGCAGGTGAATGGACAGTGAACAATGGAGTGTGGCGCGACTTGAAAAGTTGCAGCGATTTTCCATCCGGAGCAAAAACCAGCGTCAGAGGTTTCCGTCCAGAGTGTAAGATGTCGCCATTTCATGCAGCAGGTAATTCCCGATGAGTTTCAATCTGGCCGACAAATCCCTCGCAGAGCGCGCCGCGCTGGAAGATGAAAAATCCCGACTGTTCGAACTCTGGCAGAACAATCTGGGCAAAGCCAAGGGCGAAGCCGCGCGGTTGTTCGGCGAGCGCTCCAAGCGCAAGGGCAAATGGGCCGAGTTCGTTCGCGCTGAACTGGACGGCATGTCGCCTCCGGAATTCGCCAACATGGTGCGCAGTGAAGTCAATCGCCTGATGGCGGCCAACAAGTAATCACTCGGCCCTGAAACTGGCGCCAATCGCTTCGCGCACCGTCAGCACCACCGGATCGATCTGGGTGCTGGTGCGCCAGCCCAGTTCGATCGGGTAGCGCGGCAGCGCCAGCGGGCAGGGCAGCAGGGCCAGCCCGCTCATTGAAGCAATGGCCTGCGCGGCGTGGGTCGGAATGGTCGCCACCGCATCGCTGCCCTTGAGCAGGTGCGGTAATGCCGCGAAATGCGTGGTCGAGGCGCAGACCCGGCGACTGCGGCCCAGCGCCGCCAGCCCTTCATCGGTGATCCCGATAAAACCGCCCGACGACACCAGCAGGTGCTCGCGAGTGACGAATTCCTCCAGATCGATCTGCTGCTGGCCCGGCGCAAGGCTCGCCGGATCCACCAGACACGCGTAACCCCCTTCACCCAACACCTGACGGCTGAGCAGCCGCTCGGCGAACCCGCCGGCGGTAATTGCCAAGTCGATGCTGCGTTCCATCAGTGCCCGGGCGACGATCTGGCTGTGGGTCTGGCGGAAGATCAGCCGCAGTTTCGGCGCGCGGCGGGCGATTTCCTCGATCAGCCGCCGGCCGTAAGCGATCTCGAAGTCATCCGAAAGGCCCACAGTGACCGAGCGTCCTTCGTAATGATTGGCGGTCGGGTCGACCATGGCCAGGCTTTGCCGACATTTATTCAGCGCATCGCTGACCACTGGTTTCAACTGGTTGGCCTTGAGCGTCGGCGCCAGTCCCCGGCCGGTGCGCACGAACAATTGATCGCCATACACCTCGCGCAACCGCCGTAAGGCCGCGCTGACCGCCGACTGGGTCACGCCCAGGCGCAACGCCGCGCGGCTGGCGCTGGACTCTTCATGCAGCGCTTCGAAGACTTTCAGCAGGTTGAGGTCGACGGTCGCGATATTCATTTGGCTCATATCATTCAGCAGTGGATCGGTCTTTATTCATGATCCCGTGGCGCCGGAGAATGAGCAACACCTGAACTTCACGGAGTGACCGCCATGCCCAAATCAATCGTTGCCGCCCTGCAGATCGGCGCCTTGCCCGGTGGCAAGGCTGAGACCCTGGAACAGATCCTGAGCTGGGAAACCGCGATCATCGAATCCGGCGCCGCGTTGGTGGTGATGCCCGAAGCGTTGCTCGGCGGTTACCCGAAGGGCGAGGGCTTCGGCACGCAATTGGGTTATCGCTTGCCCGAAGGCCGTGAGGCCTACGCCCGTTACTTCGCCAACGCTATCGATGTGCCCGGTGCGGAAACCGAAGCGCTGGCCGGTCTGTCGGCACGCACCGGGGCCAATCTGGTGATCGGCGTGATCGAACGGGCCGGCAGCACCTTGCACTGCACCGCGCTGTATTTCGACCCGCAGGCAGGACTCGTGGCCAAACACCGCAAGCTGATGCCTACCGGCACCGAACGGCTGATCTGGGGCAAGGGCGACGGTTCGACGCTGCCGGTGCTCGACACTCAGGTCGGCAAGCTCGGCGCCGTGATCTGCTGGGAAAACATGATGCCGCTGATGCGCACGGCGATGTATGCCAAGGGCATCGAGGTCTGGTGCGCGCCGACTGTGGATGAGCGCGAGATGTGGCAGGTCAGCATGCGCCACATCGCCCATGAAGGGCGCTGTTTTGTGGTCAGCGCCTGTCAGGTCCAGGCCTCGCCGAATGAACTGGGGGTGGAAGTTGCCAACTGGCCGGGGGATCGACCGCTGATCGCCGGCGGCAGCGTGATCGTCGGGCCGATGGGCGACGTGCTGGCCGGGCCGTTGCGCGGCGAGGCCGGACTGCTCACCGCCGAAATCGATACCGCAGAACTGGTGCGCGCCCGCTACGACTACGACGTGGTCGGCCACTATGCGCGGCCGGATGTGTTCGAGTTAAGCGTCGACGAGCGGGCTAAACCGGGCGTGCGTTTCACGGTTTGACGGATTGTCGGCGCCGCCATTCTTCGCGGGTGATTTCCCAGATCTCCCGCGGGAAGCGACCGCCGACAAAGTCATCCTCGTCCGTGCGGATCAAGCGCATGCCGTTGCGCTCCGAGAGCTTTCGCGAACCAAGGTTCGGTGCGGCTTTCGGCACGCGCATCAACAGTTGATCGAGGGTTTCGAACCAGTACCGGGTCACGGCTTCGCTGGCTTCGGTCATGAAGCCCTGACCCTGCCAGGCCGGGGCGAGCCAGAACCCACGGTGGTTGTCCGGCTCGTCCATCAGGCTGATGTTGCCGATCAATTGCTCTGGCGCCGATTTTAGGCGAATCGTCCAGTGCCACTCTTTGTCTGCCGCAATGGCAGGCAGCGCAATGTCACGCAGGTAGGTGAGGGCGCCGTCGTCCGGATAAGGCCAGGGCACGAAGATGTTCAGATAACGCACCACTTCCCAGTGGGGGAATTGCTGCTGGATGGCCTCGGCGTCCGCCAGTTCAAGCGGACGCAAGATCAGTCGTTCGGTGTACAGCGTGGGGATGTCTTCCATAAACCTGCGGCTTCCATGTTTCTGATAGTAAACGCTGCAGGCTACCGCATCTTTACCAGGTTGCGGCACTGGCTCTCGGCAGACTCAGCTTGCCGGTGTCGACAAAACGCATCGTGCCAAACAACCCGCCCGCAAGTTTGCCGCGCAGCACATAGGGCAGGTTGTCGAGGGTTTGCGTCTGGCTCAGGCCCAAGGTCTGGCGCAGCACCGAGAACGCGGAAATGCTCACCGGGACGCTGACGATGGTTTCGGAGAACCGTGGAATAGAGCCGCTCTGATCGCTAACCCCCGACGCCAGGGAGTGGCCGTTGACCTCCAGATCCAGCGCGATGCCGTTGTAGTCGATGGGCGTTTCGTTGGGGTTCTGCACCCGCAGCTTGATCGCGAAGCGCACTTCCAGATCCTGGCTCGGCAGCGGTTCGAGGCCGACCACGTTGATGTTCACCGGGTCGCGGTTGGGAAACAGCGCGCAGGCGCTGAGGGAGAGCAGAAGCAGGGACAGGATGACGGCATGGAGGCGGCGCATTGATGCTCTCTCATTGAAAAAGGGCTGAACCGTCGCCGGTATCAGCCCTTTTTTCATCGAGCGGACAGGATCAACGGTTCAACTGTGCGACAGCGGCCGTTGATGCGGGTTCAGCTTTGGCCGGCAGGTCGGGGTTTTCCATGACCTGAAGGATAGAGGCTTCCGGGTCGAAGTCATCTTCTTCCAGTTCGATGAATTCTTCCGGCAGGAAGATATTCAGCACGATGGCACACAGTGCACCGACGGTAATCGGCGATTCGAAGATGTTGCGCAGCGCCTGCGGCAGTTCGCGCAGCACTTCCGGCACGGCGGCGATGCCCAGGCCCATGCCGACTGAAATCGCCACGATCAGCATGTTGCGCCGATGCAGGCCGGCCTCGGCGAGGATCTTGATCCCGGCCACGGCTACGGTGCCGAACATCACCAGCTCTGCGCCGCCGAGCACCGGTTTCGGCATCAGTTGCAGCACCGCGCCGATCATCGGGAATAGCCCCAGCAACACCAGCAGGCCGGCGATGAAGAACGCCACGTAACGGCTGGCGACGCCGGTGAGCTGGATCACCCCGTTGTTCTGGGCGAAAGTCACCATCGGCATGCTGTTGAAAACCGCCGCCATGGCCGAGTTGAGGCCATCGGCGAGCAGCCCGGACTTGATTCGGCGGATGTACAGCGGGCCCTTGACCGGTTGCCGGGAAATCATCGAGTTGGCAGTCAGGTCACCGGCCGCTTCCAGCGGCGACACCAGGAAAATCACCGCCACCGGCACGAACGCCACCCAGTCGAAGTTGAAACCGTATTTGAACGGCACCGGCACGCTGACCACCGGCACTTGCGGCAGATTGGCGAAATCCACGGTGCCCATCAGCCACGCCACCACGTAGCCGAGGGTCAGGCCGATGACAATCGCCCCCAGGCGCAGGAATGGCACATCAACCCGGTTCAACACCACGATGGTGCCCAGCACCAGCGCTGCCAGGAATACATGGCTGGCCGCGCCCAGGTCCGCCGCGCCGAAGCCGCCGGCAATGTCGGTCATCGCCACTTTGATCAGCGACAGGCCCATCAGGGTGATGATGGTGCCGGTAACCACCGGGGTGATCAGCATGCGCAACTTGCCGATAAACTGGCTCAGTACCACTTCGATAAACGCGGCAAAGAAGCACACGCCGAAGATCGTCGAGAGGATTTCATCGGTGCCGCCGCCCCGGGCCTTGACCATGAAACCGGCGCTGAGAATCACGCTGATAAAGGAAAAACTGGTGCCTTGCAGGCACAGCAGCCCCGAACCGACCGGGCCGAAGCGCTTGGCCTGAACGAAGGTGCCGAGGCCCGAAACGAACAGCGCCATGCTGATCAGGTACGGGATTTCACTTTGCAGGCCGAGGGCACCGCCCATGATCAGGGTCGGGGTGATGATGCCGACGAAGCTGGCCAGCACGTGTTGCAGGGCGGCAAACACCGTTGCGGTGAAGTGCGGACGGTCGTTGAGGCCGTAGATCAGATCGTTGTTGCGCGGGGCTTTTTCAGAGACGGTCATGGTGGTTTGCGTGCCGCAATGCGGGGCCGGGTCGGAAAATGGGTGCGCAGGATGCCGTAAGCGAGGGGCGAGGGCAACGCATGATCGTTCCCACGCTCTGCGTGGGAATGCAGCCGGGGACGCTCCGCGTTCCAAAAAATGATCAGGTTCGACCAAAGGCTGACAGCAGATCTTCTTCAAAAGCCTTCTGTGCATCGCCGGGCACCTGCGCCCGATGGCGGGCCAGATGGAACGCCACGTCAAAGCTCAACTCGCCTTCGCGCACCGGTCGCAGCAGGCCCTTTTCCTGCCATTGGCGGGCGTAATGGTTGGGCAGATAACCGACGTGCTTGCCGGAGAGAATGAAGGCGAGGGTGCCTTCGACCTGTTCCGAGCGCGCCGAGCAGACCTTGCCCTGAAACGGCTCGTCACTGCGCAGGAACCGGTAGGGGTGATCGACCCGGTCGCAGGCCAGCAACGCGGCGTCATCGGGAGCATCGTCGGTAAACAGCGGATGACCGGGGGCGCAATACAGATGCTGGGTTTCGCTGAACAGCTCGCGATAGTCGAACGCGCTCTGCACCTGGGAGAAATAACCGATGGCCAGGTCCAGCCGCTGTTGCAGCAACAGACGCTCCATTTCGCCGGGCATGGCGCTGATCAGTTCGATGCGCACTGATTCGTCCCGCTCGCGAAACCGCCGGATCGCATCCGCCACCCGTTGCAGCACCGACTGATCGACCGCTTCCGACAGACCCAGCCGCACTTCACCGATCAATCGTCCGGCGACGCCGTTGGATTGATGGCGGAAGGTTTCGATCGAATCGAACAGCGCCCGGGCGGCAATCAACAGCTGTTCGCCCTTGGGCGTCAGGCTGAAACCGGCCTTGCCACGGTTGCACACCCGATAGCCGAGACGGGTTTCAAGCTTGGCCATTTGCTGGCTGATGCTCGACTGGCTCAGGCCCAGTTCACCTTGAGCAGCACTGAAACCATTGGATTCGACCACGCCGAGAAACAGCCGCAGAAGCTGAAGATCGACATCGTGGAGCTGACCGAGCATCACATTACTCCGGGATAAAGTCAGGTTAACAAACTTGATATTTCTCGAATGTATCCGACGGCGCATCCTGCCACCACTTCCTTCGGTCAGGTGTTCGTCATGGCTCCCGTCTTCAAGCTGTGTTTGCCCGCTTTGTTGCTTACCGTCTCCATCGCCGCCCAGGCCGAAGAGAAAACCCTCAATCTCTACAGCTGGGCCGATTACGTGGCGCCTGAAACCTTGCAGCGCTTCGAAAAGGAAACCGGCATCCACGTGCGCTACGACACTTTTGATACCTCCGAGGTGCTGGAAACCAAGCTGCTTACGGGCGGCAGTGGCTATGACGTGGTGGTGCCATCGTCCAGCGTGTTGGCCCGTGGTTTGGCCGCCGGCGCGCTGAAGGAAATCCCTCACGAAGGGCTCAAGGGCTACGCCAATCTCGATCCGGATCTGCTGGGAAAACTGACGGCGGTCGATCCCGGCAACCGCTACGGCGTGCCTTACACCTGGGGCACCCTCGGCCTGGGCATGAACGTCGAGGCAGTCCAAAAGCGGCTGCCGGACGTGCCGCTCAACAGCCTCGATCTGCTGTTCAAGCCGGAATATGCCAGCAAACTCAAGGATTGCGGGATTGCGATTCTCGACTCGCCTCAGGAAGTGATCGGCCTGGCGCTGCACTATCTCGGTAAAGATCCCTACAGCACCGACAAGACCGATCTGGCCGCCGCCGAGGTCTTGTTGCAGAAGTTGCAACCCTCGGTGCTGTACGTCGCCACCGGCCGGCAGATCAACGATCTGGCCAACGGCAGCGTCTGCCTGGCGCTGACCTACAACGGTGACGCGAGCATGGCCGCCGATCAGGCGCGCAAGGCCAACAAGCCGTTTGAGGTCGCTTACCGGATTCCCAAGGAAGGCACGCTGGTGTGGCAGGACAACCTCGCCATCCCCAAAGACGCGCCGCACCCCGAAGCCGCACGCACCTTCATCGAATTCATGTTGCGCCCCGAATCCGTGGCGGCGCTGACCAATACGCTGTTCTTCGCCACCGCCAACCAGGCCGCCACGCCGCTTGTGGACGAAGCGGTGCGCAACGATCCGGACATTTTCCCGAAACCCGAAGTGCGCGAGCGGCTGTACGCCGACCACAGCATGAGCCTCAAGGACATGCGTCAGCGCACGCGCTTGTGGACCACTTTCCGTAGCCGCCAATAGCCCTTCATAACAACAGGAACACACCGATGGACGTGCCCATGCAAAACGATCAGGCCCTGACCCGTGACAGCCTTTTCGGCACCGCCGCCGAAAGCACCTACGCCGGGATCACCAGTTTCATGCGCCGGCGCTACAGCCGCGACCTGCGCGGCGTGGACGTGGCGGTCAGCGGTGTGCCGTTCGACACCGCTACCAGCAACCGTCCCGGCGCGCGTTTCGGGCCGCGCGGAATTCGTGCGGCGTCCACCGGGATTGCCTGGGAACGGCACTGGCCGTGGGCGTTCGACCCGTTCGATCATCTGGCGGTGATCGATTACGGCGATTGCGACTTCGATTACGGCTCGCCGCACACCATTCCGGAAAGCATCGAGGCTCACGCCGAGCACATCCTCAGCTCCGGCAGCGCCATGCTCACCTTTGGTGGCGACCACTTCATCAGTTACCCGCTGCTCAAGGCCCATGCGCGCAAGCACGGCACGCTGTCGCTGATCCACTTCGATGCACACAGCGACACCTGGCCGGACGAGGGTGGCAAGCGGGTCGATCACGGCACCATGTTCTGGCACGCCGCGCGGGAAGGGCTGGTGGATCCGGCGCGTTCGGTGCAGATCGGTTTGCGCACCACCAACGACGATCATCAGGGCTTTCAGGTGCTGGACGCGCGGCAAGTGCATCGGCGCGGCTGCGAAGCGATCGTCGAGGCGATTCGTGCGCGAGTCGGGGATAACCCGGTGTACCTGACGTTCGACATCGATTGCCTCGATCCGGCTTTCGCACCGGGCACCGGGACCCCGGTGTGCGGCGGGTTGAGCACGGTGCAGGCGCTGGAGATCCTTGGCGGCCTGCGCGGGATCAATCTGGTGGGCATGGACGTGGTGGAAGTGGCCCCGGCCTATGACCACGCGGACGTGACGTCGCTGGCGGCGGCAACCCTGGCCATGGAGATGCTTTGCCTGTACGCGGCCCGGCACAAAGTCGACGCGTGATCACCTCCGAGCCTGGTGAAAGCTCCTGACAATTTCTGACACCAGGCTCTGCTAAGCTCCGGCAAATTTTTGCCCGGAGCCTCACACCGTGTCGCGAACCACACGCCTGTTGACCCTGTTGCAAGTGCTGCGTGGCAAGAAGCGCCCGGTGACCGCGGCGACGCTGGCCTGCGAGCTGGAAATCTCCGAACGCACGCTCTATCGCGACATCGCCGAACTGATCGCACTCGGCGCGCCGATCCATGGCGAGGCGGGCATCGGTTACGTATTGCGCAGCGGTCTGTTTCTGCCGCCGCTGATGCTCAACGCCGACGAGACCGAAGCCATCGTGCTGGGCCTGCGTTATGTCGATCAGCGTGGCGACGAGGTGCTGAGCAAGGCTGCGGCGGATGCGCTGGCGAAAATCGCTGCGGTGCTGGACCCGCAGGCCCAGGAAGCGCTGCGCAACCCGACCGTCATGCCCGGGCCGCCGGGTTACGGTTTTCCGCAAAACGCGGTGCCGTTGAACGTTTTCCGTCACGCGATCCGCGATCAGTCCAAGCTGCACATCGATTACGCCGATGCGCAGCAGGTGCAGAGCCAGCGCTTGATCTGGCCGCTGGCGCTGGGTTTTCTCAATGAGGTGCGGATCATCGTGGCGTGGTGTGAATTGCGCGGCGCCTATCGCACCTTTCGCACCGACCGGATTGCCGCGGCGAGCCTGCAGGGCGAGCGCTATCCGGGGCGGCGCAGCGACCTGTTGCGCACCTGGCAGCGGCAGATGCAACTGGACGAAAATGGCCGTTTCACTCCTGACAGGAATTGACGCAGGGCTGTTCTAGGATGGCGACAGAACCCGAAAAAAGGAGCTGTAATCATGTTCCACCCCACCTCGATCCTCGCCCCGGCCATCGTTGAATACATCAACGCCGCCAATGCTCGCGATACGTCCCGGGTCGGCAGTTTTTTTGCCGAGGATGCCCATGTGTTCGATGAAGGCCATCATCAGGTCGGCCCGCAGGCCATCGCCGACTGGATGCAAGACACCGCCCAGCGCTATCAGCCACGGGTCGAAGTACTCGGCGTCCAGCAGCGCACCGGCAAGGTGCTGGTGCAAGGGCTGATCTCCGGAACGTTCCCCGGCAGTCCGCTGGAGCTGCGCTACACGTTCCGGCTCAACGAACAGGGCAAAATCGCTCGGCTGGATATTTCCCTGTAGCCATCGTGGCATACTGCCGCGCATGACTTTCGACTCCCCTTTGAGCGCCTGGCAATACGCCGTCGACCACAAGGGCTTCATCCAGGATGAAGCCCAGGAACACGCGGTCTGGTCCTTGCAAAAATGCCATGAAGCCCTGCACGCCGGTGCCCGTTCGGTCACCGGCGTTTACCTGTGGGGCCCGGTCGGGCGCGGCAAGACCTGGCTGATGGATCAATTCCACCAAAGCCTGCGGGTGCCGGCGCGGCGGCAGCACTTTCATCACTTCATGGGCTGGGTGCACCAGCGTTCCTTTCAACTGACCGGGATCGCCGATCCATTGAGGGCCCTGGCTCGTGAGTTGGCGGTCGAGGTGCGGGTGCTGTGTTTCGATGAACTGTTCGTCAATGACATCGGTGACGCGATCATTCTCGGACGACTGTTTCAGGTGATGTTCGATGAAGGTGTGGTGGTGGTCTGCACCTCCAACCTGCCGCCGGATCAGCTGTATGCCGACGGCTTCAGCCGCGATCGCTTCCTGCCGGCAATCACCGCGATCAAGCAGCACATGCAAGTGGTCGCGGTGAATGGCGCCGAAGATCACCGCTTGCATCCCGGTGCTGTCGAACAACGCTATTGGGTCGCCTCTGCGGGGCAGGGTAGCGAGCTAAGCCAAGTGTTCGACGCCTTGGCCGCCGGGCAACCCGTCAGCACCGAACCAGTGCCGGTCGGTTACCGCGCCCTGAACGTGGTACAGGCCAACGATTCGGTGCTGTGGTGCCGCTATGCCGACCTGTGCGAACAACCGTTCGCTGCCATGGACTTCATCGCGCTGTGCGACACCTACCGGACTATCCTGTTGAGCGAGGTGCCGAACCTCAGCGCGAAAAAACGCGAAGGGCGGATTGCCCGTGGCACCGAGGACGGCGCGGAACGGGTAGTGGCCGGCGATCGCGAATTGCCGCAGTTGTCGGTGCATGATGACGGCGTGCGCCGGTTCATCGCGCTGGTCGACGAGTGCTACGACCGCAAGGTGCCGCTGTACATTGAGGCGGAAGTGCCGATGGACGCGCTTTACACCGAAGGCTACCTGGAATTCCCGTTCCGCCGGACCCTCAGCCGCTTGCAGGAGATGCAGCTGCAACGCTTCGCCGAAACCTGAAACACGGAGGGCGCGACATGACTCAGCCACTGTCCCACCATTTGCTGACCATGGCTTATCAGAACGCTTGGGCCAACCATCGACTGGCCAAGGCCTGGAGCCAGCTCGATGATGCGCAGCTGGCAGCGCCACGGGTGAGTTTCTTCCCGAGCATCCGCCTGACCCTCAATCACATCCTGACCTGCGACTGGTTCTACGTCGATGCGCTGGAGCGCGAGTTGCGCGGTGACGAACCGCATCCCGATTGCTACGTGTTCTTCAACGCTGACGAGCCCTTCACCGAGGCGCAGGCCCTGCGCCGTGAGCAGGCCCATGTCGACCGTCGGCTGATCGCCTACTGCGAGCAACTGCGCGATGCCGATCTGGGGCGCATCGTCACGATCGCCCGCGACACGCCGCAGCACGACAGTCGGCTGCGGATGATTTCCCACCTTTTCGAGCATCAGATCCATCATCGTGGCCAGGTCCACGCGATGCTCAGTGGCACCTCGGTGAAACCGCCGCAACTGGACGAGTTTTTCTGTGCCGGCGAGTCCGGTCTGCGAGCCGAGGATTTCGCCGAGCTGGGCTGGACTGAAGAACTCATCTGGGGCCACTGAATACGTCGGGTTGTGGCCGGGGCCTGCCTCGCGCTAAGGTCGCCGAGCCTATCAGTGCGTATCAAACGCGCCGGGGCCCCGTGCGATCGAGGAAGGAAATGGATTCCGCAGAAATTCTTGTGCTTCAAGCCAGTTACACCAACCCGGTGCATGCCGAGGCCATCGGTGTGGTGCTCAATCATTACGCCGAAGACCCGATGGGCGGCGGCCATCCCATTGCCCCCGAACTGTTGCAGCAACTGCCCGCCGAACTGGCCAAGCGGCCCCACGCGTTCAGCGTCCTGGCCTTTGTCGGTGGCGAGCCGGCGGGGCTGGTGAACTGCTTTGAAGGGTTTTCCACGTTTGCCTGCAAGCCGCTGGTCAACGTGCATGACGTGTCGGTGGTGACCAAGTTTCGCGGTCTGGGGTTGAGCCAGAAAATGCTGCGCAAGGTCGAGGAAATAGCCCGTCAGCGCGGTTGCTGCAAGATCACTCTGGAAGTACTTGAAGGCAATGCCGTGGCGCAAAACTCCTACGCCAAGTTCGGCTTCGCGCCGGGCATGTTCGACCCCAGTCACGGGCGCATGCTGTTCTGGATCAAGGATCTGCAGGCATAAAAAAAGGCGCCCGAACAGGGCGCCCAACTGTCATCTGCGGGGCCAGAGCGGAGCCATCGCAGGTCCATCGGTAAAGCGTTCGCTCAAGGGCGATAGGACTCGGTGACCTGGGCGGTCTGGTCGTCCGGAACCTTGAGTTTATTGGTCTTCGCCTCAGCCTGCTGGCTCTGTGCGGAATGAACCGGGAAATTGGCCCAGTAATGTCTCATGCGCTCGGCGCCGCCTTCGGCGAATGCGCTGGCGGATGCGAGGGTAAGCAGGCCTGCAAGAATTGCAGTCGTGGTTTTCATGGTGCCTCCTACGAAAAATGTCGGAGCCGTTCGTCCATGAATCAGGGCCTCGGGGCGCAGTGTCCGTCGAGGGCATTAACAAGAGGTTAACGCTCGTTCAGTGTAGGTTTTACAGGGTGTTTCCACGGCGTATCGGACGAACGCTGCACGCGTGAATGACGCGTGCTGGTCGTAAGGAAGGAGGGGGCAGTGCGGCTGTAAATGTCAAAAAGGGCCGTTTCCGGCCCTTTTCGTTACTGTTGCAGAACCACTTCCGTGGTCGCAGTGGCGGGTTTCTTCGGCTTCATCAGGCTGAAGTCGATCAGAGCCCGCTGTTCGCGTTCGTAAGGGTTGCCGATCAACAGCGGACGCGGCTTGAAGCTGTCGCTGACCACGCTCTTGGTGCGATCCAGTTCATCGAAACTCAAACCGGCCAGGTCCGCCCAGGTGTGGATCAGGTGCGAGCTGCTGTAAGGGCGGCTCAGATCCCCGGCGAAACTCCAGTCGTGGTTTTCACGCCACTTCGGCGACGCCCAGGCCATGAACGGAATGGTGTACATCGGTGCGGTCGGCTTGTTTTCGTTGCGACCCAAGGTGCTGTGGCCGACCGAGTCGAACACGTCTTCACCGTGGTCGGAGAGGTACAGCAAAAAGCCGTTCGGATCGGATTTGGCGTAGTCCTTGATCAGGCTCGAGACCACGAAATCGTTGTACAGCACCGCGTTGTCGTAGCTGTTGTAGGTCGGAACCTGATCGTCACGCACACCGGTCGGAACGTCGTTGCGGTCCTGGAACTTGTCGAAGCTCGGCGGATAACGGTACTGGTAGCTCATGTGCGTACCGAGCAGGTGCACGACGATCAACTTGCGCGGCGCCGCGTCGGCCAGGGCCTTGTTGAACGGCTCGATCACGTCGCCGTCGTACTGGGCGGCGTTCTGGTTGCGGTTGTTGTTCAGGTACACCTGCTCGTCGGCCTGTTCGGAGAAGGTCGTGAGCATGGTGTTGCGTTTGGTCATGGTCTGCTGGTTGGTGATCCAGAACGTCTTGTAGCCGGCCTGTTTCATCATGCTGACCAGCGACGGCGTGGACAGGTACAGGTCCGGGTTTTCTTCGTCGGCAAAGGTCAGCACCTGTTGCAGCGCTTCAATCGTGTAAGGGCGCGGGGTGATGACGTTGTCGAAGATCGACAGCTGATCCTTGAGCTTGTCCAGCTCCGGCGTGGTTTTACGCGGGTAGCCGTAGAGGCTCATGCGCTGGCGGTTGGTGGATTCGCCGATCACCAGCACCAGGGTTGCCGGCTGGTTGGCGCCCGAGTCCTTGAGGTTTTTCAGCGGCGGGATCTTGCTCGCGCTGTGCAGCATGCCCTGCATGTCGGCCAGGGTGTCCTGATAGCGGTGGTACGCCACGGCCATCTGCCACGGCACGGCCGGCTCGATGCGGGTCTCGAATTTCTCGAAACCGCCAGCAAGGCTGCCCGTGCGCATTGTCTGCTTGACCAGCGGGTAGCCGATCACGGCCACCAGAATCGCCATGGCGGCGACGAGTGCCCGGCCACGGGGCAAGTACACCGGACGCAGGCGGGTCCACAGGAAGTACGCGAACGCAGTGTGTGCGAGGAACGCCGGAACCATCCACCAGGCAAAGTACTGGGTCATGTACTCGCCGGCTTCGGACACGTTCGATTCGAACATGATGAAGATGACGCTCTGGGAGAATTCCTGCTGATAGATGAAGAAATACCCCAGGCTGGCCATCGAGCAGGCCCACAGCACCACGCCGATCAGCGCGGCGAGCAAACGGGTGCGTTTGGGGAACAACAACATCGGCGCGAGCCACACGGCGCTCATCACGAAGGCCTGGCGAAAGCCCGTGAACCCTGAAGTGCCCGTCAACTGGATCAGCAGTTGGGTGATACCGGAGAAGTACCAGAAAAACACGAACAGCCAGATAAAACCGGCCCAGTCGAAACCTGTCGCAGTCGTATTGCTGCGTTTGAACACCGCCATTCAGCACTCCAGCTCAGTCGTCACATCCACCGCCGGGCGCTTCATGTAACCGCGTATGAACCCGACGAACGGAGGCCATGCGCAGACACGCACGGCCAGAATGCGCCGGAGTATCAACAAGCCAATGTGAAAACTTTGTTAGTTGCCGAAACAGGCAGGAGGTGCAGCATGTCGGGAACGGCAATGGCCGCTCCCGAAGCGGGCGGGGAGATCAGGCGTGGGGCGAGCGCTGTACGCGCGGCAAGGGCTGTGGCTCGGCGCCTTGGGTCAGCAGGCGCAATTGCGCGAGTTCCTGCTTGAGCTGATCGCGTTCATCTTTCAACTGTCGCAATTCATCGCGACGGATGGTGACGTACAGGGTTTGTGGCGGCATTGCTGTATGTACTGTGCCCATTGCTCACCTCGCAAATGGCGTGTCTCAACTGCAGATCAGCCCCGGTTTCGGGCCTTGACCTGCTATCGGCGCCGATTTTGATTTCTTTTGCTCGTGAATGGAACTTTTTTATTTTTCATGGTCGTTGTGTCTTCGACACGTTTCCCGACGTTATCAGTCTGGATCGGGCACAATGCACGGAAACTTCAACCCGACGCTCTGGACTAACCTCCATTAGTCGCGTTGGGCTATACCTTTGACACACTTTTATTTGTAGTAAGGAGCATCAGCACATGCAACTCGGGATTATTGGACTGGGCCGCATGGGCGGCAATATTGCGCGACGTCTGATGCTCAACGGTCACACCACCGTTGTTTACGACCGCAATACCGCCTTTGTCGACACCCTGGCCGCCGAGGGCTCTACCGGCGTCGCCGACCTGCCTGCACTGGTCGCAGGCCTGGCCAAGCCGCGCGCGGTGTGGGTCATGCTGCCGGCCGGCGCACCGACTGAAGACACCATCGAAGCCCTGAGCAATCTGCTCGAGGCGGGCGACACCATCATCGATGGCGGCAACACCAACTACAAGGATGACATCCGCCGCGCCAAGACCCTGGCCGAGAAAGGCCTGCACTACATCGACGTCGGCACCTCCGGCGGCGTCTGGGGCCTGGAGCGCGGCTACTGCATGATGATCGGTGGCGATGCCGAGACCGTTAAGCGTCTTGACCCGCTGTTCGCCGCGCTGGCGCCGGGCATGGGTGACATCCCGCGCACCAAGGACCGCAAGTCCGATGACCACCGTGCCGAGCACGGCTACATCCACGCAGGTCCCGCCGGTGCCGGTCACTTCGTCAAGATGATCCACAACGGGATCGAGTACGGGATGATGGCGGCGTTCGCCGAAGGCTTCGACATCCTCAAGACCAAGTCCAGCGAGCTTCTGCCGCAAGACCAGCGTTTCGACCTGAACGTGGCTGACATTGCCGAAGTCTGGCGTCGTGGCAGCGTGGTGTCGTCCTGGCTGCTCGACCTGACCGCCGATGCCCTGGCGGTCGACCCGAAACTCGACGGTTTCTCTGGCTCCGTAGCCGACAGCGGCGAAGGTCAATGGACCATCGAAGCGGCAATGGAACAAAAGGTGCCGGTACCGGTGCTGTCCAACTCGCTGTTCTCGCGCTACCGCTCGCGCGGTCAGGGCACTTTCGGCGACAAGATTCTTTCAGCCCAGCGCTTCGGCTTCGGCGGCCATGTGGAGACACCGAAGAAATGACCCATACGATCCGCAGGAAATCCAAGGCAGAACCCGCGCCACCGACCACGCTGTTTTTGTTCGGCGCCCACGGTGATCTGGTCAAGCGCCTGCTGATGCCGGCGCTGTACAACCTGAGTCGCGACGGCCTGCTGAATGAGGGGCTGCGGATCGTCGGCGTTGATCACAACGCCATCACCGATGAAGCCTTCGCGCGAAAGCTCGAAGACTTCATCCGCACCGAAGTGGCAGCGAAGGTCGGCAAGGGCGATCAGATGCTTGATCCGGCCTTGTGGGCCAAGCTCGCCAAAGGCATCAGCTACGTCCAGGGCGATTTCCTGGACGACAGCACCTATTCAGCCCTGGCGGCGAAAATCGCCGACAGCGGTACTGGCAATGCGGTGTTCTACCTGGCCACCGCGCCACGTTTCTTCAGCGAAGTGGTGCGCCGTCTCGGCAGCGCCGGATTGCTCGAAGAAACCCCGGAAGCCTTCAGAAGGGTGGTGATCGAAAAACCGTTCGGCTCCGACCTGCAAACCGCCGAGGCGTTGAACGCCTGCCTGCTCAAGGTCATGTCGGAAAAGCAGATCTACCGGATTGATCACTATCTGGGCAAGGAAACCGTGCAGAACATTCTGGTCAGCCGGTTCTCCAACAGCCTGTTCGAAGCGTTCTGGAACAACCATTACATCGACCACGTGCAGATCACCGCCGCCGAAACCGTCGGCGTCGAAACCCGTGGCAGTTTTTACGAACACACCGGCGCCCTGCGGGACATGGTGCCCAATCACCTGTTCCAGTTGCTGGCCATGGTCGCCATGGAACCGCCGGCGGCGTTCGGCGCCGATGCGGTGCGCGGCGAGAAGGCCAAGGTCGTCGGTGCGATCCGCCCTTGGACCACCGAGGAAGCACGGGAAAACTCGGTGCGCGGTCAATACAGCGCCGGTGAAGTCGCTGGCAAACCGGTATCCGGTTACCGCGACGAGAACAACGTCTCGCCCGACAGCACCACGGAAACCTACGTGGCGCTCAAAGTGATGATCGACAACTGGCGCTGGGTCGGCGTGCCGTTCTACCTGCGCACCGGCAAACGCATGAGCGTGCGCGACACCGAGATCGTCATCTGCTTCAAACCGGCGCCGTATGCGCAGTTCCGGGACACCGAGGTCGACGAATTGCAGCCGACCTACCTGCGTATCCAGATCCAGCCCAACGAAGGCATGTGGTTCGACCTGCTGGCCAAACGGCCGGGGCCGGCGCTGAACATGGCCAATATCGAGCTGGGTTTCGCCTACAAGGACTTCTTCGAAATGCAGCCGTCCACCGGCTACGAAACCCTGATCTACGACTGCCTGACCGGTGACCAGACGCTGTTCCAGCGCGCTGACAATATCGAGAACGGCTGGCGCGCGGTGCAGCCGTTCCTCGACGCCTGGCAACAGGACGCGAGCGTGCAGAGCTACGCCGCTGGCGAAGACGGGCCGAAAGCCGCCGATGATCTGCTGACTCGCGATGGTCGCGTCTGGCATGGTCTCGGATGAGCGAGCCGATCCGTTTTCTGTTGAGTGACATGGACGGCACGCTGTTGCTGCCCGATCACAGTCTGAGCCAGCGCACCATCGATGCCGTTCGTGCGCTGCGCGAGGCGGGCGTGCTGTTCAGCCTGGCCACCGGGCGTCCGCCCAAAGCCATGTTGCAGCAGATCGAAGCGCTGGGCGTCGACCTGCCGACCGCGGCGTTCAATGGCGGCACGATCGTCAATCCGGATGGCAGCATTCTGGTTGCGCATTACCTGCCGGCCACAGCAGCGTTGACTGCACTGGCGTTGTTCGCCGATCAGCCGGATGTCGAAATCTGGGTGTTCAGCGGTGGCGACTGGCTGCTCAAGGATCCGCACGGGCCGATGGTGCCGCGCGAGCAGCACGGGCTCGGTTATCCGCCGGTGGTGGTGGAGAGCTTCGAGCCGTATCTGGAACGTATCGACAAGATTGTGGCGACCAGCAACAACACTGAACTGCTGATCGAACTGGAGGCGCAGTTGCTGCCGAAGGTCGAAGGGTTGGCACAGGTGTCGCGCTCGCAACCGGTGTACCTTGACGTGACGGCGCTGGACGCCAACAAGGGCGCTGCGTTGGCAACCTTGGCCGCGCATTTGGGCGTGCCGCTGGCGCAGACCGCTGCAATTGGCGATGGCGGCAATGATCCGGCGATGTTCCATGTTGCCGGGTTGTCGATTGCCATGGGGCAGGCCGAGGACGCGGTGAAGCGTCAGGCCGACGTGGTGACGGGGTCGAACACAGAGGATGGCGTAGCGCAGGCCATCGAAAAGTACCTCTTGCCGCGCTGATCGAAGCATAAAAAAACGGGAGCCCCAGGGCTCCCGTTGTTGTTTCTACAGCCAGTAACTCACGGCGTACCAGCCGAGCAATCCCATCACCACGGTGTAGGGCAACGCCATCCACACCATCCGCCCGTAGGACAAGCGCACCAGCGGTGCAATCGCCGACGTCAGCAGAAACAGAAATGCTGCCTGACCATTGGGCGTCGCCACGCTCGGCAGGTTGGTGCCGGTGTTGATCGCAATCGCCAGCGTCTCGAAGTGTTCGCGGCTCATGTGGCCGGACAGGAACGCCTGTTTCACTTCAGTGATGTAGATTGTTGCAACGAACACGTTGTCACTGATCGCCGACAGCAGACCGTTGGCGATGTACAGCATCCCCGGCTGCTGATCGGCCGGAAGTGCCAGCACCCACTGGATCAGCGGCGCAAACAGTTGCTGGTCGTGAATCACCGCCACCACGGCGAAGAACACCACCAAGAGCGCGGTGAACGGCATGGCGTCCTTGAAGGCGCTGCCCAGTCGGTGCTCGTCGGTGATGCCGGTGAAAGCCGTGATCAGCACGATCACCATCAGGCCGATCAAGCCGACTTCAGCGATATGGAACGCCAGCCCGGCAATCAGGATCAGCGCAGCGCAGCCTTGCACCAGCAGGGCGGCGCGTTGGCGCGGGGTGCGCTCTGCGTTGTCTTCAGCGGCGTAGTTAGCCAGCACGACGCGTACGTTGTCCGGCAGCAGCGTGCCGTAGCCGAACCAGCGCAGTTTCTCCAGCAGCAGGCAGGTCACCAGTCCCGCGACCAGAACCGGCAGGGAAACCGGCGCGACCTTCAGGAAAAACTCGGCAAAGTGCCAACCCATTTCATGGCCGATCAGCAGGTTCTGCGGTTCGCCCACCAGGGTGCAGACCCCGCCCAATGCAGTGCCGACGGCGCCGTGCATCAACAGGCTGCGCAGAAAGGCACGAAACTGTTCCAGATCCTCATGATGCAGCTGGGGCAGATGCTGGTCATCGCTGAATTCGCTGTCCTGGCGCGGATCGTTGCCGGAGGCCACCCGGTGATAAACCGAATAGAAGCCCACGGCGGCGCTGATGATCACTGCGGTCACGGTCAGTGCGTCGAGAAACGCCGAGAGAAACGCCGACAAAAAGCAGAACATCAGGGCCAGCAGCGCCTTCGAACGCACGCCCAGCAACAGGCGCGAAAACAGGAACAGCAGCAGGTCTTTCATGAAGTAGATGCCGGCGACCATGAACATCAGCAGCAGAATCACCGGGAAATTGTGCTGCAGCTCTTCGTACAGCGCCTGTGGCGTGGTCATTTTCAGCAGCAGCGCTTCGATCAACAGCAAGCCGCCAGGCATCAGCGGGTAGCACTTGAGCGCCATTGCCAGGGTGAAAATGAACTCGATCACCAGCAACCATCCGGCGGCGACGGGACCTGCGGCCCACAGCACAAGCGCATTGAGTAGCAGAAACCCGACGATGCACGCCTTGTACCAGCGGGGTGAATGCCCGAGAAAGTTGTGCGCGAACGCCTGGGCCATCGAACCGGACATTGGTTGCTCCTTGTATTAAGAAGCGCGCAAGTTGCCGTAAGCGATGGGCAAGATCAAGTGTGGGAAGGTTCGCATCAGTGATTCAGATAACGTGCGACCACTGCACGGTGGTTGCCATCCAGCGTATAACCGCCCACCAGAATTTCGCCATTCGTTTGAATCGCCACTGAAGTAGCGGTATCGAGGCTGCGCCCCAGCCGCGTACGCAACCAGCCATTACCGGAACCGAAGCTTCGATCAAGGCTGCCGTTGGCCAGATAGCGGGCGACGATAAAGTCAGCTTCAACCCCGCCGATCGTCGCGCCGACCGCGATGATGCGCTCGTCCGGCATCACTTGTGCCGCGCTCCACTGACATCCGCTTGGGCCGACTACCAGCAGGTGTGGCTGACCACCGTTGCAGTGCAGGTCGGGGCGACCGTTGCCGTGAACAGACTGCGCCATGCATCGGATCGGATCGCGACTGCTGCCAAAACAATGCAGATGCTCTGCCGATTCGATGACCTGATTGACCAGCGCACTGCGCCCGTGGACTTTGAAGGCCAGAAAACCGTCTACTGCGAAGCGTTCGTCGAGTTGCCCGTCCGGCAGATAGCGGGCGAGCAGGCCTTCCTGTGGGAAATCGATGGAGCCGGCCACCACGATTCTTCCGTCTTCTTGCAACAGCAGGCCGCCGAGCCAGGTATTGAGCAGCAAGTGGCGAACCATGACGAATCCGCGACCGTTGAAGGAGGGATCCAGGCGGCCGTCGGGTTTGAGGCGAATCAGTATGCCGACGTGATCGGCCAGTTCGAAGTGATGGTTGGCGATCAGCAGGATATGCCCGTTGGGCTGCACCGCGAAATCACAGGCTTCGGCGCCCGGAACGCCCGGCGGGAGCCAGGCATCGCGGGTGCCCATGGACAGGTCGCCGGGTAGGCGGACAATTTTCCGGCCGTTGTCACCGAAATCCGGGGCAGGGCGGCCCTGGGCATCGAACAGAGCCAAGGCGGGCAGGGAGCGATGTTCCGATTCGTAGTGCAGACCCGCCAGCAGAATCCGCCCGTCTGGCAAGACCTGCACCTTGCTGCCGGTGGCTTCGAAACCGGCAGCGAACCGGCCGATCACACTGCCTTGAAAACCGAACTCCAGATCCGCCGAGCCGTCTTCGAGCAGGCGGGCCAGACCGAAACGGCTGCCTTGAGCGGTGCCCACCTTGGCGGCGACCAGAATCCGACCTTGCCCATCGAGCGCCACGCTCTGAGTCAGGCTGGACGTACTGCCGGAGAAGTAGACCTGCGCCACACCGTTGCTGGAAAAGGCCTTGTCGAGTTGTCCGGCGTTATTCGCAAGCGTCGGCAGCGCTATGGCGATCTGGGATGACATGCATGCTTCTCCTTGCGAGTCGACCGATTTCCGGGAGGCGGAACGGGTAACTGCATGAGCGGAACATTCAATCCCTGAATACGCGCAAGTACAACTGACAGAACTAACAGGTGGAGGGTCGCACTGTGCCAGAACAGTGTCTTTTTGAACCAGTCGCAAGCCTGCCAAGCATTCAGGCGCGAAAGTATTGAGGAAAGTTGTACAAAGAGACTGAAGTTGGAAAAAGATTCGCAACTTACAGAATAGGGCGGATGACTTGATCGTCATCCGCATTGCCCGCAAATATCAGTGTGGCATCGACCACGATTGCAGCGCGTAACCTTCTTCGCTCAGTTCGGCGCGGGCTTGTTGCAGCAGGTATTCAAGTTGCGCCGGATCGGAGTAGGCGCTGCTTGGAATCTGAGTACGACCGATGTGAGAGTTGGTGCGGTCGATGACGGTCAGGCTCAGTTCGCCATTGCCGTCTTGTGGTGCCCAGGCGACGCATTGAAAAGGTTTAAATGCGCGGTTGGCAATCAAAAGAGCTTCGTTGATACGGAGCGGGGCGGTCATGGGGTCTTCTCTCTATTAGTGCCCAATCAAGTGATGTGCCGTCGGTTGGGCTTACCGTTCGGCGAGTTACTTGTACTGATGCACGCAACCCGCTGGCGGGTCACACAGAATCTGAAGAAATTTCGACTTTCTTTCATACACTCAATATTCAGACAGGTTTTGAAAGCCTGACGAAAGAATCAAGTCGATAGCTAACTAATAAACCGGCTTCTTATAACTGCTTCACTTGTACATCTATAAGCAATCGATACAAGACGCCGTCAAATTCTTGCTAATGTAACAGTCAGGTTTGCCAAATGACTGTTTTTACGATCATTTCCTAAAATTTGGCGCCAAGGAACAGTCATGAGCGAAGCGCCTGCATTAAGACGTTTATTGGTCGTCGACCCGTGCGACGACTGTCACCGATTGCTCCCGGGTTTACGTGCCGTGGGTTGGGACGTCGACAGTTGTAGCCTGGAAAATGCCGCCGATCGAAGCTGCGATGTCGGCCTGTTGCGGTTACAGCCTTTTCACCTGGAACGCCCCGAAGCCGTCAAAGAGCTGATCAGCCGCAGCGGCACCGAATGGATCGCCGTGCTGAATCAGGAAGTGCTGCGCTTGCAGAACGTCGGCGATTTCGTCTGCGAATGGTTTTTCGATTTCCATACCTTGCCATTCGACGTGTCACGGGTGCAGGTCACCCTCGGCCGCGCGTTCGGCATGGCGCGCCTGCGCGGTCAGGGCACAATTCACGTGGATCAGCCGGAACATGAGCTGCTCGGCGACAGCAAACCGATCCGTGAGCTACGCAAGTTGCTGAGCAAACTGGCGCCCACCGAGTCGCCAGTGCTTATTCGTGGCGAAAGCGGCACCGGTAAAGAACTGGTCGCCCGCACCCTGCACCGACAGTCGCAACGCCACAGCAAACCGTTTGTGGCGATCAACTGCGGAGCGATTCCCGAACACTTGATCCAGTCCGAGCTGTTCGGCCACGAGAAAGGCGCGTTCACCGGTGCGCATCAACGCAAGGTCGGGCGTATTGAAGCAGCCAATGGCGGCACCTTGTTTCTCGATGAAATCGGCGATCTGCCGCTGGAACTGCAAGCCAATCTGTTGCGCTTTCTGCAGGAAAAACACATTGAACGGGTGGGCGGCAGTCAGCCGATACCGGTGGATGTGCGGGTGCTGGCGGCGACTCACGTCGACCTCGAAGCTGCCATCGAGAAGAAACGCTTTCGTGAAGACTTGTACTACCGGCTCAATGTGCTGCAAGTAGTCACCGCGCCGTTACGCGAACGCCACGGCGACCTGTCGATGCTGGCCAACCATTTCTCCCATTTCTACAGCCACGAAACCGGCCGTCGTCCGCGCAGTTTCAGCGAAGACGCGCTGATCGCCATGGGCAAGCACGATTGGCCGGGCAATGTCCGCGAGCTGGCCAACCGCGTACGCCGCGGTCTGGTACTGGCCGAAGGACGGCAGATCGAGGCCCGAGACCTGGGGCTGATCAGCCAACAGTCGATCGCTGCACCGATGGGCACGCTTGAAGACTACAAGACCCGCGCCGAACGCCAGGCGTTGTGCGACGTATTGAACCGGCACAGTGACAATCTCAGTGTGGCGGCCAAAGTGCTGGGGGTTTCCCGGCCGACCTTCTACCGTTTGCTGCACAAGCACCAGATCCGCTAGGGCGCGGTGCTTCCTGAAGACAGGAAGCTGAAAAGGCCCGCTGCGATGCAAGTCGCAGCGGGCCTTTTCATGATGTTGCTGTTTAAAAGTAGTACGGGAATTTCAGGCTGAAGGAGAAGTCCGGGGCATCGTCCGTCATGCCGATGGACAGGTTGGGCACGATGGTCAGGTTGTCGGTGGCCGCAATGGTCATGCCGACGTTGAAGTAACCGGCGTTGGCGTCGCTGGACACCACCGATTCCCAATCCCCGCCATCCTGTTTCAGCTTGCTCTTGCGTTGCACCAGGTCAGAGACGGAGAACGACATACTCATCTTCTCGTTCAGAGCGAAGGCAACACCCGCGCCAATCTGGAAGCTGTCGCCGATGCGTACCTTGCCCGGGTTTTTCTGGTTGACGGTCGAGCTGATGTCGTCGAACGATTCCTCGAAGTTATGGGTGTAGGACAGGCTGCCAAACAGCACGGCCGGGTCAAACGTCTTGACCAGCGAGATGCCCGGGGTGATCGACCAGACGCCGTTGCCGGTGGGCAGGGTGTCAGGCACGAACAGGTTCGAGTTGGCATCGGTCTGGCGCAGCTTGATCCCGAACGGGTCCTTGCCCGTAGGCGCCTTGACCCGCAAGGAAACCACGGCGTCCGGGGTATTGACCGACTCGTCCAGGAACTTGTACGCAATGCCGAAGTTGACGTCGCCGATAGTCGGATCGCGGCTTACGTCCTGTTCGGTGGTGACGTTTGAGGCGCCGCCGTTGCCGCCGCCGGACTGATAGGTCGATTCACGGTAGACCACCGGCACGTTCAGGTCGAACTGCCAGCGGTTGTCAAAGTTGTAGCGTCCCGTCAGGTCGAGGGTCCAGGTGTCGGCCTTGATCCGGTCGAGGTTGATGTTGCCGAGGAAAATCGAGTCCAGGGCGAGGAAACCGTTGAGAATCAGCTGGCGGGTGTCGTAGCGTGAATAGGTCACGCCGGTTTCAAAGCTGAACTTGCCGCCGCCAAAAAAGCCGCTGGCTTCGTCGTACAGGTTGGACACACTCTGTGCCGGTTGCGAATCGTCGGCCAGCGACTGGCCATAGGACGCGCCACTGCCCCCGGCGGCGCCCCCCGACGCTGCTGCAGCCCCGGTCCCTGCGGCCACCCGGTTGCCTTTCATGTCCGAAGGCGATTTGGCCAGGCGTTTAGGAGGTGGGGAGGCGGGTTGTTCTTCGACCTGGCGGACCCGTTGTTCGAGTACCGCCAGGGCTTTTTGTTGTACTTCGTATCGTTGCTTCAGCTCCAGAAGTTCCTGTTTCAGGGCTTCTACATCGGCGTCGGGTGCAGCTTGCAGCATCGCCGCGGGTAGAAGAGTACTCAAACATACAGCAGCACGCAGTGATACTGATCGATACATGAATAAGCCGTCCCTTTAAGCCCAATGATCGAGACTCAGCGTAGTTCAATATCCGATGTTGCGTAGTGCCCTGAGTTGAGTCAGGTTGCAGTCCAGTGCGCCGGCACTCATGCCGTTATTGTTAAGGACAACGTTGAGTTGCGTCAGGTTGTTGACTACGTTCGCGTTACCCAGCAAACGGGTGTTTTGCAACAGTCCGCCCTGGGCGACCTGTTGCAAGGCTGTACCCTGATTGCCGGAGGCCTGAATGGCCATTTGCACTCCGCCATTTGTGGCTGAAACCGCGACGCTGCCGGCGCCGTTGCTGCCGGAAATGGTCTGGCCGGCCATCAAGGCCTGGCCCTGGGCAGGCATCAGTGCAGGTGCCTGACTGGCTTCTTTGACGTTGATCGCAACGTTGTTGTAGGCGGCGTTGCCGTCGCCAGCGGCGCGCACACTCTGCGTCACGCCCTGGCTGGAGTTGAGTCCCGCGCCACCCACGACCGAGCCAGTCCCCAGTTCCGGGGTACTGCCATTGCCGTGTTCCTTGATGGTCGAGACGTAGAATTCGGGTTTTACCGAAGCTGCCTGCAATTGCATCGTGGCCGAGGCCCCGATCAGATCTCCGCTGGCGTTGCGCCAGGTACTGCTCATGACGACACCGAAGCTGATGATCCGGCCCGGCATGACATAGCGACCGCGTAGCTCAGCGAGCTCCTGGTCCTTGATTTCGATGGGTTTGAATCCTGCATTGGCATAGCCTGACGCGCTCGCTGCCAGGCAGGCGGCGGCCAGCCAGTATGAGGTTTTCATCTGCTGCTCCCGGGACATCCAGCCCCACTCTTGTAATCGGCGATTAAAAGAAGTCGCTCTGTATGAACCCGAAGTCCATCAATTCAGCATCTTTGACCGGGTTGAAGGCATCCAGCTTGTTTTTGGCCGTCACCGGTACCGGAGGGCTGCGCAAGGCATTGGCCTTGTCATATCCGGGGCCGACGATGGCAAAAACGATGCCGTTCCAACCTTTGACAAAGTCATCATGGGAGTAGCGTTTGTGTCCTAAAACCGGGTCTCCGATGTAAACCCAATCCTTGTCCGCCCGCTGCATCACCACGAAATGCTTGTAGCCGCGAATTTCCATCAGTACCACCACCGGGATCGTGACAGCGTCGAGTTTTTCCGGCGGAATCTTGTAGCCCCTGGCGCGCATGCCGATGCTTTCTATGTAGCGCTTCATGTCCAGCATGGAAAAACCTTGAGTACGAACAAGGTCCTGGTCAGCGTTGACCAGCATGCCTTTGATGATGTGCTCCTCATCGACGTCGAGCCAATAAGCCTGGCGCAGTACCGTGGCCAGTGCGGCGGCGCCGCAACTGAAGTCGGTTTTCTGTTCGACGATGTCGGCAAACTTGCGCTCACGGATGCTTTGCACGTTCTTGTAGACGAGCGTGCCGCCAGGCAAGGCAGCAACGGGCATCTGGGCAGCCTGGGTCAGGCCACAGAAGCAAAGCAGAGCGAGGAGGGCAGTCTTACGCATGATCGATACGCCTTTGCGGACTGAGGAAAAGCCCCGTTTCCGGGGCTTTCGTTTCGATCGCGATTACATGCAGGCTTTGCAACCTGCGGCGATGGACAGCGAGTTGCTTTGTTGGTTGCCAACACCAGCGGCGTTGTTGTAACCAGCGTTACCCGAGAAGTTGTTACCAACATTGGAGATGGAAGCGTTGTTGGTCACAGGGTTTTTCCAGCCATCAGGGGTCATCACTTGTTGAGTGGTCACACCTGCCAGGCCAAAGACGCCCACTGCTTCGAATTTGGCTTTTTGATCTTTGTCGCCGCCATGGCCTCTATCGTTATTGCCATATCCGCCATGACCGTGATCGTCGTCTTCGATTTTTGCAGTGCCCTTCGCGTAGAACGCGCCAGCCCCGGCGAAAGTGCCGGTGAGGGTATCTTTTTTGTAGGTTTGAGTGCCGTTGTTGGCTACGGTCAGACCAGTGGAGGTTTGGTTCGCAGCAGCAGCAGCGTTAGCTACACGACCACCCGATACAGCAATTGCCAGGTTGTTTTTCTGTTGGTTGAAGTTGCCGGCACTGTTGTTCACGCCAATGTTGCCGGAACCGCCGTTACCCACGTTGTTGAGGTTGGCGTTGTTTGTGGTGGAGTAGTTCGCAACGGCGTTGTTGGCGTTGACTTGAGTTGCGCTGGAGACCGACACCGCAGAGCCGAAGATGAAACTTTCATCGGCAGTTGCCAGAGCGGCGGCATTGTCTTGCTGGTTGCCATCGCCGGCGGTGTTGTTCATGCCAACGTTGCCGTTGGTGCCATTGGCCGAGTTGTTGACGTTGGCATCATTTTTGGTGCCTTGGTTGCCGACCAGGTTGCCAGAGCTGCTTTGCGTGTCGAGCACTGCCGCCCCGGCGCCAGCGCCGATTTGCAGCAGTTGTTCCAGGGTTGGGCCTTTTGGTTCATGGTTGCCATGCCCGTTACCATGACCGTGATTATCATCACGACCGCCTGCCTGTGCTGCGATTGCCATCACTGCTGCGAGTGCGAAAACCAGTGGTTTGAGGGCCATTGTAGGTTTCATGGTGTTTCTCCGTCGTGCTTATTAGTTGGTTAAGTGTTGGTACTTTCTAATTGCACTGCTTCTTGTTTGGGTCAGTCAGCGACCCGGATGCTCAGGGTGTTAGCCATTCGGTTCCCCACCCCGGCACTCTGGTTCACCTGGATTACCCCGCGACTGCCGGTGAAGGCCTGATCACTTGTCGTGACCTGGCGACTGCCGGGGGTACCAGTTGCTCCTGAGCTCGGTAACAACGCCACGTTCTGTTGAGAAAGGGCGCTATCGTCAACGCTCTGCGGGGCAGCACTGATGCTGACGCGCGTCACGTTGGCCATCTGGTTATTGGCCCCGGCGCCCTGGTTCACGCCCAGGATCCCGTTGCCATTGCTGAAAGAGTTGCCGCCAATGGTGGCGCTGGCATTGCCAGTGCGCTCGGCGGGTGTGTTGATGTGCTGGATGACACTGGTGGTCGCACTGGCATTGGTGCCAATGGCGATTGCTTTGGTATTGGTCTGTTGCATCTGGTCGCCTGCCGCCTGGTTGACGTTGTAGTTGCCGCGATACTGGATGCCGGTGTCTTGAATGTTCGCGTTGTTCACAGAGCTTGGGTCGGCCATGACGCTGGTGCAGCCGAGGAGGGCGAGCAGGAGCAGAGAGCGATTCATTTATTGGCCTCCAGCCATACGGGTCAGCGGAGCAAGACCGGAGCTCATGGCACGGTTGACGGTATTGGAGATCGAGCCGCCGGCGCCGCCGCCGTGACCACCTCCCATGCCTGGCAAACCATTGGGGTTGGTTACAGTGTTCATGCCGGGGATGTTCGAAGTCGGGGTGGTGATGCTGCCGCGAATCGAGGAGCCGCTGGCTACACTGGCAAATTCACCGTCGTTGAGTTCGGTGCTGGTCATTGCTTGACCGATGCGGCCCGAAGGATTGGCATTGACGGTGGTGGGGTACGGGTCTTTGCCGCCGCTGCGGCCGATCGGGATCGGCTGGACGTCACGATTGAGCACGATCACGCCATTGCCTTCGGCCTGAACGTTGAAACTGAGAAACGGGCTGGCGGCTGATCCGATCAGCAGAAGGCAGGTAAAGGCTTTTTTGATATTTCCCACGGTGGCAATTCCTTCTTCAGTGGGCTGGCCTGGTCAGCGTTGTGAAGGTGAGAGCGAAAGCTGTGCCGCTTTTGAAATATCTTTGAATTTCAGTGCCTTGGGTTGGATTAGCGCAGGGCTGATACAAAAACTGTTTCAACGCTGAAACAGGCCAGGACCTTCCCCGCCCCCCATAGCCATTGCAAAGCTCTGGAACAAGGGTTTGCAGGGCAGTGTTTCAACCGCGTAACAAGTCGGATGACAAAGGCATGAAGGGCGCTGAGACGGGCACTTTGCACCCGAAAGAGTGTTTCAGGAACGGACACTTTGGCCCCAAAACAGGGGGCTGCGGCGGGGCAAACGCCCCGAAAACCGGGTCAGTCCGCGAGCAGGGCGCGGACCGCGTCGAAGGCTTGCTGCTGGCGTTCGAGCCAGTTGCCCTGAATGATCTGCAAGGGTTGGTGATGGATTTCCAGCCAGGTCCGGGTGGCCTGATAGAACGCGAGCCGTTCACTGAAATCGGGCTGGCAGCGCTGACCATCGTCCGTCCACTCGATCTGCTCGGGGGAGAGCAGCAGGTGCAAGTCGTAATGACGGGCCAGCAATTCGGTTTCCAGCCAGGGCGGGCAGTCGCCGAACAGGGTCTGGCTCCACAGAATGTTGCTCAACAGATGGGTATCGAGAATCAGCAATTGCGGCTGCTGCGTGCGTGCCGCGTCTTCCCATTGCAACTGGCCGCGCGCGATCTCGGGGATATCGGCCAGGCAAGTATCCCGCTGGTTCTGCTCGATGAACCAGCGCACATACTCGTCCACCCGCAAACCGCCGAACTGCTGTTGGATTCCAGCCGCCAGCCAGCTCTTGCCCGTGGATTCGGGGCCGGTCAGAACGATTACTTTCATCGTTGCAACGCCGGATCGGCACGCCATTCGCGCCAGCCTTGCACCGCGATCAGGGTGAACAGGGCATACAGCGCCGCCGTGAGGTACAGCCCTTTATAGAGGAACAGCCCGACGAAGATCACATCCAGCACGAACCACAGCGCCCAGCATTGCAGGCGCTTGTGGGCCATCCAGAATTGCGCGACCAGGCTGAAACCGGTCAGCGCCGCGTCGAGCCACGGTTGCGCAGCGTCAGTCCAGTGGGCCATGGCCGCGCCCAGCAACAGACTGCCCACTGCCCCGATCACCAGCCCCTGCACAATCGAGCGATTGTCGAGCCGGCTGACTTCGCGCCCGTCATGCATCGTTCCGGCCCGCGTCCACTGCCACCAGCCATAGATTTGCAGCCCGGCATAAACCACCTGAAGCAGCATGTCCGAATACAGCTTCACCTCGAAGAACACCCAAGTGTAGAGCGACACCATGACCAGCCCGATCGGCCAGCACCACGGGTTCTGTTTGACCGTGAGCCACACGGCGATCACGCCGAGGGCGGCCGCAAACAGTTCAAGCCCGGACATGCAGGATCCTTGGGGGGAAATAAAAGAGGGAGCGGATTGTACCGAAAAACAGGTGGGAAACGAGTTCCCACCTGTTGCACGGATCAGACGCGGAACTGGCGCAGCAGCCCGTTCAGTTGTTCGCTGAGCTGGCCGAGTTTCACACTCGCCACGCTCGACTGCTCGGCCGCCAGCGCGGTGCTGTGGGACAAGCCCGCTGCCTGGGTAACGTTCTGATTGATGTCTTCGACCACGTGCGCCTGTTGCAGCGTTGCGCTGGCAATCGAGGCGTTCAGGCCATTGAGGTTGCGCAGGGCCTGGCCGATGGCATTCAGGCTCGCACTGGCCAGGCCGGCCTGTTCTATAGTCAGTTGCGAAGCCTTGCTGCTGTCGCCGATCACCTTCACGGCGGCTTCGGAGTGGTTTTGCAGGCGTTCGATCATCGTCTGGATTTCCGCCGTGGACTTCTGCGTGCGTTGCGCCAGCAAACGCACTTCGTCGGCCACCACCGCAAAACCGCGACCCTGTTCGCCGGCGCGAGCCGCTTCAATCGCGGCGTTGAGGGCCAGCAGGTTGGTCTGCTCGGCGATCGAGCGGATCACCTCCAGCACGCTGCCGATCTGCGTGCTTTCGGTCGCCAGCGTGCGAATGACTTCGACGGCCTGATCGATGGTGCCGGACAGCTTGTCGATCTGTTGCAGGCTGCCGTCGATGTTGATCTGGCCCTGCTGGGCCTGGGCTTCGGCGTCACGCATTTCGCTGGCGGCGTGTTCGGCGTTCTTCGCTACGTCCTGCACGCCGTAGGTCACTTCGTTGACGGCGGTGGCCACCAGCTCCATTTGCTGCGACTGCTGATGGCTGCGTTGCTGGGCCTGCGCCGCGTCGTTGCCCAGATCGCTGGATGACTGGCCCAGTGCGCTGGCGGACACCTGCAAGTCACCGATCACCCGGCGCAGCTTGGCGGTGAAGGCATTGAAGTGATGGGCCAGTTGAGTGACTTCGTCCTGGCCGTGGGTGTCGAGGCTGCGAGTCAGATCGCTTTCGCCGCTGGCAATGTTGGCCATGGCGTTCACGGTTTCCTGCAACGGGCGGACGATGCTGCGCGCGATCAGGATCACCAGCAGCGCCATGATCACCGCGATGACCAGCCCGACCACCGACGCCTTGATTACCTGCCCCTGAAACTCGGCCTGCACGTCGTCGACGTACACGCCCGAACCGATGACCCAGCCCCACGGCTCGAACAGTTTCACGTAGGAAGTCTTCGCCACCGGTTCACTGGCGCCGGGTTTGGGCCAGCGATAATCGACCATGCCGGCGCCCTTGGCCTTGGCGATGGCGACCATTTCGTTGAACACCGCAAAACCGTCCGGATCCCGTATCGCCGAGAGGTTCTGGCCTTCAAGCTTTGGGTTGGTCGGGTGCATGACCATCACGGGCGTGAGGTCGTTGATCCAGAAGTAGTCGTTTTGGTCATAACGCAGGCCGCGGATCGCGGTCAGCGCCTGTTTCTGCGCCACGTCGCGGGTCAGGGTGCCTGCCGCTTCAAGGCCTTGGTAGTAGGTCAGCAAACCGCTGGCGGTCTGCACCACATGCTCGGTTTTCTGGGCCTTGGCGTGATACAGGTCATCGTGGATCTGCTTGAGCATCAACACGCCCAACGTCAGGAGCATGACCACCGCCACAATCAAGATGAGCCACAAGCGTCGGCTGATCGACACACTGCGCAAGCTGTTCATAACGCTGTCACTCCGGATTCTTTTTCTTGTAATAAACCACCGCCAGCATCCAACCACGTTTCGGTGACCGGGCATACGCGACCCAAGTCGTAGAACGCGGCAGCGCGATTACGACTTGTCTGTTAGGATTTCGGCCCCGCGCGTGAAAACCTGAATCCAAATTGATTTTTCACGGAATTTTGACTGTTTCGTGTGGATCCTGCGCGTGCGGAATCGGTACAGCTACAACCAGCTACGCTGAACGAAGTGAACGTAAAAAATACTATCGGAGCATGCCGCTGCGCATCGCTCTCTGGGGGATTGATGGATCTTTGGACGGCCTTGCAGGCACTAATTCTTGGAGTTGTAGAGGGGCTGACGGAGTTTTTGCCCATTTCCAGTACCGGACACCAGATCATTGTTGCCGACTTGCTCGATTTCGGAGGCGAGCGGGCCATGGCGTTCAACATCATCATTCAGCTCGGCGCGATTCTCGCGGTGGTCTGGGAGTTTCGACGCAAGATTCTCGACGTGGTCATCGGCTTGCCGACCCAGCCGAGTGCGCGGCGCTTCACGGTCAACCTGCTGATCGCTTTCATGCCCGCCGTGGTGTTGGGGGTGATCTTCGCCGACTTGATTCATCACTACCTGTTCAACCCGATCACCGTTGCCGCCGCGCTGGTGGTGGGCGGGATCGTGATGCTGTGGGCCGAACAGCGTCAGCATGAAGTCCATGCCGAAACGGTCGACGAGATTCGCTGGACGGATGCACTGAAGATTGGCTTCGCCCAGTGCCTGGCAATGATCCCCGGCACCTCGCGCTCTGGCTCGACCATCATCGGCGGCCTGCTGTTCGGCCTGTCGCGCAAGACCGCCACCGAGTTTTCGTTCTTCCTGGCGATGCCCACCATGGTCGGTGCGGCGGTGTACTCGGGCTACAAGTATCGCGACCTGTTCGTACCGGCAGATTTTCCGGTGTTCGCCATCGGTTTTGTCACGGCCTTCATCTTCGCCATGATCGCCGTGCGCGGTTTGCTCAAGTTTATTGGCAGCCACAGCTACGCGGCGTTCGCCTGGTATCGGATCGTCTTCGGTCTGGTGATTCTGGCGACCTGGCAGTTCGGCTGGGTCGACTGGACGGCCGCCCAGCCATGAGTGATTCCCGCGCACGTCGCCCGGAACGCGGACCTTCCGGTGGCAATGTTCAGCATCTGAAATTGAAGCTGGTGGTGCTGCTGATCGTCTGCGCCTTGCCGTTGTCCGGCTCGCTGTCGATGTGGCTGCGCGGGATTTCCCTGGTACCGCTGACGGCTTACGGGCTGGTCAGCGTGCTGGCGTTTTTCCTGTACTGGGCGGACAAGCGCAAGGCCCGCGCCGACGCCTGGCGTACGCCGGAAAACATCCTCCACGCCGTGGAACTGGCCGGCGGCTGGCCTGGCGCGTTGATCGCCCAGCAGGTCTTCCGGCACAAGACGCGCAAGGTGTCGTTTCAGGTGCTGTTCTGGATGATCGTGGCGTTGCACCAGATGTTCTGGATCGATCAGTTGTTCCTCGGTTCCAACCTGCTGGCGCTGTTCTAGAGCAACAGCCCGACCTGCACGCGCTTGGGCAGCTTGCTCACCACCAGTTGATGAGAACGCTGCAGCAACCCTTGCAGTTCCTCGGCGCCCAGCGGGTAGGGCGGGTGCATGATGATCCATTGCGCCCGGGCCAGATACGGCGCCGGGTGAATGCCCGGTCGGTCGCAATGACCGAGAAACAGGTCCTTGTCGACCTTGAATGCCAGCGAGTCACCGCGCAATCCCTGCAAGGCGAACATCTTGTTGCCGGCAATCGAAAACACCCGCACGCCACCCCATTTGTAGTCTTCCCTGGCACCGGGAAGAGCCAGGCAGAAGTCCGCGACATCCTGTTCGCTCATCTTTCCTTGTTTCATAACAGCCGTTCTCCACAGGCATTGAACGATTCGACCAGATGATCGATCCACGCGCGCACCGCCGGCATCACCCCGCGCCGATGCGGATACACCGCTTGCAGCCAGCCGCCAGGCAGTGACCAGTCCGGCAACAATTGCACCAGCGTGCCGTTATTCAACTCGGCTTCGCAATACATCATCGGCAACAGGGTGAAACCCTGGCCGGCCAGCACACACGCCTTGCGCACGATGAAATCGTCGATCCCCAGTCGTGCCTCCAGCGCCAGATCGCAACTCTTGCCATGCTGATCGAGCAGGCGCACATGCACCATGCGGTCGGCTTCCAAAGCGCCTAACACCGGCAAGTTCTTCAAGTCTTGCGGATGATTGATTTCCACGCCTTGTATAAAGGAAGGGCTAGCCACCACCACCATTTGCGCTTGCCGCAGGCGGCGGGTCACCAGCATCGGTTCTTCATCGCCGTGTTCGCGCACGCGCAGGGCCACGTCGATGCCTTCGGTAATCAGGTCGACCCGGCGATTGATCAGGGTGACTTCCAGCTGCACCTGAGGGTATTTGCCAAGGAAATTGCTGATCACCACTGGCAGCATTTCATGGGCCAGCCCGGTAGGGCTTGAAACGCGCAGGCGTCCGCGAGGCTCGCTGGACATGCTGGCGACCGTCTCGTCGGCCATTTCCGCTTCCAGCATCATTGCCTGACAGTGACGCAGATAGCGTTCGCCGACCGCCGTCAGCTTCAATTGGCGAGTGGTGCGTTGCAGCAAGCGTGCGCCGAGGCGTTCTTCCAGCTCGGCGATGCGCCGTGAAAGGCGTGACTTGGGAATGCCCAGCAAGCGGCCGGCGGCGGCGAATCCGCCGGCTTCGACCACTTTGGCGAAATAGTAGAGATCGTTGAGGTCTTGCATCTGGAAATCCGACTGTTCTATCAGTGGGACGAACTATCGCATTGTTGCCGTCTAATCAGCTATTGGTTTCGTCGGTAGGATTGTCTCCATTCCGTCGCCACCGGCGATTCATTCCAGGAGATTCCACATGAAACTGCTGCACATCGATTCGAGCATTCTGGGCGACAACTCCGCTTCCCGTCAGCTGAGCAGTCAAGTGACTCAAGCCTGGCAAGCCGCCGAGCCAAGCGCTGTCGTGACCTACCGCGACCTGGCCGCCGACGCCATCAGCCACTTCTCGTCGACCACTCTGGTTGCCGCCGGCACCACCGCTGAACTGCGCAACGCCGCACAACAGCACGAAGCCGAACTGAGCGCCACCACTCTGGCCGAATTCATTGCCGCCGACGCCATCGTCGTCGCTGCACCGATGTACAACTTCACCGTGCCGACCCAGCTCAAAGCCTGGATCGACCGCATCGCCGTTGCCGGCCAGACTTTCCGTTACACCGAAGCCGGCCCTGAAGGCCTGTGCGGTGGCAAGAAAGTGGTGATCGTGTCCACCGCTGGCGGCATCCACGCAGGTCAGGCTTCGGGCGTGGCGCACGAAGACTACCTGAAGCTGGTGTTCGGCTTCCTCGGCATCACCGACATCGAAGTCGTGCGTGCTGAAGGCCTGGCCTACGGCGAAGAGGTGCGCAACAACGCCATGAGCGCTGCTCAGGCGAAGATCAGCGAGCAACTGTTCGCCGCCGCGTAAGGCTTGCGTAAAGAACAGCTCCTGTTCAGGCAAACCCAAAAAAACTCTGTATTCTGGATCCGCAAGGGCCAGATACGGAGTTTTTTGTTTCCGACTGCTACATAATCTGGCCCGGGTTATGCAGTCTGATGATCAACGTCTGAGTGCAACGCCGCGCCGGATCACCGAACCTCGGAATTTCGGGCGTCGAACACAACGGATCTTTCGATTGAGTAACAACAGGGTGGGGCATCCCATGATGCGTCTTTGTGCAGCGTTACTGATTTGCCTGCTCGGCAGCCTGAATTCAGTGCACGCTGCGCCCGGGCAGCACCCACGCTGGAGCGTCGGCTATCACGAGATGACGTTCCTCGACCCGCTCGACCTGCAACCGATGCGTGCCATCGCGTTCTATCCCTCCAGCGATCGCGAACACATGAGCCTGCTCGAAGGCTATTCGGTCGAGGCCGGCGAAGACACCAAAGTCGCCATCGGCCGCTTCCCGATGCTGATGCTGTCCCACGGCAACACCGGCACGCCACTGGCGCTGCACGATCTGGCCACGTCATTGGCACGCAAGGGCTTTGTGGTGGTGGCGGTGATTCACCCCGGCGACAACTCCAAGGATCACAGCCGCCTCGGTACGCTGAGCAACCTTTACGGCCGGCCGATCCAGATTTCCGAAGCCATTACCGCCACGTTGGGCGACCGCATGCTCGCGCCGTACGTGAATGCTGATCAGGTTGGCGTCATTGGTTATTCGGCAGGCGGCGAGACCGCGTTGATTCTGTCCGGCGCACAGCCTGATCTGGATCGTCTGCGCCGTTACTGCCAGGAACGCCCGGACGACCGCGACGCCTGCAACACCCAGGGTGAGTTGATTGTCGATCGCGACGATCTGCAACCGGTGGCCGATCCGCGCGTGCATGCGCTGCTGTTGATGGCACCGCTGAGCCTCAAGTTTGGTCGTCACACCCTCGCCGATGTTCACGTGCCGGTGCTGCTCTACAGCGGTGACGGCGACAAACTGGTGGCCTTCGACAAAAACGCCGCCGCCCTGGCGCGCAAGCTGCCGACCGCGCCCGACTTCAAATTGCTGGCCGGGGCAGGGCACTTTGTGTTCATGGCGCCGTGCACCGAAGAGCAGATCCTCGCCATGCCGGCGCTGTGCACCGATGCCGATGGCGTGGATCGCGAAGACATCCATCGCAACCTGATTTCCGAGGCCGGGCGGTTCTTCTCCCACGCTCTGGGCAGGCCGACCCGCGCGGGGATGCAGACGGCGGATCAGTAAAGGCTCAGGCCATTGCCCGACGCTTGAGCCATAACGTCAGCGCCAGTCCGGTGACGGACAGCAGTGCAGCGATCAGGAAAATCCACGAATACCCCAGATTCAACGCCACCGCGCCCATCAACGGGCCGGCAATCGCCAGTGCGAGATCGAAAAACACCGCATAGGCACTCAGCCCGGCACCACGGCTGGAGTTGGGAACCTGCTTGATCGCTTCAACGCCCAGCGCTGGATACACCAGCGACAGACCGAATCCGGCCAGGCCTGCGCCGATCAAGGCGTACGCGGTCGAGGGTGCGAGCCACAGCAGCAACAGTCCGACGGTCTCGATGGCCATGCAGGCGATGGCGGACGCAAAACCGCCAAAACGTGCGATGGCTGAAATGAACAGCAGTCGCGACAGGATGAAGCACACACCGAATACCGTCAGGCAGTACGCCGCGCCGGTCCAGCCGCGATTGAGGTAATACAGGGTGATGAAGGTGGTCAGGGTGCCGTAACCGATGGAAGCCAGGCTCAGACTGGCGCCGAACGGTGCAATGCGTCCGAATACATTCCAGAACGGCAGGCGTTCGCCGCGCACCACCGGCACCGAAGGCTTGTTGCGGATCAGCAACAGGGCGCCAGCGGCCAATACCGAGAGCGCGATCCCGAGGCTGGTAAAGCCGTAGTCGGCCACCATCAGCACACCCAACGGCGCGCCGATGGCGATGGCGCCATAAGAGGCGATGCCGTTCCAGCCGATGGAACGGGCGGTATGTTCCGCCCCTACCTGACCCATGCACCAACTGATGGTGCCGACGCCGATCAATCCTTGCGCGATACCGAGCAGCAAGCGCCCGGCGATCAGGATGATCAGGCTCGTCAGCGGGAAGTCCTGCAGCAACGTAGAGACAAGCGTCAACAAGCCGCTGAGTACGATCCCCGACAAGCCGTAAACAATCGCCCGTTTGGTCCCGACGGTATCCGACATGCGCCCGGCCATGGGCCGACTGAGCAGAGTGGCCAGGTATTGCGAACCGATCACCAGCCCCGCGATCACGGCACTGAAACCCAGTTGTTCGTGCACGTAACCGGGCAGCACCGCAATCGGCAGGCCGATGCAGAGGAAGGCAATAAAGGTATAGAAAACGATGGAGACGATCTGCAGGGTGATCGCCATGGAGCTTTGCGGTGGCTGTTGCTGCGCAGACATGAGAACTCGTTCGCGGGCGGCGGTGGGAGAGTCCGCATCATGGCGTGGCGCTGAAATAAAAGAAAGCAGGCTAACTATCGTTTCCACGCACCACGCACCCACGTCCTCATGTTGATCGTTCCCACGCTCCGCGTGGGAATGCAGCCCGGGACGCTCTGCGTCCCATTCGAGAGCTGGAACACGGAGCCTCCCTTGAGGCATTCCCACGCAGAGCGTGGGAACGATCAGCAATGAGCAAAAAAAAGCCCTGTCACAAGGACAGGGCTTTCTGTTTACCGCTCGATTCGACTCAGAACACTACGCCTTGGCTGCGCAGGTAATCGTCGTAGGTGCCGCTGAAGTCGGTCACGCCGTTCGGGCTCAGCTCGATGATGCGGGTGGCCAGGGACGATACGAACTCACGGTCGTGGCTGACGAAGATCAGCGTGCCCGGGTAGTTTTCCAGCGCCAGGTTCAGCGCCTCGATCGATTCCATGTCCAGGTGGTTGGTCGGTTCGTCCATTACCAGTACGTTCGGCTTTTGCAGGATCAGCTTGCCGAACAGCATGCGACCTTGCTCACCACCGGAAATCACCTTCACCGACTTGAGGATCTCGTCGTTGGAGAACAGCATGCGACCGAGGGTGCCACGGATCACTTGCTCGCCCTGAGTCCACTGACCCATCCAGTCGAACAGGCTGACGTCGTCTTCGAAGTCGTGGGCGTGGTCCTGAGCGTAGTAGCCCAGCTCCGCGCTTTCGGTCCACTTCACCGTGCCTGCGTCCGGGGTCAGTTCTCCCATCAGCGTGCGCAGCAGGGTGGTCTTGCCGATGCCGTTCGGGCCGATGATCGCCACGCGCTCGCCGGCTTCAACGGTGAAGCTGAAGTTCTTGAACAGGGTCTTGCCGTCGAAGCCCTTGGACATCTGCTCGATGGTCACGGCCTGGCGGTGCAGCTTCTTGGTCTGTTCGAAACGGATGAACGGGCTCACGCGGCTCGATGGCTTGACTTCGGCCAGCTGGATCTTGTCGATCTGCTTGGCACGGGAAGTGGCCTGCTTGGCTTTCGAGGCGTTGGCCGAGAAGCGGCTGACGAACGTTTGCAGTTCGGCGATCTGGGCTTTCTTCTTGGCGTTGTCCGACAGCAGTTGCTCGCGGGACTGGGTCGCCGCGGTCATGTACTCGTCGTAGTTGCCCGGGAACAGACGCAGCTCGCCGTAGTCCAGGTCGGCCATGTGGGTGCAGACGCTGTTCAGGAAGTGACGGTCGTGGGAAATGATGATCATGGTGCTGTTACGCGCCGTCAAAATCGTTTCCAGCCAGCGGATGGTGTTGATGTCTAGGTGGTTGGTAGGTTCGTCGAGCAGCAGCACTTCCGGATCGGAGAACAGTGCCTGGGCCAACAGAACACGCAGCTTCCAGCCCGGAGCCACTTCGGTCATCGGGCCGAAATGCTGTTCCAGCGGAATACCCAGACCCAGCAGCAGTTCACCGGCGCGGGATTCGGCGGTGTAGCCGTCCATCTCGGCGAACTCGGTTTCCAGCTCGGCCACGGCCATGCCGTCTTCTTCGCTCATTTCCGGCAGCGAGTAGATGCGGTCACGCTCGGCCTTGACCTTCCACAGCTCTTCGTGACCCATGATCACGGTGTCGATCACGGTGAATTCTTCGTAGGCGAACTGATCCTGGCGCAATTTACCCAGGCGAATGTTCGGCTCCAGCATGACCTGGCCACCGGACGGCTCGAGGTCGCCGCCGAGGATTTTCATGAAGGTCGACTTGCCGCAACCGTTGGCGCCGATCAGGCCGTAGCGGTTGCCGCCGTTGAATTTGACCGAAACGTTTTCAAACAGCGGCTTGGCGCCGAACTGCATGGTGATGTTAGCTGTAGAAATCAAAGGTTTTTCCTGCGAAGCGTGCTGAGTAGCGAGGGTGCAGCCGGAGCGCTTGGCCCGAGTCGAAGTGCGCTGAGGCGGGACAATCCCGTCATCAACCAAGGGGGGCGCGTAAAGTTTGGCGGCGATTGTACTGGTCTGGCTCTTTAAACGATAGGGCGGTGACATCCCGATTGCCGTTTGGCGCGATCGCGGGACAGTTTTTCACAGACGAGTGTTCACTGTTGGTTACAAACTGTGGCTAAAATGCCATCCATTCACCCAATGCCTTGTCCGGCATGGGCTCAAGGATGCGCCACCGGGACGTTTTTTTTGATTTCAGACCACTGCCACAGACCTTGGGCCACAGCCCTGAAGGCGCGCAGTTTGCTCACTTCTGACGTGTGACGATTTCCGTGAAACTTATCATTGCCGCTGTATATGTCATTTCCATTGCATACGTTCATCTGCGTGGTCGCGTGCGCCACAAGCTCGGTCGTCAACTTAGCGATCACTCTTCGTTTCTGGCACCGATCAACTGCTTCCTTTATCTGTTCTCGAAAAAGCCCAACACGCCGTATCTCGATCCGAAGGATTTTCCCGACCTGACTCCGTTACAGACCCACTGGGAAGAAATCCGTGAAGAAGGCCGCAACCTGCTGCGCGCCGGCGAGATCAAGCGCTCGAATCAGTACGACGACGTCGGTTTCAACTCGTTCTTCAAGACCGGCTGGAAGCGTTTCTACCTGAAGTGGTACGGCGACAGCCACCCGTCGGCAGTGCAACTGTGCCCACGTACTACCGAACTGGTGCAGAGCATCGGCTCGATCAAGGCTGCGATGTTTGCAGAATTGCCGCCGGGCTCGAAACTGGTGCGTCACCGCGATCCTTACGCCGGTTCCTACCGTTATCACCTGGGCCTGGAAACGCCGAACGACGCCGGTTGCTACATCAACGTCGATGGCGAGAACTATCACTGGCGTGATGGCGAAGCGGTGATGTTCGATGAGACCTTCATTCATTACGCAGAAAACACCACCGACCAGAATCGTATCATTCTGTTTTGTGACGTCGAACGCCCGATGAAGTATCGCTGGGCAGCGGCGTTCAACGGCTGGTTCAGCCGTACCGTGATGTCGGCGGCCGGTGCACCGAACGACGCGGGTGACCGCACCGGTGGCATCAACCGATTGTTTACCAAAATCTACAAGATACGACTGCGCGGCAAAGAGCTGAAGAAGCGCAATCGCAAGCTCTATTACATGGAAAAGTGGGCGATCTTCGGCGGACTGCTGGCGATCTTTATTCTGATCTGACGTATCGGGCGACTGTTGAAAGGCAGTCGCCCGATTTCATTTTCACGACGCTTTTTTGGTCTTCTTCGCTGGTGTTGCCTTGCTGGCGGTCTTCTTCGCCGGTTTGGCCGGGGCTTTCCCGCCGAGGCTGCGTTTGAGCAGTTCGGTCAGGTCGATAACATCGGCCGATTTGCGCTCTTCCTCACCGGAAACGGTTTCAACGTCTTCGATCTTGCCTTCATGGGCCTTTTTGTCCACCAGCGCCATGATCTTGTTTTCGAACTCGTCGTTGTAGTCCTCGGGCGTCCAGTCTGCCGTCATGTCTTCCACCAGCCGCTTGGCCATGTCCAGTTCACCCTTGGCCAACTGCGGTTTGGTCACTTCGCTGCCCAGTGCCAGTTCATCAAGGCTGCGCACTTCCTGAGGCCAGCGCAGTTTCACCAGCACCAATGCCGACTCCAGGGGCATCAACGCAGCCAGATACTGACGCGTGTGTAAAACCACACGGGCGAGGGCGACCTTTTGGGTTTTGCTCAGGGTTTCACGCAGAAGGGCGTAGACCTTGCCACCGCGCTTGTCCGGGGCCAGGTAATAGGGCGTGTCGATGTTCTGCAACGGAATTTGCTCGCTGTCGACGAAGGCGAAGATGTCGATGGTCTGGGTCGAAACCGGGTGTGCCGAACGGATCTCTTCCTCGCTGAGCACCACATAGCGGCCTTTTTCGAACTGCACGCCTTTGACGATGTGCTCCTTGGTGACTTCCTTGCCGGTGACCTTGTTGACCCGTTTATAGCCGACCGGGTCCATGCTGCGGCTGTCGAGCCAGTCGAAATCGACGCCTTGGGACGAGGTCGCCGAAACCAGCGCAACGGGGATGTGCACCAGACCGAAACTGATTGCGCCTTTCCAGATTGCCCGAGCCATGGTGCTGTTCTCCGAGTGATGTTCGGGTGACCCGTGGCCCTGCGTAAAAGTTTCCGTTGTTTGCAGGGTGCGGCGGTAAACGGCAGGTCAAGCCGTGTTACATCTTGTTTAGCGGTGACGGGTTAACAAATCCGAACCCTCGGCGTAGCGTGGACTCGAAGGCTCTAATCCACGTGCATCGAAAGAGGCCGTTCATGAACCGTTTCCTGCTTGGCATTGCATTGCTCGCCCTCACTGGTGGTCTGGTTCACGCAGAGGGCGCAATCACGCATTCACCGTTGTTGCTGGCGCAAAGTCCGACCGGCAACAGCAACAACCCCTACAACAGCCCGATCCGCCGGGCCAACCCCAACAGCATGCAGGGCACCCAACCCAGCGCTCCGCCTGTTCGCGGGCCGAACACGGTGCCCGTACCACGCCCGCCGAGCCTGGAAAACCGCGGCATCGGCAATGGCCAGCCGCTGCGCTCGGTCCCGAGCACGCCACCCACCTTCATTCCCAATCCTCCAGCCCGTGACAGCGGGAGCAACCGTTGAATGGCAGAACCGCTTCTGTCAGCCCTTCACACGAACAAAAGGAATCGTGCATGTTGCGTAAAACCCTTCTGGCCGGCCTGTGTGCCAGTGCACTGATCACTAGCCCGGCGTTCGCTGCCGCTCCCAAAGAGCTGCAAAGCGAGCAGGGCACCCTTGAGGTCACAACGATTACCCAAGGGCTCAAGCACCCATGGGCCTTGGCGTTCCTGCCGGATCGTCAGGGCATGCTGGTGACTGAGCGGCCCGGTAACCTGCGTGTGGTAGGCGCTGACGGCAAACTGTCCGCGCCGATCACCGGTGTGCCGGACGTCTGGGCCAAAGGGCAGGGCGGATTGCTCGACGTAGTGCTGTCACCGGATTTCAAACAGGATCGCCTCGTGTACCTGTCCTACGCCGAGGGCGGCGGTGCGGGTGACAAGGCTGGGACGGCGGTGGGGCGCGGGCGCCTGTCGGATGACCTGAAAACCCTGAAGGACTTCAACGTGATTTTCCGTCAGGAACCGAAACTGTCGGTCGGCAACCACTTCGGCTCGCGGCTGGTGTTCGACCGCGACGGTTACCTGTTCATTACCCTGGGCGAAAACAACGACCGTCCGACCGCGCAGGACTTGGACAAGCTGCAAGGCAAGGTTGTGCGGATCTACCCCGACGGCAAGGTGCCGGATGACAACCCCTTTGTCGGCCAGTCCGGCGTGCGCCCGGAGATCTGGTCTTACGGCCACCGCAATCCCCAGGGCGCCGCGCTCAATCCGTGGACCGGAACCCTGTGGGAAAACGAGCACGGCCCGCGCGGCGGCGACGAGGTGAACATCATCGAGCGCGGCAAGAATTACGGCTGGCCGCTGGCGACCCACGGCATCAACTATTCCATGCAACCGATCCCGGAAGCCAAGGGCAAAACCGCAGAAGGCACGGTAGGGCCGCACCATGTCTGGGAAAAATCCCCGGGCGTCACCGGCATGGCCTTCTACGATGCCGATCGCTTCAAACCCTGGCAGCACAACGTGTTCATCGGTGCGCTGGTGACGCAGGAGCTGATCCGTTTGCAGTTCGACGGCGACAAGGTGGTGCATGAGGAACGCTTGCTGGGCGAACTGAAGCAGCGGATACGTGATGTGCGCCAAGGGCCGGACGGTTACCTGTATGTGCTGACCGATGAGTCCGATGGTTCGCTGTACAAGGTCGGACTCAAATAAATGCGTCATGCGGGCGAGCGGGCGTAAAGCACCACCGCCGCCCGCAACTTGCCACGACCGAAGCGGCACATCTTCTCGAACTCCCCATGGCTGACCGGCACGTGCTGGCAGTCCATGGGCTGACGATGCTGGCTGTGATCGACATCCGGGTCGTGCAGGTAGACGAAGTCTTCATCGCAGTCGGTGACGATCACCCAGTGCGGCGATTTGGACCGGGTCAGGCGATAGCTGCTGATCAGCACCAGGGGCTGACCGCCGTTGGTCAGCAATGCGGGCAAGTCCAGCGTTACGCCAATGACCTGATCGACGTCTGTGTCGTTCAGTTGCGCCATGAACTCGTCATGGACCAGGCGCATGACGTCTTTTTTATGCGCATCGCGCACGCCATCGAGAAACAGCGGCCCGCTCATGCTCAGTTGCAAACGCACTTTGAAACCCCGGCGCCAGGCTGCCAGTGCCAGACCTTGCGGGCTGCAACCGCCATGGCCAGCCGTCATGAACACCGTGGTTGCCTCGCGCCACAACTGCAATTCCTCGCGCCGCTCCAGCAAACGATCGGCCTGCAACGCACCCATGGCCATCAGCAGGCAGGCCGGGCCGCAGGTGAAGTCGGTAGTTTGTCGGTAATAGGGGACCTTGATGTTGCGTGAGTCGCGGTGCTGGAGAATGCGTTTCTCCAGACGCAGTGCGTCGGCGTGATCCTCGTAGTAGTCATGGATCAAGGCAAAGCGTCGGTAACCGTTGCGCTCGTACAGGGCGATGGCGGTGGGGTTGTCGGTGCGCACTTCCAGCCGCAGGTAGGCGCAGTCGTGATCGAGCGCACAGGTCTCGATCCGTTGCAGCAATTGCTTGCCCAGACCGCCGCCGCGCGCCTCGGGGGCAATCGCAATGGAATACAGTCGGGCCAGCGAGGTGCCGCGATGAAACAGCACCAACGCATAACCGGCGAGTTGGCCCTCACGTTCGGCCACCCACAATTGCCCGTTGGCCCGGGTGATCATCCATTGGAAACTGCGGCGGGTGAGCCGATCCGTGGTGAAACAGTGCATCTCCAGCGTGAGCAACGCTGGCAAATCTTCAACCACCGCCAGGCGAAAAACAGCATTCATATGACCACCGTAAAAGTTGCGTAACGAAACGGGACTTTCGAAAAACTTCGTGCTTAATAGAAAAGGTCTTGTTCTCCAACGGATCAATTTCTATGTCAGCGGTACAGGGTCATTGGCGCGAAGTATCCAGTCAAAATTTGCCACCGGCAACTTATTTAAAACCGCAGATCAGGACTTCCAGTCAAGTGTTGATCATCGTCGAACGCAAGGAAGACTGGGCCTCGTATTTCCCCAGCGAAGACATCCTGACGGCCCAGGAATACCTTGAACAACCACCCGACAGCGAGCCGGGAAAACGGGTGCAGGTGATCAACCTGTGCCGCAGCTACAAGTATCTGGGGCACGGTTATTACTGCTCGCTGCTGGCTGAAGCGCGCGGGCACAAGGTGATTCCTTCGGTGCGCACCATCAGCGAACTGACGCGAAAATCCCTTTACGGTCTGGCGCTGGATGACCTGGATAAAACCCTGGAAAAAGCCCTCAGTCATCATCTTTACAGCGATACCGAAGGTTTTACGCTGACACTTTATTTCGGCAAAACCCATATCGAGCCGTTGCAGGATCTGGCCCGGCAATTGTTTGAAGTATTTCCGTGCCCGATTCTGTTAGTTGAGTTTCGCAGAACTAACGGATGGCATATCGAAGGCATAAAGTCCGGTGCCTTGCACAAGTTGCGTGACGATCAGGAAGATCAGTTCGCCAATGCGCTGGACGGTTTCAGCCGCAAGATCTGGCGCGTACCGCGTTCGCCGCAAGTGGCGCGTTATGATCTGGCGATCCTGCACGATCCGCAGGAGGCGTTGCCGCCGTCCAACGCCCGCGCACTGGAAAACTTTGTGCGGGTCGGCAAGGGCATGGGCATCGATGTCGAGCTGATCGAACGCAAGGACTACGCAAGGCTGGCCGAGTACGACGGCCTGCTGATCCGCGAGACCACCAGCGTCGACAACCACACTTATCGCTTCGCCAAGAAGGCCGAAAGCGAAGGTCTGGTGGTGATGGACGACCCGACGTCGATCCTGCGCTGCACCAACAAGGTCTACCTCACCGACCTGCTCAACAGCCATCAACTGGGCATGCCGGCTACGGAAATCCTGTACAAGGAGCGACCCGAAGACTTCGAACGGGTCGGCGAGCGCCTCGGTTTTCCGCTGGTACTGAAGATCCCGGATGGCTGTTTCTCCCGTGGCGTGATCAAGGTCGAGAGCCAAGAGGCCCTGCTGGAAGCCACCGCCGAGCTGTTCGAACATTCGGTGCTGTTGCTGGCCCAGGAGTTTTTCTACACCGAGTACGACTGGCGCATCGGCGTGCTCAACCGCAAACCGATCTTCGCCTGCCAGTACTTCATGTCCAAGGGCCATTGGCAGATCTACAACCACAAGGCCAAGGGCCAGGACGTCAACGGCGAATGCCGCACGCTGGCGATTCACGAAGCGCCGCGCGCGGTGGTGGAACTGGCGGTGAAGACCGCCAACCTGATCGGCGACGGCTTGTACGGTGTTGACCTGAAACAGGCCGGCGACAAGGTGGTGGTAATCGAGGTCAACGACAACCCGAACCTCGACGCCGGCATCGAAGACGCTTATTTGCAGGACGACCTGTATTCGCTGGTGCTGGAAGAATTCGTGCGGCGTCTCGAACTCAAACGCCGCGGGCAGGCCTGGTGACCGGCCGATGATCAACAGCTTTGCACTGAATCACGGCGGTTTGCAGCGGGTCGAGCGACTGGACGCCAAGGTGATGCTGTTCAGCGACCCCGACGCCGCCGAGCGCGACTTGCTGCACAGTCACTTCAAACTCGATGAACACGCGCTGGCCTCGGCGCTGGATCCGGACGAGGTGTCGCGGATCGAGTTTCACCCCGATCACTTGTTTCTGATCTGGAAACGCCCGGAGAATTATTCCGGCGGCGGCAGCCTGGCGTTCGAGGTGTCGTCCTGCGGATTGCTGTTCTCACCGGGCCAGTTGCTGGTGATCGCCACGGACGACACGCCGCTGCACGGTGTCGGCACACGTCAGCCACTGAACACGCCGATGGACGTGTTGCTGGATCTGCTGTTCAACAACATCCATCACTACCTCGGGCATCTGAAGGTGATCAAACTGGTCGCCCGGGAGTTGCAGCAGAAATTCAACGCCTCGATGCAAAACCAGCATCTGGTGCAGATGTTCAACCTCAGCGAGAGCCTGATCTATTACATCAACGCCCTGCACAGCAACGGCGCGGTGCTGACGCGGTTGCGCAATCACGCGGAAAAACAGCATTTCGGCAGCGAAGCCATCGGCCTGATCGACGACCTGATCATCGAAAACAACCAGTGCTACAAGCAGGCGGAAATCTATTCGACGGTGTTCTCCGGGCTGATCGACGCCCGGGGCAACCTGATGAACAACAGCATGAACAACCTGCTGCGCAAACTGACACTGATCAACGTGGTGTTCCTGCCGCTCAACCTGATTGCGAGCATCGGCGGCATGTCGGAATTCAGCATGATGACCGCCGGCACGCCGTGGTGGGTGTCGTACCCGTTGTTCCTGGCGGCGATGCTGCTGGGGGCGGGCGGGATGCTGTTCGGGCTCAGGCGTCTGGCGAAATGAAAACAGAATTCGCCATTGACTTGCCAGCAGCGCCCGGGCTAATTTCGGGGCCATGACTTCCACCGTACTGCGCTGCCAGCCAAGCATTATTACCGCCATTCCTCATTTGGCGGGCTAGCTCACGACTGCAGCACCCAACCCGCCCTAGAGGCGGGTTTTCATTTTCTGTCTCCGGGGTTCTGAATCAAACGTCAGGAGACGACCATGCGCTACAGCCCCGCCCAGCAAGCCCTGCTTGAGCAGTACGTGAAAAAGATCCTCGCCGCGCCGGTGTATGAACTGGCGGTGCGCACGCCGCTGCAACCGGCGCCGGCGCTGTCCGAAGCGCTGGGCAACCGGATCCTGCTCAAACGCGAAGACCTGCAACCGACGTTCTCCTTCAAGATCCGTGGTGCCTACAACAAGCTGGTGCAGTTGAGCGACGAGCAGAAGGCGCGCGGCGTGATCACGGCGTCGGCGGGCAATCATGCGCAAGGCGTAGCGCTGGCGGCGCGGGAACTGGGCATTGCCGCGACCATTGTGATGCCGGCAACCACGCCTGAGTTGAAAGTGCTGGGGGTCAGCAGTCGCGGGGCTGAGGCGCTATTGCATGGTGAAAGCTTTCCCTTTGCCCTGGCCCACGCGCTGCAACTGGCTGAGCAGACTGGGCGAACGTTCGTTTCGCCTTTCGACGATCCAGATGTGATCGCTGGCCAGGGCACGGTTGCGATGAAAATCCTGCGCGAGCATCAGGGCGCACTGGATGCGATCTTCGTCCCAGTGGGCGGTGGCGGGTTGATCGCCGGCATCGCGGCGTATGTGAAATACCTGCGACCGGAGGTGCGGATCATCGGTGTCGAGTCGGAGCACTCGGCCTGCCTGAAAGCTGCCCTGCAAGCGGATGAGCGAGTGGTGTTGCCCAACGTGGGCACTTTCACCGATGGCGTGGCGGTGGCGCAGATCGGCGCTTACGGGTTCGAGGTTTGCCGCTTCTGCGTGGATGAGGTCATTACCGTCAGCAACGATGAGCTCTGTGCGGCGATCAAGAATATCTACGACGATACCCGCTCGATCACCGAGCCTTCAGGTGCATTAGCGGTCGCGGGCATCAAACAGTACGTGGCGCAAACCGGCGCACGGAATCAGACGTTCATCGCCATCAATTCTGGCGCCAATATCAATTTCGACAGCTTGCGCCATGTCGCCGAGCGAGCGGCGGCGTGCGGCGTTGTGGCTTGAAGTTACTCGGGAATGGCCACGCCAACCTTGTCCGAGGCCGACCAGATGCGGAAGCGCACTTCGACGTCCTGCGGTGCGTAGATCACGATCGGCAGCTTGCTGTTGTAGCGCACGGTGAAACCGTCACCGATCACCGGCACGAATGCGCGTTTTTTCTGGGTGCCGGGCGGGCAGGCCATCAGCGTGCTCATCGGGCCGCTGACTTTTTCCAGGCGGTAGAACGGATAACCCCAGCCTTCGAGGTTTTTCTCTTCGAGGGTGCCGCCCAGGCGTTGGCGGTTGCAGTCGACTTCGAGGGTCTTGCCAGCGAGGATTTCGACTTTGAAGTTTTCTTCCTGGGCCTGCTGCGGCAGGTGGATGACTTGGCGAGTGAAGCCCGCTTCGGCCTTCGGATAAGGCGCGGTGTCTTCAAGTTTGGCGGCGTGGGTGAGGGTGGACAGGCTGGCGAGCATCAGGCCGGCGGTCGCGTAAACAGTGAAATTTCCCATTGAAGCCTCCTGGCGGGTGTACGTTGGTTGACGGGCATTCTCACTGCCAAGGGCGATGAATGCAAACCGCCAGCCGCATGCAAATTGCAGTGCCTGCACAATCGAATCTTGCATTTTGCAACTGGCCAGTGGCCTGCCTTTTTTCCAAGCCTTTGATTTGCAAGGAGGTGAATGCAACCTGATGAAAGGCACGTTTTATGCGTTGATTTGGTGCGGCGCACCGAGTTCGGGCGCCTACACTCCAATGGGCATTTCGCAGTACAGCCGCTTGTCACACCCAGGGATTCAGCGGGGATACACCCGTGGGAAGCCGTGGCAACGGTCGACGTGAATACTTGATTGGCAGTCTCACAGTAAGGAGAGGTTTCGCCATGTTTCTGTCTGCCTTGGAACTCCGCAACATCATAGAAAGCAGTTTTCTACCGAAACGCTGCCAATGCACGCTGTCCCCGGATCTGTCGATGACCGTCAAGGTGTATGGCGATCACCAGACCGATCAGGTTGAGTTGCAGGTGAGTGGCATTGATGCCAGTCATTTGAACAGCTGTCGCGAAATCAACGGCCTGATCGCCGGATTGCGCTCGGATCTTGCGCAACAAACGGCAATCCATCATTCAGTGCCGCGATCCCGAGTCGTCTAACCGACTGTTTCACCCAGTTCGACCGTCACGCGCCGGGCCTGCAAGAAGCCAAGGCCCAGCGCGAACTCGACCAGCACCGCGAGCAGAATCCCGGGGCCGGCGTGGCCGTTGAGCCATTCAGCAAACCCCAGCACCGCCAGGCCAAAACAGCCGACGATAAAGCCGTTGCTCAGCGCATTGCGCGCGATCGACACCGGCGCGTTGCGTACCAGATAAAACATCACTCCTAACGCTGCAAACAGCACTGCGCTGCGCCGTGCGACGAATCCGGCTGCCTCCGAATACTCGATGCTCCAGATCGCCAGCAACATCTGTGGCGCCAGACCCCATGCCAGGGACAGCAGAAAACACAGGGAAAAGGTGATGGTCGAGAGCGTGCGAAACGACAACTGCATGGCGAATCCTTGCGGCAGTGAGGAGGGCCCCGAGCATACTCTTCGAGACCCGTGCTCGCCTACCGCAAAGCCGCAAATCAGAGCTTTCTGTCAGTTCTGGAAGCTGCACGCGTCAGATAATTTCCGGTAACTGATTTCTTCCGGTTTCCCGGTGCTGTCGAGGTACTTCATGTCGGCGGTGATGACCTTGCACTCCTGCGTCTGCGGCTCGGTCAGGGAAACCACTTTGGCGACATGCAGCGGCATGCCGTATTCATAGGGAACAGCCTTGGAGGTGTCATTGGCCTGGGCCAGCCCGGCAAACGCGGTGCAGGCGAGGGCGGTGGTGAGCAGGAACGGACGAATGTTCATGATGGACTCCGGTGCGACGGAAATGGAGTTTGGCGGATTGCCAGCCAAACCTGCCGCACTCGGCGTCAGCCTGGGGCTGAGGGTGTGCGGTTCAGTAGAGTTTTTGACCGCGGCGTTAAGCGATGGTTAACCGGGCTGAACGCCGGCTGTCTGGGCGGGGATTGTTTCGCGGGGGAGACTCGGCGGATTCCTACAAGGGTGGATGCCTTGTCTGCTTTCGGGGGCTGGAGTGGGGCGGTTATGGTTTGGCGTCGCTGCAAAATCAGCGGCTTAGGTTTGGTCACCTGAAAAACTCGACACATCTGTGCCATGATTCGCGCCGCGGACACTCACGTCTTCGGAGTACATTGCTGTGGCGGCTGTGTGCAGGGGCGCCTTCGGGCGAGCTGATCGGGTTTCTCAGTTGACCAAGCCTTGCATACAGTCCGCCTCCCATCGTTTGGTCACGGTGTCGGCGGGTCATTGAAGCCTATCGAGTAATGACAATGCCAATCCTGAAACCAAGCTCCGCCCGCTATCTCCCACTCAACAGCGGCGTCACCGACAGCGCGCCGCTGGTCATCGACACCCAAGCCAACCCGAAAGACCTCTTCGAAGCCGCCGTGCAACGCATCCGCGCCGCCAGCGACCTGCTCGAAACCCTGCACTGCCTGTGCTTCAAACACGCCGACGTCCAGGACATCCCCCACATCACCCATGCGCTGTACCTGCTGACGCAGGATGGCAGTGATTTGCTTCAGGTTGCGCAGCAGAAAATGTTGAACTGGACCGCACCGGTCTGACGTTTCACCAGCGTTCAACGGGGGACGCGATGGTCCCCCGTTGAAGAAAAAACCTCAGCGACTACGGGTAAGGTTTCAGCTCAATCAGCGATTCGCCGGTTGCAGGAACGGGCAGCTCATCCGTTTCGAGGTAAGCATCCGACGGACCGTAAATCAGGTACTTGTGGACGCTTTCATGTCCGACGTTCTCGAATATCACTTGAGGGCTTTTCGAGCCGCTCAATACCCAGCGAGGACGGTTCCTTTCGGCAAACTCCACACGGTGTATCCGTCTGTCGCTTGTATCTCGAAAGAACAAGATGCCTTGTTGGTAGTTGGAGCTGAACTCGCCGGTAATCAGCAAGACATTCACGTCGTTGCCTATAGACACGCACTGCCAATCGACACGGCTGCCATTAGACGCGTCGGCATCCGCATACAAGAATCTGGTTTCGTGTTTCTGACTGATTTTGTAAACGTGAGAGTCGGAGAGGGGATGGCCCCGCAGCAGGGACACTCTGCTGTCGGAGCCGGCGAGATTACACTCAGCCACCGTCGTGAACGGTGGCTGATCGGCAAAGACATGAAGGCTTGATGCGATGAGTCCAGCCGCGATGACTGCGTTGCGCATCAAGCCGACTTCACAACCTGCTTCGGCGAAACAACGGTGCCAGGCTTGTCGTTGGCGGCCGGTGCTGGAATGACCGGCGGTAGAATCGCGATCCCGGTGCCGGCGCCCGGCGCGCCGCCGGTGTTGGCCTTCACCTCTGCACCACTGATGGTCACGCCACCCGCATCGACCTTGACGAAACTGCCGCCAGCCTTGGCCGTCAGTTCCATGCCACCCTCGATCACGACCTTGTCGCCGGCGTGGTAATGAATCTCCGTACCAGCCTCAACGAACTGCCCGGTGCCGACCTTCACATGTTGGGTCACGCCGACAGTCAGGTGATCGTTGGCGCGCATTTCGCTCTTGCGATCCAAGTGGGTGATGCGGTGTTCCTCGACCTTGAATTCACTTAAAACATTGGCTTCGACGGTGTCATGCCGTTCGTTGCCGACGCGGATCTTCTGGTCGTGCTCGATGTTTTCGTCCCAGTCGCGCTGGGCGTGGATGTAGATCTGCTCGACGCCTTTCTTGTCTTCGATACGGAACTCGTTGTAGCCCTTGCCGCCCGGTGAACTCAGGGTTTTGAAGGTGCTGCGGGTCTTGTTCGCCGGCAAGTCGTAGGGGACGACGTTTTCCTTGTGGTACAGGCAGCCGGTCACCAATGGCTGGTCGGGGTCGCCTTCGAGGAAGGTCACCAGCACTTCCATGCCGATCCGTGGAATGGCGATGCCACCGTAGGCTGCGCCGGCCCAGCCGCTGGCGACGCGCAGCCAGCAGGTGGTCTTGTCGTCGGCCTGGCCTTCTCGGTCCCAGTGGAATTGCACTTTCACGCGGCCGTACTGGTCGCAGTGGATTTCCTCGCCGGCGGGGCCGGTGACGATCGCGGTCTGGCTGCCGAGGGCTTTCGGTTTCGGGTGCTCGAGGGCAGGGCGGTAGTGGGCGTCCCACGGGGTGGCCACGAAGCTGTTGCGGTAGCCCTGGTGGAAATCGCTCTTGTTGTCGGTGACGTCGCTGGTGACGTTTTCGCCCAGCACTTGCGGCTGTTTGCCTTCGTGGAAGATTTCCAGCAGCAGCCACATATCGTTCCATTCGGCGCGCGGGTGTTCGGCCAGGGTCATGAAATGGCCGGTCGTCAGGGTCGGTTCGTCACCCTTGCCTTCGGCGAGTTTGTAGTCGCTGCGGTGGCGCTCCAGCGCTCGGGTCGAGAGGAACTTGCCGCGCTCGCGCGTGGTGAAACGGCCGGGGTAGTCGTAGTCTTCCAGGTCCGGCATGAACGCGGATTTGGCCGCGCCTTCGGGCAGGATCTTTGGTTTCTCGAAATCGTGATCGCGGCGGCTGACGCGGCTGGTGCGGGTTTCCAGGCGCAGGTTGAAGCGCTTGATCACCGGTTTGTCGGCGGTCATGCCGGAGTCTTGCTGGTAGTTGACCGGTTTCAGTTTGCGGAACACGGTCTGGTCATCGCCGAACACCAGTTTGTGGCCGCTGCTGCTGTGCTGGAAGTGAAAGTGAATGCCTTCCTCTTCGCACAGGCGCTGGATGAAATGCAGGTCGGATTCGTCGTACTGCACGCAGTAGTCGCGTTCCGGGTATTCGGCGCCGAGCTGGAAGCTGTAGGCGTTGGCCAGGATGCCGCGATCTTCCAGAACGCAGGCGATGATCTTCGGCACCGTCAGTTGCTGGAAGATCTGCTGGTCATGGTTGTGCCGCAGGTAGGCCAGTTGCGGTACCAGGCTCAGGCTGTAGCGGGTCAGGGTCTTGCCGGAATCGCCTTGCTCGATGCGATACACCAGACCATGAATCTTGCCCTCGCCAGTGGCGCCGAAGGTCAGGCAGGCAGGCTTGTGCAGGAGTTCTTCAAGGTTGAGGTCGGGACGGGCGCTGACCAGTTCGAGGTCGAAACGGAACGGCTCGTTGAGGGCTTCGCGACCGGTGAAGCTGAGGACTTGCAGGTCGGCGGAGGCGCCTTCGAGCGTGAGGGTAATGTGGGTAGCGTTGGCGTCCAGCATGCCTTGTTTTCCGTCCTTTGGATTAGCGTGGGCGGATGGTGCAGGATTAAACCGCCTCGTTCAAGGCGCAAATGCCGTAGAGGCAGTGGTCAGAACCCATAGGGAAAACCCTTAGGCCCACGGTTTGGCCCAGTAAAACAGGCACTTGCGGACGGACCAATCTGTCGCGAACACCGAATACCGCGTCCGGGAACAACCAGTCAGTTTCAGACTAAAGTCGCCTGTAGCACGTCAAAGCCATCTGCCATCATTGCCGTTCACCCCCGCGTGTTCACTGCCTCCCGGTTCTTCACTGGTCCGGGACGGGAGCTATTTCTGGTTGTTTGCGCCTGTGCGCAATCGTTGTTCTGTTGGAGTTTTCAATGCGTCCCCCATTTCCCCTCATCACCCCGCGCCAGTCGCTTGGCTTCGGAGCCTTTGTGCTGTGCGCCGGTTTTACCGCGCAGGTCCAGGCCAGCGGTTTTTTTGAAGACACCACGGCGAAGATCGAGTCGCGCACGGTGTACTTCAACCGCGATTTCCGTGACGGGCACACCTCCAGTGATCAGGGCGCGTCCAAGCGCGAAGAGTCGGCGCAGGGTTTCATTCTCAATCTGCAATCGGGCTACACCGAAGGCACCGTCGGTTTTGGTATCGATGCGCTGGGCATGGCGGGTTTCCAGCTCGATTCCAGCCCGGACCGCAGCAACAGCGGCCTGTTGCCGTCCAGCGGCGGCGACCCGCGCGGTTCGAAAGGTCAGTACGCGAAGATGGGCCTGACCGCCAAGGTCAAAGTCTCGGATACGGTGCTGAAATACGGCGCGCTGCTGCCGGATCTGCCGCTGCTCAAGTACAACGACGGTCGCCTGCTGCCGACGATGTTCAACGGTGCGATGCTGACTTCCAAAGAGGTGAAGGACCTGACCTTCATGGCCGCGCGTCTGGACAAGTACACCGCGCGGGATTCGACCGATTCGCAAGACATCCGCGTGCACTGCAAGAACAAGCGCTATGCCTGCAACACCACCGCCGATCATTTCGACATGTACGGCTTCGACTACAAGATCAACGATCGCCTGACCGCGCAGTACCACTACGCCGAGCTGGAAGACATCTATCGCCAGCACTTCGTGGGTCTGTTGGCCAATCAGCCGCTGGGTGACGGTGTGCTGAAAGCCGATCTGCGTTTGCTGAAAAGCGCCGACAGCGGCGATGCGAAAGCGGGCTCAATCGACAACCGCGCGTTGAGCGGCATGCTGTCTTACGGCATCAGCGGTCACACCTTCAGCGCTGGCTGGCAGCGTATGAACGGTGACAACTCGATGCCGTATCTGGATGGCAGCAACCCGTATCTGGTGAACTACGTGCAGGTCAACGACTTCGCCGCCGCCCAGGAACGTTCCTGGCAGTTGCGTTACGACTATGACTTCAAGGCGATCGGCATCAACGGCTTGAGTTTCCTGACCCGCTACGTGAACGGCGATCACATCAAGGTCCCGGGCAGCGATCAGGAAGGCAAAGAGTGGGAACGCGACAGCGAGTTGAAGTACGTGATCCAGACCGGGACGTTCAAGGATGTCAGCCTGCGGTTGCGTAATGCGACTTACCGCACCAACTACGAGAAGTTTGCCCGGGATGTGGATGAGACCCGTTTGATTGTGAGTTACAACTTTTCGGTGTTGTAACCCATCGGTTGGCGGTGTCTGAGCTGACGCCATCGCTGGCAAGCCAGCTCCCACAGGTTTCCTTGGTGACCACAATTTCGTGAGCACCGAGGAAACCTGTGGGAGCGACGGTGCGACGATTCGACTTGCTCGCGATGGCGTCCTTAAGAGCGCTGAGGATCAGAGCCAATGCCAGAACCGGCTCCAGAACCCGCGATTCAGATCATCCTTGCACGCCGCGTATTGCTGACCGTACATGTCCGAGCGGTTCTGCACCTTGCGCGCCACCGGCGGCAGCCACGCCTTGCTGGCGTAGGTCTTCTGGCGGAAACCGCCCCAGCCTTCGTGGTAATTGAGGTATTGGTTGTAGGCGTCGTACTTGTACACGCCGTTGATCGAGGTGGTCTTGTCCATGTACCAGCCGACGAAGTCGATGGCGTCGTCGAAGTCCTCGCGGTCGGCGCCATATCGGCCGGTGCTTTTCTGGTAGTCGGACCAGACTTCATCCTTGGCCTGCGCATAACCCGAGGCTGTCGTGACGCGACCCCATGGGATCACCCACAGCAGGTATTTGCGCGGCGTCTTGGCGTCGTAGCGGTAGCCGGACTCCTGATACATGATCGCAAACGGCACCTGGATCGGTACGCCCCAGCGCTTTTGCGTGACTTGCGCCGCGTCGTACCAATCACTTTTTTCGCGGAAAATCTCGCAGAGGTTTTCCGGTGAACGCGGTGGCGATGTTCCGCAACCGGTCAACAGTGCCGCCAATACCAAGAGTACAACCGTGCGCCGCGAATTCAAAAGCCGTCATCCCGTCGTGCAAAAAAGGGCGCCAGTCTACGCGGTCAGGTCAACTGGTGGCGATAAGGCAAATCCGGACCTGTTTTACTGCATGTAAGGGCGGCGGCCTGTACGGCAAACCTGAGCATGCCGTCGATCTGTTCGCGGCTCAGGTGCTGCACGCCTTCCACCGAGTCCAGTTCATGTTCGGTCAGCCAAGTGATCAAAGCGGCCTGGAAGGTATCGCCGGCGCCGACGGTGTCGGCAATCTTCACCGAGCTTGCCGGCACCGACCATGAACCGTGAGCGCGGCTGAACACGGTCGCGCCTTCACCGCCACGGGTCAGGAACACCACCTGGCAGCGATGCTGCAACCAGCCTTCGATGACGCGCGCCGGATCTTGCTCGGGGTACAGCAGGCTCAAGTCTTCGTCGCTGACTTTGATCAAGTCCGCCAACGGCACCAGCGTAGCGATTCGTTCGCGCCAAAGGTCGATGTTCGGCTCGGGGTTGAGGCGCACGTTCGGGTCGAGGCTGATCAGGCGTTTACCGCTTTCGCGTTGCACCAGCGCAAGCAAGGTATCGGCAATCGGCTGCACCACCAGCGAGAAGGAACCGAAGTGCAAACCGCGCACTTCAGGGCCCAGCGTCGGCAGGTGCGCCTGACTCAACTGCCGGTCGGCGCAACCTTCACCGCGGAAGCTGTAGTGCGGCGAGCCGTTGGCGCCCACCGCGACCATTGCCAGGGTGGTCGGTGCAGCGAAATCCACCAGATAGTCCGGGCGTACACCTTCATCCTGCAGCACTTGCTGCAAGCGTCGGCCGAGGTAGTCGGTGGACAACCCGCCGAACAGCGCCGAATCCACGCCCAGTCGGCGCAAACCCACCGCCACGTTGAACGGTGAACCACCGGCAATCGCCTTGAAATTGACTTTCGATGCCTGCCCGCCGGCATCGTCTTCGCTGAAGAAATCGAACAGCGCTTCGCCACACACCAGGTACATAGTTGTTTGCTCTTTATAAGGTTGCGACATGCAGTCGATAGCGTTCATAGGCCTGCTGGAAGGCCGCAACATTCGCGGCAACCGGCAGGGTTTCACTGTTCAGGTCGAGCTTCACGCAGCGTTCGCACAGATCGGCCAGGGTGTCTTCGTGGCCGTTCGACCACGACTTGCACCACGCCGCCTGAATCGCCGCGCCCAGGGCTGCGGCTTCGCTTTGCTCGGTGCAGATCACCGGGGTGTTCATGATGTCGGCGACGATCTGCCGCCATACCGCACTTTTCGAACCGCCGCCGATCAGGCAAATGCTGCGGCTTTGTAAACCATTCTGGCGTAGCAGATCCAGTCCATAACGCAGGCCGAAGGTGGTGCCTTCGACGGCGGCGCGGCACAGATTGGCCTGGGTCAGGTTATCGATAGTCAGGCCGTGCAGGCTGCCGGTGGCGTGGGGCAGGGGCGGCACGCGTTCGCCGTTGAGGAATGGCAGCATGCTTACGCCCTCGGCGCCGATCGGGGCCTGGGTCACCAAGGCATTGAACGCGTCGAGATCGAGGTTGAACAGTTCGCGGATCGCGCCGGTGGCGTTGGTCAGGTTCATGGTGCAGATCAATGGCAGCCAGCCGCCGCTCGAGGAACAGAAGGTCGCGACCGAGGCGTCCGGGCTGACTTTCGGTGCCTCAGCGTAGGCGTACACCGTGCCGGAAGAACCGAGGCTCATGGTGATCGCCCCCGGCTGAATATTGCCGGTGCCGATGGCGCCCATCATGTTGTCGCCGCCACCGCTGGATACCAGTGCGTTGGGGTTGATCCCCAGCTGTTCGGCAACCGCCGGCAGGATCGTGCCGACCGCTTGATGGGCGTCGATCAGCTCTGGCAGCGCGGATTGCAGACGACCGCTGGCGTCGATGTCGCGCAGCAGCTGCAGATCCCATTGACGGGTGCGCACGTTGAAATAGCCGGTGCCGGACGCATCGCCGTATTCGCTGCACGCACGACCGGTGAGCCAGAAATTCAGGTAGTCGTGGGGCAGCAGAACTCGCGCGATGCGGGAGAACACATTCGGATGCTGCTCCTTGGTCCACAACAGTTTGGAGACGGTGTAGCCCGGCGCGATGACCACGCCGAGGCGTTCCAGCGAGCCTTGTTCACCGCCCAGGTGAGTCAGCAGGCGATCGTTTTCAGGCGTGGTTTCGGTGTCGCACCAAAGCTTGGCCGGGCGCAGGACCTGGCCTTGATCGTCGAGCAGCACCAGGCCGTGTTGCTGGCCGGAAACGCCAATGCCCTGGATCGACTGGCCGTCGACATTTGCCGCCAATAAAGCGCGGCGGGTGGCGAGGGCGAAGGCTTCCAGCCATTGCGCGGTGTCTTGCTCGCGACGGCCGTTGGCGCCGCTGATCATCGTGTGGGCGGCGGCGCCCTGGCCGAGAACCTGACCGCTGACAGCGTTGAGGATGATGGCTTTGGTGCCTTGGGTGCCGCAGTCGATGCCGAGGAATAGTTGTTGTTTGTGCATGGTGTGAACCTGTTGGTTTTTTGGCGACTTCTAAAGCCACCCCTCACCCCAACCCTCTCCCCAGAGGGGAGAGGGGGAAAGGGAGCAGATTTGTGTAGGTTTCAATTCCTGAGTTCGGCTCCGGACTTTCAGGTCGATGTAGCTCGAATAAACACCTCAGTCGGCTCCCTCTCCCTCCGGGAGAGGGCTGGGGTGAGGGGCTTTTCAGGCCAGAATACGCTCGAGAGTCCGAGTGACGCCTTCTTCACGCAAGCTACTCAGGCACCACTCAAACGCCGCAACAAACTCTGGCGAACGCGGTATCGCCGTACCGAAGATTTCTTCAACCCCCAACAACCGCTCAGTGATCAAAGCATCCTCCGCCACCAACCCCTGACAAAACGCCGCCCGAGGATCCGGAATCGAGTAAGTGTCGCCATTCTCGTCCACGCCCTTCAAGTAAAGTGCCCAAGCCGCCACCACCAACGCTGCCCGTTTGGTCTCCTGCCCATCGGCAATCAACCGATTGATCGTCGGAATAGTGAACTTGGGAAACTTCGACGACCCATCCGAGCAAACCCGCTCAAGCTGATCGGCAATCGCCTGATTGGAGAACCGCGCCACCAGCGTGTCCTTGTACTCGGTCAGGTCGATCCCCGGCACCGGCGCCAGTTGCGGGGTCACGTCCAGGTCCATATAGGCGCGCATGTAGCGCACGAACAGCGGGTCGTTCATGGTCTCGTGAACGAAGCGGTAACCCTTCAAAAAGCCCAGATAAGTCAGGGCCAGGTGACTGCCGTTGAGCAGTTTGATCTTCATCTCTTCGTAGGGCGAAACATCATCGGTGAACTGCACGCCGACCTTTTCCCAGGCCGGGCGGCCGTTGACGAACTTGTCTTCCAGCACCCATTGCACGAACGGTTCGCACACAACAGGCCAGGCGTCGTCGACGGCGTGTTTGTCCGCCAGTTGCAGGCGATGCGCGGTGCTGGTCATCGGCGTGATGCGGTCGACCATGGCGTTGGGGAAGCTGACGTTGGCGTCGATCCACTCGCGCAAGTCCGGATCCAGCAGCGCGGTGAACGCCAGCAGTGCCTTGCGGGTGACGGCGCCGTTGTGCGGCAGGTTATCGCAGGACATCACGGTGAATGCCGGAATGCCCGCCGCACGCCGTCGGGCCAGTGCGGCACAGAGGAAACCGAACACGGTTTTCGGCTGTTGCGGGTAGGTCAGGTCGTGCTGAATCTGCGGCAGGTGCGCCATGAACTCGCCGTTGCTGTCGTCGATGCAGTAACCGCCCTCAGTGATGGTCAGCGAGACGATGCGGATCTGCGGATCCGCGAGTTTGTCGATCAGCACCTGGGCGCTGTCCTCGGCCAGCAGCATGTCGCGGATCGCGCCGATGACGCGGACTTCGGTGTCGTCGCTGTCGCCCAGTTCGAACAGGGTGAACAGGTAATCCTGCTCCTTGAGGTCGTCCCGGGCGCGGCGGTCTTCGGCGCGCAGGCCGACGCCGCAAATCGCCCAGTCCAGCGCTTCACCGGTGTTCATCAGCGCATCGGTGTAATACGCCTGATGCGCGCGATGGAAGCCGCCGACGCCAATGTGGGCGATGCCTTGGCGGGTGTCGCTGAGGCTGTAGGCCGGAAGCTTCACTTCGGCGGCCAGGCGGTTGAGGTTTTGCTTGTTCAGTTTCATCGGGTCAGTCTCGAAATCAGGCGGCCGCGCGCAGCGGGCGGGTCAGCGCCACGCCGTCGGCATCGAACAGATGACAGTGGGCAGCGTCCAGGTGCAGGTTCAGTTGTTCGCCGTAACGGCTCGCCAGATCACCGCGCACGCGCATGGTCAGGGCTTCGCCGGCGTTGGTCTTGACGTGGCAGAAGGTGTCGCTGCCCAGCCGCTCGCTGACGTCGGCGGTGACTTGCAGGGTGCAGTCGCCCGCTTGCGCCAGTTCCAGATGTTCCGGGCGAATGCCCAGGGTCACGGCGCTGCCGACGCTCAGGTTCGACGCGTTGAACGGCAGGGTGATGCGGGTACCGGCCTCCAGCGAGACTTCGCAGCTCGCGCCATCGATCCGCGCGATCCGGCCTTTGAGAAAGCCCATTTTCGGCGTGCCGAGGAAGCCGGCGACGAACAGGTTGGCGGGGTGGTGGTACAACTCCAGCGGCGAGCCGACCTGCTCGATCTTGCCGCCATTGAGCACCACGACCTTGTCGGCCATGGTCATGGCTTCGACCTGATCGTGGGTCACGTAGATCATCGTCGCTTTCAAATCTTTGTGCAGGCGCAGCAGTTCCAGGCGCATCTGTACCCGCAGGGCGGCGTCGAGGTTGGACAGCGGCTCGTCGAACAGGAAGATTTTCGGGTTGCGCACGATTGCCCGGCCGATGGCAACGCGCTGACGCTGGCCGCCGGACAGTTGTTTCGGCTTGCGTTCGAGCATCGGGCCCAGTTCGAGTATGCGCGCAGCTTCGCCGACTTTCTTCTCGACTTCAGCCTTCGGTACGCCGGCCAGATCGAGGGCGAACGACATGTTTTTCTTCACGGTCATGTGCGGGTACAGCGCATAGGTCTGGAACACCATCGCCAGATCACGCTTGGCCGGGCTGACTTCGGTGATGTCTCGTCCGTCCAGTTCGATGGTGCCGCCGCTGACTTCTTCAAGACCGGCGATCAGTCGCAGCAGGGTGGATTTGCCGCAGCCCGACGGGCCGACGAACACCACGAATTCCTTGTCGTTCACCTCAAGGTCGATGCCCTTGATGATGGAAAAACCTTCGAAGCCTTTTTGCAGATTCTTGATTTTCAGGTTGGCCATGATGGCGCTCCTTTTGCGAATTCTTATTTGACGGCGCCGAACGACAGGCCGCGCACCAGTTGTTTCTGGCTGATCCAGCCGAAGATCAGGATCGGCGCGCAGGCCAGCGTCGAGACAGCCGACAACTTGGCCCAGAACAATCCTTCAGGGCTTGAGTAGGAGGCGATCAACGCGGTCAGTGGCGCGGCTTTGGACGAGGTCAGGTTCAGCGACCAGAACGCCTCGTTCCAGCACAGGATCAGCGACAGCAGCACGGTCGAGGCGAGGCCACCCTTGGCGATCGGCAGCAGCACGCGGAGCATTTCCTGGGCGAGGGTGGCGCCGTCGAGGCGGGCGGCTTCGAGGATGTCTTTGGGGATGTCCTTGAAGTAGGTGTAAACCATCCAGACCACGATCGGCAGGTTGATCAGCGTGTAGATCACGATCAGCGCAATGCGCGTGTCGAGCAGGCCGAAACTCTTGGCCAGCAGGTAGATCGGCATCAGCACGCCCACCGGCGGCAGCATCTTGGTGGAGAGCATCCACAGCAGCGTGCCCTTGGTGCGCTGGGTTTCGTAGAACGCCATCGAGTAGGCCGCCGGCACCGCAATCAGCAGGCACAGAGCCGTGGCGCTGAAGGAAATCACCACCGAGTTCCAGGCGAAACTGAAGTAATCGCTGCGCTCGTTGATGTGCAGGTAGTTCTCCAGCGTCGGCGTGAAGATGAACTGCGGCGGCGTGGCGAAGGCGTCGATTTCGGTCTTGAAACTGGTCAGCACCATCCAGAAGATCGGGAAGAAAATGATGATCGCGATGGCCCAGGCCAGCGTGCCGAGCAGCAGGCTTTGCAGCCGGCGGGATTGTTGAAGAGTCATGGCAGGCCTCAGGCTTTGTCAGTCAGGTTTTTGCCGATCATCCGCACCAGAATGATCGCGGCGATGTTGGCGATGACCACGGCGATTAGGCCGCCGGCCGAGGCCATGCCGACGTCGAACTGCACCAGCGCCTGGTTGTAGATCAGGTAGGCGAGGTTGGTCGACGCGTAGCCGGGGCCGCCATTGGTGGTGGTGAAGATTTCGGCGAACACCGACAGCAGAAAGATGGTTTCAATCATCACGACTACGGCAATCGGGCGTGCCAGGTGCGGCAAAGTCAGGTGCCAGAAAATCGCGATCGGGCCGGCGCCGTCGAGGCGGGCGGCTTCTTTCTGTTCCTGGTCGAGGGACTGCATGGCGGTCATCAGGATCAGGATCGCGAAGGGCAGCCATTGCCACGAGACAATGATGATGATCGACAGCAGCGGGTAGTGAGCGAGCCAGTCCACCGGTTGCGCGCCGAACAGTTTCCAGATGTAGGCGAGGATCCCGGACACCGGGTGGAAAATCAGGTTCTTCCAGATCAGCGCACCGACCGTGGGCATGATGAAGAACGGCGAAATCAGCATCACCCGCACGATGCCGCGACCGAAGAACTCGCTGGCCTCCAGCAGCGCACTGATCAATACGCCGAACACCACGCTGATCAGCAGCACGCTGCCTACCAGCAGCAAGGTATTGGTAGCGCCGGGCATGAAGCCGGAGTCGGTCAGGAAGTAGGTGAAGTTTTCCAGCCCGACAAATTCGTTGGTGCCCGGGTCGAGCAGGTTGTAGCGGATCATCGAGAAATAGACGGTCATGCCCAGCGGCACGATCATCCACAGCAGCAACAGGGCCACCGAAGGGCTGACCAGAAACCAGCCGGGATTGGCCACACGGCTTTTGCGCCGGGGCTGCGACAGGTCGATGTGGGCTTTGGCAGTTGAAGTATTCATGGTGATCACAACCGAGTCATACAGACCTATGGAGATCCCGTGCGGGAGCGAGCAATCTCGCTCCCGCAGGAGGCAGGAGAGGCTTTCGCAGGATTACTTCGGATAACCCGCGCGCTTCATCTCGCGTTCGGTGGTTTGCTGGGCGGCGGTCAGCGCCTGGTCGACCGTGGTCTGGCCGATCAGTGCGGCGGAGAACAGCTTGCCGACCTGTGTGCCGATCCCCTGAAACTCGGGAATGGTCACCAGTTGAATGCCGATGTAAGGCACGGGTTTGAGGGTCGGTTTGCTCGGGTCGGCCGCTTTCAGCGATTCCAGCGTGACCTTGGCAAACGGCGCGGCGCTCATGTACGCGTCGCTGTAGGTCGAGGCGCGTGTGCCCGGCGGAACGTTGGCGATGCCGTCGGTCTTGGCGACCAGTTCGCCGTACTCTTTGGAGGTAGCCCAGGCGCTGAATTGCTTGGCGGCTTCCTTGGCCTTGGAGCTGGTCGGAATCGCCAGCGCCCACGAGTACAGCCACGCCGAGCCTTTGTCGGTGGCCTGATGCGGCGCGTAGGTGAAGCCGACATGATCGGCGACCTTGCTTTGAGTCTTGTCGGTGACGAACGAGCCGGCGACGCTGGCGTCGACCCACATTGCACATTTGCCGCTGTTGAACAGGGCGAGGTTTTCGTTGAAACCGTTGCTGGAGGCACCCGGCGGGCCGGATTTCTTCATGGTGTCGACGTAGAAGTTCAACGCGTTCTTCCACTCCGGACCGCTGAATTCGGGTTTCCACTGCTCATCGAACCAGCGTGCGCCATAGGCGTTGGCCACAGTGGTGATCAGCGCCATGTTCTCGCCCCAGCCGGCCTTGCCGCGCAGGCAGATACCGTATTGTTCCTTGTCCTTGTGGGTGAGTTTTTCGGCGAAGCCGGCAATCTGTTCCCAGGTTGGACGCTCCGGCATGGTCAGGCCGGCGTCCTTGAACAGGTCGGTGCGGTAGTAGGTGATCGAGCTTTCAGCGTAAAACGGCAGGGCGTACAGCGAACCCTTGACTGACAGGCCTTCGCGTACGGACGGGAACACGTCATCGAGGGCGTAGCTGGCCGGCAGATCCTTCATCGGCTCCAGCCAACCCTTGGCACCCCAGAGTGCGGCTTCGTACATGCCGATGGTCAACACGTCGAACTGACCGCCCTGAGTGGCGATGTCGGTGGTCAGGCGCTGACGCAGAACGTTTTCTTCCAGCACCACCCAATTGAGCTTGATGTCCGGATGCTCGGTCTCGAAGGTTTTCGAGAGCTTTTGCATACGGATCATGTCGCTGTTGTTGACGGTGGCGATGGTCAGGGTCTGGGCGCCAAGGCTGACGCTGCTGAGGGTCATGCAGGTGAGGGCCAGCAGAGCTTTTGCAGTGGGTTGCATCGTGCACTCCTTTTCTGCACCCGGCGGGGGCAGAAGGACAGTTATTGTTTTTGTGTTCTTCCGGCGGGGGAAGAATGTGCACTGATTACAGCCTTCTGACGCAGGGCTGACAAATCATCCCTAGCACTTGAATCGATACTTTTTTGCACTCGGGATTGGCGCGATAAACGCAGGGAAGGGCGTTTCAGCAGGGCGATGGGCGCGAAACCGTACAGATTTTCCTGTTCAGCCGTGGTTTTGCTCGGTCAGGCGCTGCACCACCAGCCGCCGATAATGCGACGGCGTCATGCCTTTGAGCTGCTGAAAGCGCCGATTGAAATTGGAAATATTGTTGAAGCCCGACTCGAAGCACACCTCGGTCACCGGTTTGTCGCCATCGGCCAGTAACTCGCAGGATTTGCTGATGCGCAGGCGATTGACGAATTCGATGAAATTGCGCCCAGTGGCCTGTTTGAATACGCGGCTGAAATAGGTCGGCTTCATGCCCAGGTGCTCGGCGACTTCCTCAAGGGGTAGCTCGCGGGCGTAGTGGGCGAAGATGTAATCCACCGCGCGGTTGGTGCGGTCGATGTTGTGCTCGTCGGCCAGTTGCGGGGTGGTCGCGCCGGACAGCAGCTGGTAGTCGTCGCAGGCCGCCAACAACTCCATCAGGATGAAAAAGTGCCCGAGACGGGTGATGCCGTTTGAATCGGCGATACGTTGCATCAGGGTCATGGCCTGACGGATTGTCTGCGGGGAGCGGAATTCGATGCCGTACTGCGCACGCTCAAGCAGTGGCGCCAGGGTCTTGAGTTCGGCGAACACCTGATGACCGCTTTCGAACAACTCATCGGTGAAGTTGACCAGCATGTCGCGTTTCTCGACCACCTCGTCTTCGGCCACCTGGCTGATCCAGTTGTGCGGCAGATTGGGCCCGGTCAGGAACAGCGTCTGCGGGTAGAAGTTGCCGATGTAATCGCCGATGAACACCTTGCCCGAACTGGCGACGATCAGGTGCAGCTCGTATTCCTTGTGAAAGTGCCAGCGCACCAGCGGGCAGGGGAAACCATGCTGGCGATAGATGATGGACAACCCGTTGTGGTCATCCATCAGTTCATAGGAAGGGTCGGTGACGCGGGCTGTTCGGGTCATGGTCGGACGCTTTTTTTGTTATCGCCCGGCGATCATGCCTCTTTGCGCGGCCGTTACGCCAGTAGGCGATCAGCAGGGCGCAGGTGCGCCTTCGTCTGATTCACTGCCCGGCAGAACGACACGATGCTGGTCTCTTCGATGAAGTCGACGTTGATCACGTTGCACTTCATTGCCCAGTCACTGTTGTTCGGGTCGAACCACTCGTTCAACTCCTTATGAATATCGACCGGCCCGCCCAGCGCCGTGTAACTGGTGGCGGACAACGACCAGGGTTTCCAGGAGCCCGGTGGGGACTTCAGGACATTGCCGATGAATTGCTTCAGTTCCGCCGTTCCGGTCAGGTCGTTACCCGACCATTGATGGTTGATGTAATCGATGAACACGCTGCGATCCAGTTGCCAGTGCGAACGGGCGGCAACGAATATACGTTGCTCATTGTTGATTTGTTTAAGCTGGCCGAGGCTGGCACTCAGATTTCGACTCGGAATCAAACGGTGGCCGAGAAAGTGAATCATCATGTTATTGAAATAGACATAATCGAAGTCGTTGCCATCCAGACTATGGAAGTCAAGAACAATGAACTCATCCGGGTTTTGTTTCAGGAAACTTTCCAGGTCGGTGATCAGGTTACCCAGGGTTCGGGAGTTGCGGTGCCCGCCATGGTGAGCACGAAACTTGCCGACGCCTTCTGCCTTGGAGTCGTAGATCAGGCGAATGTCCAGCACCCTTGCGCCATGGTGTAGCTGAGCGTGGAACGAATCATGCTGGCAGGCGAGCCAGTGGCGGGGTGGGCCGAAAACTGGATAGTCGGCGCGCCAGTCGCTGCCGGCGTTGTGGGTTCCTGGCAGCGTCAGCTCAGAAATGGAAAGAGAATCGATGGAAGGTGTCGCCGCCATCCAGTCATGGGTGGCGAAGTTGTTGTTGTCGATCATGTATGCATCCTGCACTAGTTGATTGATTGCACCACTTTCAAATGATGAGAGTGGTGAAGGCAGGATGTTTATAGTGTTTAATTTGTTTATTTGCCAACGATGGATTGATGCAATTTATTGGCTCTTGTGTTTATACATTTCGAGAGCGAATTACTTGTTCAGGTTTTTTGCTTCAATCCACTGCGCCATGTATTGCGTACTTTTATGTGAATGATGTCGCAGCATGCTGCCGGTGAAATTGTTCTTTCTTAGTTGGGCAAGATTTTTACGGCAGTCCAACAGTTTATTGATTAATGCCGGACCATGTATCGCTTGCTGATAAACGTCCTCGAGTAGCGTTTGCCCATGGGACCGGGCCGCTTGCCAGGCAATGTCATCGCTATAAAGCTTCACTGCGGCATTGGCCAGATCCTGCGCGGTGCGGCAGATCGCCCCCGGCCATGGCTGATCGGTATGCATGCCTTCAGCCCCGATCGGCGTGGTGACACTCGGTGTGCCGCAGAGCATGGCATCAATCAATTTGCCCTTGATTCCGGCGCCAAAACGCAAGGGCGCCAGGCAGATGCGCGCATCGGACATGACCTGCAACGCATCCTCGGCCCAGTTCATGATGTGAAAACCCTGCGCGGCATTGTGCAGTGCTGCTGCCTTGGGCGGCGTGTAGGCGCCGTACAGATGTAATTGGGCTTTTGGCAGTTGCTCGCGGATCAGCGGCCAGACGGTGGATTTCATCCACAACACGGCGTCCCAGTTCGGCGCGTGACGGAAGTTGCCGATACTGAGGAAATGCGCGCGCTCCTCGAAGGGTTTCGCTGGCGTACTTGGTGGCTCGACCATCAAGGGACACCAGTGCAACAGCTCGGGCGGCAGCTTGAACTGCTGCACCAGCAACTCGATTTCCACCTGCGAGATCATCAGGTTCAGGTCGCAGCGATACAGGGCGGCGATCTCGCGTTTGGCCAGATCGGTGTCCGCCATCAGCTCGAACTCTTCAGCCAGCGCCGGGGCAAATAGCTCAGCGAAGTCGTTGGCGTCATCGCTGAGCTTCAGCCGGTCCTTCAACCGCTGATGCCGTGCATGCCGCAAGCTTTGCAGGTCCGAGGTTTCCAGTACCCGCAGGGCATCGGGGCAATGTTTCTCCACGCGCCAGCCGAATTGTTCTTCGATCATGAACTGGTCGAACAACACGATATCCGGCATCAGTTCGCTGATGAATGTGTCGAAACTGCTGTTGTTCAGTTCGATCGGGACTTCGCGGATGCCCAGCGCGGTCAGGTCGGCGCGGTGTTCGCCAGTGCCGGCCGGGCTGGCAAAAGTGATTTGCCAGCCCTGTTGCAGGAACGTCTCGAGAATCTGCATCACATGCCCGCTCGCAGCGGAGGAGCGGGGTTCCGGCCAGACGTAACCAATGACGAGGACTTTGGTTGCGGGCTGACTCATGAGAAACGGTTCCTGAAACGAAGAGACGGAAAAAAGGCGCGCGGATTAGACCATAATCCACGTGTCGGGTGATCCGTTTTTATTGGGTGTGCATCGGGCAAGACCGAGCAAGAAGACCACCGGCAGGGCGCGTGACAGCGTCATTCAGGTATTGAAGTCTCGCGTTCAGGATTGCCCGAGTACGGATTTGACCTTGTCACGCAGTTGATCAATGGAAAAAGGCTTGCCGATTACGTGCATGTCCTTCGGTACTTCAATCGTTTCTGCATAACCGCTGGCAAACAGAATCGGCAGGGCGGGGCGAATGTTGCGGGCTTCGGTGGCCAGTTGACGGCCATCCATGATCGGCAGGCCGACGTCGGTCATCATCAGGTCGATGTGCTGGTTCACGTCCTTGAGGATTTCCAGCGCCTGTTCGCTGCCGTCCGCTTCCAGGACCTTGAACTCCAATTCCTCCAGCACGTCGACGATCAGCATGCGCACGATGGCATCGTCTTCTACTACAAGGATGGTGGACACAGGGCTGGACATAATGGCGGCTCTCAAGAATGGGGGACGGGGCACCGGTCGATCAAAAATGCCGGGCTCTTGCATGAGTAAGTGGCGCATAGCCACAAGTTCCCGAATGGATACAAAAAAGAATAGGCGCAAACGGGGGGGGGCAAGGATAACCGTTGGCCTTGGATTAGGCGCAGGCAATTGTGGGAAAACAGTACTAAAGCTGTGAGAAAAATGGATCCATGGTGCCGTTTTGGGGCAAACTCCCTGGTTTTCACCAGTTCGACAAGGCTGCCACATGTCCTCTCCGTCTTCGGTTGATGAGCAACGGTTTCGCAAACTCTTGAGCCGCAACGTCAGTTTGCCGTTGGGCGTCGGCGTGATCAGTGCGGTGTTTTTCATCTCATTGATCACCTATTTGTTGTCCGTGATTCAGTGGGTGGAACACACCGACCGGGTGATCAATAACGCCAACGAAGCGGTGAAACTCACCGTGGATCTGGAAACCGGCATGCGCGGGTATCTGCTCAGCGGCGACGAGCACTTCCTCGACCCGTACGAGACGGCCAAGCCCCGCATCGCCGTGGCACTGAATACCTTGCTTGAACTGACTGCCGACAATCCGGCTCAAACCGACCGCCTGCGTCGTCTTCAGGCGCTGCAAACCGAGTGGGCGACGTATGCGCAGTCGATGATCGATCTGCAACGCGCGAGCGGTGATTACAAGTCCGCGGTCAAAGCGGGGAAGGGCAAGCGCCTGACCGACGAAATACGTAAACAGTTCGAAGATGTAATTGAAACCGAGCAGTTGCTGCGAGCTTCACGCAACGAAGACGTGCGCCGCACCACGATCTGGAGCATTAGCCTTTATCTGCTGTTCGTGGCCGGCATCAGCGGTCTGCTGGCCTATGTCGGTCGGCGCGATCTGGTCAACCTGTCGCAAAGCTATGGCGCGACCCTGGCGGCGCAAGAGGCCAGTGCAAAACGTCTGGAACAGCAAGCCTGGTTGCGCAACGGCCAGACCCAGCTCGCCGAGCAAGTGCTGGGGCAACTGACGGTCAATCTGCTGGGGCGCAATATTCTGCAATTCTGCGCCCAGTACCTCGGCACCGCCGTGGCCGCGTTGTATGTGCGCGAGGAACATGGCGGCCTCAAACGCGTGGCGACTTACGGATTCTCCCGCGAACAGGAACAACAGAATCAAGTGATCTACAGCGATGAAGGCCTTGTCGGGCAGGTCGCCCAGCAGGCTCGACTGATTCGTCTCGATTCGGTGCCTTCCGACTACTTCAAGGTCAGCTCCGGCTTGGGTGAAGGCCTGCCGCACAGTGTGCTGGTGGTGCCTACCAGTGATGACGAACGAGTCAACGGTGTGATCGAGCTCGGTTTCCTGCGTCCGCTCACCGATCGCGACGTGGCGCTGCTGGAACTGATCGCCGGCAACATTGGTACGTCCATCGAAGCGGCGCGCTATCGCCAGCGTCTGCAGGAAGTGCTGGCCGAAACCCAGCAACTCAATGAAGAGTTGCAGGTGCAGCAGGAAGAGTTGAAAACCGCCAATGAAGAGTTGGAGGAGCAGTCGCGCATTCTCAAGGAATCCCAGGCCCATCTGGAAACCCAGCAAGTCGAGCTGGAACAGACCAACGAGCAACTGGCCGAACAGGCCCAGACCCTGGCCGAGCAGCGCGACGCCATGGATCAGAAGAACACCGAGCTCAATCAGGCCCAGGCACAACTCGAAGAACGCGCCGAAGAGCTGCAGCGTTCGAGCAAGTACAAATCCGAATTCCTCGCCAACATGTCCCACGAGCTGCGCACGCCGCTCAACAGTTCGCTGATCCTGGCCAAGCTGCTGGCAGAAAACCCGCAGGACAACCTCAGTGCCGAGCAGGTCAAATTTGCCGAATCGATCTATTCCGCCGGCAACGATCTGCTCAACCTGATCAACGACATTCTCGATATTTCCAAGGTGGAAGCCGGCAAACTCGAAGTGATGCCGGAAAACACCAGTGTCGCGCGCCTGGCCGATGGCCTGCGCAGCGTGTTCGAACCGTTGGCGGCGGACAAGAAACTGACGTTCACCGTCGAATTGCAGCCCGATGCGCCCATCACTCTGTTCACCGACCGCCAGCGTCTGGAACAGATAATCAAGAACCTGTTGTCCAACGCCGTAAAATTCACCGAGCAGGGCACGGTCAGCCTGACCATCGCCGGCCAGCCGGACGATCGCATCGCTTTCATTGTGCGCGACTCGGGGATCGGGATTGCGCAAGATCAGCAGGAAAGCATTTTCGAAGCCTTCCGCCAGGCCGACGGCACCACCAACCGCAAATACGGTGGCACTGGCCTGGGCCTGTCGATTTCCCGGGATCTGGCGACCTTGCTGGGTGGCTCGATCAGCGTCAGCAGCGCGCCGGGGCAGGGCAGCACCTTTACGCTGGTATTGCCGCAGCAATACAACGAACCAGGTGATACGCCGGTTGCACCGCTGACCTTCAGCCCGCCGGCCTCTGCGCCGGTCATCGCGCCTGTCGCAGCGGTTTCGCCTTTGGCGCCCGTAGACATCCCGCGCTTCAACGACGACCGCAACAAGGCACCGTTCACTACCCGCTGCATTCTGGTGGTGGAAGACGAGCCGAATTTCGCTCACATCCTCTACGACCTGGCCCATGAACTGGGCTATCAGTGCCTGGTCGCCCACGGCGCCGATGAAGGTTACGACCTGGCGAAAGAATTCGTGCCGGACGCGATCCTGCTGGACATGCGCCTGCCGGATCATTCGGGCCTGACCGTTCTGCAACGCCTGAAAGAACACGCCGAAACCCGCCACATCCCGGTGCACGTGATTTCCGTGGAAGACCGCGTCGAAGCGGCGATGCACATGGGCGCCATCGGTTATGCGGTCAAGCCGACTACCCGCGAAGAGCTCAAGGACGTGTTCGCCCGTCTCGAGGCCAAGCTGACCCAAAAGGTCAAACGCGTGCTGCTGGTGGAGGACGACGATCTGCAACGCGAAAGCATCGCCCGTCTGATCGGTGATGACGACATCGAAATCACTGCTGTCGGCCTGGCGCAAGACGCACTGGAACTGCTGCGCACGACGATCTTCGATTGCATGGTCATCGACCTGAAGCTGCCGGACATGCTCGGCAACGACCTGCTCAAGCGCATGTCGACCGAGGATATCTGCTCGTTCCCGCCGGTCATTGTCTACACAGGACGCAACCTGACCCGCGACGAAGAAGCCGAACTGCGCAAGTATTCGCGCTCGATCATCATCAAAGGCGCCCGCTCGCCGGAACGCCTGCTGGACGAGGTCACACTCTTTCTGCACAAAGTCGAATCGCAGTTGTCCCATGAACGGCAGAAGATGCTCAAGACCGCCCGCAGCCGCGACAAGGTCTTCGAGGGTCGCAAAGTGCTGCTGGTGGACGACGATGTGCGCAACATCTTCGCCCTGACCAGTGCGCTGGAAACCAAGGGTGCAGTCGTGGTGATCGGCCGTAACGGCCGTGAAGCGATTGAAAAACTGAATGAAGTCGAGGACATCGACCTGGTGCTGATGGATGTGATGATGCCGGAAATGGATGGTTTCGAAGCCACCATGGAAATCCGCAAGGATCCGCGCTGGCGCAAGCTGCCGATCATCGCGGTGACGGCCAAGGCCATGAAGGACGATCAGGAGCGCTGCCTGCAGGCGGGCGCCAATGATTACCTGGCCAAGCCCATTGACCTGGATCGCCTGTTCTCGCTGATTCGCGTGTGGTTGCCGAAGATGGAACGCATTTAGTGGAACGTAGTAATCCCGTTGAACGAAACAGTGAAATCGAACTGCGGCTGTTGATTGAGGCGATTTATCTCAAGTACAGCTATGACTTTCGCGATTACTCCGGCGCCTCGATCAAGCGCCGGGTGCAACACGCGCTGAGCCAGTTCGAGTGCGCGACCATCTCGGCCTTGCAGGAGAAAGTCCTGCACGACCCGACGGCGTTCATGCAGTTGCTGCAATTGCTGACGATCCCGGTCAGCGAGATGTTCCGCGATCCGTCGCACTTCCTGGCGATCCGTCAGGAAGTAGTGCCGCTGCTCAAGACCTATCCGTCGATCAAGATCTGGATCGCCGGCTGCAGCACCGGCGAGGAGGTCTACTCGATGGCGATCCTGCTGCGCGAAGAAGGCCTGCTCGACCGCACGATCATCTACGCCACCGACATCAACCCGCGCTCGCTGGACAAGGCCAAGCAGGGGATCTTTTCGATGGAAAACGTGCGCGCTTACACCGCCAACTATCAGCAGGCCGGCGGTCAGCGCTCGTTCGCCGACTACTACACTGCAGCCTATGGCTACGCGATTTTCGACAAGAGCCTGTGCGAGAACGTGACCTTCGCCGATCACAGCCTGGCGACCGATAGTGTATTCTCCGAAACTCAATTAATTTCGTGTCGTAACGTGTTGATTTACTTCAATAAAAAACTTCAGGATCGAGCGTTCGGGTTGTTCCATGAATCATTGTGCCACCGTGGATTCCTGGTCTTGGGCAGCAAGGAAACTTTGGATTTTTCCGGCTACTCCAACCAGTTCGAACCGCTGGTGAAACAAGAACGGATCTACCGTAAATCATGAACAGTGCAGCGGATTTGCCTCGTGTCGGGGCGATTGTGGTCGGAGCTTCCGCCGGTGGCGTTGAGGCTTTGCTGACCTTGCTTGGTTCACTGCGTGCCGGGTTCGGTCTGCCGATCATCATCGTCCTGCATTTGCCGGAAGAGCGCCGCAGCCAGCTCGCCGAGGTGTTTGCCCGGCGAGTGGCGCTGCCGGTCGCAGAGGCCATCGACAAGCAGGACATCACCCCCGGCACCGTGTATTTCGCGACGCCGGGTTATCACTTGTCGGTAGAACAGGATTTCAGCCTGTCGCTGAGCCTTGAAGACCGCCTGCATCATTCGCGGCCTTCGATCGACTTTCTGTTCGAATCCGCCGCCGATGCCTATGGGCCGGCGCTGGCCGCCGTGTTGCTGACCGGCGCCAACCACGATGGCGCACGGGGCCTGGCGCAAGTCAAACGCCTGGGCGGCCTGACCATCGTGCAGGACCCCGACGAGGCGCAGGTCGCCACCATGCCTCGCGCGGCACTGAAAACGCATCAACCGGATTACATCCTTCCCATAAACGGCATCGGCCGTCTGCTTGTCGAGCTGGAACGAATCGCATGCTGAGTAATATCCAGGCAAAACTGCTGATCGTCGACGATCTGCCCGAGAACCTGCTGGCCCTCGAAGCGCTGATCAAACGTGAGGATCGCACCGTCTACAAAGCATTGTCGGCGGACGAAGCACTGTCGCTGCTGCTGCAACACGAATTCGCCATGGCCATCCTCGACGTGCAGATGCCCGGCATGAACGGCTTCGAGCTGGCCGAGCTGATGCGTGGTACCGAGAAAACCAAAAACATCCCGATCATCTTCGTCAGCGCCGCCGGCCGTGAACTCAATTACGCGTTCAAAGGCTATGAAAGCGGTGCTGTGGACTTCCTGCACAAGCCGCTGGATATCCATGCGGTGAAGAGCAAGGTCAACGTCTTCGTCGACCTGTACCGCCAGAGCAAGGCGATGAAGCAACAGGTCGAAGCCCTGGAGCAGAGTCGTCGCGAACAGGAAGCGCTGCTGCAGCAACTGCAAAGCACCCAGGGCGAACTGGAGCAGGCGGTGCGCATGCGTGACGATTTCATGTCGATCGTCGCCCACGAAGTGCGCACGCCGCTCAACGGCCTGATCCTCGAGACCCAACTGCGCAAGATGCACCTGGCCCGGGACAACGCCGCCGCGTTCACCCTCGACAAGATGCACGCCATGGTCGACCGCGACGAGCGCCAGATCAAAAGCCTGATCCGGCTGATCGAGGACATGCTCGACGTGTCGCGGATCCGCACCGGCAAGCTGTCGATCCGACCGAGTCGCTTCGATCTCGCGCAACTGGTGGGCACTCTGCTGGAGAATTTCGCCCAGCAGATCGAAGCTGCCGAGACCGAAGTCAGCTTCACCGCGACCGAGCCGGTGGAAGGGCAGTGGGATGAATTCCGTATCGAGCAGGTGGTGTCGAACCTGCTGACCAACGCGTTGCGTTATGGCGGCAAAAGTCCGATCCAGGTTCGGGTTTATCGCGAAGGCAATGAGGCTCGGGTCGAAGTTCAGGATCAGGGCATCGGCATCAGCGAGGAGAACCAGAAACGCATTTTTCAACAGTTCGAACGGGTCTCCGCCAAGACGGTGGTGGCCGGCCTCGGGCTGGGTCTGTTCATTTCCGAGCAGATCGTCGCCGCCCATGGCGGCTCCATCGTCGTCGAAAGCAAGATCAACGAGGGCGCCCTGTTTCGCGTTTGTCTGCCGCTCCAGGAAAACGGCAAAACAAACGCAACCTCTGAGTGACCACACGGTCGTATCAGCAGCTATTGACCGAACAAAGGCTTCCCATGAGCGTAGATGCACAAGATGTAGTACTCGTCGTCGAGGACGAACCGGTGATCCTGATGGTCCTGACCGATTACTTGTCAGGCCAGGGCTATCGCGTATTGCAGGCCGAAAACGGCGAGCAGGCGTTCGAGATTCTGGCGAGCAAGCCGCATCTGGACATGTTGATTACTGATTTCCGCCTGCCTGGCGGGATCTCCGGCGTGCAGATCGCCGAGCCTGCCGTCAAATTGCGCCCGGATCTGAAGGTGATCTTCATCAGCGGCTATCCGCAGGAAATCCGCGAGACCGGCAGCCCGATCACTCGTCGGGCACCGATCCTGGAAAAACCGTTCGATCTGGATGTGTTGCAGGAGAAGATTCAGGAACTGCTGGCCTGAGGCGTCAACCGCCTCAGCTCTTGATCATTTCCCGCACCTTCGCCGTCAACAGATCGAAGGTGAACGGCTTGGTGATCATCTGCATGCCAGAGTCGAGGAAGCCGCCGCGCACCGCCGCGTGCTCGGCATAACCGGTGATGAACAGGACCTTCAAGTCTGGCCGGTATTGCCGGCCGATTTCCGCCAGCTGCCGACCGTTCATGCCCGGCAGGCCGACGTCACTGATCAGCAGATCGATGCGTTGCTCCGAATCCAGAATCGGCATGGCACCGTCAGCGTCGCCGGCCTCGACAAACCTGTAACCCAATTCACTCAATACCGCACTGACCAGCACGCGCACGGCCGGGTCGTCCTCGACAATCAATACGGTTTCGCCTTCCACGGCGTCCGGCGCCTGCTCCATGTCAACCGGTGCGTGAGGCAGTGATTCACCCTGGAAGCGCGGCAGATAGAGTTTGACTGTGGTGCCCTCATCGATTTTGCTGTCGATCGACACATGACCACCGGATTGCTTGCTGAAGCCATAAATCATCGACAGACCCAGCCCCGTGCCCTGGCCGATTGGCTTGGTGGTGAAAAACGGGTCGAACGCGCGATTGATGACACTTTCCGGCATGCCGCAGCCATTGTCAGTCACGCTCAATACGACGTAATCACCGGGCTCAAGATTGCTATAGGTCGCGGTGTAGTCGCGATCCAGCACCTGATTCTTCGTCTCGACCACCAGATTGCCGCCGTCGGGCATTGCGTCGCGCGCGTTGATGACAAGGTTGAGCAGGGCGCTTTCCAATTGATTGGGGTCGGCCTCGGCCACCCACAATTTTTCGTGCAGACGCATGTCCAGCTGAATGCTTTCGTTGAGGCTGCGTTGCAGCAGCTCGCCCATCGACTGCACCAGATCGTTCATATGCACGGCTTTGGAGTCCAGCGACTGGCGACGGGAAAACGCCAGCAGCCGATGGGTCAGGCCGGCGGCGCGGTTGGCCGAAGTCACACCGAGGTCGATCAGGCTGTCGAGATCATCCAGGCGGCCACGGGCCAACCGACGGCGTAGCAATTCAAGACTGCCGATGATGCCGGTCAGCATGTTGTTGAAGTCGTGGGCGATACCGCCGGTGAGCTGGCCGACCGCTTCCATCTTCTGCGACTGTCGAAGGGCTTCCTCGTTGTGCCGCAGCTGTGCGGTGCGCTCTTCGACTTGTTGCTCGAGGGTTTCGAGGGTCGATTGCAGGCGCCGTTCGCTATTGCTCAGATCGATCAGGCGATCGCGGGCTTCGTATTGTCGTCGTCGCCCGCGCAGGGCGGTGGAAATGAGGCTGACCAACGTTGCCGGATGAAAAGGGCGTTCAAGGAACGTCACGTTGCCCAGTAATTTGCTGAGCTGCGACGAGGGCCCTTGTTCGGATCCTCCGTGATGGGTGAGCAAGACAATTGGCAAGTCAGACCACGCCGGTTGTTGCTCCAGGTACAGCAGCAGGCCTTCGAGTTCCGGACCATTCAGGGCCTCGGCCGCGATCAGCAGCAGCCCGGCGCCAGGCTCGAGTTCGGTGCACAGGGTGGCCAGATCGGGCGTGATCAGGCCACCGTATCCGGCCTCGTTGAGGATCATCAGCGCCACTTGGCTGTCGCGACCCTGGGGCGCAAGAATCAACGCCCGTTCCGACAGCGGTACGGTGAGGGTCACAAGTTGTCATCCTTGAGCAGCGGGTTACTCGCGCCGAGGTAGGTGGGGACTCCGCGCAGCACACCCTGGAAGGCTTCCAGCGGTTCACCGATGGTCATGCCTTGCTTGGAAATGCGGTATTCACGAATGGTCGATTCATGGCTGCCGGTACGTTTCTTGATGATCGAAATCGCCCGGCGTACCTTGCCGAGGGCTTCGAAATAACGCAGCAGAATCACTGTGTCGGCGAGGTAGGTAATGTCTACCGGGGCCTGCATGTCGCCGACCAGTCCATGCTGGGCGACGGTCATGAACGTCGCGGCGCCCTTGCGGTTCAGGTACAGCAACAGTTCGTGCATGTGCAATACCAGCGCGTTCTCTTCCGGCATCGCGGCCTGATAGCCGTTGATGCTGTCGATCACAACGGTCTTGATGTCACCTTCATCGACGCAGCGTCGCACCCGGTGGGAAAACTCGCCAGGAGAAAGCTCGGCAGCATCCACCTGTTCGATCAGCAGATTGCCGGTGGCCTGCAGGGCCTTGAGGTCGATGCCAATGTTATTCATGCGCTCGAACAGCAGGCCCAGTTCTTCGTCGAAAATGAACAGCGCGGCCTTTTCACCACGCGCCACGGCGGCTGCCGCGAAAATCATGGTGATCAAGGATTTGCCGGTCCCCGCCGGGCCCAGAATCAGCGTGCTGGAGCCAGTCTCGATACCGCCACCCAGCAGGGCGTCCATTTCCTTGATGCCGCTGGACAGTTGCAACCGCGGGTAATCGCCCCGGTGCTCCGCCGCCACCAGACGCGGGAAGACGTGCACGCCATCGCCCATGATGGTGAAGTCATGGAAGCCTCCGCGGTATTTCTGGCCTCGGTACTTGATCACTCGCACGCGACGGCGTTCGGCGCCATAGTTGGGGGTCAGTTCTTCGAGGCGGATCACGCCGTGCGCGACACTGTGAACGGTTTTGTCGAGGGATTCGGTGGTCAGGTCGTCCAGCAGCAATACCGTGGCGTCGTAGCGCACGAAGTAATGCTTGATCGCCAGGATCTGTCGACGGTAGCGCAGGGAGCTTTGCGCCAGCAGGCGGATTTCCGAGAGACTGTCGAGCACGACCCGCGTGGGTTTGAACCGCTCGACCACTTCGAAAATCTGCTTGGTCGCTTCGCCCAGTTCAAGATCCGAGGAGTACAGAAGGCTCTGATGATGCTCGGCGTTGAGCAGGCTTTCGGGCGGCGTCAGCTCGAAAATTTCGATGTTTTCGTTCAGTTCCCAACCGTGGGACGCCGCGCCCTGGCGCAATTCGCGCTCGGTTTCGGACAGCGTGATGTACAACGAACGTTCGCCGGCACGGGCACCGGCCAGCAAAAAATGCAACGCGACTGTGGTTTTACCGGTTCCAGGCTCGCCCTCCAGCAAGAAAACATGACTGCGGGACAAACCACCAGCCAGGATATCGTCGAGACCCTCGATGCCGGTGGCGGCTTTTGCACTGATCAACGCGTTCGATGTAGACAAAAAATGCCCTCTCATGACTAGGGGAAACGCGGCAGCGGGCGCCGGACGCCGTTTTGGCACTGCCTGTTTACTTGACCTTTTGCCGTGACGACGGTTCCGATTTTCTTGCGGGATGTCGAGAAGGCCGCTAGAGGCCTTGCTGCAAAGAGGGATCGTCCGGGTTCATCTGTTCGAGCTGCGCCAGCAGAATCTGCACGTTCTGCAACTGACCGCTTTCTTTCCAGTAGTTGATCAGCAACACCCGCGCCTTACGATCGGCAGGATGACGCTGGACGATTTCCTGCAACTGCTTTTGCGCCGCTTCCAGTTCTTCGGCGCTGTGCAGGGTCGTGGCGAGGTCGTAGCGATAGTCCTTGTTATCGGGCTCAAGCTCCACGGCTTTGGACAAACCGAGCAGGGCGTACTCGCGTTGATCGTGGTGCAGCAGCCAGAGTCCCAGCGCATGTTGCAGATAAGCCGAGTCAGGCTGGGCCTTCAATTGTCGGGCGAGCAATTGTCGCGCGGCGTCGCTCTGACCCTGACGATCGAGCACTTCGATCTGCATCACCAGCGCCGGCAGGTTGCCGGGGTCGAGACGCAAGGTCTGTTCCAGCGCTTCCTGTGCCTGTTTCAACTCGGCGTTGTGCAGATACAGGCGCGCCAGTTGCACGTAGTTGGCGGCGCTTTCCGGCTGACTCTTGAGCGCCTGCTCCCACACATCGATGCCTTGCTGGAGCGGGGCGAAATACAGGCCCAGTTGATCCGGCGACAAGCCGAGCAGGGCGTTGATTGCCGCAAAACGAACGTTCTGATCTTCATCCTCGAGCAACGGGCCGAGCAGCAGGCTGCGCTGGCCACCGGGCACCAGACCGGTCACGCTCCTGATGGCTGCCATTCGCACGTCGGGAGATTCATGCTGCAGATCGGCATCCGCCAGTTTCAAGGCTTGCGGACTCGGGTAGTTGGGCAGTTCGGCATGCAGCCAGACCCGCCGCTTGGCGGACAAATCCGGACGTCCCAGCTGTTGATACAGAACCCGCGCGGCCCCCGGCTGGCCGGCACGAGCGGCGTCCAGCGCTTCACTGTAACCATGCCTGATCGCTTCTGGCACAACCGGCACTGTGCTGCGAAAAGACAGCCAGCCAACGAGCAGGACCAACACAAGGCCGAGGCTGATGAGCAAATAGCGGCGAGACTGAGGCATGCGAATTTCCGAAACTTTCGTTTTGTAGCGGAGGTCGCAAGCTTCTGTCAGCTCGCGCCGTGAGTCAAACCCTCTGCCCGATATGGCCTACTACAGGCGTTGAATCGACCTACAGCTTGTGTCGACTCTGTTTGCCGTCATGCCCTCCATGCAGTGTCTACGCTTGCAGAAGTTGTTTCGAAGAGGCTACCCATGCAATCCCTGCTTGTTTATTTCAAGGCGGTGATCCACCCCAGCCAGGCCGTGCTGCTGTTTGGTTTACGCACCATTGCCGCCGGATTGCTGACCTTGTACCTGGCGTTCCTGTTCGACCTGGATCAGCCGAAGTGGTCGATCATGGCCGTGGTGATCATCAGCCAGCCACTGGCCGGGATGGCGCTGGCACGCAGCTTCGGGCAAATCATCGGGACAACCCTTGGCGCGGTGGTGGCGGTGGTGCTGATGGCGATCTTTCCCCAGGCGCCGTTGCCGTTCATCACGACCCTGGCGCTGTGGCTGGCCCTGTGCACGGCGCGCGGCACGTTGCTGCGCTACACCAGTTCCCAGGCGTTCGTGTTGAGCGGGTATACCGCCGTGGTGGTGGCGCTGCTGGCGATTCCGGATCAGGACGGCACCTTTCTGCTGGCGGTGACCCGGGTTACCGAAACCTTGCTGGCGGTGGCGTGCGTATGCGTGGTCAGCCTGCTGACGGCGCGGCCCGAGGCGGTATCACGCAACTATTTCGCGAAGGTCGATCAGGTGATCAAGCTCGCCGCTACCCATGCCGCCGCTGTGCTTCGCACCGAAGAAAGCGAAGCGGACTTTCAGCGTCGGCAAATGCAGCTGCTGGGGGAGATCAGCGCCCTCGAAGGCCTGCGCCGGCACTTGTATTTCGATGCTCCACGCCTGCGCAGTGCCAACAATCTGGTGCTGTTGCTGGGCAATCAGCTGATGCTGCTGACCTCGCGCCTCACCGCGTTGCGTCACCAGCGGGAACTGCTCACCGAACGCTGGGAGGGCGATCTGCCGCTGGACATCCAGCAATTGCGTGCCGAGGAGCTGGCACTGCTTGATCAGCTGGCACAGCAAGGACGCTCACTGCCAGCCGAGGTGCGGCACCAGTTCGTCGCGCTGCAACAGCAATTCGAAGCGCTGGCCTACAAGGCCGAACAACTGACGGAAGACATGAGTGCAACCCTGCGCTCGCTGGCCTGGGCATTGCGCTGGGAACAGGCGCGGCTGTTGCAGCAACTGGAGCAGATTCTCGAACTGAGCGATGCGATACAGGAAGGCCGGGAGGCCAGCTGTATGTTCCGTGGCCAGTCCAGCCCCTTGCACCTGGATTTCACGCTCGCGACGATGAACGCCATCCGCGCATTCAGCGCGTTACTGGTGGCCGGACTGATCTGGATCGAAACCGCCTGGGACGGCGCGCGGGGCGGGATGATTCTGGTGGGGATTCTGTGTTCGCTGATGGCGACGTTTCCGCGCCCGTTGGTTGCTGCGCAGAGTTACGCGCGAGGGTTGGGACTGGCCCTGGTGGTTTCGGCGTTTTATCAGTTCATGCTGGTCCCGGCGATCAGTGATTTCGAAATGTTGGCCTTGTTGCTCGCGCCTTTGCTGTATGTGATCGCGGTCGGACTGTCCAGCCCGGCCACCGCCGGTATCGGCATGGGGCTGGGGCTGTCGAGTTTCCTGATGCTCGGTCCGCAGAACGTCGGCACCGGGCAGAACACCGCCATTCAATGGTTCGAATTCGCCGGGGCCTATGTCAGTGCGGCGATGCTGGCTTTGATTGTCTACGCCTGGATCTTCCCTTTTCGCCCGGCCTTTCGAATCAGGCGCTTTTATAACGAGGCGCGGGAGCAGGTCTATCAACTGACAAAAAGCCCGGCTACCGACGAAGAGCAATTCGCCTTCGAAAGTCGAATGGTCGATCGCCTGACTTCAATGCTGGGCGTGTTACCCGCCGCCAACGATCGGGACATGCAGCGCCTGTATGAAATCAGTCTCGCCTGCGTGGCGCTGGGCGTGGCCATGCACCAACTGAGGCAACAGGCACAGAACAACGCCTTGCTCACGGACGCTTTTGGTCGGCAGCTGTCGACGGCATTGCGTCAGACCGGTCGTTTCGTCGCCGGCCGACCGGATGTGCGCCTGACACCGTTGCTGACTACGCTGCATTCGCTCGGCGATGAGCTGGATGCCTTGCATGTCGCCACCCATGAACACCTATGGTCGGTGTTTCGCATGCGAGTGGCCCTGTTGATCGTGGTGTCGTTTCTGGAGCGGCATGGCGAACATTTGCAGCCCGACCGTTCTGAAGGAGCGTCCGTCCTTGCCCATTGATTTCGAGATCGGCGGCGTTTACTTGCCTCCTATCGCCCAGGCCTTGTTGCTGGCCATACCGGTTTTTCTGCTGCTCGACTGGGGTTTGCGCCGGCTTGGCGTCCTGCGTTTTGTCTGGCATGAGGCGCTGTTCGAGGGCGCCTTGTACGCCTGCGTGTGCGCCACACTGATTTTGCTGATGGGAGCCTGAAACCTTGAAGACGTTGCTCACTCGATTGACGACCTTGGCAGTGGTGCTGCTGGCAATCGTGCTTGGCTGGTTTGCCTGGGAACATTACACCCGAGCTCCGTGGACGCGGGATGCGCGGGTGAGGGCGGATGTGGTGACGCTGTCGGCGGATGTTTCGGGCCGCATCGTCACACTGGCGGTGCAGGACAATCAGCATGTCGACAAGGGCCAGTTGTTGCTGGAGATCGACCCGGCTCGTTACAGCCTCGCGGTCGAGCATGCGAAACGCTCGGTGGAGGTCTCAAAGGCCACGCTCGGGCAGTCGCAAGCGGCGATTGTCGCCAGCGAAGCGTTGCTCAAACAGCGCCAGAGCGAAGAACGCCGGCGACGCACGCTCAAGCAAGGGTTCGCGATTTCCGGGGAGGAGTGGGAGAAGTCCAGTACTGACGTGGCGGTTGCCCAGGCCGATCTGTTGCGCAATCAGGCCAATCTCGGTCTGGCTGAAGCCAACGTGCAACTGGCGATAGCTGCATTGACCCAGGCCGAACTGGATCTGCAACGTACCCGAGTCGAAGCGCCGGTCAGCGGTTACGTCACCAATCTGCTGACCCGTCAGGGGGATTACGCGGTGGCCGGTAGCGCCCTGCTGGCACTGGTGGACAGCGGCTCCTTTTATGTCAGCGGCTATTTCGAGGAAACCAAACTGCCAAGGATCGAGGAGGGTGATCGGGTGCGGATCGAATTGATGAGCGGGGAAAAATTCGGTGGCACCGTGCAAAGCATCGCCTTCGCCATTGCCGACCGGGAAAACGCCCCGGGAAGTCGATTGCTGGCCAACATCAACCCCAGCTACACCTGGGTGAAACTGGCGCAACGGGTGCCGGTGCGGATCGGCATCGACCCTGATTACGCAGGCAAGGATCGATTGAGAGCCGGCACCACGGCGACGGTCACAGTGCTGGAAAACCGAGAAAGACAGGTACAAAAAAGCCCCGCGACCGAATGATACGCGGGGCAAAAAATTTGGTTGGTTGCGGCCAACCAAAGGAGCTCTTTAAAAACCTTTTACTTGCTGGCGACCGCCTCTGGCTGCCAACCGCCACCGAGGGCCTTGTAGATCGCGACTATGCCGCGATACAGATCCACTTCGGCCTGGGCCTGACTGTCCTCGGCGTTCAAACGTTCACGCTGGGCGTCGAGCAACACCAGGAAGTCGGTGGTGCCTTCGCGGTAGCGAATTTCGGCGAGGTCGGCAGCCTTGCGGCTTGATTCGCTCTGGCGGATCAGCGAGATCAGCCGTTGCTGACGTTTGCCGTAATCGCTGAAGGCGTTTTCCGACTCTTCCAGCGCGAGCAATACTTGCTGCTCGTAGGTCGCCAGTGCGCCTTCGGCATCGGCATCGGCGCCGCGCAGACGGGCCCGCACGCTACCGAGGTCGAACGCTGCCCAGGTGATGCTCGGGCCCAGTGCCCAGGCGTTGGCCGCCGAGGAACCGATCTGCGAACCACGTCCGGCCGTCCAGCCGAGGAAACCGCTGAGGCTGACCCGTGGGAACAGGTCGGCCTTGGCCACACCGATACGCGCCGTGGCCGAAGCCAGTCTGCGTTCGGCGCTGAGGATGTCCGGACGACGCTGCAGCAGTTCGCCCGGATCACCGATCGGCAAGGCCTTGGCAATCGCCGGCAGGTCTTTCGGGCTCAGGTCGACGGTCAGCTTGTCCGGACGTTCACCCAGCAGGGTGGCGATGCGGTTTTTCTGCCGGGCCTGTTCCGCCTGCAACTGCGGCACGCTGGCTTCGACCGACGCCAGACGGGCATCGGCCCGTTCAACATCGAGCTGATCGCCAACGCCGGCGTCACGCAGGCTGATGGTGATCTTGCGCGACTCCTGCTGGTTGTTCAGGTTGGCCAGGGCGATCTTTTCCCGAAGCTGGGCGCCGCGCAGTTGACCGTAAGCGTCCACCAGTTCGGCAATCATGGTGACTTGCAGTTGATACAGATCGGCTTCGGCCGCTTGCTGGTCGGCGTCGCTGGCTTCCAGATTGCGCTGGATGCGTCCAAACAGGTCCAGCTCCCACGCCATGTCCAGACCCAGGTCGTAGCGTTCGCTGTTGACCCGTTTGGTGGTCTGGCCCGGAATCTGACCTTTGGCCAGGTCGCTGCTGGCGCGGCTGGTGATGGTCGGCATTGCGTCGTTGCTGACGTCGTCGCGGATTGCCCGGGCGGCTTTCCAGCGGGCGAATGCCACGCGCAGTTCACGGTTGCCTTGCAGCGATTGGGTCACCAACTGGTTGAGAATCGGATCGTCGAACTGCTGCCACCAGATGCCTTCGAATTTCGAACGGTCGAAGTTCTTCTGGCCGGCGGCGCCATCGGTGGCGGACGTGATATTCGCCGCCTCCGTCGTCGGGGTCTTGTAGTCAGGGCCGACGGCGCAGGCACTCAGGGCCAGCACCAGCAGGCTCGGCAGGAAGACTTTCAGACTCATTGGTGCGCCTCCAGTGGCTTTTGAAGATTGTTCGCCTTCGCCGCTTTGCGCGCTTCGCTGCGCTCCACGAAGTTGCGGATCAGCACGTAGAACACGGGGGTCAGCAGCAGACCGAAGAAGGTCACACCGAGCATCCCGGAGAACACCGCCACACCCATGGCATGACGCATCTCGGCACCGGCACCGCTGGAGAACACCAGTGGCACCACACCCATGATGAATGCGAACGAGGTCATCAGGATCGGCCGCAGACGCAGACGGCAGGCTTCCAGTACAGCGGCCAGCGGATCGAGGCCTTCTTCCTGCTTATCCTTGGCGAACTCGACGATCAGAATCGCGTTCTTACACGCCAGGCCAACCAGTACGATCAAGCCGATCTGGGTGAAGATGTTGTTGTCGCCACCAGAAATGATCACACCGGTGATGGCCGACAGCAGGGTCATCGGTACGATCAGGATCACCGCCAGTGGCAGGCTCCAGCTTTCGTATTGAGCCGCGAGTACCAGGAACGCCAGCAATACGCAGAGCGGGAACACGAACAGCGCAGTGTTGCCGGACAGAATCTGCTGGTAGGTCAGGTCGGTCCACTCGTAGGTCATGCCGTTCGGAAGTTCATCCTTGAGCAGTTTCTCGATGGCTTTTTCGGCCTGGCCGGAGCTGTAGCCCGGAGCTGCCGCACCGTTGATTTCAGCGGTGATGAAGCCGTTGTAGTGCATCACGCGATCCGGGCCCGAGGTGTCGCTGACCTTGATGAAGGTCGCCAGCGGGATCATTTCGCCTTTGTTGTTGCGTACTTTCAGCTGGCCGATCTGGTCGGATTCGAGGCGGAACTGCTGCTCGGCCTGAACGTTGACCTGATAGGTACGACCGAAGCGGTTGAAGTCGTTGGCATACAGCGAACCCAGGTAGATCTGCAGGGTGTCGAAGATGTCGCTGACGGCCACGCCGTGGGTCTTGGCTTTTTCCCGGTCGATGGCGGCATCGACCTGCGGCACGTTCACGGTGTAGCTGGTGAACAGGTTGGCCAGTTCCGGAACGTTATGGCTCTTGGCAATAATGTTCATGGTTTCCTTGTACAGCTCTTCGTAGCCCAGGTTGCCCCGGTCTTCGATTTGCAGGCGGAAACCACCAATGGTGCCCAGACCTTGTACCGGCGGCGGCGGGAAGATCGCCATGTAGGCTTCCTGAATCCCGGCGTACTGGCCGTTCAATGCACCGGCAATCGCACCGGCAGACATGCTCGGGTCTTTACGCTCGTCGAACGGTTTCAGGGTCACGAACACGATGCCGGCGTTCGGGCTGTTGGTGAAGCCGTTGATCGACAGGCCCGGGAACGCTACGGCGCTTTCCACGCCCGGCTGTTTCAGTGCCAGGTCGGACATGCGCTTGATCACATCTTCGGTGCGGTCGAGGCTCGCGGCGTCCGGCAGTTGCGCGAAGGCCACCAGGTATTGCTTGTCCTGGCCGGGTACGAAACCGGTCGGCGTGCTGGAGAAACCGAAGAAGGTCAGCACCATCAGGCCTGCGTACAGGAAGAGGGCGATGCCGCTGCCACGGATGACCCGGCGCACGGTGCCGACGTAGCCATGGCTGGCGCGGTCGAAGAAACGGTTGAACGGACGGAACAGCCAGCCACCGAAGATCTTGTCCAGCACTCGCGAGAAACGGTCTTTCGGTGCGTCGTGACCTTTAAGCAACACAGCGGCCAGCGCTGGCGACAGGGTCAGCGAGTTGAAAGCCGAGATCACGGTCGAAATGGCGATGGTCAGAGCGAACTGCTTGTAGAACTGACCGGTGAGGCCCGAGATGAATGCCGCCGGTACGAACACCGCACACAGCACCAGCGCCGTGGCAATGATCGGGCCGGTCACTTCGCCCATGGCCTTTTTGGTCGCATCGAAGGGGTTGAGCCCCAGTTCAATGTTCCGCTCGACGTTCTCGACCACCACGATGGCGTCGTCCACCACGATACCGATCGCCAGTACCAGGCCGAACAGCGACAGGGCGTTGAGCGAGAAACCGAACAGGTGCATCACCGCAAACGTACCGATCAACGATACCGGCACCGCCACCAAGGGAATGATCGAGGCGCGCCAGGTCTGCAGGAACAGAATCACCACCAGTACCACGAGAATCAGTGCTTCGAAGAGGGTATGAACCACCGCTTCGATGGAGCCGCGCACGAAGATCGTCGGGTCATAGACGATGCTGTAGTCCATGCCTTGCGGGAAGCTTTTCTTCAGTTCTTCCATCTTGCCGCGAACTTCGTTCGAGATTTCGATGGCATTGGAACCAGGACGCTGGAAGATCGGGATCGCTACGGCCGGCTGGTTGTTCAGCAACGAACGCAGGGCATATTGGCTGGAACCCAGTTCGACGCGGGCGATGTCCTTCAGACGAGTGATTTCACCGTTATCGCCAGCGCGAATGATGATGTTCTCGAACTCTTCCTCGGAGACCAGACGGCCTTGAGTGTTGACCGACAGCTGGAAGCTCTGGGCATTCGGCGCAGGGGGCGCGCCCAACTGGCCGGCGGCCACCTGACGGTTCTGTTCGCGAATCGCGGTCACCACATCAGTCGCGGTCAGATTGCGCGAAGCGGTCTTGTTCGGGTCGAGCCATACCCGCAGCGAGTAGTCGCCCATACCGAACAACTGCACGTCACCGACACCACCGAGGCGAGCGAGCTCATCCTTGATGTTGAGAATCGCGTAGTTGGACAGGTACAGCATGTCGTAGCGTTTGTCCGGCGAGGTCAAGTGCACAACCATGGTCAGGTCGGGCGAAGCCTTGTCGACGGTGATACCGATGCGCGTCACTTCTTCTGGAAGTTTCGGCTCGGTCCGGGTCACGCGGTTCTGCACCTGCACCTGCGCGTTGTCCAGGTCAGTGCCCAGAGCGAAGGTGATGGTCAGGGTGATCTTGCCGTCAGCGGTGGACTGCGAGGACATGTACAGCATGTTCTCGACGCCGGTGATGGCTTGCTCCAGCGGAGCCGCCACGGTTTCACCGATGACTTTTGGGTTGGCGCCCGGGAAGTTGGCACGCACCACCACGGTCGGTGGCACGACTTCCGGGTATTCGCTGATCGGCAACTGGAACAGCGAAATCGCACCGGCGATCAGGATCAGCAGCGACAGCACCGCTGCGAAGATCGGTCGTGAAATGAAGAATTGGGAAAAATTCATCGGAGTTGTCGTCCCTTAACCGCGTGGGGTCGCAGCAGCCAGCTTCACAACCGAACCCGGCGCGCCTTTGGCAGGTGCGACTTTGGGCAGGTTGCTGGCTTCCAGCGCTTGTCGTTGTTGAGCGAGAGCGGCAATGGTTTGCTCGCTGGCCATGGGGATCACTTCAGGCGAAACCGGGGAGCCAGGACGAACCCGTTGCAGACCCTTGACGACGATCGTGTCGTCCTTGTTCAGGCCGCTGCGCACGATACGCAGGCCTTCGATCTTCGGCCCGAGTTCGACCGCGCGGTAGGCGGTCTTGTTGTCGCCATCCATCACCAGCACGAACTTCTTGCCGAGGTCGGTACCGACCGCTTCGTCGTTGATCAGCATGGCGTTGTAAGTGCCGCTGCCGACCAGTTTCAGGCGTGCATACAGACCCGGGGTGTAGGTGCCGTCGCTGTTGTCGAACACGGCGCGACCACGGATGGTGCCGGTCTTCGGGTTGACCTGGTTGTCGACGAAGTTCATCTGGCCCAGGTGCGGGTTGCCGTCTTCGTTGGACAGGCCCATGTACACCGGAGTGGTTGCACCGCGCTGACCCTGACGGGCGAGTTGGGTGTATTTGAGGAATACACGCTCGTCGGCGTCGAAGTAGGCGTAGACCTTGTCGGTGGACACAACGCTGGTCAGCGGGGTGGTGTCGGCGGTCACCAAGTTACCGGCGGTAATCTCGGCACGGCTGACGCGGCCACTGATTGGCGCAGTGACGCGGGTAAAGCTCAGGTTCAGTTTGGCCAGGTCCAGTTGCGCTTGCAGCGCGCCAACAGCAGCACGGGCTTCTTGTGCAGCGCTGGTGCGCGAGTCGGCCAGTTCAGCGGAGATCGCGTTGCTGGCACGCAGGCGTTCGCCACGACCGGCTTCGTTTTCACTGCGGGTGGCATTGGCGCGGGCCTGGGCAACCAGGGCTTCGAGGCGGCGGACCTCGGCCTGGAACGGACGCGGGTCGATCTGGAACAGCAGGTCGCCTTTCTTGACCAGAGCACCTTCGGTGAAGGCGACTTCGTCGATCTGGCCGGAGACCCGCGGACGGATTTCAACGGTTTCCGGCGCTTCGAGGCGCCCGGTGAATTCGTCCCACTCGTTGACCGGTTGTTCCAGCACCTTGGCCACGCTGACCTTGGCAGCAGGCATGGTGGCGGCGGTTTCCGGAGTCTTGCCGCAGGCGCTCATCACCAGCACGGCCAACAGAGCCAACGGGAAGCGCAAATGTTTGAGTGATTGTTCCATGGATGCATCCGCCAATGTATTGAAGATGGGCGGATGATGCTCGGCGGGTAGATGGCAAACGAATCGAATGACACGAAGGTAACTATCATTCGGAATGATATAAGCCCGAGGAAAGCCCTCTAGCATGCACCTTTCGTTAGGAGGCTATCAATTGGCTTGATGACAATTCTGTGTTGCGCGATCGGCAACTGTCGCAGGCGAAATTGCGCGGTGAGGATTATGCGGCGATTAAATATTCCGCTGAAGTTACCGAGCCTCGACATCCTTGCGGAGCATATGGCGCTTGTTTACAAAGACCTCGCCTGGCTGCTGGAGCAATACGCCAACATCAAGAGTCCTGTTACCCGGAACAGGCAACCCACAACATTTCGCTCTAACATGACCTGATACTCATGCCTCGATGTTTTGCCATTCCCGGACCCTGTGTTTATGAGAGATCTACCCCCGACCGCGACCTTGCGGGCTTTCGAAGTATCCACCCGGCACCCGACGTTCACCGCCGCCGCGCAGGAACTGCATGTGACCCAGAGCGCGGTCAGCCATCAACTGCGACACCTGGAAGAACTTTGGGGCTTGCAGCTGTTTGAACGGGGCAAGTCGTTACGCCTCACACCTGCGGGCGCTACGCTGGCGCCGATTGTGCGCGAGTTCTTCATGACCCTTACGGCGACGCTGGCCGATTTGCGTGAGCAAAAGGGCAGGGTGCGGCTCAGCGTCAGCACGACCTATTCCTTTGCGTTGAAATGGTTGCTGCCACGCTTGCCGAACCTGGCCCGCCAGCACCCGGAACTGTTGGTGTCGCTGGACACCACGGACAAGGTCATCCATTTCGCCAGCAGCGAAGCCGATGTCGCGATCCGCTTGGGCAAGGGCGACTATCCCGGGCTGTATTCACAGTTTTTGTTCGGTGAGCAGGTTTTCCCGGTGGCCAGTCCCGAACTGCTGCAACGCGTCGGAATGCCTGGCAGTCCCGCCGACTTGTTGCAGTTGCCGCTGCTGGCTCGCGACGGTGCCGAACTGGCGCCGAAATGGGAAGCGTGGTTCCAGTCCGTCGGGCTGGCGTTTTTGCCGCTGCGGGAAAGCGTCAGGTTTGGCGATACCAATATGACGGTCGAGGCGGCTTTGCTCGGCCATGGCATTGCTCTGGTGCGCAGCGGGCATGTCGAGAAGGAAATCGACGATGGCCGTCTGGTGCGGCTGTTCGATGTGCCGTTTCAGTCACCGCTTGCCTACTACTTCGTTTGTCCCAAGGGCGTTGAGGTACAGCCGCACATTGTGAGTTTTCGCGAGTGGTTACTCAGCGAGGCACTTAAAGTGCGCGGCGACCTCGCTTAAAGTATGAAGAATCGCTCATGGCGCAGTGAGGAGTCTTCTCTGTAATCCGGCCGTTCGGGCTGCCTAAAATGGCCAATGCCTACTCATCTCGTCCTCCTTGTCCTGTTCGCCGCGCTGCTGCACGCCAGCTGGAACGCGCTGCTGCGCGGCGGTGCCGATCGGCTTTGGTCGATGACGGTGATGTGCGTCGCAATCGCCATAGTCTGTGCAGTCGCCGCGATGTTCATGGTGGCGCCTGCACCTCGTAGCTGGGGATATGCACTGCTGTCGGCATTGCTGCACGTTGGCTACAACCTGTTTCTGGTGCGCAGTTACCGGGTCGGCGATCTTGGGCAGATTTATCCGATTTCGCGCGGTTCTTCGCCCGCGTTGATCACGCTGGGCGCCGCATTGTTTGCCGGCGAAACCATCACCCCCGGCGAATTGCTTGGCATTGCGCTGGTGTCAGGCGGAATCATTTCGCTGGCTTTTCGGGGACGCAGGCTGTCGGTGCCCAGCCTGCCTTACGCATTGGGAACCGGCTGCTTTATCGCGGCGTATAGCGTGGTCGATGGCATTGGCGCGCGGCTTTCCGGTGCACCGCTGGCCTACACGGTGTGGATGAGCGCCTTGTGGGGCGTGCTGATGCCGGTGGTCTACATCGGTTTGCGCGATGCCCGCAGCCTGTTTTCGATTCGGCCCGGAATGTTCGCTGCGGCAATGGGTGGGCTGGTCTCTCTGCTTGCTTATGCAATCGTTATCTACGCGATGAACGAAGCCCCGCTGGGCGCGGTGTCAGCCTTGCGCGAAACCAGCGTGCTGTTCGCGGCGTTGCTTGGTTACCTGTTCCTCGGTGAAACACTTACCGTCCGCCGGATGCTGGCCTGTGTGGTGATCGCCAGCGGCGCGATCATCATCGGCTGATTCGGCTTTATTTGCTCAGGAGTAGTTTTCATGGTCAACGTCTCGCAGGCTCCGCTGATTCTGATCACGGGTGGCAGTCGTGGAGTAGGCGCCGCCACCGCCCGACTCGCTGCTGCCCAAGGCTACGATGTCGCGATCAGTTACGTTGCCAATGAGTCCGCCGCGCTGGCGGTGGCGACGGATATCGAAGCGATGGGGCGCAAGGCGTTGGCGATGCGCGCCGACAGTGCCGATCCCGAGCAGGTCGCGAGTCTTTTTACCGAGATCGACCACACGTTCGGGCGAATCGATGTCCTGGTCAATAACGCTGGCGTGCTGGCGCAACAGTCGCGTCTGGAGGACCTCGGCTTCGAGCGCATGCAACGCATCTTTGCGGTTAACTCCCTCGGGCCGATACTGTGCGCCCAGCAGGCCGTAAAGCGCATGTCCCTGCGGCACGGCGGTGCGGGCGGCGTGGTGATCAATGTGTCGTCGGCCTCGGCCCGTCTGGGCAGTCCGAATGAATATGTCGACTACGCAGCATCAAAGGGTGCGCTGGAAACGTTCACCATCGGATTCGCCAAAGAGGTCGCCCGGGAAGGAATACGCGTCAACTGTATTCGACCCGGACATATCTATACCGATATGCACGCCAGCGGCGGCGAGCCGGGGCGGGTCGATCGGGTAAAGGACTCTATCCCGATGGGGCGAGGCGGGCAGCCGGAGGAAGTGGCGCGGGCCATTTTATGGCTGGCTGGCGCAGAGGCATCATTTGTTACCGGTACATTCCTCGACGTAACGGGTGGTAAATGAGTCAGAGGCACGGATCGTCGACTCCTTGCGCTCGAGCTCAAGTAACCGCCGGTTGCCTCGCCTTGCGACTCAAACCCGGTGTCCTGCCCGTAATACGCTTGAATGCACGACTGAAAGCAGCCTGGGAGGTATAGCCCAAACGCTGCGCCACCTCTTCAATCGGCAGTCTTTCGAGCGTCAGCCACTGGCTTGCAAGCCGCATTCGCAGTTCGGTCACGTAGCGCAGCGGAGACATGCCAATCGTGACCTGGAAGCGCTCCGCAAATACAGAGCGCGAGGTATTGCAGTGCTCTGCCAACTGCGCAACGGTCCATTCGCGGCCCGGTTGTTGGTGGAGCGCAAGCAATGCACCGGCCAAGCGTGGATCGCGCAAGGCGGCGATCAGCCCGGAAGCATTGCCGCAGGCGCATTCAACCCAGCCGCGAACGACCATGGCGGCCACCACGTCGGCCAACCGCGCGAGGATACCGGCGAAGCCGACACGGGCGGCGCTGACCTCGCGCTCCATGGTGGTCAGGATCGGCACCAGCCCGGGATAACGCTGGCCACCGGCATCAATCAGCATCAGGCCCGGCATCAGCCGGCCAAGGCCATGGATACTGCCCAGTTCAAACTCCATGCAACCACTGAACAAGATAGTGCTCGGCGTTGGGCTGGCATCCGCTCCGGTATCCACCGCGCTGACGGTGTCACCCAAGGTTTCGCCGCTTAGGCGGTCGATGTCTTGAACAGGCGCATCCGGATGGGAAAACAGTTGATGGGCCGCGCCATGGGAGATGAACACGGCGTTGCCAGCACACAGTGCGTAGGTGCTGCCATCTTCCATTCGCAGTACCGCATTGCCGACGGCCATGAAGTGGAACCAGGCGTGCCCAGGTTTTTCCGCGAAGCTCAATCCGAACGTTGGACCCGCCTGGATACGCCGGTATTCAACGCCACGCAGGCGCATGCCGCGCAACAGCTCGTTGATGAGGTCCGAGGAAAGAGCAAACTGATCTGCAGGCATCATTCAGGTGTTTTGGTCAAAAAGTAGAGACTTTGAATCATAGATCATCCGGTTTTCGGCGCCTAGACTTCGGCTCGCAATGACCATTTGGAGATCTGTGCAATGACTGACTGTGTATGTAACGCCGTATCCGACCGCCATTCAGGCGTCGGCGCGGACTTGGAACCTGCGACGCCCGCGTGGATGGCCGTCTTCTCGTTGGCAATGGGTGTGTTCGGATTACTGACCGCTGAATACCTGCCGGCGAGTTTGTTGACACTGATGGCTACCGACCTGGGAGTGTCCGAAGCGCTGGCTGGCCAGGCGGTAACGGTGACAGCCGTGGTGGCGCTGTTCGCGGGCTTGTTGGTGCCAGGTCTGACCCGCGGCATCGACCGACGTTGGGTTTTGCTGGGTTTTTCCACGTTGATGGTGGCCTCGAATCTTTTGGTGGCCGTTTCCTCCAGCTTCGCGGTGCTGTTGTTGATGCGCATCTTGCTGGGTATTGCCCTTGGCGGGTTCTGGAGCATGGCGGCAGCGGTAGCGATGCGTTTGGTGCCGAGTGCCTTGTTGCCTCGGGCGTTGTCGATCATTTTCAGCGGCATAGCCATTGGGACGGTGGTGGCAGTGCCGCTGGGCAGTTATCTGGGCGGGTTATATGGCTGGCGCTGCGCGTTCTTTGCAGCGGCGGCGGTAGGCCTGGTGACCCTGGCTTTCCAGTCGCTCACTCTGCCGCGCCTCGCGCCGCGCCGGCCGGCAAGACTGCGCACCGTTTTCGAGGTGTTGCAGCGTCCGGGCATCGCCATCGGCATGTTCGGCTGTGTACTGGTGCACAGCGGGCACTTTGCGATGTTCACTTATGTTCGGCCATTCCTTGAAGGGACTACCGGCATCGGTCCGCAAGGGTTGTCGCTGATGCTGCTGGGGTTCGGTGCGGCGAACTTCGTCGGCACGCTGTTGACCGGCAGGCTGCTGGAGCGCCACCCGCTGGCGACGCTGGTGTTGATGCCCGCGCTGGTCGGTGTCGCAGCACTGGCGTTGGTGCTGTTGCCGGCCTCGGTGCCGGGGCAGGCGGTATTGCTGGCGATCTGGGGTCTGGCCTTTGGTGGTGTGCCGGTGGCGTGGTCGAACTGGGTCGCCAACGCGGTACCTGATCAGGCGGAAAGCGCCGGGGGCATGGTGGTGGCCTCTGTGCAGTCCGCCATTGCAACGGGCGCGGCCGCTGGCGGTGCGATGTTCAACCTCGGAGGAAGTGCAGCCGTGTTCGTAGCGGCTGCCGTGCTGATGCTGCTGGCCGCGTTACTGATTGCGCTGCGTGTCCGCGTGCCTTCTGTCCATGGCGTTCGCCAGGCCAAGCCTGCGTTGCACCTTTGATGCGGTTTGCCAAACCGCTTCAAGTCCGTCCGTAATCAGGAGATATTCCAATAGAAGCCTAGAGACTGTCAGGGTCCCCAAAAAACATCTGAATCCGCGACCGCAACCACCGCTCACCCGGATCGTTATCCTGCGACCCACGCCACGCCATGTGCAGCTCGAAAGTGCGTGTCGGCAACGGTGGATCTTCCGCGCGAAGACCACCAGCCGCCGTCAGCGCTTCCGCCGTGTAATCGGGGACGGTCGCGACGATGTCGGTGCCCGCCAGCAGCGTACCCAGTCCGTTGAACTGCGGCACCGCCAGGACCACATGCCGTTTACGTTCGAGTTTTTCCAGCTCTTCATCGACGAAACCACTGAGGTCGCCGGCGAACGACACCAGCGCATGCGGTCGGGCGCAGTAATCGTCGAGACTCAACGGTCCCGGCACAGTATCGGCGCGCAGCAATTTGGGTGCGCTGCGGCGCAGGACCTTGCGTTTGGCGTTGGCCGGCAGGTCGGTGGTGTAGCTGACGCCGATGGAGATTTCGCCGGAGGCGAGCAGGCCGGGCATCAGGATGTAGTTGACGCGGCGCACCACCAGCACGATGCCGGGTGCTTCGGCGCGCAGGCGTTTGAGCAGCATTGGCAGCAACGCAAATTCGACGTCGTCCGACAGGCCGATGCGAAATACTGAAGTGCTGGTGGCGGGGTCGAATTCCGCTGCGCGGCTGACGGCTGTCGAAATCGAGTCCAGGGCCGGGGAGAGCAGGGCGAAGATTTCCACCGCGCGGGCGGAAGGCTCCATGCTGCGCCCGGTGCGCACAAACAAAGGATCGTCGAACAGGCCACGCAGGCGCGAAAGCGCCGCGCTGATCGCCGGCTGGCCGAGAAACAGCTTTTCCGCCGCACGGGTCACGCTGCGCTCATGCATCAGCGTTTCGAACACGATCAACAGGTTGAGGTCGACACGACGCAGGTCATTACGATTCATCTGGAGTCCTGGCAGAGTCATCAAGCTTGACGAGAGCGACCATATGAGAACAATGGCCGGCATGAATCTTACGGGGAAAGGCTGGTAGTCTGCACCGGGTAATTCAGCTTTACTGAGAAGGCGGCAGCAGTTTTTTCATGGATTTTTTCAATGCTGACCATGCTGCGGAATCAATGACAGGCATGTCGACTATTAATAGCCACTGATAGTCTTGGCTGGAAAGCCCAGATAGAGTTCATGGCATTAGAGGTTACTTTGACGAGGTTTGCGATGTCCCGCACGATCCGTTTTCACAAGTTTGGTCCAGCCGAGGTGCTCAAATGCGAAGAGCATGCGGCTGCTCAGCCAGGTCCTGGCGAAGTGCAGGTGCGTGTCGAGGCGATCGGCATCAGCTGGTATGACACGCTCTGGCGCCAGAATCTGGCGTCGTCCCAGGCGCGTCTGCCTTCCGGCCTCGGTCATGAAATGGCCGGCGTGGTCACGGCGATCGGCGACGGCGTCGAAGATCTTGCCGTGGGCGACAAGGTGGCCAGCTTCCCGGCCGAGAGCCCCAACGATTACCCGGTCTACGGCGAACTGATCGTTCTGCCGCGCACCGCGCTGACCCGTTATCCGGACGTGCTCAGCCCGATTGAAGCCAGCGTGCATTACACGCCGCTGTTGATCGCCTATTTCGGTTACGTTGATCTGGCACGGGTCAAACCCGGGCAGTTCGCCCTGGTGACCGACGCCAGCCACTGTGCCGGTCCGTCCTTCGTCCAGTTGGGCAAGGCGCTGGGTGTACGGGTGATTGCTGCCACCAAAACGGCGGAGGAACGTGAGTATCTGCTGTCGCTCGGTGCCGAGAAAGTGATCGTCACTGAAGAAGAAGACTTGTTGATGCGGATCAACAAGATCACCGACAACCGCGGCGTCGACGTGGTGTTCGACGGTCTCGGCGGGCCTCAGATGTCGCTGCTCGGCGATGTGCTGGCACCCCGTGGCAGTCTGGTGCTGTACGGCCTGCAGGGCGGCAACCAGACGCCGTTCCCGGCCTGCGCAGCGTTCCAGAAGAACATTCAGTTCTTCGTGCATTGCATCGGCAACTTCACCGGCAAACCGGAGCTCGGCATCATTCAGGATCACGTCGCCTTGCAGCGTGCCTTGCGTGATATCAACCAGCTCACTGCCGACCGTGTGCTGCTGCCGCTCAAGACTCGTGTGTTTCCGTTCAACGAGTTTGTCGAAGCTCACCGCTACATGGACGAATGCCCATGCCGCGAGCGGGTTGCCCTGCAAATCGAAACTGCCTGACCCTTCCAATCAGAGTCCGTGGCCGCACGGACTCTTGTGCGTTTAATCCTTCAGATATCGAGAAGCCCCTGGGCCATACGCCTGGGGACGTTCAGCAACTGAACTGGTTTTTGCTCTCGATCTGTATCTTCTAATTGCCCTCCAGACCCTGATAATTGAATGACTACTTTCATCTCAAGGAATGAGCTATGTCTGTGCATTCTATTTGTTCTGTGCAGTATCAATCTGCTGTTTATCAGCGCATCTCAAACTTTTGTTTAAAGTTTGTAGGCGTGTCATGTAATCCCTTCTTTTTTTCTTGTGCTCATCATGTGCAGGGGCTTGTAAGAAGTTTCCTAGGAAAGTTCGACCTTGCAAGGAGCCCAGAAACTACGGGGCTTTCGGTCACGCCCTTCGTGATTTCAAAATGCCGCGCGCTCAACTGTTTCAAATAACTACAAAAGCTTAAGTGTTAGCATTTCAGCGTCTATTAATTAATGAAGAATGATTGTGCGTCCGCCATTTGCGTCCGTGCGATATAAAACCTTTGATACCGGGTGAAGTACTGATGAGCACGATCCATGATCAGGCAATGAATTATGTCTACCAGCAAGTATTGCAACGACTGCTGAGTTTCTTTTCCCGTGCCGAGCGCACGGCATTGCAGCTGTTGATCCAGCGGCTGGCGGTCGCTGCCGGTGGTATGGATCGCATCGGTGAATTCAAGGTGATGACGATTCAGTCCGGCACACGAGATTGCAGCTACAGCCTGGCCCTGTTGCGTGCTGCCCAGCTGAGCATTGCCGGGCGTGCACCGGCCACGTTCCAGTTACGGGTCGCAACCTTGCGGAGCAATGGCTTACCGGCTTCGGCATTGCACAATCTGCATCGCAGTTTCAGCGCCCTGTTTCTGCATGACGATCCGAGGGTCGAACTGTTGATGGTCGATCATCGCGAAATTCTGCCTTTCAACCATCTGACACCTGTCTGCGATGAAGGTCGTGAAGCCGGCAGAATCGACCTGTTGATGGTCGGGCATCGTCGTGGATGGAATGAGGAGCTGACGTTGTGGGATGACGAGTACTTGACCACCGCCGAGTTCTACGGTCAGGTCGCCCGATGGAACAACGGTGTCGATGCATTGATCAGTAGCGACAGCGCACACCGTCAGGAGCAGTTTCTCGATGGGCTGGACCGCGCAGTGCGCAAGGTCGGCATGGGCGATCTGTCGCGAAAGGGCGGCGGGTTCGATGAACTGTTCAGTCTGCTCGACAACATCGGCGGCGATTGTTATCGCGAACTCTACTCGCAAGACGATCGGGTGCCGTGGCGTCCGCTCGGCGAGTTCGAAGCCTGTCGTCGCACCAGCTATATCGGGATCGACGATATGGTCGTCGGCAAAATGGAGGAGCGCTGGCCCTTGCTCAGCGATTTTCTCGGGTTTCAGGCTGACGAGATGATGCTTGAAGCCCGCCCCGGCGAGTGCGCTGATCCCTTGATCGGCGGCTATTTGAAGGGACTGCAAGCCAGTTACATCGAAGGGAGTACCTACGAGGCCGGCGTATCGGACTATCTGCAGCAATGCCTGGCCACGATGCGCCGCAGGAACACGCCCGAGCAGATTTGCGAACGCTTCGTTGCCACGTTCGACAAAGATCTCGCCGAGCATCGGTCGCTGGCAACGTCGTCCCTGCAAAAGAATTTCAGTATCAATGAGTCGCAACTGGTTTGTCTGTTGTTCGCTCCCTTCAACAATTCCGGTGCCGGTCTCGAGCGATTCCTGCGCACTTGTCACCCCGGCATGCTGGTCGCCATGCCGGACCTGCACCGCGCCATGCAGGGTTTGCACGCGCCGGAGCAGGTCTTGCAATGGATGACTGATGTCAGCGGTTTGCCCCTGCGACTGATCTGCCGGTTATATGCAATGGGGGCTGTCCGGATGGGCGAACACGTCGCACAAGCTCAGGAGTTACCCGAGCACGAGGTCACTCTGGGCGACCGCTCGGCGGAAGGTTGAATGGGATTTTGTCGCCCGATCACACGGACACCTCTGCGGACGTACGCTCATGAGTGAGCCGAGAGAATCTGATTTTGCCTACCAGGCGGTCTATCGCTACCTGACGCAACTGATCAGCGAGCCGGGCAACCAAGGGGCGATTCGACTGCCATCGTTAAGGCAGCTGGCCGAGCGGTTGAACGTTTCGATATCGACTATTCAATATGCTTACGCGCTACTGGAGAAAGAAGGCCGGGTCTATTCCGTCGCCAAATCCGGATACTTCGCGCAGCCTGCATCGTCGGTCATGCCGCCCGGACGCGGCGGTGATTTGCTGGAAACGGTGTACGTCAATGCCAGGTGCACTGGCATGCAGGTATTGAGCGCCGATGAGCCGGCGTCGATCCAGCCCCTCGATCGCCCGTTGCTGATGCTTGAACGAGAGCTGTTGCGCCAGTATCCCCGGCACCTGCAAACGCCGGCCCAGCCTTGCGGAGAACTGGAATTGCGCACGTTGCTGGCGGCCCGCTACACGTCATCGGCCGCTCATTGCTGGCACGCTGAAGACGTCTACATCGGTGCCGATCTGCGAGGAGTGCTGGAAATCCTGATCGCCGTCCTTGAGCTGCGCCACGCAACCGTGGTGATCGAATCGCCGTGTGACTGGATGATCCTGCGCCTTTTCCAGTCCGCCGAGGTTCAGGTGATCGAGTTGCCGCTTCAGCCGGACGGGGCATTCGATCCGCAGAAACTCCAAAGACTGCTTGAAAGCGAGCGGGTGCGATTGATCCTGCTGTCCTCCAGATTGAACATGCCCCACGGTAGTCGTGTCCCGCCGGCCAGCCGTGAAGCCATTGCGCATTTGCTGCTGAGTCATGGCACCTGGTTGCTGGAAAATGATTGCCACGGCGACTTACTGGACGACGCCGAAGGGGAGCCGCTGCGCGAGTTGGTGGATCCCGACCGTCTTTTGGTGTTTTCCATGTTCGAAAAAATCATCGGGGTCGAAGCACCTTACGGTTTTGTCCTGTCGCGGCAATGGCGTGCGGACCTGCAGCGTCACTTCCTGCTGCGTTCGTTCCGCCTGTCACCGATCCGACAGAAAGCCATTGCCCGACTCTATGCGAGCGGGCGGGTCGACCAGCATCTGCCAGTGCTCAAGCACTTGCTCAGAGAGCGCCGAACGCAATGGATCGATTTGATACGTGAGCGTCTGGGCGACTTTCTGCAAATCGTGGAACCTGATGGCGGCGCAACAATCTGGCTGCATTCTGCGCGCCCGGTCGTGATGGATGCCGTGTTTCAACGGTTGCTCAAGCAGCACGTGCTGATTGCTCCGGGGGAGTTGTTCAGCCTCAGAGGGTTGCACGCGCAGCACATGCGTTTGAGCGCGATCGGTGGCACGGAACACGAGTTGTTAAGACTTGTCGGACTGCTTGGGGATGCGTTGCGACTGGCTCCGCGGACAGATGCGCGCAAACACTCGGCTTGTACGCAATAGACCCCATCGCACTCCGGACAAACTGCCAGTAAACTCCGGTGTAATTTCCTGAACCACTCTATTTCAGAGGTTTTGCATGACACTCAGTCCTTTTGCGGGCAAACCGGCACCGGCAGAACTGTTGGTCGACATCCCGCGACTGGTTACGGCGTATTACACCGGTCAACCCGACGCCTCGGTTTCCACCCAGCGCGTCGCGTTCGGCACCTCCGGGCACCGGGGCAGTTCCTTTGATTTGAGTTTCAACGAGTGGCACGTTCTGGCCATCAGCCAGGCGATCTGCCTGTATCGCGAAGCCCAGGGCATCACCGGGCCGCTGTTCGTCGGTATCGACACCCATGCGTTGTCGACCCCGGCCGGGGCCAGCGCCCTGGAAGTGCTGGCGGCCAACGGCGTGACCGTAATGATCGCCGAAGGCGATGAATACACGCCCACCCCGGCAGTCTCCCACGCCATTCTTTGCTACAACCGTGGTCGCACCACGGGCCTTGCCGACGGCATCGTCATTACGCCGTCGCATAACCCGCCTCAAAGCGGCGGCTACAAGTACAACCCAACCAACGGCGGCCCGGCCGACACCCATATCACCAAGTGGATCGAAGCCAAGGCCAACGAACTGCTGGCCAACAAACTGGCCGGCGTCAAACGCATCAGCTACGAGCAAGCGCTCAAGGCCGAAACCACCCACCGTCACGACTACGTCAACACCTACGTCGCCGACCTGATCAACGTCATCGACTTCGATGCCATTCGCGGGGCCAAACTGCGCCTGGGCGTCGATCCGTTGGGCGGAGCAGGGGTGCGCTACTGGTCGGCGATTGCCGAGCACTATCGTCTGGACCTGGATGTGGTGAACAAGGAAGTCGATTCGACGTTCCGCTTCATGACCGTCGACTGGGACGGGCAGATCCGCATGGACCCATCGTCCAGCCATGCCATGCAAGGCCTGATCGGTCTGAAGGAACGCTTTGACGTGGCCTTCGCCTGCGATCCGGATCACGACCGCCACGGTATCGTCACACCGTCCGGCGGCCTGCTGGCACCGAATAACTACCTGGCGGTGTCGATCGACTACCTGTTCCAGAACCGTCCGCAATGGCGCGCCGATGCTGCCGTGGGTAAAACCGTGGTCAGCAGCGGTCTGATCGATCGCGTGGCCAAGCGTCTGGGCCGTCGCCTGTACGAAGTACCGGTCGGCTTCAAATGGTTTGCCGATGGTCTATTCGACGGCTCGCTGGGTTTTGGCGGCGAAGAAAGCGCCGGCGCCTCGTTCCTGCGCAAGGACGGCGGTGTCTGGAGCACTGACAAGGACGGTCTGATTCCAGCCCTGTTGGCCGCTGAAATGACTGCCCGTACCGGTCGCGACCCAAGCCAGGCCTACCGTGCGCTGACCGATGAACTGGGCGAGCCGTTCTCGGTGCGTGTCGACGCCAAGGCCAATCCGGAACAGAAAGCGCTGCTGAGCAAACTGTCGCCGGAGCAGGTCACCTCGACCGAGCTGGCGGGCGAGAAGATCCAGAGCATTCTGAGCAAGGCTCCAGGCAACGATCAGGCCATTGGCGGTCTGAAAGTGATGACTGAAAACGGCTGGTTCGCTGCGCGTCCGTCGGGCACTGAAGACATCTACAAGATCTACGCCGAAAGCTTCATCGGCGACGACCACCTCAAGCAACTGGTGGCTGAAGCACAAACCCTGGTAGACGGTGCGATCAGCACCCAATAAATCCAGACTGCGAAAAAGGGCGACCCTGAGGTCGCCCTTTTTTGTGCCCGCGATTCGCCGATCAGGCCAGATCCACCAGCACGATCTCGCTGTCTTCCAGCGCCGTGACGGTCAACACCTGTTCATCAGCCACCGCCACACCGTCTCGAGCTTGTGCGCGCAAGCCGTTGACTTCAATGACGCCCGTGGCCGGAACCAGATAGGCACGACGCCCGGCATCGAGACGGTATTCAGCCGTTTCCCCGGCCTTGATATTGGCCGCCACCAAGCGCGCGTCGGCGCGGATGCGCAGGCTTTGATCGTCACCGTCCTTGCCGCTGGCGAGGGTCACGAAACCTTCGCGGTCGCCTTTCGGGAACGGTTTGGCGCCCCAGGACGGCGGTGCGCCGGTTTCGGTCGGCAGAATCCAGATCTGGAAGATCTTGGTGTCCGTGGCTTCCAGGTTGTATTCGCTGTGGGCGATTCCGGTGCCGGCGCTCATGACCTGCACGTCGCCAGCCTCGGTGCGGCCCTTGTTGCCCAGGTTGTCCTGGTGGCTGATCGCACCTTCACGCACGTACGTGATGATTTCCATGTCGCGGTGCGGGTGAGTAGGGAAGCCCGTGCCGGCGGCAATGATGTCGTCGTTCCACACGCGCAGGTTGCCCCCAGCTCATGCGTTGCGGATCGTAGTACTCGGCGAACGAAAAATGGTGATGGGCATCCAACCAGCCGTGATGGGCGCCGCCCAGCGAGCTGAAGGGTCTGAGTTCAAGCATGATCGTCTCCTCAAAAGGTTCGTCATGGGGCGCGATGCCTGAGCCACGAAGCGAGACCGGTGATTGATGGTAGCCATCATCTATCAGTCAACCATCGAGAAAAAGCGTAAAAACTGCGGCATTCCAATCGAATCGGTTGATATGAAAAAGGCTCGAAACCGTCTCATCCCACCTTCAATTCATCGCCTAAACCAATGACCTGTAAGCATTTCGCTAGAACAAAAAAGCAAATGCAGACACCATAGTCCTCAACAGCCTCACATCCGGAGTCCGTCAGCGTGGCGCAACACACCCCCGATCTTCCTCCCGAACTTCGTCCCTTGGCCGAGATGCCCTGGTTCAAACGCCTGGCGGCGCGTTTTCTTGGCCACGGTCTGACGCAACTGCGCGCCCAGCACCGGGCTTCGTGGCTGCACGGTCAGGCCGACGGCTTTCGCAGCGGGCATACCGCCGGCGTGGATTACGGGTACAAGGAAGGCAGGGCTGACGGGCTGGAGGAGGGTCGCCAGGTCTTGTTGATCCGCGACAGTCGCAATACCGAGCATCGCCCGCCGGGTATCGACAATCACTTGTTCGACGACTGGCGTCTGCCGCTCAGCGCAGAACTGAAGAAGCGCATGAAAGCCGATGTCGCGCGCCTGCTGCCAGCCCACGCCCAGCCAAGCGTGGCGCAATGGAAAATGATTTTCAGCGATACCCCGTCAACCTCGGTGATTGCCGGCGCCGGAGCCGGCAAGTCCACCACGCTGGTGCTGCGGATCCTGCTGCTGACTCACTACCTGGGTTTTGAGCTCGATTCGATGACCGTGGTGACCTTCACCCGCGAGTCGCGCAAGGACTTCATCAACAAACTGATCGAACTGTTCGCATTGTGGGGCCGGGCACTCAGTCAGAAAGACGCGCGGGATCTGGTGCGCACCTTTCACTCGCGGATCCTGCCGATGGTCCGCAGCCTGCCGGGATTCGAGCGCTTGCAGGCATTCGAAAACCTCAGCCAGCGCGCGCCGGGTGCGGATGAAGACGTCGACAGCAATCCGTTCGATCTGCGCATCAACGACGCACAGCGCCAGCAGCTCAACGCCTGCTACCACCGGCTCTACAAGGAAGACCCGCGCTTTGCGCAACTGATCCAGCCATTGTCCCGGCACGCCTTGCAGCTCAAGGAGCTGGAACGCGATCACCCGGACGTGCAAAAGCGCGTGGCAGTGACAGAGCTGGCGGCCCGGCGCGATGAAGAGCTGTGCGACATGATCGAGGACATGTGGCTCCGCGCCGGCGCCTGGCCGATCAAGGGTATCGAACCAAGCCGCGAGACTTTCGAAATCAACGGTGCTTCGTTCCATTGCCACGGCTACATTCCAAGCCTGGACGCCTGGGTCGTTCTGGGTTTCGACCCTCGGGAAAACCCGCAGGTCTGCCGTCCGAACGCCAAGCTGACGGTACGCGCGGAGTGGGCAGTCAAACGCACCCTGTTTCAAGCTTTCTGTCGTAAACCATTGATCTGGCTTGATAGTTACGAGTCATCAAAGCGTTTATTGGCCACGCTGGCAGGCGATGTCAGCGCCGGTCCCGGCTTCGATTACAAGGTCAAGGGCGAGCTCGCTTCCGCGCCGTTGCTCGACTGTTTTGTCACCGCCGCAGGTTTCATCGAGAACCTGGGCCTGGATGTGCCGGACGCCGTTGGCCGTATGAGTTTCGCCAAGGACGATCCGGACCGGTTTTTCTTCGAAGCCTTGAGCCTGTTCTGGCGAGCGTTGGAAGACCATTTGCTGGATCAAAAACCGCCGGTCATGACCTACAACCGCATGTTCGCGCTGTTCAGCGAGCATTCACCGGAAAACTTCAAACTGCTCAGCGATGAGCTGTTGCGGCCGATGTCGCACCTGATGATCGACGAGTTTCAGGACGTTTCACCGCAAATCGTCTCGTGGATTCGCGCCAGCCTCTCGGAAATCCGCAGTCGCGGGCCGGCCATGCACGTCGGACGAGGTGCACAGCGATCCTCGCTGCTTTGCGTAGGCGATGACTGGCAATCGATCTACGGCTGGCGCGGCAGTTCGCCGAGTTACTTCATGGAATTCAACAAGGAATTCCCGTCGCCGAGCACGACGAGGGTGATGCTTAGCGAAAACTATCGCAGCCATCAGCACATTATCGACGCGGCGGAGCACATCGTTCGTGCGGCACCGGCGATTCCCGGCAAGAAGGCCAAGGCCAGCGGCGAAGAGAAGCTGTTGCATCCGGTCAACGTGCTGGAGCGCGACGATCAGGCACTCGGCCAGCGCCTTGCAGAACACTATCGAAAGGGCGATTCAATCCTGATGCTCTATCGAAAAAGCAGCGATAAGTTGTTGATAGAGCAGCATATTCAGTCTGTAGTTAATGTGGATTCGAGCTTGCCATACGAGTCCCGACGCCTGAAACAACTGACCTATCACAGCGCCAAAGGTCTGCAGGCCGACGCGGTCTTCCTGCTGGGCGATTGCCAGCACCTGACCAGTTCGCCGTACAAGAATCAGGTGTATCGCATGGCCGGACTGGGCAAGGCTGGTGACAGCGAGCCTTATGACAGTGCGCAAAAAGACGAAATCCTGCGCCTGGCCTACGTCGGTATCACTCGTGCAGTCAGCCATTGCTACTGGTACGTCGAGCCGCAAGACACCCAGGCAGTCAACATGCCTCGGGCTTCGGACCGGGTCGCCAAAGGCAAACCGTTCTTCGTCGATCATCGTCCGGAAAAGAAAACGGCCTGAATCCAACGCCCATGAAAAAGCCCGCACAAAGCGGGCTTTTTATTTTAAATCAGCTAGTTACGCGTAACTCTTGAGAGATTCTGGAGGAATAAAAGCCTCCAATTCGTCCTCGACGGCCTCGATTATTCGCTCCACATCCGCCGCGTTCATGACCGTGGCACAGGGAATGCCGGCGATCGCGATCAGGGTTTCGCCGCTGGCCCGATCGAACAGGCGCGCGACCAGACTGCCCGGCGCATCCATGGTCGCCTCGAAACCCATGGGATGAAAATGCCAGCGCATGAGCTGGCAGGCATTGGGAAACGTGACTTTGCTTGACCCTTTGTTCATGTGTTGCCCGCCTTCTTCATCGAGCGCTTCCGTTTGCTCATGTTAGGTGGGAAGAGCCTTCATTGGCTCAACCGGTGACTGCTTTTAAAAGTAGCATCTGAATGTGAAATTCCTGTGAGAATTTTCAGTTCATTTAGCGATTGCGAGGATTCTTTTGATGTAAGTCACGATCCACCCAATCGTCGCCAAAGTGCCATTACGGTCGGGTTGTTGATGCAACGCCAGAAGTTGGGCAAGCTCGGTTCTTTTTCCAAGAGTCCCTTATGCACGCCGATGATGACGGCCCGGAACAGACGCGGGCCACGGCCGAAACGGTCATGCGCTATCACCTGTGCTGGAAACACCGGGACCTGGATGGCGTGATGGCGCTGTACCACCCGGACATCCAGTACAACGATTTTTTCCAGAACCGCGTGCTCGGCCTCGACGAGTTGCGCGAGTACGTGCGGGTCAGCATGCCGCGCGAATCCGACGAAGCGCTGGAGCATTGCGACCGCATCCGCATCGACGGCAATACCGCATTCATTCAGTACGAAGTGACATTGCGCGGCGGCAACGGGCTGGTGTCGTTTCGCTCCAGCGAAGCGATCACGGTCAAGGACGGGCAGATCTGGCGGGTCAACGAATATGCTTCGCTGGTGCGCGAGCAGGCCGATAGCCCGACGACAAGCAGCCAGCGTCCGGCGGTGAGTCGACTGGGGCTGTCGCCGCGCCAGTTGAGTTTCATGGCCGATGACTTGCAGCAGTATTTCCAGCGTCAGCAGCCTTATCTCGACCCCGAGCTCGACCTGCAGCGGGTGGCGAAGGAGTGCGGGTACAGCCGCAATCAGATTTCCTATTTGCTCAATCAGGTGCTGGGGCAAAGTTTCTACCGCTACGTCAATCAGGCGCGTCTGCAACATCTATTGCAGTCGCTGGACAACGCCACGCCGCCGTTGCGCATCGATGAACTGGCCTTCGCCGCCGGTTTCAATTCGCTGTCGGCTTTCTATAGCTGCTTTCGCCAGCACACCGGCCAGTCGCCCAAGGCCTACGCGAAGCAAATTTCTTTGCGGACACGCGCGCAAGACAATCCCTGAGTTCTGCCTCTAGGATCGACGCCATCGAAACCTGGATTGGCGGAGTCTTGCATGCCGGCGTGGCGCACTATCAGTTTGTGGATGGACCAACTCGACGAGCCGCTGATCGCGCGCCCGTCGCTTGCGCAGGATCTGGACGTCGACGTGGCGATCATCGGTGCCGGTTACACCGGGCTGTGGACGGCGTACTACCTGAAACAACAGGCGCCAAACCTGAACATCGTCATCATCGAAGCGCAAACCGCCGGGTTTGGCGCGTCCGGTCGCAATGGCGGCTGGTTGATGGGCAATCTGCTGGGTGAGGATCGCCTGCTGGCGGGCCTCTCGCCACAACAACGCCGCGCTTCGTTCGATCTGTTGCACAGCATCCCTGATGAAGTAGAAGTCGTCCTCGAACGCGAAGGCATCGATTGCGATTACCGCAAGGGCGGGGTGCTGTACTGCGCCGCGCGTTATCCCGAGCAGGAAACCAGTCTTCGCGACTACCTGAAAAAGCTCCACGCTCAGGGCCTGACCGACGACGATTACCGCTGGCTAAGCCCCGAACAATTGGCGCAGCAGATCCGCATCGCCAAACCTTACGGCGGCATCTTCGCGCCCCATGTGGCGACCATTCACCCGGCGAAACTCGTGCGCGGCCTGGCGCGAACCGTTGAAAGCATGGGGGTGAAGATCTACGAAAACAGCCCGGTAACCCATTGGCAGGCCGGCAGCCTGCGTACTGACAAGGCCAGCGTGCGCAGTCGCTGGATTGTCCCGGCCATCGAAGGTTATTCCGTCACGCTGCCACCGCTGGGCCGTTATCAATTACCGGTGCAGAGCCTGATCGTCGCCACCGAGCCGTTGTCCGCCGCGACCTGGGATGCAATCGGCCTCAGCCGGGGGCAGGCGTTCAGCGAATTCAGTCGTCAGGTCACTTACGGCCAGCGTAGTGCCGATAACCGTCTGATTTTCGGCGCCCGTGGCGGTTATCAGTTCGCCGGCAAGTTGCGCCACAACTTCGACCTGACCCGTGATGAAGTCGACCTGCGTCGCTACCTGTTCGGCGAGCTGTTCCCGCAACTGAAAAACGTCCAGATCACCCACGCCTGGGGCGGCAACCTCGGCATGTCCCGGCATTTCAAGCCGCACATGCTCTGTGATCGGGCCAACGGCATCGCGCTGTCCGGCGGCTATGGCGGGGAGGGTGTCGGCGCTTCCAATCTGGGTGGGCGCACGCTTGCGGATCTGATTCTCGAGCGCGACACCGAGCTGACGCATCAGCCGTGGGTGCTGCCCGACGGCGGGATCCACGCGCTGCGGGCATGGGAGCCGGAACCGTGCCGCTGGCTCGGCTACAACGCGATCATCAAAAGCTTCGTCCACGAAGACCAGACCCTGGCCAACCCGGCGACTGCGCCCTGGCGGCGCAAGCTTGCCAGCCAGGTGGCCGGGTTCATGGAAGGTTTCATGCACTAATCGTTGTTTACTAGCAGACAGGTAACGCCATGAGCATCACCCAATTCAAGAACACCGCCACGTTGCAGCTGGAAGAATCCAACCCGGTGGCCGTGCCGCTCGGCACGCCGGTGGCGATTGCCTCGACCACCAGCGTCGAGCGCGACGACGGCGTCGAAACCGGCGTCTGGGAATGCACCCCCGGTCGCTGGCGCCGTCAGATCACCGCTCAGGAGTTCTGCCATTTCATTTCCGGTCGCTGCACGTTCACCCCGGACGACGGCTGCGAACCCCTGCACATACAAGGTGGCGACGCACTGATGTTGCCGGCCAACACGCTCGGGATCTGGGACATCGAAGAAACCGTGCGCAAGACCTATGTCCTGATTTTCTGACGTTTTGATCCTTTTGATTGCCTGCCAACAACAATAGCCAATACAGGAATCGATCCATGATCCGAAAGACCCTCGCACTCGCAGCCTTGATGCTCGCCGTCTCCCTCGCTCAGGCGGCGGATACGGTCAAGGTTTACAACTGGTCCGACTACATAGCACCGGACACCGCCAAGAACTTCGAAAAGGCCAGCGGCATTGGCGTCACCTATGACGTCTACGACAGCAACGAAACTCTCGACGGCAAGTTGATGACCGGTAAATCCGGTTACGACGTGGTGTTTCCGTCCAACCACTTCATGGCGCGGCAAATCGAAGGCGGGGCGCTGAAGAAGCTCGACAAGAGCCAGTTGCCGAACTGGAAGAACCTCAACCCGGTATTGCTCAAGGCCTTGCAGACCAACGATCCGGGTAACGAACACGGCTTTCCGTACCTGTGGGGCAGCACCGGCATCGGCTATAACATCGCCAAGGTCAAAGCCGTGCTGGGTGACAACGCGCCGGTCGACTCCTGGGATCTGATCTTCAAACCCGAATACATGGAAAAACTGCAGAAATGCGGCGTGGCGATCCTCGACAACGGCCCGGAACTGCTGCCGGCGGCGCTCAACTACCTGGGTCTGCCGCATCACAGCAAGAATCCCGAGGACTACAAGAAAGCTGAAGCGCTGCTGATGAAAGTGCGGCCTTATGTCAGCTATTTCCATTCCTCGAAGTACACCAGCGATCTGGCCAATGGCGATATTTGCGTGGCGGTCGGTTTCTCCGGCGACATCCTGCAGGCGGAAAACCGCGCCAAGGAAGCGAAGAACGGCATCGAAATCGGCTACGAGATTCCCAAGGAAGGCGCCGCGATCTGGTTCGACATGGTCGCCATGCCCGCCGACGCACCGGACGAGAAGGCCGGCTACGCGTTCATGAACTACCTGCTGCAGCCCGACGTAATGGCCGGCATCAGCAACTACGTGCACTACGCCAATGGCAACGAACAGGCCGACAGCCTGATCGACCCGGCGATCAAGAACGACACCAAGGTTTATCCGAGCCCGGAAATGATGGGCAAGCTGTTCGCACTGGAAGCGATGCCGCTGAATATCGACCGGATTCGCACGCGGGTGTGGAACAAGATTCGTACTGGCAGCTGAAGAAAACAGGCGAGGGCGGTACAGCCCTCGCCTGAATATGTTCTGTTGGATCAACTTGATATCAAACCACTGGCATTGCACCGATAAAGTGCAGCAAAGTGAGACGTTGCTAACAAAAAACAACTTACCGATATTTAATATTTAAATAAGAAATCGTCAGACAATTAGGCAAATTCACCACACTTACAAACTTCTTTCGGCAGCACGCGCTTTGTTTACGGGAGTTTTCCGGAACAGTTCAATTTGATCTTAAAAAAACGCTAGACGTTAGATTTCAAATTGTGTCAGGTTTCTTACGCCTTCATTGGGCGAGTGATAGGACAATCTCGCCAGAGGTTGTCGCTATCGGACAAAAACTGTTCCATTGCTAAACAAGGAAGTGTGTTTATGTCGAAAGTAAAAGCTAACGCTATTGATACCGCCGAACAGGCTTTCCAGCTGGGCGCGGCGCCGGAACCACTGGCGGCAACCAGCACGGCGTATAACCAGATCAATAGCTTCAGCCATCAGTACGATCGTGGCGGCAACCTCACGGTCAATGGCAAACCCTCTTTTTCCGTCGACCAGGCCGCAACCCAGTTGCTGCGCGACGGCGCTGCCTACCAGGACAAGGATGGCAGCGGCAAGATCGAACTCACCTACACGTTCCTGACTTCGGCATCGTCCAGCACGATGAACAAGCACGGGATCACCGGGTTCAGTCAGTTCAGTGCTCAACAGAAAGCCCAGGCCGTGCTCGCCATGCAATCCTGGGCCGATGTGGCCAACGTCACCTTCACCGAGAAAGCCTCGGGCGGTGACGGCCACATGACCTTCGGTAACTACAGCGGTGGCCAGGATGGCGCTGCAGCGTTCGCTTATCTGCCAGGCACTGGCGCCGGTTACGACGGCACGTCGTGGTACCTGATCAACAGTGGCTACACTCAAAACAAAAATCCGGATCTGAACAACTACGGTCGTCAGACCCTGACCCACGAAATCGGCCACACCCTTGGCCTGGCGCACCCGGGCGACTACAACGCCGGCAACGGCAACCCGACCTACAATGACGCGACCTACGGGCAAGACACCCGCGGCTACAGCGTCATGAGCTACTGGAGCGAAAGCAACACCAGCCAGAACTTCAGCAAGGGCGGCGTGGAAGCTTATTCCTCCGGTCCGCTGATGGATGACATCGCAGCGATCCAGAAGCTCTACGGCGCCAACCTGACCACCCGTACCGGTGACACCACCTACGGCTTCAACTCCAACGCCGGTCGCGATTTCCTCAGCGCCTCGTCGTCGGCCGACAAGCTGGTGTTCTCGGTGTGGGATGCGGGCGGCAAGGACACCTTCGACTTCTCGGGTTTCACCCAGAACCAGAAGATCAACCTCAATGAAGCCTCGTTCTCCGACGTTGGCGGCCTGGTGGGTAATGTGTCCATCGCCAAGGGCGTCACCATCGAGAACGCGATCGGCGGCTCGGGCAACGACCTGCTGATCGGCAACAGCGCGGCCAACGAGCTCAAGGGCGGTGCCGGCAACGACATCATCTGGGGTGGCGGTGGCGCCGACAAGCTGTGGGGCGGCGCAGGTTCGGACACCTTTGTGTTCGCGGCCAGCTCTGATTCCAAGCCGGGTGCGATCGATCAGATCCTCGATTTCGTCAGCGGTCTCGACAAAATCGACCTGACCGGTATCACCAAGGGCGCAGGCCTGCACTTCGTCAGCGCCTTCACCGGCGCGGCGGGTGATGCGGTTCTGACGTCCTCGGGCGGCAACAGCCTGTTGTCGGTGGACTTCTCCGGGCACGGCGTGGCTGATTTCCAGGTCAGCACCGTTGGCCAGGCGGCCACCAGCGATATCGTGGCGTGATGTAACACGGGAAAGCGGTGCGTTATGCGCCGCTTTCTTCGCTTGCTTCGTCTCGCTACGTGCGCAAGGCTACACGCCGGAGTGAAATTTCCTATGATTCGAAACCCTTTTTCCCGCATGGCAGTCACCTGTTTCATGCCGATGCTGATGATTTCTGGAGAAACAACCATGGCAAGCAGCCTCAGACTCGAAGATACATCGGTATTCGCCGGGCACTGGCAGGCGACGCTGACCGCCGCCCATGACGCTCCCGAAGCACAGGCACTGCAAGACAAACCTTCCAACACCTGCCAGATCGACCTTGAGCCGAACCAGACACTGGGCCACGGCGCCGACTGTCTGAGCGCCTGGCTACAGGAAAACGCCATCGGCTGGTTTCCCGATCCGGACGGTCTTTCGATCACTGGCAAGGAAGGCTCCAGAATTCTTTTTTTCGGCCGACAACATGACGGACTTTATTCCAGTACTTTGAAGTCGGGTCTGATCGTGACGCTCAAGCGTGTCGAGCAATAACGCAGCGAATATAAAGAAGTACCCGACAGTTATAAGTATTCGAAAAAGTTGTTATGAAAATGTAAGCGGGTACTTGCAAGTCATCTCTCGCAGGTAAGCGAAATAACAATTGAGCGCTCGTCACTTTTGGGCGGGTTCAATCATTTCAGGAAGAATCAATGAAGATGGCGAAGGCCCCAGCCACTGCTCCCTTATTCAAGGCCTTGGGTGACTATAAAAGCATTCTGATCAGCGTCGGATGTTTTACCGCATTGATAAACGTGCTGATGCTGGTGCCCTCCATATATATGCTCCAGGTCTATGACCGGGTGCTGTCTTCGCAGAACGAAACCACCCTGGCGATGCTGTCGCTGATGGTCGTCGGTTTCTTCGCCTTCATCGGTCTGCTGGAAGTGGTGCGCAGTTTTATCGTGATCCGCATCGGCAGCCAGTTGGAGCGCCGATTCAACCTGCGGGTCTATCAGGCGGCCTTCGAGCGCAACCTGTTCAAGGGCGAGGGTAACGCCGGGCAGTCCCTGGGCGACCTGACCCACATTCGCCAGTTCGTCACCGGGCCTGCGCTGTTCGCATTCTTTGATGCGCCGTGGTTCCCGGTCTACCTGTTCGTGATTTACCTGTTCAACGTCTGGCTCGGCGTGCTGGCCACGGCGGGTGCGCTACTGCTGATCGCGCTGGCGTGCCTGAACGAATACATGACCAAAAAGCCGCTGGGCGAAGCTGCCGGCTACTCGCAGAAATCCAGCCAGTTGGCCACCAGCCACCTGCACAACGCCGAAACCATTCAAGCCATGGGCATGCTCGGTGCCTTGCGCAAGCGTTGGTTCCAGGTGCATTCGCGCTTTCTTGGCCTGCAGAATCAGGCCAGCGACACTGGCGCAGTCATCAGCTCGCTGAGCAAAACCTTGCGTCTGTGCCTGCAATCGCTGGTGCTGGGCCTTGGCGCACTGTTGGTGATCAAGGGTGATATGACCGCCGGGATGATGATCGCCGGCTCGATCCTGATGGGTCGGGTACTGAGCCCGATCGACCAGTTGATCGCCGTGTGGAAGCAGTGGAGCGGGGCGAAGCTGGCTTACCGTCGCCTCGATGCGTTGCTGCAGGCCTTCCCGCCGAGCGATGACGCCATGGCGCTGCCGGCGCCGAAAGGCCAGATCACCTTCGAACAAGTCAGCGCCGGTCCTCCCGGCCAGCGCGCCGCAACTCTGCATATGGTCAATTTCAACCTGGGGGCCGGTGAAGTGTTGGGCGTGCTCGGTGCCTCCGGCTCCGGCAAGTCGACCCTGGCGCGTGTGCTGGTCGGCGTATGGCCGGCGCTTGGCGGCACGGTGCGTCTGGACGGCGCCGACATCCACCGCTGGAACCGCGATCAGCTCGGCCCGTACATCGGCTACCTGCCACAGGACATCGAGCTGTTCAGCGGCAGCATCGCCGAGAACATCGCCCGCTTCAGTGAAGCCGATCCGCAAAAGGTTGTGGCCGCCGCGCAACAGGCCGGCGTGCACGAACTGATCCTGCGCATGCCGCAAGGCTACGACACCCAACTGGGCGAGGATGGCAGCGGTCTGTCCGGCGGCCAGAAACAGCGCGTGGCCCTGGCCCGTGCACTGTACGGCAACCCGAGCCTGGTGGTGCTGGACGAGCCGAATTCCAACCTCGACACCGTCGGCGAAGCCGCGTTGTCCAGCGCGATCGTGCAGCTCAAGGCCCAGGGCACCACCGTAGTGCTGGTGACGCACCGTTCTTCGGTGCTGGCCCAGGCCGACAAGCTGCTGGTGCTCAACGACGGTCGCCTGCAAGCCTTCGGCCCGAGCCACGATGTGCTCAAGGCGCTGTCCGCAAACCAGCCCGGCAATCAGCCCGGCAACCCATCACAACACAATGAAAAACCTGCGCAAGCACCGGCCGGGCTCAGCATGAGCCGACAGTATCAGCCGACGACAAGGAATTCGGGTGTATGAGCAGCGCGAGCATGAACACGCAAAACGAAGCGACGATGGAACACGCGTACATCACCGAACGCCCGGAGCGCGATGCAAAATTCTTCGCCCGCATGGGCTGGATTCTGGCGCTGGTCGGTGCCGGCAGTTTCTTCACCTGGGCGGCATTGGCGCCGCTGGATCAAGGCATTCCGGTGCAAGGCACCGTGGTGGTGTCGGGCAAGCGCAAGGCCGTACAGTCGATGAGCAGCGGTGTGGTCAGCCGGATTCTGGTGCGCGAGGGCGAAATTGTTAAGCAGGGCCAGCCGCTGTTCCGCCTCGACCAGACCCAGGTCGCCGCCGACGTGCAGTCGTTGCAGGCGCAATACCGCATGGCCTGGGCCAGCCTGGCGCGCTGGCAGGCCGAGCGTGACAACCTCAAGCAAGTGACGTTTCCGGCCGAGCTGAGCGATAACGCCGATCCGCGCCTGGCACTGGTGCTGGAAGGCCAGCGGCAATTGTTCAGCAGCCGCCGCGAAGCGTTCTCCCGCGAGCAAGCCGCCCTGCGCGCCAGCATCGAAGGCGCCACCGCGCAACTGGCCGGCATGCGCCGCGCCCGTACTGACCTCAACGCGCAGGCTGACTCGCTGCAACAACAGTTGAGCAACCTGCAACCGTTGGCTGACAACGGGTACATCCCGCGCAACCGCTTGATGGAATACCAGCGCCAGTTGTCGCAGGTCCAGCAACAACTGGCCGAAAACACCGGCGAAAGTGGCCGGGTGGAGCAGGGCATTCTTGAGTCCCGCCTGAAGCTGCAACAGCACGGTGAGGAATACCAGAAGGAAGTCCGCACCCAACTGGCCGACGCGCAACTGAAAAGCGTCACGCTGTCGGAGCAACTGACTTCCGCCGGTTTCGACCTGCAACACAGCGAAATCCTTGCTACCGCCGACGGCGTGGCGGTCAACCTCGGCGTGCACACCGAAGGCGCCGTGGTGCGTCAGGGCGAAACCCTGCTGGAAATCGTCCCGCAAGGCACGCGCCTGGAAGTCGAAGGACACCTGCCGATCAACCTGATCGACAAGGTCGGCACGCACCTGCCGGTCGACATCCTGTTCACCGCGTTCAACCAGAGCAAGACGCCACGAGTGCCCGGCGAAGTCAGCCTGATTTCCGCCGACCAGATGGTCGACGAGAAAACCGGTGTGCCGTACTACGTGTTGCGCAGCAGCGTCAGCGATCAGGCCATGGAAAAACTCAACGGTCTGGTGATCAAGCCCGGCATGCCGGCGGAAATGTTCGTGCGCACTGGCGAACGTTCACTCCTCAACTACCTGTTCAAGCCGCTGCTCGACCGCGCCGGTTCCGCGTTGACCGAAGAATAAGGATGTTCGGCTGTATGAATAAGCTTTCCATGCTGGCGGCAGCGTTCGCGCTGCTCGCGGGCAACAGTGCAATGGCGGCCATGGGGCCGTTCGAGATCTACGAACAGGCGTTGCGCAATGACCCGGTGTTCCTCGGCGCGATCAAGGAACGCGACGCAGGCCTTGAAAACCGCGCCATCGGCCGCGCCGGCCTGTTGCCGAAACTGGGTTACAACTACAACAAGGGCCGCAACTCGTCGAAAGCCACGTCCCTTGACGAACGCGCACGCAATCGCACCGATGACCGCAACTACAGCAGCTACGGCTCGAGCCTGACCCTGCAACAACCGCTGCTCGACTACGAAGCCTACGCGGCGTATCGCAAAGGCGTGGCCCAGTCGCTGTTTGCCGACGAAAACTTTCGCGGCAAGAGCCAGGAACTGCTGGTTCGCGTACTGGACAACTACACCAAGGCTTTGTTTGCCCAGGATCAGATCGACATCGCGCAGGCCAAGAAGAAGGCGTACGAGCAACAGTTCCAGCAGAACGAGCACATGTTCAAGCAGGGCGAGGGCACTCGCACCGACATCCTCGAAGCCGAGTCGCGTTACGAACTGGCGACCGCCGAGGAAATCGAGGCCCGCGACGAGCAGGACGCCGCGCTACGGGAGTTGGGCGCATTGGTAGGCGTGCCGGCGATGGACATCAGTGATCTGGCACCGCTGGATCAGAATTTCCAGACATTCGCCTTGATGCCGGCCAACTACGACACCTGGCACGAACTGGCAGTCAGCAACAACCCGAACCTCGCGTCCCAGCGTCAGGCGGTGGAAGTGGCGCGGTACGAAGTCGAGCGCAACCGCGCCGGGCACCTGCCGAAAGTCAGCGCTTACGCCACGATGCGCCAAAACGAATCGGAAAGCGGCAACACCTACAACCAGCGTTACGAAACCAACACCATCGGTTTCGAAGTCAGCGTGCCGTTGTATGCCGGCGGCGGCGTGTCGGCCTCGACCCGCCAGGCCAGCCGCACCATGGAACAGGCCGAATACGAACTGGACGGCAAGACCCGTGAGACGCTGATCGAATTGCGTCGCCAGTTCAGTGCGTGCCTGTCCGGGGTCAACAAGCTGCGCGCCTATCAAAAGGCCCTGGCCTCGGCCGAAGCGCTGGTCGTGTCGACCAAGCAAAGCATTCTCGGTGGCGAGCGAACCAACCTCGACGCACTGAACGCCGAACAACAACTATTTACCACCCGCCGTGATTTGGCCCAGGCACGCTATGACTACCTCATGGCCTGGACGAAGTTGCATTACTACGCGGGCACCTTGAGCGAACAGGATCTGGCGCGGGTGGATGAGGCGTTTGGGGTGGCTCGACGTTGATGTGCATGGCTTCAGAGCGGCCCTCACCCTAACCCTCTCCCGGAGGGAGAGGGGACTGATCGGGGGATATTTTGGACGTACACCGACCTGATCGGGCGTCACCGAATCCAGCATCGACCCGGTTTTTCAGGTCGATGTATGACGCAAGACACCTCGATCAGCTCCCTCTCCTTGGGGAGAGGGCTGGGGTGAGGGGAATGGGCAACACCGCAGAATCAACCTGCATAAAACAATAAAAGTGAGTGGTGAACATGGACGTACGCATCAAGCCGGTTTCGGTCGGCACCCTGCTGCTTGTGATTTCTTCGACCCAGGCTCAGGCGCAGTACCTGGAATCCGGACAACCCGGCGATCCGGCCAGTTGGCGCAGCGCCGAGTTCCTGCGTGACTGGGGCCTGGACCGGATGCAGGCCGATCAGGCCTACGCCACCGGCATCACTGGCAAGGGCGTGAAAATCGGCGCGCTGGACTCCGGTTTCGACGCCGCCCATCCCGAGTTCGCCCGTGACCGCTATCACCCGGTACTGGCCAGCGGCAGCTATATCGACGGCTCGCTGTTCAATGTCAACGGCACCCTCAACCCGAACAACGACTCCCACGGCACCCACGTGGTCGGCACCATGGGCGCATCCCGCGATGGCACCGGCATGCATGGCGTGGCGTACAACGCGCAGATCTACGTCGGCAACACCAACAAGAACGACAGTTTCCTGTTCGGCCCCAATCCTGATCCGCGCTACTTCAAAGCGGTGTACGACGCTCTGGCCGATGCCGGTGTGCGGGCGATCAACAACAGCTGGGGCAGCCAGCCACCGGATGTCAGCTACCGAACCCTCGCGGACTTGCACGCCGCTTACGCCCAGCACTGGAACAAAGGCACCTGGCTGGATGCGGCAGTGGATGTTTCCCGTCGAGGCGTGATCAACGTGTTCAGCGCTGGCAATAGCGGCTACCCGAATGCCAGCGTGCGCTCGGCGCTGCCGTACTTCCAGCCGGATCTGGAAGGCCACTGGCTGGCGGTTTCCGGGCTCGATCAAAGCAATCAGCAGAAGTACAACCAGTGCGGCATCGCCAAATACTGGTGCATCACCACGCCGGGGGCGAAGATCGACAGCACCATTCCCGACGGCGGTTATGCGATCAAGTCCGGCACGTCGATGGCCGCGCCGCACGCCACCGGCGCACTGGCGCTGGTGATGGAGCGCTATCCGTACATGAATAACCAGCAGGCTCTCGAAGTGCTGCTGACCACCGCTACCCAGCTCGACGGTTCAGTGACCGACGCGCCCACCGAGCGAGTCGGCTGGGGCGTAGCCAACCTGTACCGGGCGATGCGCGGTCCGGGGCAATTGCTCGGAGCGTTCGACGCCAACCTGGCAGCCGGGCAGAGCGATGTCTGGAGCAATGACATCAGCGACAAGGCGCTGATCCAGCGCCAGGGCGAAGACCTCGCCGAACACAGCGCCTGGCAGCAAACCCTGCAAAACAAAGGCTGGCAGAACGGCGTGCCGGCCGGCGCCAGTCAACAGGATCAGACCGATTACGCCGTGGGCATGGCTCGCGATGCAGCGGCTGCCAGTCGGGTGTATCAGGGCAGTCTGATCAAGTCCGGCGACGGGCGACTGGTTCTGACCGGTAACAACAGCTATCGCGGGCCGACCACGGTCAATGGCGGTCTGCTGACGGTGAACGGTTCGCTGACTTCGGCCGTGACCGTCAACGACGGCGGCACCCTCGGTGGCTCCGGGCGGATCGGCGCGTTGACCGCCAATAGCGGCGGCCGCGTGGCTCCGGGCAATTCCATCGGCACGTTGAACGTGGCGGGTGACGTGACCTTCGCGCCTGGTTCGACCTACGCCGTGGAGTTATCTCCCACCAGCAGCGACCGCATCGTTGCCGGCGGCACTGCGTCCATCAACGGCGCCACCGTGAGCCTGTCGCTGGAAAACAGTACGACGCTGCTCAGCACCACCGAGGCCAGAAGCCTGCTCGGCCGGCAGTACGACATTCTGCAAGCGGCGGGTGGCATTCAGGGTCGGTTCGGTGCGGTGCTGCCGGATTACCTGTTCATCGGTGGCAGCCTGGCCTACAGCGACAACGGCATCGGCTTGAATGTCGAGCGCAACGCAACATCGTTCGCCAGCGTCGGCCAGACACCGAATCAACGCTCTGTGGCCACTGCCGTCGAAGGACTGGGCGCGGGCAATTCCGTTTACGAAAGTCTGCTGTTGTCGGCCACCACCAGTGATGCGCAACAAGCGTTCCAGCAGTTGAGCGGTGAAATCTATCCGGCCCTCGGCTCCGTGCTGATCAACGACAGCCGCCAACTGCGCGACGCCATCGGTTTACGCCTGCACGACGCCCAAGCCACGCAAAGCAATGGCTGGATCAAGGCCCTCGGCGCCTGGAGCAGCACCGATTCGCGCCACGACACCGCCGGTTACAGCACCTCAATCGGTGGATTGCTGGCCGGTGTCGACGGAGCGCTGGACGAGCAGACCCGCATCGGTCTGGTCACCGGTTACAGCGACAGCTCGCTGAGCATGGGCTCGGGCACGCATTCCTCAGCCAAAGTCGACAGCTATCACCTCGGCGCCTACGCCGGTCACGACATCGGCGCCTGGCGCCTGAGCACCGGCGCGGCCTACAGCTGGCATCGCGCCGATGTGAAACGCGACTTGCAGTACGGCAACGTCAGCGCCAGGCAAAAAGCCAAGGTCGATGCCGCCACCACTCAGGTATTCGGCGAAGCGGCTTATCGACTGAACCTGCAACCGCTGGCCCTGGAGCCGTTCGCCAATCTGGCCTACGTGCACCTCGACACCGACGGCTTCACCGAGAAGGGCGACGCCGCCGCGCTGAAAAGCGGCGGCGACCAGCGCGACGCGGTGTTGAGCACCCTCGGCGTGCGGGCGATCAAGACCTTCGACCTGCCGTCCGCGCAGAAGCTGCAAGTGAGCGGACACCTGGGCTGGCAGCACAGCCTGACCGACATCGACTCCGAACAGCATTTGCGTTTTGCCAGCGGCAGCGCGCCGTACACGGTCGAAAGCTCGCCACTGGTGCGCGACGCCGCACTGGTCGGCGTGCAGGCCAGCCTGGCACTGACCCGCGACGTGCGGGTGAACCTCGATTACACCGGACAACTGGCCAGCCGCGAGAAGCAGCATGGCGTGGGCCTGAGCCTGAACTGGCATTTCTAGACACACGGATGATCGTTCCCACGCTCTGCGTGGGAATGCCTCTAGGGACGCTCCGCGTCCGGTGACGCGGAGCGTCACGGGCTGCGTTCCCACGCGGGAGCGTGGGAACGATCACGGGGCTGAACACACGGATTTTTCGCAACATCACTAAGGAAGGTCGCTGGATGAAAAACAACAACACCCCCGCGCAATCGGGTGGATGCTTTCGCCTGAAAACTCTCAACGTCGCCTTGCTCTGCGCGCTGGCAACCTGGGGTAGCGCACACGCGGCGCCCTACGTGGAAAGCGGCCGGGCAGGGGATCCGGGCAGTTGGCGCAGTGCCGAGTTCAAGGCCGACTGGGGCCTGGGCGCCATCGGCGCGGATTACGCCTACGCCGCCGGTTACACCGGTAAAGGCGTGAAACTGGGAATTTTCGACCAACCGGTCTACGCCGCGCACCCGGAGTTTTCCGGCAGCAACAAGGTCATCACCCTGGTGACCTCGGGGATCCGCGAATACACCGACCCGTACATCCCGGTCAAAGCGGGGGACGCGTTCCGCTATGACGGTTCGCCCTCGGTCGGTTCCGACGGCAAACTCGGCGCCCACGGCACCCACGTTGGCGGTATCGCTGCCGGCAGCCGTGACGGCGGGCCGATGCACGGCGTGGCGTTCGGCGCGCAGATCATCAGCGCCGACAACGGCGACCCGGGCCCGGAAGACGGCATCGTGCGCGGCAACGACGGCGCGGTGTACAAGGCCGGCTGGGATGCGCTGATCGCCAGCGGCGCGCGGATCATCAACAACAGCTGGGGCATCGGCATCACCGACCGTTTCGACCTCGGCGGCCGTGACCCGGCGTACCCGCACTTCACCGTCAACGACGCGCAACTGCAGTTCAACGAGATCCGCACACTGCTGGGCACCAAACCCGGCGGCGCCTACGACGGTGCAATCGCCGCCGCACGCAGCGGGATCGTGACGATCTTCGCGGCGGGCAACGACTACAACCTGAACAACCCGGACGCCATCGCCGGCCTCGGTTACTTCGTGCCGGACATCGCGCCGAACTGGATCACCGTCGCCGCATTGCAAAGGAACCCGGATCAGGCCAGCGCCAATCCGTACATCATGAGTACGTTCTCTTCGCGCTGCGGCTACACCGCCAGTTTCTGCGTCTCGGCACCGGGCACGCAGATCTACAGCTCGATCATCGAAGGCACCAACGCCGACAACCTGACCACCGGCTACAAGAACTACAACGGCACCTCGATGGCCGCGCCCCACGTGGCCGGCTCCATGGCGGTGCTGATGGAGCGCTTCCCGTACATGTCCGGCGATCAGGTCGCCAGCGTGTTGCGCACCACGGCCACCGACCTCGGCGCACCGGGCATCGACGCCCTGTATGGCTGGGGCATGATCAACCTGCGCAAGGGCATCGACGGCCCGGCGATGTTCGTCACCGAGCAGGACATCCCCGAAGAATTCCGCATCCAGGGCGCCTACGGTTCCGGCCAGTTCGTGGCCGATCTGCCGGGCATCGGCGCAATCATCGATGCGGGCAAACCCACCGAGCGCGTGTGCAACGACATCACCTGCGGGCTCGACACCTGGCGCAACAACATCTCCGGCCATGGTGGTCTGACCAAACAAGGCATCGGCACTCTGGTGCTGACCGGCAACAACACCTACAGCGGCCCGACCCTGGTCAATCAGGGCCGACTGGCAATCAATGGCTCGCTGCAATCGGCGGTGACGGTTAATGACGGCGGCATCCTCGGTGGTAACGGCCGGATCGCCGCGCTGACCGCCAACAGCGGCGGCACCGTGGCGCCGGGCAATTCCATCGGCACCTTGAACGTGGCGGGTGACGTGACCTTCGCACCGGGTTCGACCTATGCGGTGGAAGTGTCGCCGACCAGCAGCGACCGGATCGTCGCCGGTGGCACCGCCATGATTGAGGGCGCCACCGTCAGTCTGTCCCTGGAAAACAGCCCGACGCTGTTGACCACCGAAGACGTGAAATCGCTGCTCGGCAGTCAGTTCAACATCCTGCAGGCAGCAGGCGGGATTCAGGGGCGCTTTGGTCAGGTGCTGCCTAACTATGCGTTCCTCGGCGGCACCCTCGATTACTCATCAGGTGGCGTGCAACTGGAGGTTGGACGTAACGGCGCCTCGTTCGCCAGTGTCGGCCTGACCCCGAACCAGCGCGCGGTCGGTGCTGCCGCCGAACGCCTCGGCGCCGGCAATGCGTTGTTCGAAACCCTGTTGCTGTCGCCGTCGGCGGCCGCTGCGCAGGATGCCTTCCAGCAGCTGTCCGGCGAGATTCACCCGGCCATCGGCACGCTGCTGATCAACGACAGTCGCTACCTGCGCGATGCCGTGGGCGAGCGTCTGCGTGAGCGCGATCTGTTCGATGCCGGTGCGCCGACCGATGACCGCAGCAACGCCTGGCTCAAAGTGCTGGGCGCCTGGGGCAAGAGCGATGGCGGGTCGAAATACGCCGATTCCACCAGTTCCATCGGCGGCCTGCTGGCCGGTGTCGACGGTTTGATCGCTGAAGATACTCGTCTCGGTTTCGTTACTGGTTATAGCGACAGCTCGTTGAGCATGGGCGAGGGTACGCATTCGTCCGCCTCGGTCGATAGCTATCACCTGGGCGCGTACCTGGGGCATCAGATTGATGCGTTGCGTCTGACCGCCGGTGCGGCTTACAGCTGGCATCGCATCGACGTCAAACGCGACCTGCAATTCGCTGGCGTCAGCGGAAAACAGAAAACCAAGCGCGATGCGACCACCGCGCAATTGTTCACCGAAGCGGCCTACGACCTGGGTCTGCAACCGATGAATCTGGAGCCGTTCGCCAATCTGGCCTACGTGCACCTCAACAGCGACAGCTTCACCGAGAAGGGTGATGCCGCCGCACTGAAGGGTGGTGAAGACAACCGCGATGTGGTGTTGTCGACCCTCGGTGTGCGGGCCAAGCGCACGTTTGCCCTGTCGGAGAAACACCAGCTGGAACTGGGCGCAAGCCTGGGCTGGCAGCACAATCTGAGCAGCGTGGATTCCGACAGTCACTTGGCCTTCGTCAATGGCAACAGTGCGTTCACCGTGCAAAGTGTGTCGATGGATCGAGATGCAGCGGTAGTCGGCGTGCGCGCCGGGCTGGCGCTCAATCACGATGCCCGGGTCAACCTGGACTATAACGGGCTGATCGGCTCCAACGAAAAGGACCACGGTGTGGGCCTGACGCTGGACTGGCAGTTCTAAGGGGTAGCGGCAGTTCTTTCGAGAACTGCCGTTTTTGAAAGGAAGAGAGAGCACAACATGGGATTGTTCGATTACAAAAACGCCGACGGCAAAGCGCTGTACAGCGACGCCATCGCCCTGACGCTGTATGCCTACACGCCGACCGGGCAGGCTTTGCCCGGCACCGGCTGGAAACCGATCGGCGCCACGGCGCTGGGCTATCAGGGCAAAGTCGGGGCGCAGGGCACGTTCTTCGGCGAGAAGGACGGCTTCACCAGCGCCGAAGCCGAAGTGCTCGGCAAATACGACGCCGCAGGCAAGCTGATCGGCATCGGCGTGGCCTTCCGGGGCACCGGCGGGCTGGGTTACAGCGACACCTTCGGCGACATGAAAAACAACCTGCTGGCCGCCATCGGCCCGACGGACTACGCCACTCAGTACGCGAAAAACGCCTTCGACAACCTGCTCAAATCGGTGGCCGCGTTCGCTGTCGCCCACGCCATTGCGGCCAAGGACGTACTTGTCAGCGGCCACAGCCTCGGCGGTCTCGGGGTCAACAGCGTGGCGGAGTTGAGCGCGAGCAATTGGGGCGGATTCTTCAAGGACGCCAACTACATTTCGTTCGCCTCGCCGACCCAGAGCAGCACCGGCACCAACGTGCTGAACATCGGTTACGAGAACGACCCGGTGTTCCGCGTGCTCGACGGCACCACGTTCAGTACCGCGTCGATGGGCAAGCACGACAAGCCGCACGATTCGACCACCGACAACATCGTCAACTTCAACGACAACTACGCATCCACCGCGCAGAACCTGGTGCCGTTCAGCATCGCCAATCCGCTGAACTGGTCGGCCCACAGCTCGCTGGGGTATGCCGACGGCCTGAATCGGGTGATCGCGTCGAAGTTCTACGGCCTGACCCACAAGGACTCGACGATCATCGTCTCCAACCTTGAGCAAGCGTCGCGGGGCAAGACCTGGGTCGAGGATCTGGGCCGCAGCGGCGAGCCGCACACCGGCAGCACGTTCATCATCGGCACCGACAGCGGTGACTGGCTCAAGGGCGGGGCGGGCAACGACTTCCTCGAAGGCCTGGGCGGCGATGACCGTTTCCGTGACGACGGCGGCTTCAACATCCTGCTTGGTGGCCAGGGCCACAACACTTTCGAACTGCAAAAACCGTTGCAGAACTTCAGCTTCGCCAACGACGGCGACGGCACCCTGTACGTGCGTGACGCCTACGGCGGCATCAGCATGACCCGTGACATCGGCGCGCTGGTAAGCAAAGAGTCGGGTTCGTGGTGGGGCAGCAAGGAAATCACCTGGACCGTCACCGCCAAAGGCCTGGCCAACGGTGCCGAACTGACCCAGTACAACCATTCGCTCAGCGGCGGCGCCATGGGCGACACCCTCAAGGCCACCGCCGACGGCGACTGGCTGTTCGGCCTGGGCGGCAACGATCACCTGCAAAGCGACAAGGCCCACGTGACCTTCGTCGGCGGCGCCGGCAACGACGTGATGAGCGCGGTGGGTGGCAACAACACCTTCCTGTTCAGCGGCGCCTTCGGCTTCGACGCGATCAATGGCTACCAAGGCAGCGACAAACTGGTGTTCATGGGCGTCGAAGGCGCGGGGCAGGGCTACGACTACAAGCAACACGCGTCGCAGTCCGGAAGCGATACCGTGCTGAAGATTGGCGACTTTGCCGTGACGCTGGTCGGGGTCGGTGTGGCTAACCTGTCGGATTCGAGTTTCGTCTTCGCCTGACAAACGAACGTTGTACTGAAATGCTCCGGGGCGCCTCGGGAGGGGCGTTCTGGTTGTGAGCTATCTCTGAACAATTCCAACAAAAAGAGAGGCAACAGCAATGGGTGTGTATGACTACAAGAACTTCGGTACGGCGGAATCCAAGGCGCTGTTCAGCGACGCCATGGCTATTACGCTGTATTCCTACCACAACCTCGATAACGGCTTTGCCGTCGGTTATCAGCACAACGGCTTCGGCCTCGGCTTGCCGGCCACGCTGGTGACCGCGCTGATCGGCGGCACGGATTCCCAAGGCGTGATCCCCGGCATTCCGTGGAACCCCGATTCGGAAAAAGCCGCACTCGACGCGGTGAAAAAAGCCGGCTGGACCCCGATCACCGCCTCGCAACTGGGTTACGAAGGCAAGACCGATGCGCGCGGCACCTTCTTCGGCGAAAAAGCCGGCTACACCAGCGCTCAGGTGGAAATCCTCGGCAAATACGACGCTCAGGGCCATCTGACGGAAATCGGCATCGCCTTTCGCGGCACCAGCGGCCCACGGGAAATCCTCATCGGCGATTCCATCGGTGACGTGATCAACGACTTGCTCGCTGCATTCGGGCCCAAGGATTACGCCAAGAACTATGTCGGCGAAGCCTTCGGCAACCTGATGAACGATGTGGTGGCGTTCGCCAAGGCCAACGGCCTGACCGGCAAGGACGTGCTGGTCAGCGGCCACAGCCTCGGCGGGCTGGCGGTCAACAGCATGGCGGACCTGAGCACCAGCAAATGGGGCGGGTTCTTCCAGGACTCCAACTACATCGCCTACGCCTCGCCGACCCAGAGCAGCAACGACAAGGTGCTCAACGTCGGCTACGAAAACGATCCGGTGTTCCGCGCGCTCGACGGCTCGACCTTCACCGGCGCCTCGCTCGGCGTGCACGACGCGCCCAAGGAGTCGGCGACCGACAACATCGTCAGCTTCAACGACCACTACGCTTCGGCGGCGTGGAACGTGCTGCCGTTCTCGATCGTCAACATTCCGACCTGGATCTCGCACCTGCCGACCGCTTATGGCGATGGCATGAACCGGGTGATCGAATCGAAGTTCTACGACCTGACCAGCAAGGACTCGACGATCATCGTCGCCAACCTGTCGGATCCGGCGCGGGCCAACACCTGGGTGCAGGACCTGAACCGCAACGCCGAAACCCACAAGGGCAGCACCTTCATCATCGGCAGCGACGCCAACGACCTGATCCAGGGCGGCAGCGGCAACGATTATCTGGAAGGCCGCGCCGGCAACGACACGTTCCGCGACGGCGGGGGCTACAACATCCTGCTGGGTGGCTCGGGCAACAACACCCTGGAGTTGCAGAAGTCGGTCAATACCTTCGACTTCGCCAACGACGGCGCCGGCAACCTGTACATCCGCGATGCCAACGGCGGGATCAGCATCACCCGCGACATCGGCAGCATCGTCACCAAGGAGCCAGGTTTCCTCTGGGGCCTGTTCAAGGACGACGTCACCCACACCGTCACGGCGACCGGACTGAAGGTCGGCAACAACGTCACCCAGTACGAGTCGAGCGTGAAGGGCACCGGCGCCGCCGACACCCTCAAGGCCAAGGCCAGCGGTGACTGGCTGCTCGGCCTGGACGGCAACGACCATCTGATCGGCGGGACGGGCAACGACGTATTCGTCGGCGGCGCCGGCAATGATCTGATGGAGTCGGGTGGCGGGGCGGATACCTTCCTGTTCAGCGGCGCGTTCGGCCAGGACCGCGTGGTGGGTTACACCGCCAACGACAAACTGCTGTTCCTCGGCGTGCAGGGCGTGTTGCCGGGCGACGACTTCCGCGCCCATGCCACGGCGGTGGGGCAGGATACGGTGCTGAAGTTCGGCGCGGATTCGGTCACGCTGGTCGGGGTTGCGTTGAACAGTCTGAGTGGCGACGGGATCGTGATTGCCTGACGTTAGTGGCGCCCGCAAGGGCGCCTTCGCGAGCACGTCGAACATCGCTCCCACTCTTGACCGAGTACCGGCCTTTTGTGGGAGCGAGCCTGCTCGCGATTGAACGATAACGCGGTATTGAAAGTGACTCACCAGCCACTCCCTGACTCCAATCCCTGCACCAACAGGAAATGCGGCCTAAAGCCATGACGGCAACGTTCGTCATGTAAGGGTCGCCAACGAGTACAGGAGATTCACACGTGAAAGGTTTCAAGAGGTTTATCGGTATCGCGGGACTGGCGCTGCTGTCGGCCAATGCCTGGGCCGATCTGCCTCACAGCTCGATTCTGAGCCGCTATGGCGTCACCACCGATCAACTGCCTAAACCGGCCGACAGTGATGACGTCAAACCCGTCGAAGAGAAAAGCCGCTTTCATATCCAGCCCGAACAACCGTTCGTGACCGTTCGCATCGGCGAAGACCATGAGCCGGAAATGACCGGCAACCTGAGCATCGACCGCATGGCGCAGCAGGAACGTCAGCGCTGCCAGCGCTTGCAGGAAGAAATGGTCCGGCGCGGCGAGCGCGCGTTGAACTGCGACGGTTCCCTCCCGGGCATGGCATTACCCCGCTGATCAATGCAAAAAAGGCTGCGCTCCACCAGGAACGCAGCCTTTTTTTGATGGGGGAACCGTCAGTCTTCCTTGCGCACCGTGGCCACTTCGTCGGCACGCACGCGGATCTTGGCGCCGGAAATATCCTTGAACTCGTAGAAACCGTCCTCGTTTTTGGTATCGGGCATGTCCTCGGTCAGGTACTGGGTGCCGTTCTGCAGGGTGACCACCGTCGGGGTCGAGCAACCGGCCAGCGTCAGCAGGGCCGCAACAGCCAACGGGATCCCGAGAGTCTTGATTTTCATAAGCAGCATTCCTGTTCATTTCGACCATTGTCGGCCTCTAACGCGGTTGGTGCCATTACGCCGGAGAAAGTTCGATGGCCACCTGAAAAAATTCCGCAATGAAGGTGCCACTGATCTTTTTCCGTTTGCGCCCGCCGGGGCAGGCTGGTATCTGTACGCATAACCAGTACTCGCTTGCCATGGCCCCGAAATCACCGTGACTGCCAATCCCCTCGAAGATCCGTTCTATTACCTCAACAACTTCCGCCAGGTGCTTGATTGGCTTGAGCTTCGTTACGCCGATGTCATGAGCGAAGCGGAGCACGGCTTCATCCGCGACTTCAAGGCACTGCCGCGCGGATCCCAGGGGTTGCTGGTGCGGATGGTGATGCGCAAGGGCGTGCATTTTCGCGCCGGCAAGCTGAATTATCCGGAAATCGGCGACATCGCCGAGGCGGCGCAACCACTGCTGGAGCAGGGCTGGCTCGATGAACAGGCGCCGCTGTCGATGGCGGATCTGTTCGAGGTGCTGCTCAAGGCCGAGATCCTGCAAGCCTTTGGCCCGGCCATCGATCAGCCCCGGGGCAAGAAAGTCGACTGGCTGCCGCTGCTGCACGAACAATTCCCCGAGCCCCGCATTTTCCGACAATGGTGCCCAACGCTGGCGGATCGGCTGTTCAGCCTGACGCTGATGGACCTGTGCGACCGTTTTCGCCTGATGTTCTTCGGCAACCTCTATCAGGACTGGTCGGAGTTCGTGCTCGCCGACCTCGGCATCTTCACCTACGAAAAAGTTGAGTTCAGCGCCGATTCCCGGGGTTTGCGCAGCCGTGCCGACGTCGATGCCTGCCTGTTTCTGCACGACTGCCAGCTGTATTTCGAAGCCGGCGAGCCGTTGGAGCCGATCGTCGAACAGGTCGCGGCGCTGCATTTCGACAACCCGTGGCTGCAACGCCGGCGCGGCAAGCTGTTGTTCCAGATCGGCCAATACTGCGAGCGCCTCGGCGAATTCGCCCTGGCCCTTAAGATCTATCGCGACTGCGCCTATCCCGGCGCACGATTGCGGATGATCCGCGTGCTGGAGCGCAGCGCCGAGTATGCGTTGGCTCTGGAACTGGCGGTCATTGCCGAGCAGGCGCCGGAAACCGCCACCGAACAGCAGGGCTTGCAACGGATATTGCCGCGCCTGCGGCGCAAGCTCGGCGGACCGCCGATCAAACGCACGGCACCCGGCCTGGTGGAGCGGCTGGATCTGCACCTGCCGCGTCTCGATCCGGCGTTGTCGGTGGAGTATCACGTTCAGGCGCACCTGCATGAAGAAACGGGCCCGGTGCATTACGTGGAAAACAGCCTGATCAATTCATTGTTCGGCCTGCTGTGCTGGCCGGCGATCTTCGCGCCGCTGCCGGGCGCGTTCTTTCACCCGTTCCAGCGCGGGCCGGTGGATCTGCTCAACGAGGACTTCCAGTTCCGTCGCGCCGAGCTGTTTCAGGCCTGTCTGGCCGAACTCGACGATGGCCGCTATGCCGACACCATCCGCGCGCGGTTCGCCGCCAAATGGGGCGTGCAGTCGCCGTTCGTGTTCTGGGGTGCGCTCAATGAAGATTTGTTGGAACAGGCGCTGGCCTGTCTGCCGGCCGAACACCTCAAGCACTGGTTCAGCCGTCTGCTGCTGGACATCAAGGCCAATCGTGCCGGCATGCCCGACCTGATCCAGTTCTGGCCGCAGCACAAGACCTACCGGATGATCGAAGTCAAAGGCCCGGGCGATCGCTTGCAGGACAACCAATTGCGCTGGCTGGAGTTCTGCAACACGCACCGGATGCCGGTCGCCGTGTGTTACGTGCAATGGGCGGAGCAGGGCGCTTGAGCTACAGCATCGCGGTGCGGGCGTTATGCGAATTCACCGCGAAAACCGGTGACCTCGACCTGCGCTTCACCCCGTCACCGACCGCGCTGGAGGGGATTGCCGGGCATCGCACCGTGGCGTCCCGGCGCAACGACGCCTACCAGAGCGAAGTGGCGCTGGAGGGCGCATTCGGGCCATTGAAGGTCAAGGGCCGGGCGGACGGCTACGACCCGACGCAGAACTGCCTGGAAGAAGTCAAAACCTACCGCGGCGATTTGAGCAAGCAACCGGCCAATCACCGTTCGCTGCATTGGGCCCAGGCGAAAATCTACGGCTGGTTGATGTGCTGTCGATTGCAACTTGAGCAGATCAATCTGGCGCTGGTGTACTTCGACATCGTCACGGAAAAGGAAACCTGTCTGGTCGAAGCGTTCAGCGCCGATGCGCTGCGGCAGTTCTTCGAACAACAATGCGGTCTGTTCCTGGCGTGGGCCGAACAGGAAATGGCCCACCGCGACGCGCGCAACCGGGCGGCGCAGCAGCTGGGTTTCCCCCATGCCGCATTTCGCCCCGGCCAGCGTCACCTCGCCGAATCGGTGTTCAAGGCCGTCAGCACCGGCCGCTGCCTGATGGCCCAGGCCCCGACCGGGATCGGCAAGACCCTCGGCACCCTGTTTCCGATGCTCAAGGCGTTGGCGCCGCAGCAACTGGACAAGGTCTACTTCCTCACCGCCAAGACACCCGGACGCAAACTGGCGCTGGACGCGGCGCAAGTGCTGTTCGATCACAGCGAAACCTTGCCGCTGCGGGTGTTGGAAATGGTCGCCCGGGACAAGGCCTGCGAACACCCGGACAAGGCTTGCCACGGCGAATCCTGCCCGTTGGCCCAGGGCTTTTACGACCGCTTGCCCGCTGCCCGCGAAGCCGCCAGCCAACTACGTCTGCTGGATCAGGCCGCGCTGCGAGACGTCGCGGCGCAGCACGCAGTGTGTCCGTACTACCTGAGCCAGGAAATGGCCCGCTGGGCCGACGTGGTGGTGGCGGACTACAACTATTACTTCGATTTCAGCGCGCTGCTGTTCGGTCTGGCTCAGTTCAATCAATGGAACGTTGCAGTGCTGGTGGACGAGTCGCATAACCTGGTCGAGCGCGGACGGCAGATGTACAGCGCCACTCTCGATCAGGCGACGCTGGGCAGCGTGCGCAAAATCGCCCCCGAGGCCTTGAAAAAATCGTTGCAGCGGGTCAACCGCGAATGGAACGCCCTGCACAATGACCAGTTGGCACCGTATCAGGCCTACGACAGGGCGCCGGAAAAACTGTTGCAGGCGCTCTCATCCTGCACGGCGAGCATCGGCGACTACCTCAACGATCACCCGCAAGGGCTCGACAGCGCCTTGCAGAATTTCTATTTCGAAATGCTGCAATTCGGCCGGGTAGCAGAATTGTTCGACGCGCATTACCTGTTCGACATCAGCAAGCGCGACCTCGAGCGCAAACGCCCGCTATCGCAACTGTGTCTGCGCAACGTGGTGCCGGCGGCGTTCATCGGCCCGCGCCTGACGGCGGCGCGCAGCAGCGTGCTGTTTTCCGCAACCCTCAGCCCGCGCCACTATTACGCGGATTTGCTTGGCACCCCTGCCGACACGGTCTGGATCGATGTCGAGTCGCCATTTAGCGCCGAGCAGTTGCAGGTGCAGATCGTCAGCCGGATTTCCACGCGTTTCACGCACCGGCAAGCGTCGCTGGAACCGATTGTCGAGCTGATCGCCCGCCAGTTCAGCGAACGCCCGGGCAACTATCTGGCGTTCTTCAGCAGTTTCGATTACCTGCAACAGGTCGCGCAGCTGCTGGCCGAGCGGCACCCGCACATCACCCGCTGGCAGCAATCCCGGGGCATGACCGAAGGCGCGCGGCAGGACTTTCTCGATCAATTCACCGCCCACAGCCAGGGCGTCGGTTTTGCCGTGCTCGGCGGCGCGTTCGGTGAAGGTATCGATCTGCCCGGCGCACGGCTGATCGGTGCATTCATCGCCACCCTCGGGCTGGCCCAGCTCAACCCGGTCAATGAACAGATGAAGCGGCGCATGGCCGCGATCTTCGGCGCCGGTTACGACTACACCTACCTGTTCCCCGGCGTGCAGAAAGTGGTGCAGGCCGCCGGACGGGTGATCCGCACCCAGCAGGATCGCGGCGTGGTGATGCTGATCGATGACCGCTTTGCCGAAAGCCGGATCCGCCAATTGCTGCCGCGCTGGTGGTCGCTGGAGGGGAGTGAATGCGCAGGAAACCTGTCGGGTTGACGTACGTTTCGGGGAATTTGAACAGGGTGATTTCCATCGTTAACTGTAGGATTAATTCCCATACAAAACAGTGACATACGTTGTAAATATCTTGTCTTTGATGAAGTCCGAAAACCGGTCTTTAGTCAAAGGACCGGCCACCGGTATCCCTCAAGACGAGATAAGGAAATCACTGCATGTCTGTCGCCGCTGCCTACCACTACACCTACACGCCAGAGCAGGTCACTGCCGCTTTCGACACCCTCAGCCCAACGCTGTTTTCCGCAGTAACAGCCGAGACCACACCCCGGATGCTGGTCACTGCCGGCGTGCAAAGTTCGGGCAAAACCTACCTGCTGGAAAAAAGCCTGCTGCCTTCCGGTCGCTATCAAAACCATGTTCGCCTCTACCTTCCCCAGTATCGGGAGAGGCATCCGCAATATGAGGAAATGATCAAAATCGGCGTATTGCATGCCTACGAACACACAGAGACTTTCGTCCGCGATCTGTGCCAGAAGATTTTCGAAAGAGCCTTCAGGGAAAAACTCAACATCATTCTGGAGTGCGCATTCGACACCATTCAATTTGCCGCCTTGCCTGAATACGCCGCCAGCGCCGGCTATCAGCTGGAAGTGCACGTGGTCGCCTGCAACTATCCCTTTGCCTTTATTTCAGGTGTCCAACGTGGGTTCAAAAGCCTCGAAAAGGGCGAGCTTGAGCGTTTCGTCAAACCGTCGGCGCTGAAATCCAGCCTGGGTAATGCTCATGCGGTGCTGTACACACTGGAGTCGGTGGCCAGAAAAATCAGCGGCTCGCAGATTTTCCTGTACGAGCGCGGGCTGGGTGCCTTGCAGGATCGGATCCTGCGCGCGCACAGCACATACACCCTGGACACCCAGCACAAGCTTTCCATTACCTCGACATCCACGCCTTACAGTTACGAGGCCTATGAGCGCATTTTCAGCAAATCGGTCAATGGCGAAAACGAGCGTAATGAAATGGTCAGGGAGTGCCACCTGGCCTTGTCCAAGGCAACGCAATACGCGACGCAGGTACCGGATTTCCTCTTCAATGCGCTTTACGCAAGGATCATCAGATATGTCCAGCGATGAGCTGCTGCCCCTTGCCTGGCCCGGTATGCTTTTGCGGCTTTCCAAACCGCCGGTTTGACGCATACTCCAGTCATTGAAAACCTGCTTTGAGCCAAGCCTGATGAGCGAGAACAAGAAGTCCGCTGCAATCGAAGACATGCGCTTTCGTTTGCTGATCGATGCGGTCGTCGATTATGCGATCTACATGATCGACCCCGAGGGGATCATTACCAGCTGGAACTCCGGCGCCAAGCGCTTCAAGGGATATGAAGAGGCGGAGATCCTCGGCGAACACTTTTCCCGGTTCTACACCGATGAAGACCGTGCCAACGGTTTGCCGCAGCGGGCACTCGACACGGCGATCCGCGAAGGCCGGTTCGAGGGTGAAGGCTGGCGGGTACGCAAGGACGGCACGCATTTCTGGTGCCACGTGGTGATCGATCCGATTTTCAGCCCGGGCGGGCAACTGCTCGGGTTTGCCAAGATCACCCGCGACCTGACCGACCGCAAAATGGCCGAAGAAACCCTCAAGCAGAGCGAACAGCAGTTTCGCCTGCTGGTGCAGGGCGTCACCGACTATGCGATCTACATGCTCAGCCCCGAAGGCCGGGTGACCAACTGGAATCCCGGCGCGCAGCGGATCAAGGGTTACAAGCCGGATGAGGTCATCGGCAAGCATTTCTCGATGTTCTACACCCCGGAAGACCGTGACGCCGGTGAACCCCAGCGCGCCCTGGAAACTGCGGTGCGCGAGGGCCGTTTCGAGAACAAGAGCTGGCGCCTGCGCAAGGACGGCACGCGGTTTCTGGCCCATGTGGTGGTCGATGCGATTCGCGGCGACACCGGCACTTTGCTCGGTTTTGCCAAGATTACCCGCGACGTCACCGAGGCTACCCAGGCGCAACAGGCCCTGGAAAAAACCCGTGAAGCGCTGTTCCAGGCGCAGAAAGTGCAGGCTATCGGCCAACTCAGCGGCGGTATCGCCCACGACTTCAACAATCTGCTGACGGTGATCCTCGGCAACCTGGAAATCGTGCGCAAACGCCTGGGCGATGACCCGAAAGTCAGCCGTCTGCTGGAGAACGCCACCCAGGGCGCCTTGCGCGGCGTGTCGCTGACCCAGCGCATGCTGGCTTTTGCCCGGCGTCAGGAGCTCAAGACCGAACCGATCGAAATCCCGAAACTGGTGCAGGGCATCACCGGGCTGTTGCGCAGTTCACTGGGGCCGGGGATCCGCATCGAAACGCAGTTTCCCGAAGACCTGCAAGCGGTGCTGGCCGACAGCAACCAACTCGAACTGGCGGTGCTCAATCTGGCGACCAATGCCCGTGATGCCATGCCCGAAGGAGGCAACGTCACGATCAGTGCCGAGCCCGAAGTGGTGCTCGAACAGAACGACACAAGCCTGGCAGCTGGGCGCTACGTGTGCCTGAGGGTCACCGATACCGGTGAAGGCATGGACGCCGCCACCCTGGCGTCGGCGAGCGATCCGTTTTTCACCACCAAGGGCTTGGGCAAGGGCACCGGTCTGGGATTGTCGATGGTCCAGGGTTTCATCGAACAACTGGGTGGCCGCTTCATTCTGAAAAGTACAAAGGGGCAGGGCACCACCGCTGAACTGTGGTTGCCGGTGGCCGTCGACGGTGTTGTCGCCAAACCGCTTGGTCCGATGGTGTCCACCGATACGGTGCCGCGCCTCAGCGTGCTGGTGGTGGACGACGACAGTCTGGTGCGCACCAGCACGGTCCTGCTGCTGGAAGACCTCGGCCACCGGGTGGTCAGCGCCGCCTCCGGTGCCCAGGCGCTGGAGCTGTTCGATCAGGGCGAGGTCATCGACCTGATGATCACCGACATGGCCATGCCACAGATGAGCGGCGCGCAACTGGCTCATGCGGTGCGCCTGCTCAAACCGGACCTGCCGATCATCCTCGCCACCGGTTATGCCGAGCGCCTCGAAGGTTTTGCAGCGGGCTTGCCGCGACTGTCGAAACCGTTCAATCAGCTGAATCTGGTGGAGATCATTGCCCAGTCGATAAAGTGAACCGGAGGCACAATCGGGCTGAACTTGTCCGAGACGTGGCGCCTCCAAACGCTTTGTTTCGGAGCGTTCCATCGTGCCACGCATATTGACCCAACCGACCGCCGAAGAGACCCTCAACGAACATAACGCCAAAATGTTCGGTTCACCCAAGGAACGGCTGGATTTCTATCGACGGGAAATCCAGTACGAAACCAGCATCCTGGCCAACCGCACCGATGCCTACCTGGCCGCGCAATCGTTTCTGGTGATTGCCTTCGCCTCCTGCATGGCCAACCTCAACCCCGAGTGGGGCAAGTTGTTCACCCTGGTGGTGCCACCATTCCTGGCCCTGCTCGGTCTGCTCAGTTCGCTCAACGCCTGGCCGGGAATTCGTGCCGCCTACGACATCATCGATCATTGGCATTTCAAGCAGAGTGAATTGCTGCGCAGCGAACCCCTGATGGGTCTGGCTTATGACGAATCGCCGCTGTTCAGCGAAATGGAGTCGAGCCACAAGGGGTATCGCAAGTCACTGCTGTTTTCCATTCGAACGCCGTGGATCTTTGCCACGTTCTGGATGTTGCTGGGCAGTTATGCCTTCTACATTCAGGTGACCAACCCGGGAGGCTGAAGCACCACCGTGCTCTTCGGGTTTGCCCAGTTTTTGACGCCGCTCGTAGCGGGCAAGAATCGGCTGGGTGCTGATGCCGTGCAGCAGAATGCTCAGCGCCACCACCGACAGGGTCAGGTCGGTACACAGCGTGCCCACGCTGTCGCCCAGCCCATGGTTCAGCGCATAGAAGAGGTAGAACAGACTGCCGATGCCACGAATGCCGAACCAGCCGATCAATAACCGTTGGCGCCCAGCCAATAACGATCCCCACGGCATCAAAGCCACGCAGGCAGGGCGAATGACACAGAACAGTACGCCGCCGACCAGCAGCGCCCGCCAGTCCCAGTGACTGACCAGCACCACGCCCAGCAGGGTAACCAGAAACACTTCCATCGCCCGCTCGACCAGACCGCCGAAGGCGAGCATGTCGCCCATCATGATGCCGGCGGCCACCTGGCTGTCTTCCAGCCGCTCGGTATCGCCGTGCACCGCCTGCTGCGGCTCGACATTCTGATGACCGACAACCGGTTGCACCATGTGTTCGGCGGGTGGTTGATGGGCGCCGGTGGATTTGACTTCCTCCTGTCGCAAGCCGAGGCCGGCGGCGAATACCGACAGAAAACCGTAGCCACCGATGGATTCAGCCACCACATAGGCCAGCGCAATCAACGCTAGAGCAAGATAGTCATTCGGGCTCAGAGTGCTGTCATCGTTGCGGATGCGCAGCGAGAGGGTCAGACGACCGATGCCACGGCCCATCCAGTAGCCACAAAGCAACCCGGCCGGAACCGCCCACAAAAGGCTGCGCAGTACCCAGTCGGGCCACTCGGCGGCAAACCCTTCACCGTTCAGCAGCAACAGCCCGAGGATCACGAAGGGGAATGCAACGCCGTCGTTGAGCCCGGCCTCGCCGGACAGGCCGAAGCGCACGCTGTCGACGTCCCGCGCATCGTTGACCTGTACCAGCGCTGCGAGCACCGGGTCGGTCGGAGCCAGAATCGCGCCGATCAACAGCGAAGGGCCCCAATTCAGATCCAGGCCAAAATGCAGCAACAGACAGACGCCGATGATCGTCAGCACCATCACCGGACCCGCCAGACCGAATGCAATCCGCCAACGTTTGTCGCGCAATGGCAAACGCAACTTCAAACCGCAGACGAACAGGGAAAACAGCACCGCGACTTCAGTCAGGTGCTCCATCCACAAAGAGGCTTCGTCCAGCGGCAGTTTCAGCAGATCGAGCCCTGCCGGCCCGATGCCCACACCCAGCAGCAGGCAAACAGCCGAGGTCGTCACCGGCATCCAGCGCAGGTACGACGATGTCAGCGCCAGGGTCAGCAGCACGGCACCGAGCACCGCCACCCAGATGATGAAGCTCATGACGCGCGGCCCGTAAGGTCAGTTCGATGCCGCCCCATAACCGGCCTAACCCGCAGTCGTGCGCAGGTATTCCGGCGTCAGCACGTTAAACCACAGCAGAATCATCGACACCAAAAACGTCACCAGCACCAGCAGCGCGACACCCCAGACGCTGGCCGAATACAGCAAACCCTGTTCCTTGCGCTCGTGCATGAAAGTCGGCAGGCCAACGAACAGCAGAAACGTCGAATAGATCGACGCCGCGCCAAGTACCAGCACCGCCAGCCAGCGGCTGGGATACAGGCCGGCGAGCCCGGCGATGAAAAACGGGGTGACGGTGTATGCCGCGAAACCGATGCACTGGTTGAGCGTCGGCCGCGCATCGAAGGTGCGCGACATCCAGCGGATGAAACCGCCAATGATCGCCACGCCGACCACGATGGTGATATAGAGCAGGACACTCAGCTGCAAGGCGCTGGCACTGCTGAGCCTCACGGTTTCACCCACTGCCAGGCTCCAGCCGACATACGTGGTGCCAATGAACAGGCACACCGCCGGGACGAGGGCGAGCAACAGCAGGTGAGCAAGGTAATGACGCGGGTGGGCCTCTTCTTCGCGGCGGATGTCAGTCCAGGCAAAGTTCGGCTGGGTGAAGAGTTTGATAATAGGCGCAGACATGACGACCTCCTGATCTCTTGCAACCCGAACGGGCCATGAAGGTATGGAGAGGTCGCCTTGTCCAGCGGTTCACTTTTTCTGGCAAGTGGTTCAGAGCATCGGTTTGCCGCCGGTCACGCCATAGCGCTGGCCCGTGATGTAGCTGGCTTCATCAGACGCCAGCAGTACGTAGATCGGCGCGACCTCCACTGGCTGGCCGGGACGCCCCAGTGGTGTTTGCTCGCCAAAATGCTGCACTTCCTCATCGGGCATGGTCGAGACGATCAGCGGCGTCCAGATCGGCCCAGGTGCCACGCAATTCACGCGGATTTCCCTCGGGCCGAGCATTTGCGCCAGACCACCGGTGAAATTGGCGATGGCGCCTTTGGTGGTGGCGTAGGCGAGCAGGGTGGGCTTGGGCATGTCCGAGTTGATCGAACTGGTGTTGATGATGGAGGAGCCAGGTCCCATGTGTTTGATGGCAGCCTGGCACAGACGGAAGATCGCGGTGATGTTGACGTCGAAGGTCATCACCCATTCGTCGTCGGGAATCTCCTCGAAGGTTTCGTGGGTCATCTGGAAAGCCGCGTTGTTGACCAGCACGTCGATGCGGCCGAAGCGCTCGACGGTTTGATCCACCAACGCCTGGCACTGGGCTTTCTGCGCAATGTCACCGGGCAGCAACAGGCACTGGCGACCGGCCTGTTCGACCCAGCGCGCGGTTTCCTTGGCATCTTCATGTTCATTCAAATAGGCGACCGCCACATCGGCACCTTCGCGGGCGAAGGCAATGGCCACCGCACGGCCGATGCCACTGTCGGCACCGGTGATCAGGGCGATCTTGCCGGCCAACCGGCCGGAGCCGGTGTAGCTTTGCTCGCCGCAATCGGGGTAGGGCTCCATCTTGCGCTGGGAGCCGGGAACCGGCTGCGCCTGTTTCGGGAACGGGGGTTTTGGATAGTCGGTCATCGTCAATCTCCGGGTCTCAGGACAGGTAGGCCGGTTGACCCGGCCCGTCTGCGGTGAGTTCGATCGGATTGACGCTCGGGTTTGCCCTGACTTGATTACCGGGACTCGAGGGCTCGCTCCATCCGCGCAATGCCTTCTTCGAGCATCGAACGCGGGCAACCGAAGTTCAGGCGCACGAACTGCTGGCTGTGGTCGCCAAAATCCAGGCCCGGGCTGAGGCCGACCCGGGCGTGGTCCAGGAAGAACTTCTGCGGATCGTCCAGATCCAGCGCCGAGCAATCGAGCCAGGCCAGATACGTGCCTTGCGGCACATTGAGGGTCACGCCGGGCAAACGGCTGCGCACGGCGTCCACCAGCCAGTCACGGTTGGCTTGCAGATACTGCTTCAGCGCCTCTAGCCACGGACCGGCTTCGCTGTAGGCCACGCGGGTGGCTTCCATGCCCAGCGGGTTGACGCTGTCGACCATGCCGCAACGGGCGTGGTTGACGCGTTCGCGCAGGGCGGCGTCCTGGATGATCATGAACGAAGTCTTGAGACCGGCGATGTTGTAGGCCTTGCTCGCCGACATCAAAGTGATGGTGCGGCGGGATATTTCCGGGCTCAGGGACGCAGTCGGAATGTGGACGCGACCGTCGTAGCACAGCTCGGCGTGGATCTCGTCGGAGATGATCCAGGCGTCCTGCGCCACGCAGGTGTCCGCTACCGCTTGCAGTTCTTCACGGCCGAAGACTTTGCCGATCGGGTTGTGAGGGTTGCTCAGCAGCAGGGCGCCGCCACCGGTCAGGGATTCACGCAGTGCGTCCAGCGGGGTGGCGTAGGTGCCGTCGGCCTGGGCGTTGAATTCCAGCTCGACCTTGTTCAGGCCCCAATGGCCAGGTGCATGGCGCAGCGGCGGGTAATTCGGGGTTTGCACCACGACGTTCTGCTGCGGTTGCACCAGAGCCTTGAGCGCCATGTTGAAACCCGACTCCACGCCCGGCAGGAAAATCAGTTCTTGGGTTTTGACCCGCCAGGCGAACTTGTTCCAGAGGTCGGCGACGATGGCCTCACGTAGGTTGTCCTGGGCCACGCTGTAGCCCACCAACGGGTGCAGCAGGCGTTGTTGCAGGGCCTCGATAACCACCGGCGGCGCGGCGAAATCCATGTCAGCGACCCACATCGGCAACACGTCGGCCGGATAGCGGCTCCACTTGGTGCTGCCGGTGTCGTGGCGGTCGAATACCTGATCAAAATCGAAAGTCATGCGCGGTCTCTGAGGCGGAGATGGGTCGTGCCGGCGATGATAAACCCCCATCCCCTGTGGGCGCGAACTTGTGACCGATGAATGGCCGACGGTCGGTTTTCACACAAGCGGCGGGAGCTTTGTCTACAGTGAAAAAGTCGGCACTCGTCTGCCGCAACCGTGATTGTCCAGAACAAACCCGGCACCAGTACCGGGTTCCACCTGATCAGGAGTGCACGATGGATCTCAGCCGTCGTCAGTTCTTCAAGGTCGCCGGTATCGGCCTTGCAGGCTCTAGCCTGGGCGCGTTGGGCATGGCCCCGACGCAGGCCTTCGCCGAGCAGGTGCGCCACTTCAAGCTTGCCCACACCCATGAAACCCGCAACACCTGCCCGTATTGCTCGGTCGGTTGCGGCTTGATCATGTACAGCCAGGGCGACGCGGCGAAGAACGTTGCGCAAAACATCATCCATATCGAGGGCGACGCCGACCATCCGGTCAACCGCGGCACCCTCTGCCCGAAAGGCGCGGGCCTTTTGGACTTCATTCACAGCCCCGGCCGCTTGCAGTACCCGCAGGTGCGCAAGCCCGGCAGCAGCGAATGGACCCGGATCACCTGGGACGAAGCCCTCGACCGCGTCGCCGACCTGATGAAGGCCGACCGCGACGCCAATTTCGTCGAACAGAACGCCCAGGGCCAGACGGTCAATCGCTGGCTGACCACCGGTTTCCTCGCAGCGTCGGCAGCGTCCAACGAAGCGGGCTACATCACCCACAAGGTGGTTCGCAGTCTCGGCATGCTGGGGTTCGATAACCAGGCGCGTGTCTGACACGGCCCGACGGTGGCAAGTCTTGCCCCGACGTACGGCCGTGGAGCCATGACCAACACCTGGACCGATATCGCCAACGCGAATCTGATCCTGGTGATGGGTGGCAACGCAGCAGAAGCCCATCCTTGCGGCTTCAAATGGGTGACCGAAGCCAAGGCGCACAACGCCGCGCGGCTGATTGTGGTCGATCCGAGGTTTACCCGGACCGCGTCCGTAGCCGATTACTACGCGCCAATCCGCACCGGCAGCGACATCGCGTTCATGGGCGGGCTGATCAATTACCTGTTGACCGAGGACAAGATCCAGCACGAATACGTGCGCAACTACACCGACGTGTCGTTTATCGTCAAAGCCGGTTTCGGCTTCGAGGACGGACTGTTCACCGGTTACGACGCGGCCAAACGCAGTTACACCGACAAATCCACCTGGGGTTACGAACTGGGCGAGGACGGCTTCGTCAAAGTCGACCCGAGCCTGCAGGACCCGCGCTGCGTCTATCAACTGATGAAGCAGCATTACAGCCGCTACAACATCGACCTGGCGAGCCAGATCTGCGGCATGCCGGTCGATGCGATGAAAAAGATCTGGGAGGAAATCGCTACTTGCTCGGCACCGGGCAAGACCATGACCATTCTCTACGCGCTGGGCTGGACCCAGCACTCGATCGGCTCGCAGATAATACGCAGCGCAGCGATGGTGCAACTGTTGCTGGGCAACGTCGGCATGCCGGGCGGCGGGGTCAACGCCTTGCGCGGGCACTCGAACATTCAGGGCCTGACAGACCTTGGCCTGCTGTCCAACGCGCTGCCGGGTTACCTGACCCTGCCGACCGACGCCGAGCAGGATTACGCGGCCTACATCCATAAACGCACCCAGGTTCCGTTGCGGCCGGGGCAATTGTCCTACTGGCAGAACTACAGCAAGTTCCACGTCAGCCTGATGAAAGCCTGGTACGGCGCCAATGCCACTGCCGAAAACCAGTGGGCCTACAGCTACTTGCCGAAGCTCGACATCCCCAACTACGACATCCTCAAGGTGTTCGACCTGATGGGGCAGGGCAAGGTCAACGGCTACATGTGCCAGGGCTTCAACCCGATCGCCGCGTTGCCGGACAAGAACCGGGTGATGGCGGCACTGGCCAAACTGAAATGGCTGGTGGTAATGGACCCGCTGGCCACCGAAACCTCGCAGTTCTGGGAAAACGTCGGGCCGTACAACGATGTGAAGAGCGCCGACATCCAGACCGAAGTCATTCGCCTGCCGACCACCTGTTTTGCCGAAGAGGACGGTTCGCTGGTCAACAGCAGCCGCTGGCTGCAATGGCACTGGAAAGGCGCCGATGGCCCCGGCGAGGCGCGCACCGACGTGCACATCATGAGTGCGTTGTTCCTGCGCCTGCGTGAGCGTTATCAGGCCGAGGGCGGCAAATTCGCCGATCCGCTGTTGAAGCTGTCGTGGCCGTACAAGATTGCCGAAGAGCCCTCACCGGAAGAGATCGCCAAAGAGATCAACGGCTACGCCACCACCGATTTCACCGACGCCACCGGCGCGGCGATCAAGGGCAATTCGCAACTGGCCGGGTTCGCCCAGCTCAAGGATGACGGCAGCACCGCGTCCGGCTGCTGGATCTTCTGCGGCAGCTGGACCGAAGCCGGCAACCAGATGGCCCGTCGCGACAACAACGACCCTTACGGCATGCACCAGCATCAGGGCTGGGCATGGGCCTGGCCGGCCAACCGACGGATTCTGTACAACCGCGCTTCGGCGGACGTCACCGGCAAACCCTGGGATCCGAAAAAACGCCTGGTCTGGTGGAACGGCAAGGCCTGGGGCGGCACCGATGTGCCGGACTACAAGGCCGACGTGCCGCCGGAAGCCGGGATGAACCCGTTCATCATGAACCCCGAAGGTGTGGCGCGGTTCTTCGCCGTCGACAAGATGAACGAAGGGCCATTCCCCGAGCACTACGAGCCGTTCGAAACGCCGATCGGCATCAACCCGCTGCATCCGGAAAACAAGAAAGCCACCAGCAACCCGGCGGCGCGGATTTTCGATTCGGTGTGGGACAGCCTCGGCGTGGCCAAGGATTACCCGTATGCAGCGACCAGCTACCGGCTGACCGAGCATTTCCACTTCTGGAGCAAGCACTGCAAGTTGAACGCGATTGCCCAACCCGAGCAGTTCGTGGAAATCGGCGAAGTGCTGGCCAAGGAGAAGGGCATCGCTGCCGGCGATCGGGTGCGCGTGAGCAGCAAACGCGGGTTCATTGAAGCGGTGGCGGTGGTGACCAAAAGGATCCGGCCGTTGCAGGTCAACAACCAGGTGGTGCACCAGATCGGCATTCCGCTGCACTGGGGTTTCACCGGCCTGACGCGCCACGGTTACCTGACCAACACCCTGGTGCCGTTCCTCGGCGATGGCAATACACAGACCCCGGAATCCAAGTCATTCCTGGTCAACGTGGAGAAGCTCTGATGGAGAATCTTTAGATGGCCAGCCAAGACATCATTGCCCGCTCGGCCACCACCACGCCGGCGCCTTCGATACGCGGCCAGGAACAGGTGGCCAAGCTGATCGACACCACCAAATGCATCGGTTGCAAGGCTTGCCAGGTCGCATGCTCGGAATGGAACGAGCTGCGCGACGAGGTCGGCCACAACCACGGCACCTACGACAATCCGCAGGATCTGAGCGCCGATTCATGGACGCTGATGCGCTTCACCGAGCACGAAACCGACGCCGGCAACCTCGAATGGCTGATCCGCAAGGACGGCTGCATGCACTGCGCCGAGCCCGAATGCCTGGCGGCGTGCCCCAGCCCTGGCGCGATCATCAAGCACGCCAACGGCATCGTCGATTTCGACCAGGACCACTGCATCGGCTGCGGTTATTGCATCACCGGTTGCCCGTTCAACATCCCGCGCATTTCGCAGAAGGACCACAAGGCCTACAAATGCACGCTGTGTTCGGATCGGGTGGCGGTGGGGCTGGAACCGGCCTGCGTGAAAACCTGCCCGACCGGGGCCATCGTGTTCGGCACCAAGGACGACATGAAGACCCACGCCGCCGAGCGCATCGTCGACCTGAAAAGCCGTGGCTTCGACAACGCAGGCCTGTACGACCCGGCAGGCGTTGGCGGTACCCACGTCATGTACGTGCTGCACCACGCCGACACCCCGAAAATCTACGCCGGCCTGCCGGACAACCCCGAGATCAGTCCGCTGGTGGGCTTGTGGAAAGGCATCAGCAAACCGCTGGGCCTGCTGGCCATGGGTGCGGCGGTGCTGGCCGGGTTCTTCCATTACGTGCGGATCGGCCCGAACCGGGTCGAAGAAGATGAACATCCCGAACCGCCCGACACCTCGGTGCACGTCGTCGACCCGGCGGTGCACACCTTCGACCCACGCGGGGAGGGCCGGCCATGAGCAACAAGACGATCCTGCGCTACACCGCCAACCAGCGCACCAACCACTGGCTGGTGGCGATTCTGTTCTTCATGGCCGGCCTGTCGGGGCTGGCACTGTTCCATCCGTCGATGTTCTGGCTGACCCACCTGTTCGGCGGCGGCCCATGGACGCGGATCCTGCACCCGTTCATGGGCGTGCTGATGTTCGTGTTCTTCCTCGGCCTGGTGTTTCGCTTCTGGCGTTCCAACTTCTTCATCGACAACGACTGGAAATGGCTGCGGCGCATCGACCGGGTGCTGGTCAACGACGAGGAAAACGTGCCGGCGGTGGGCAAATACAACGCCGGGCAAAAGCTGCTGTTCTGGACTTTACTGCTGTGCATGCTCGGATTGTTGTTCACGGGACTGGTGATCTGGCGCGCGTATTTCAGTCATTACTTCGGCATCACCACGATTCGCTGGGCGATGTTGCTGCACGCTCTGGCGGGGTTTGTGCTGATCCTGAGCATCATCGTTCACATCTACGCCGGGATCTGGATCAAGGGTTCGGTGGACGCAATGATGCACGGCTGGGTCAGCCGCGCCTGGGCCAGGAAACACCATGCACTCTGGTATCGCGAGGTGGACAGCAAGGATCCGCCAGAGCGACCGGTCACGAAAAAGGGCTGACAGTTGCCAACCATCCTCGAACCCGGAGAAATCGAAGCGGCGGCCAGTTCGCCGCCGTTTCTGCACCTGCCGCCGCACAACCTGTTCATGTTGCGGGCCCAGCGTCTTGAGCGTTTGGCCGACGGGCATCCGCTGGCCGAATACCTGCATCTGATTGCTGGTTTGTGCCGTGTCCAGCAGCAAATCCTCGATGATCCGCCCTCTACCGCGCCGCTTGATCAACAGCGGCTGGAGGTCTGCCGGCAACACGGCATGCCGCCGTTCGCCGCCGACACCCTGATTCGCGAGGACACCTGGCAACTGTATCTCGGAGCCTTGCTCCAGCGTTATGTCGCCCCCGAGCAACCGGCCGTGATCGAAGCCGTGACCACGCTGCGCATCGCCAGCCCCGGCCAGTTGCGCGCCTGGGCCGTGGCGCTGGTCAGCGGCCAATATTCGCTGGTGCCGGCGGCGCTGGTGCCGTTCCTCGGAGCGGCGCTGCAAGCGGCGTGGAGTCACTGGCTGCTCAGTGCGCCAAACCTGCAACTGACGCCCGGCGACAGCCTCAGCCAGTGCCCGGCCTGCGGCTCGCCGGCCATGGCCGGGGTGATCCGCCATCGCGGCAAGCACAACGGCCTGCGTTATCTGGTGTGTTCACTGTGCGCCTGTGAATGGCATGTGGTGCGGGTCAAGTGCGTGTATTGCGAGCAGAGCAAAGGGCTTGAATACCTGAGCCTCGAGGATGATCGCCACGCCGCCAATCAGGCGCCGTTGCGCGCCGAGGTCTGTCCGGGCTGCAACAGCTATTTGAAGTTGCTGTATCTGGAGAACGACGGGGAGGGCGAGGCGCTGTCGGCGGACCTGGCCAGTCTGCTGCTCGACATGCGCCTGGCTCAGGACGGTTATCAGCGGCTGGCGCCGAATCTGTTGCTGGCGCCCGGCGACGAATAAGCCTCAGCGATGCGGCAATTCAACCCGTGCGCGCAAGCCGCCACTGCGGCGATTGCGCAGGCTCAACTCGCCACCCTGTTCACGAATGATTCCCCGGGCCGCCGAAAGACCGAGCCCGACCCCGCCAGTGTCGCGGTTGCGCGAGGTTTCGAGACGGAAAAACGGATCGAACACCCGCTCCAGCGCGTCCTCGGGAATCCCCGGCCCTTCGTCAATGACCTCGATGCGGATCGACGTGTCATCGCTGCTCAACGCCACGCTTGGGCGTTGTCCGTATTTCACGGCGTTATCCAGCAGATTGACGATGACCCGTTTGATGCCCAGCGGCCGGCCGTCGTACACCACATGCGCCGGGCCGCTGAAGTCGATGTCGATGTGCTGATCGCGGTAGTCATCGACGATGGTTTGCAGCAACTCCGACAGATCGAACGCGGTGGATTGCTCCAGATGGGTGTCTTCCCGGAAGAACGCCAGGGCGGCGTTGATCATCGATTGCATTTCCTCGATGTCGCGGATCAGCTTGCCCTGATGGTCGAGGTCTTCCATGAACTCGCTGCGCAGGCGCATCCGGGTCAGCGGGGCGCGCAAATCGTGGGAGATCGCGGCGAGCATGTGCGTGCGTTCGCCGATGAAATGCTGGATCTGCGCCTGCATCGTGTTGAAGGCGACGATGGCCTGACGGATTTCATGGGGGCCTTCGAGGTGGATCGGCGGCGCTTTCAGATCCCCGCCAAAACGCCGCGCCGCATGGGCAAAGCGCTGCAACGGCTGGGCCAGTTGCCGCGTGGCGAGCCAGGCGACCAGCAGGGTGGCGACCAGCCCCAGGGCAACGATCACAGCAATCCGCACGTTCAGGCTCAAGCCCCAACTGCGCTCCGGCGGCGTGAACGACAGCCAGCTGTCATCCGCCAGCCGCACCAGCGCCATGTAATGCGCGCGAGGGCTGCCGGCAGGCCAGTCATCGGGGTTGAACACATCGATCTGTCGGTTATCGCCAAGCAATTGCCGCAGCGCCGGCACTTTTCCGGCTTCGACCTGTTCGCCGTCCCCCGGCAGACCGAAGTCGGCTCGACGGGGTTTCCACAACACCTCAAGTATCGGGCTGCTGGCGGCACTGGCCAGTTGCGGGCGCAAGTTTGCCGGCGCGGCCTCGACCACTCGGGTGGTGGCGGCGATCTGCTCCAGCAGCCCGGTGCGCTCGATCGGCGGCCGGGCCCAGATCCCCGCGACCTGAACGAACAGCGCATTGAGCAGCAGCGACGCGAGCATGGCCGCGACGATTGTCAGGGCAATCCGCCGGCTGAGGGTGTCGCGCCGCAGCATCCGGCCGATCATGAGCGGCTGACCTTGGCGGTGAACATGTAGCCGCCGTTGCGCACGGTACGAATCAGGTCCGGGCGTTTGCTGTCCGGTTCGATCTTGCGCCGCAGCCGACTGATCTGCACGTCGATGCTGCGGTCATAGGCGTCGTGGCCCTGGCCGTGGGTCAGGTCGATCAGTTGTTCGCGGGTCAGGATGCGTTGCGGATGTTCGAGCAACACCAGCAACAGGTCGAATTCGCCGGCGGACATCGGAATCATCACGCCTTCGGGCGAGCGCAGTTCGCGGCAGGTGATGTCCAGATGCCAACCGGCGAAGGCCATGACCGGGCGTGAAGGCTCGGCGCCGGACGGCGTGTGCTCACCGACCCGGCGTTGCAGCGCGCGCACCCGGGCCAGCAACTCCTGCGGGGCGAAGGGCTTGGTCAGGTAGTCGTCGGCGCCCAATTCCAGGCCGACGATCCGGTCGCTCAGCTCGGCCATGGCCGTGAGCATGATGATCGGGATGCCCATCTGCGCCCGGACTTTCTGGCACAGGCTCAGGCCACCCTCACCGGGGAGCATCAGGTCGAGGATGATCGTGTCCGGCCGTGCCTGCGCAATGGCCGCCCACATGGCCTCGCCATGGGCGGCGACATCGACCTGATAGCCGTGCTGAACGAAGAACTTCTTCAGCAAGGACAGAATTTCCCCGTCGTCATCGACGATCAGCAATCTGCTCACGTTTGCGCAATCCATGAACCCAAAAGAAGCGCATCTAAAACCATTTCGATGCGCCGGTCATATATTTCAATCCTGCAACATTCCTTCAGCGCGGACATCAGCCGGACATCGTCGGGCAAACATCCGCAGGCACTCTGCACGCTTTCCAACCAAGGGGGCTCAACATGAAGGACATGAACAGCGGCTACATCACCCGGGACCATGGCGCCGTGCGTCCGTTGATCCTGACCCAGCGCACCACCGCACCGGGTCCCGACACGCCGATCCTGTTCCAGGAGACGTGCCTGGGGCTGACGAACGATCAGAGTCAGTTGATCCTGCGCCGCTATTTCGAACGGTTCAGCCCGACCGAGGCCCATTGGGTCGAATACCTGCACACGATTCCTACCGCCGAATTCATCCAATGGATCATGACCCACGGCCAGTTGCGCATCGAGTGCTCCGACAACACCCCGCACAACCACGTCCACGCCTGAAAAAGGAAACACCCTCGATGAGTAACCATCGCTCACTGGCCGTGCTGTTTGCCGCCACCCTCAGCCTGTCGGCGTGCAGCAGCAAAAAGCTTCCGGCCGAGCCGCAGGCCGGGTTTCTGCGGGATTACAGCGTGCTCAAGGAAGGGCAGACCGCTTCGGGGCACAAGATTCTGAGCTGGGTCAGCCCGACACTGATGAGGGGGCGTTACACCCAGGTTTACCTGGCGCCGAGCCAGTTCTATCCATGGCTCGAGCCTTCTCAGCGCATTCCCCAAAGTACTTTGTCGGGCGTAACCCATTATTACGACGCAGCCCTCAGGCTGGAGCTGGGCAAGGTGCTGCCGCTGGCGTCGAAGCCCGGCCCGGACACGCTGATCGTCAAACCGGCCATCACCCAGGTCGCCGCCAGTACTCAGGGTCTGCGCTTTTATGAATGGCTGCCGGTGACACTGGTCGCGGCCGGGGTGAGCAGCGCCACCGGCATTCGTGACCGGGACAGTGAGATCGCCACGGAAGTGTCCTTCGAGGACGGTTCGACCGGGGAGGTTGTGGCCGAGGTGGTGCGCAAGGGCAAGGGCGTGCCGCTGGAAAACGACAAACAGGTCATGACGCCCGATAACGTGAAAGCCGTACTCGATGGCTGGGCGACGGACCTGAGTCAAACCTATGTGCCGGTTCAGCGAGCCGCGCTGCGCTAGAAGCAGGGTGGTCTAACATCATCAGGCGTATTTCGATTTCGGGAGTGCCTGATGTCCGTAAGTGTTGCCCTGCGGTTACCGTCGATTGACAGCCTGTTACGCCACCCCGCGTGCCAGCCCTTGGCCGAGCGTTACGGGCGCGAGGCGCTGTTGACGGGGTTTCGCCAGTTACTGGATGACTTGCGCGAAGCCGTGGTGGCGGGGCAACTGACCGCCGTTGAAATCAGCCCTGAAGCGCTGGCCGGAAGGGTCGCCGAACGTCTGGCGCTGCAGCAGCGCAGCCAGGTCCGCCGGGTGTTCAACCTGACCGGCACCGTGCTGCACACCAACCTCGGCCGCGCCTTGCTGCCCGAAGAAGCCATCGACGCCGCGCAACTGGCGGCGCGCTATCCCTTGAACCTGGAATTCGACCTGGCCAGCGGCAAGCGTGGTGACCGCGACGACCTGATCGAAGGCCTGATCCGCGAACTGACCGGCGCCGAAGCCGTGACCGTGGTCAACAACAATGCCGCCGCCGTGCTGCTGACCCTCAACAGCCTCGGCGCGCGCAAGGAAGGCATCATTTCCCGGGGCGAGCTGATCGAGATCGGCGGCGCGTTCCGCATCCCCGACATCATGAGCCGTGCTGGCGTGCGCCTGCACGAGGTCGGCACCACCAATCGTACCCATGCCCGCGACTACGAAGCGGCGATCGGCCCGCGCAGCGGCCTGATCATGCGCGTGCACGCGAGCAACTACAGCATCGAAGGTTTCACCGCCCGGGTGCCGACCGCCGAACTGGCGGCGTTGGCCCACCGACATGGCCTGCCGCTGCTCGAAGACCTCGGCAGCGGCAGCCTGCTGGATCTGACTCGCTGGGGCCTGCCGTCGGAGCCGACGGTACGTCAGGCGCTGCTCGATGGCGCCGACATCGTCACCTTCAGCGGCGACAAATTGCTGGGCGGGCCGCAGGCCGGGGTCATTGTCGGGCGCAAGGACTTGATCGCGAAGATCAAGAAGAACCCGCTGAAACGCGCGTTGCGGGTCGACAAACTGACGCTGGCCGCACTCGAAGCGGTGCTCGGGCTCTATCGCGACCCGGATCGGCTGGCCGAACGCTTGCCGAGCCTGCGTCTGCTGACCCGCCCACAAGCCGACATTCTGGCCCAAGCCGAACGCCTGCAACCGGCCTTGGCCGAACTGCTGGGCGAGGGCTGGACCGTCACGGCGGAGCCCGCGCTGGGCATGATCGGCAGCGGCAGCCAACCGGTGGCGCGCCTGCCAAGCGCAGCGCTGTGCCTGCGCCCGCAAGTATCGAAACGCCTGCGCGGCCGTTGCCTGCTGAATCTGGAAGCCGCGCTGCGCGCCTTGCCGATCCCGGTGCTCGGGCGGATCGATGACGACGCGTTGTGGCTGGATCTGCGGCAACTCGACGATGAACCGGCGTGGCAGGCGCAACTCGGGCAGTTGCAAACGTGATCGTCGGCACGGCAGGGCACATCGACCACGGCAAGACGTCACTGCTGCAAGCGCTGACCGGGCAAACCGGCGACCGCCGCCCGCAGGAACGCGAGCGCGGGATGACCATCGACCTCGGTTATGTGTACGCAGAACTGGCGCCCGGCGCCGGGCTGACCGGTTTCATCGACGTGCCGGGCCACGAGAAATTCACCCACAACATGCTCGCAGGCGCGCAGGGCATCGATCTGGTATTGCTGGTGTTGGCGGCGGATGACGGCGTGATGCCGCAGACCCGCGAGCATCTGGCGATTGTCGAGCTGCTGGGCATTCCACGGGCGCTGGTGGCGATCACCAAGTGTGATCGGGTCGAGGCGGGCAGGGTGGAAGAGGTTCGCCGACAGGTTGAAAGCCTGCTGGCACCCGGGCCCTATGCCGAAGCACCGTTGCTGACGGTTTCCAGCGTGACGGGCGAGGGCGTCGATGCGCTGCGCCAGACATTGCTGCAGATAGAAGGCGAGGAGCGCAGTCGCGAAGGCGGTTTTCGCCTGGCCATCGACCGGGCGTTCAGTGTCGCCGGCGCCGGGATCGTGGTGACGGGGACGGCGCTTTCGGGCTCGGTCGTCGTGGGTGACAAACTCAGCCTCGGCCCGGCGGGCAAAACCGTGCGGGTCAGGGGCCTGCACGCGCAGAATCACGCCGCCGAACAAGCCTTCGCCGGCCAGCGCGTGGCCCTGAACATCAGCGCGGATCGTCTGGAACTCGGGCAGATCCATCGCGGCCAATGGTTGCTCGCCGAATGGCTGCACGCGCCGACCCAGCGGCTGGATATCGAATTCCGGTTGTTGCCGGGCGAGCGGGTTTTCGAGCATTTCCAGCCGGTGCACCTGCATCTGGGCACTCAGGACGTGATCGCGCGGGTCGCCTTGCTGGAGGGTTCAAGCCTGGCGCCCGGCGAGCGCATGTTTGCGCAACTGCTGACGAACGCTCCGGTGCATGGCGTCCACGGCGATCCGCTGATCCTGCGTGATGCCAGCGCCCAGCGAACGCTCGGCGGCGGGCGTGTGCTCGATCCCTTCGCCCCGGCCCGTCAGCGCCGCAGTCCGGAACGGCTGGCGCAACTGCGTGTGCTGGCGATCAGCTCCGAGCTGGAACAGGCGTTGCCGACGCTACTGGAATACAGCGCAAGCGGCCTCGATCCGCAGCGTCTGGAACGTCAGTTCAATCGTCCGCGTGACGGCTGGACGCTGCCGGACAACGTCCGCCTGATCGAAACCCGTCAGGGGCCGGTGCTGTTCAATGCGCAGCGCTGGGGGATGCTCAAGTTCAACTTGCTGGAACAACTGGCGCGCTTTCATGAGCTGGAACCCGATCAGATGGGCCCGGATCGTGACCGTCTGCGGCGTTTCAGCGGTTTGAGCCTCGAACGCGCGACCTTTATCAGCCTGCTGGAAGAACTGCTCGGCGCCGGTTCACTGGCCGCCAGCGGCCCGTGGCTGCATTTGCCCGACCATCAAGTGCGCCTGAACGCCGACGACGAAACCCTGTGGCAGGCGCTGCAGCCATTGTTCGAGCAGGCTGGTTTCGATCCGCCGTGGGTACGCGACGTGGCGAAATTCGTCGACAAGGAAGACGCGATCGTGCGTTTGCTGCTGCGCAAACTGGCGCGCCTTGGCGTGATGCATCAAGTGGTGCGCGACCTGTTTGTCACCGACATCACGCTGCGGCAAATGGCGGCGGTGCTGCTGCGCCTGGCCGAAGAAAATCCGCAGATCGAAGTCACGGCCTTCCGCGATGCGCTAGGCTTGGGACGCAAGCGCAGTATTCAGATCCTCGAATACTTCGATCGGCTGGGCCTGACCCGGCGCGTCGGCGAAGGCCGGCAAATCCGCTCCGACAGTGCGCTGGCCAACCCCGGCGCGGACTGAGTTCAAGGAAGGCAATCGCGCCCGGTGGCGCGGCCGGGCTTCAAACCCGGTTGGGGACGGCATCCGTTCCCGGGCAGGTTCGACTCCGGCTGCCTTCCGCCATTTTGTGGTCAATTTTGGCGCTGATCCTTGTCTTGATGATGGCATAATGATCGCCATTGTCATCGACTTCCCTTCGGGGTAAATGCGTACCGTTAACTCACAATACGTAAATGAATTTTTAATTTAATAAATCGAATATAAACAATTTTATTTTTTAGCGATGCCAAGAAAATAATTTTCTTGCTTGGCTTTCAGGGAGAAATATGTCAATTGCAACCGTAGGGCCAAAAAAATACGATTTTCAAGATTTGGTTTGCGTTGATATTTTTTTACGATACTACAACTTCGAAAAAGCCGAACTATATATAGAGCCTGAGGCGAGTGAAGATGCCAAGGTCATATTGCCTTTTTTAAGCGGCAAAGAAGTTATCGAGGTGCAAGTTAAGGGAAGCCAAGCGGATCTAACGCTCACCGAATTAGCAACATGGCTGGCGCATTTTGAAGAAAGAAAATCCAGTAACATGTTAATTGAGCGATTGTGCGCCAAACAGGATGTGTCGGTTGTATTCGTCGCTTCCGCACGCTGCAATGATAATGTTTCTAAGTTTTGCAAAGGGGCTATGGCATCTTGGGATCCTCACGTAAAAAAGCTTTCCAGAGAGGTCGCTAGAGACCTTTTAAGTGAATTGAAGAATCACGCAGAATTACTCGAGTCAAGTGAGTCAAGTCTTGACAAAGAAAGGGGGCAGCATCTAAAAAAATTCGTGAAAAATGCAAAAATAGATAAAGTCAGGAACGATTTGGCTCGCCTTATAATACTTGAGAACGTTTTGAATGATGGGTTACGGGATTCTTGCGAAAATAGACTGCGCAAGCTCCGAGTCCCCGCTGATAGATTCGAAATCCTTATCAATAGACTAACTGCAATAATTAAAAATGCCAAGGACAACAAGGGAGATTGTTATCCTGCACTTTTTGCCGAGCTGAATAAAAACCTTCCGGAAATTACTCGTCCTCAAAATTATATTTTTCGAGGGAATGAAGAGTCGTGGAAGAGTGAACTATCGGAAAATAACATTTTGCTGTTGTCTGGCTCGCCCAGAGTCGGAAAGACAAACGCCGGCCGATGGGTAGCCGCTGAGTTTGAAGAGTTAGGGTATCAATTAAAGCTTAGTAGCAATCTTGAAGAAATCGAACGTTTTTTGTTGGACACAACACCTGGAGAGCGTCTCGCAGTTTTAGACGATCCCTTGGGCGGTGTACTCCTGACCAATGACCCCGTCCGCACACTCTCTAAAATCCAGCAACTTTCACGTCAGCTATCGCCCTCCAGAAAGCTGGTTGTTTCCCAAGTACAAGATAGATTGCTACAAGTCACTGGGGCGGCTAGGCTTGAAAACACAAAGCTGGGTACTTTTGTGTGGCATGATTTAGGACTTTATGACTGCGATTTTTTAGCAGAGGTCTGGCGGGTTTTCCATCATCAGTTTTCCATTCCGAATCCGCTATTCGATAATATTTTGGCATCTCTGCTGGATGGTACACTACACATTGAGCCAGGATGTTTGATGCACTTGGCAGCCTCACATTACAGACTTTTTGATCCCTCGGATATTGATGAGGCTATAAGGCTCGCACGAGAGGACTCACAATCTTTGGCGTTCGCACTTCTTTCCGAAGGGCTCGGACCTATATTGCAAGCGCTCGCTATAGCAACATCACACGACGATGCCTGTTCACTACAGGATTTAACCTATGTACTAGGTGGAGACGGAACCGAAAACCGGTACGCGGTAGCGAGTTATCTTGGTGTATCTCTTAGTTTTGGAGCTCAGCGGGAGTTGCCAGAAAGAGAAACAGAAAATTATCATGACTTAAGTTTGTCTTCTGAAAACAAAGATCTACTTGAGATTTTGGAGCGTCGTCGAATAATCGTAGAAACTGGCGTTGACCGATTCAATTTTTCACATCAGTTTTATCGTTCGGCTGCCGAACAATCTGCTAACGGTTCGACTTCGTCCAGTGCTAAAAGATTATTAACGCAAACAGAAAGGAGTTTGTTTTCTTTATCGTTCGAGTCGTCGAGAGCGGCAGCGGTAGCAATGAGATGGATTTACCAAGTACTCATAACGCCTGATCGAAGGGAACTCTTGATTGATTTGGCGATAGATGGGCTTGATTCCAGGTACCTCATCACAAAAGATGCCTGCTTTTCATTCCTTCTAAATACGATAGAGGATATTTCTGAAGGCAAAAGATCCGACTTTAAAAAGTGGGTAAGCAAAGTTTCATTTCTTAGTTTGTCTCACGTATTATGGGAAAGAGGCCAGGCAACTTTGCCGGCGGGCGATAACAACACAATAGAAGGAAGATTTTTCGAGTCTTACGAGTGGGAAGAAATCGAAAATTTTTTCACGGCTTTCAGTGTAGGCTCAAGCTCAACTGTCAGCGCGGAAGATGCCTGGAAGACAGTCTGTTATTTAGAGTCTCACCCAAATAGACTATCTAAACCCGTTTTACTGAGATTTCTTGGCTATGACTTGGGAAGTCTTAGGGCAAAGGCTGCGAAGATATGGATCAATCAGGTACGGGATAACGACAAGGAAGTATTGGGGAGGATTTTTTCTGATCAGCATCCTGCAGTGGCTCAAGAAGTTTTGGAAGGCGTGCTACGTGCCTGGCAGAAATGCGATAAAGTTCGGAAAGACGATTTATTAGATGGGTTGAGAAAGTATGCTTCTCTCCCTGCGTCCGCTTCGACAATGATAGCAATCATGTTGAAGATGGATCATCAAGCGCGTGGTCGCGAGTTACATTGGGATCTATTCGGCGGTCTGCTTCCAAACCTTCTGGCTACATTGCCAGAAGGTGCGAACCTGAATGATGCTCGACTGTATGGGGCTGTCGAAAAAAGCTTGGATCACATTCCTTTAGTTGACTTTATAGGTATCATTGATAGCTGGATTGGACTGCTTGAAAGAGAAGCGCTAAGAGTGATTCCAAGCGATTACGCGATGGCTGTCACCGAGTTGCTAATAAGAGGTACGATCACGACCCCTAAATCGCGCGTTTCAAGACTAGAGCGCCTTTTCAAAATAAATGGTACTGGTGCTCAAATAAGAGTTGTCGTAGAGCTTATAAACAACTGGGACCTGCTTACGACAGCAGACCAACAAATGGTGCTAACCCATCTTGGTGAGAGTAGATACGATCAGTACTGGTTACACGCGGCGGCGGTGACGCGGAATTTAGTGCCTCAAGATGTGATTGATCTGATGTCACACTCAAAAGAAATGTCGCTTGTTGGAAGTCTGCAGAATTTTGATTCAAAAACACTAGAATACGCATTGAAAATTTATATGGGAAATCCGGGGATTTTGTGGCATCTCGGATTACACCACCAAGGAAGTGAGATCTGGGAGCCTATCATTGAATCTATTGCTCTAAAACCAGAGCACAATCTATTCAGGAAGGCTTGGGAACACATCACCTTAGCGTCAAATGACACTAGGATATCAGACTTTGTCGCAAAACTAGCCGATAACCATCCGCAGGAAATTTTTGAAAGATTACTCGAGCACAAAATTAAAACGAATGGTGGATTTATGCCAGGCGCATGGGGAATTCTGTTGGACCATGCGCCTAATGAGCTATTGGATGGATGGTTTTTGATAATGGCATCTCACGCACAACGAGTACTTGACAATCTCTTTGAGGTGCCGAGATGGGTTGGGAAAAAATACGAGGAAAGGTTATTTAAGTTTTTTCATGATGATATATGTCTAATGAACTCTGCATTCCACACAAACAAAAAACTAACTGAAGTATTTTCCAAGTTTGAAGATGTTGATATTTTTGAGCTTCGGACAAAGATAGCAAATTCCGAGCTGCATAATTTCATGGCAGATTTCAGGTGTAATCCACCAGTGCACTTTTCAACCTGTGATTCAATTCAAAATATGTTCAAAGAAATCGGTTGTACAGATGCAGACCTGCAAGAAGTTGAGGACCATCGGCTTGCGCTGCTAAAACTCGGGTATGAGTATGACTCTGGAGACGCTGGTGAAAAATTACAGCATTGGATTTACTAGCACTGAGGCGGCGTCCGGAGCTGGCTTTCAACCCACTCGTAATAAAGCGCCTCAAGTGCTTTTTTGCTGCTCGGACGGGCCTTGCGAAATGGGTCCATTTGTAATGATGTCGCTGTAAACGTCTGGACTATTGCACGTTGCAGCGACCAATCAAAACCCCAGCGGGTACTGGATCACCACGTAGATCCGGTCAATGTCATCACCCGCCTGAGCGCTGTTGGCCCGGTGCGAAACGTGGGACAGCTGCACCGACAGATCCTTGGCCGCACCTGACTGGACGATGTAGCGCAGATCGATGTCGCGTTCCCAATGTTTGCCGCCGTCCCCTTGCTGCGGCTGGTATTGCCCGCTGTCCGCGTCGAACGGGTTATAGGCGCCGCCCTTGGGCGCGTGGGTGCCGTCGATGTGGCTGCCGGCGACGTAGCGGGTCATGAAATTTAGCCCGGGAATGCCGAAGGCGCCGAGATCCAGGTCGTAGCGCGCTTGCCAGGAGCGCTCGTGGGCGCCGTTGAAGTCGGCGTATTTGATCGAGTTGGCCAGGTAGATTGAGTCGCCGCCGACAAAATCGAACGGCGTGTCGCCATTGATGCGTTGCCAGCCGAGCATCACCGCATGCGCGCCAAAGGTGTATTTGCCCGAGAGGCTGAACGCGGTGTTGTCGATGTCGCCGGCCAACGCCTGTCCGGTGTCGCGGGTGTGGTAGACGTTGGCGTCAAGCAACAGACCGGACCGTTTGAAATGCAGGTTGGCGTAGTACTGGCGCCAGGTGTCGCTCAGGTCGGACGCATACAGCGCGCCGCCCACCGGGCTGTCGCTGAACAGGTCGGTGCCGACAAAACTGATGCTTTCGCCCCGGGTGCTGGCGCCATAGCCCTGAAAATCGCCTCTGCCGGAAGAGCTGTCCTGATTCTTGAACGCCGTGAAACGCCCGGCGACAAGACGCGCGTTATCGATCTCGCGGCTGTCGAGCAGAAACCCCGTGGCGTATTCCGGTTGCAGGCGTTTGTCCGAAGTGTCGAATACCGGCGTTTCCACGGTCATTTCACCGAAGGCGAGGGTGGTTTTCGAGGCCTTGAGCTTCAGCGCACCACCCGCGCTGGAGTATTCGCTTTCGCTACGGCCATCACTGTCCACCGGCAACAGTCCCGTGCCGGAATGCCCTTTGCCGCCATCGAGTTTCAAACCATAAAAGGCATGAGCATCGAGGCCAAAGCCGATGGTTCCATCCGTGAAACCGGATGCGAAAGTGCCGATAAACCCTTGAGCCCATTCCTGTTTGTAGTTTTTCCCGGACGGAGAGGGCGAGCGATAGTCGTTGCTCAGGTAGAAGTTGCGGCTGAGCACTTCGGTTTTGGCGTCGTCGAGAAATCCGCTGGCAAATGCCGAGTCGGTCATTGCGCAATACAACAGTGCCAGGGCGAAACGCGGTTGCATGAAACCTTTCATGTGTCAGTGACCGGCCGTGATGGAAGTCGCCGGATACTGAAGCAAACAGTCGCGCCGCGATTGAGCGGATGTGCTGAGTCAGCGTCCTCAGGTCACCCGGCCTTTTCGCTGTCTGGAAGGATCGACAACAGCGACTCTTGATGTTTGCAGAAGACTGGCGAAGGCCGCCTTGTCGATCGGGCGACTCATGTAATAACCCTGAACTTCGTTGCATTGATCCTTGCCCAGGATGTCCAGTTGTTCCTCGGTTTCGACGCCTTCGGCGGTCACGGTCAGCCCCATCGCTTTACCCAGTCCGATGATGGCCTGTACCACCGCCCGATCATTGGCGCCGGTGCTAATGGACGCGATGAAGCGTTTGTCGATCTTGATGCCATCGAACGGGTAGGCCCGCAGATAGCCAAGGGAGGAATAACCGGTGCCGAAGTCATCCATGTTCAGGCGCACCCCCAGTTCCTTGAGCGCGGTCATGGTGGTCAGCGCGCCGTCCGTGTCGTTGAGCATTACGTTCTCGGTGATTTCCAGCTCCAGCCGGCTGGCCGGGAAGCGAGTGCCGACCAGCACTTCGCGTACATCTTCGACCACATCGCTGATCGCAAACTGCGCAGGTGACAGGTTGACCGACAGGAGAATGTCCGCCGGCCAGGTCAGTGCCGTTTCACAAGCCTCACGCAGGACCCAGCGACCGAGGGGAACAATCAGGTCGGTCTGTTCGGCCAGCGGAATGAACAAATCCGGCCCGAGCAAGCCTTTGGCAGGATGCTGCCAGCGCACCAGTGCCTCGACCGAGACGATCTGCTTGCCATCGACTTTGTATCGGGGTTGATAGTGCAGCACGAACTCATTGTTCGTCAGGGCCCTTCGAAGGTCGTCCTCCATCTGCCGACGGGTCTGGATCTGATCGCTCATGTGCGCTTCGAAATAGCACCAGGTGTTCTTGCCTTCGGATTTGGCCTGGTACAGCGCAATGTCCGCGCAACGGATCAGCTCGCTGGCGATGTACCCGTGACGCCGGCTCAGGGCGATGCCGACACTGGCGCCGATGTGCAACGGTTGCTGTTCGAAGAGGATGGGCTGATGCAGGCTGCCGATCAGGCGTGTGCAGAACCTGTCGATCTCCTGATGCGTGTCCATGCCGCAGAGCACAACGACGAACTCGTCACCGCCCAGACGGGCGACGATATCGTGGTCACGCGTGCATTCGCGCAGTCGGCCGGCAACCTCCTGCAAAACAGCATCGCCGGCGGGGTGGCCGAGCGAATCGTTGATCGGCTTGAAATTGTCCAGGTCAATCATCAACAGCGACACAGGCGGAGCGTGTTCCTTGAGCAGCAGAGCGTCGTCCAGATAGCGCGACAGTTTGTTGCGGTTGGGCAGTCCCGTCAGCGCGTCATGCAAGGACAGGTGCTGGATCTGCGCATGGGCGGCGACTTCATCGGTGATGTCGCTGGCCGTGCCGCGATAGCCGACGACTGCCGCTCTTTCCACGATGGGCCGGGCCGAGAGGCGGCAGTGGCGCTGTTGTTCCTTGCGGTCACGGTAGGTGCAGCGCAGGTCGCTGGCGTTGTTCTCCTGATCGAGTTTTTTCAGCCACAGATCCAGCGGCGTGGTGTCGCAGACAAGCAAGTGCCCGATGTGTTTCCCGATCCATTGGGCCTGCGGATAGCCGGTGACCGCACTGAACCGGGTCGACAGATAGGTGATGGACAACGCTTCATCCACTTCCCAGATCCAGTCGGACGCGGCTTCGGCCACCGCCCGGAAGCGCTCTTCGCTGGCTTCCAGTGCGCGGTTGGACGCCAGCAGTGCCTGATTCGAGGCCTGCATCGCTTCAAAACTGTTGTCGACATAGCGCGAGGAACGCAATGCATGGCGAAAGAACCAGGCCGTCAGCGCCATCAACACAATCAAGGCGGAGCCGAGGGTGGGCAACAATGACCACAGCAGATGCAGGCCCGGTCGCTCCAGATCCGCAACGAGGCTGTATCCGGTGCTGTCCAGCGGGACGCGGGGCTGGCCCTGGTCGATGCTGTCGTCCGGTGCCAGCGACAGATTGTTCAGCCCATACCCGCTGCCGATCTTGCGCAACTTGGTGGGTGTCAGTTTGTCGACGAATACCAGTACCGAAGTCTTTTGGGGATCGCCCACTGGGCGCTCATCGTTGGGAAGGATCGCCGCCGCGGTGACCAGCGCCGGCCAGCCTTCGAACAATGAATAACTACTGACGGGCTTGGTCAGGTCGGGCTGACTTTGCACTTGCTCCACCAGACTGTTCGCCGGAAGCTGCAGGAACTGGGGCAGTTGCGCATCGAGCAATTGCCCGCGAACCACGGCGTATTTGGTGCGTTCCCGATCCAGCACGAACAGACCGTCATAGCCGTCGCTGGTAAACAGGGTCTTGCCCATGTTCTGCTCGGTATACGCCCAGTTCGTGTCGACCGTGCCGCTCAAACGTTCATACGCTGTCGTCCAGTAGGCGTAACTGGTGATGTAGTTCTTCGATGCCGTGATGCGGTTTTCCAGCGCTCGGCCGGAATAGAACCGCACGTCATTGACGTCATCCTCATCCAGTTGAGTGGCAATGCCGAGCAACGCAGTGGTCGCCGCCATCACGCCGGCAATAAACAGCGCGCCCACCGCAATGGCCAGGCGCCGGGTGACAGAACCCTGCAGGGTGGGTAACGACGTCGCACGGCTGGAAATGTCCATTTGCTCGTCCTTGATCCGGTACTTCTTCAATCTAGAACATCTTCAGCTTCGAGATGTTCAGAAGTTCGCCAAAGGTGTCTGACCGCTCAGGCCCCGTTGCGCAAAAGCACAAGACTTCACGCTCAAAAGCCGGATAATGGCGGCCAATTTGTTTAGCCCGCTATTCTGGTAACCCGCATGGAAATCAAGGTCAATTTTCTCGACAACCTCCGACTTGAAGCCAAGTTCGATGACTTCACGGTGGTGGCCGACCAACCGATCCGTTACAAGGGCGATGGCTCTGCACCGGGTCCGTTCGACTATTTCCTGGCGTCGTCGGCCTTGTGCGCGGCTTACTTCGTAAAGTTGTACTGCAGCACCCGCAATATCCCGACCGAAAACATTCGTCTGTCGCAGAACAACATTGTCGATCCGGAAAACCGCTACAACCAGATCTTCAAGATCCAGGTCGAGCTGCCGGCGGACATTTCCGAGAAGGATCGCCAGGGCATCCTGCGCTCGATCGACCGTTGCACGGTGAAGAAGGTGGTGCAGGCCGGGCCGGAGTTCGTGATCGAGGAAGTCGAGAACCTCGACGCCGATGCCCAGGCCTTGCTGATGCCGGCGTCCACGTCCGGCGCGGGCACCTGCATTGCCGGCAAGGACCTGCCGCTGGAACAGACCATCGCCAATATGTCGGGGATTCTGGCCGACCTGGGCATGAAGATCGAAATCGCTTCGTGGCGCAACATCGTGCCCAACGTCTGGTCGCTGCACATCCGCGATGCGCAGTCGCCGATGTGCTTCACCAACGGCAAGGGCGCGACCAAAGAGGGCGCGCTGGCCTCGGCGCTGGGCGAGTTCATCGAGCGGCTGAACTGCAACTTCTTCTACAACGATCAGTTCTGGGGCGAAGAGATCGCCAATGCCGAGTTCGTGCATTACCCGGACGAGCGCTGGTTCAAGCCCGGCGCCAAAGACGAGTTGCCTGCGGAAATCCTCGACGAATATTGCCTGGGCATTTACAACCGCGACGGCGAACTACGCGGCTCGCACCTGTACGACACCAACTCCGGCAACACCCAGCGCGGCATCTGCTCGCTGCCGTTCGTGCGCCAGTCGGACAACGAGGTGGTGTACTTCCCGTCCAACCTGATCGAAAACCTGTTTCTCAGCAACGGCATGAGCGCCGGCAACACCCTGGCTGAAGCCCAGGTGCAGTGCCTGTCGGAAATCTTCGAGCGGGCGGTCAAACGCGAAATCCTCGAAGGCGAAATGGCCCTGCCGGATGTGCCGCAAGCGGTGCTGGCGAAGTACCCGGGCATTCTCGCCGGAATCAAGGCGCTGGAAGAGCAGGGCTTCCCGGTGCTGGTCAAGGACGCGTCGCTGGGCGGTGAGTTCCCGGTCATGTGCGTGACGCTGATGAACCCGCGCACCGGCGGCGTGTTCGCCTCGTTCGGCGCGCACCCGAGCTTCGAAGTGGCGCTGGAACGCAGCCTTACCGAGTTGCTGCAGGGCCGCAGCTTTGAAGGCCTCAACGATCTGCCGCAGCCGACCTTCTCGGGCCAGGCCGTGACCGAACCGAACAACTTCGTCGAGCACTTCATCGATTCCAGTGGTGTGGTGTCGTGGCGTTTCTTCAGCGCCAAGGCCGACTTCGAATTCGTCGAGTGGGATTTCTCCGGCAACGGCGAAAACTCCAACGCCGAAGAGGCCGCGACGCTGTTCGGCATCCTTGAAGACATGGGCAAGGAAGTCTACATGGCGGTCTACGAGCACATCGGCGCCAAGGCTTGCCGCATTCTGGTGCCGGACTATTCGGAGATCTATCCGGTAGAAGACCTGATCTGGGACAACACCAACAAAGCGCTGCAATTCCGTGCCGACATCCTCAACCTGCACAACCTCAGCAAAGTCGGTCTGCGCAACCTGGTCAAAGGCCTGGAACACAGCGAGCTGGACGATTACACCGACATCACCACGCTGATCGGCATCGAGTTCGACGACAACACGCCATGGGGCAAGTTGACCATCCTTGAACTGCGCTTGCAGATCTACCTCGCCTTGCAGAAGTACGAGCAGGCCAAGGATCTGGTCGAAGCGTTCCTGCAATACAACGACAACACCGTCGAGCGTGGCTTGTTCTATCAAGCGGTCAACGTGGTGCTGGAAATGGAGCTGGACGAGGATCTGGAGCTGGAAGACTACGAAGCCAACTTCCGCCGCATGTTCGGCGACGAGCGCATGGACGCGGCGATCGGTTCGGTCAACGGCAGCGTGCGCTTCTACGGCCTGACGCCGACCAGCATGAAGCTGGAAGGGCTGGATCGCCATCTGCGTCTGATCGAGAGCTACAAGAAACTGCACGCAGCGCGGGCCAGCTTCGCGGGTTGATTCCGTTGGCGGCACGCACAAAAAAAGCACCTTCGGGTGCTTTTTTTGTGGTCGACAAACTTTGGCGTCAGAGCGCAGCTTTCACCTGCAATCCAAACACCAATGCATTGTCGATGTCCTTCCCGGAAAACGCGCCCGGCTCGATGATGTACTGCATATTCGGGCGCAGCGTCAGCCAAGGCGTGGCCTGATAGCCGTAACCGAGTTCGATCAATTGCTCGGCGCTGTCCAGGTTTGGAAACGCTACTCCATTGTCCAGCGCGGCGTCCTGCTGCACATCGCGGCTGCGCGGGTTCGGTACTGCGCGGCCATAGCCCAGCGCCACGGTGTCGCGCGGACGGCCCTCAAAAGGCTTGTACAGCACCAGGCCGGTGCCGTACCACTTGCTGAACGGCGAAGCTGCTTCGCTGGCCGCCGAATATTGGCCGAAGGCGTGCAGGCTGCGACCTTCAGAGGCGTCCGAGGCCCAGACGGCCTGGTCGATCAGGACGTAATGGCCGCCGCGTCCGGACACTTCCTTGTCACTGCCGATGCGTTTAACGTCGGAGCTGTCGTAGTAATAACCGACCTTGTACTCGCCGGGCAGTTTGCCTGCCTGCTTGTAGACCAGCTCGATCGGCACCACCGTGCCGGTGGTGTGTTTCGGGCCCAGGTGCCAGGCGCGGCTGGAATTGCCGTTGCTTTCCGGGTCGACATTGAACGCGGCCACGCGCAGTTGCCAGGCAGGGGAGAGGTCGTATTTCACCCGTACGCCGAGGTGGGCGTTGGGGTAGTTAGTCCAGCCGCTGCCACCGGACATGTTCAGCGGATGACCGCAGAAACCGGCGTTCATGAAGTTGCAGAGAATGCCGCTGTCCAGCCCGCCGAGGTCGTTGCCCATGGCCATGTAGCCGAGTTTGACGTTCAGTGCCGGGGTAAACAGGCTGCGCTCGTAGCTCAGCTCGGTCAGGCGGGTGTAGAGGCCGCCGTAGTTTTCCTGGATCGGCAAACGGTTGCCGACCAGATCTTCAGAAGCACTGTTGCCGCGACGGTCGTTGATGGTCAGTTGGATCTTGCCGGCGTTATCGACGCCGTACAGTTTGCTCAGGTCGAACTGCGCGCCGAGCTTGATGTTCTGCGAATAGCGCGCCGAGCGATGCAGGCCGCCGTCGGCGTTGTAGGCGGTTTCGCCGGTGTAATCGCCGGTGAACTTGATGCCGTCTTTATCGAGCTGGTGGCGCAGGCCGCCCCAGTCGCCGGTCAGGGTGCTGCGGGTGAACACGTTCGAATCGGTATCGGCGAGGGCGGGCAGGGCAGCGCCGCAGGTGAGACCGAACAGCATGCCGGTGAATACGCCGGCGTGAGAAAAGCGAACAGCCAATGACATTGCTGAAATCCAGAGCGAAGGACATGAAACGACGCGGCACCCGAAGGTGCCGCGCACAAGTGAAGTGAAGGAGGGCGCTGCGGTTTACGGCAGGGCGTACGCCATCACGTAGTCGCCACGGTCGGTCGACTGGCGAGCACCACCGGCGGTGATGACCACGTATTGCTTGCCGGTTTTCGGCGACACATACGTCATCGGGCCGCCCTGACTGCCAACCGGCAGACGCGCTTTCCAGATTTCTTCACCGTTGGCGCTGTTGAACGCACGCAGGTAGAAGTCCTGGGTGCCGGCGATGAAAATCAGGCCACCTTGGGTCGACAGGGTGCCGCCGAGGGTTGGCAGACCGATCTTGATCGGCAGGTGCATGCGGATGCCCAGGGGACCTGTGTCTTCAACAGTGCCGACCGGAACTTGCCAGGCGACTTTCTGGGTTTTCATGTCGATGGCGGTCAGCGTACCGAACGGTGGGGCCTGGCACGGAATGCCGGCAACCGACAGGAAGCGGTTCTTGTTCACTGCGTAAGGCGTGCCTTTCAGCGGCACGGCGCCCATACCGGTGTTCAACGCTTCACCGCCGGAGGTTGCCTGGCCTTTGTTCTGCGACGGGATCATCTGAATCCACAGGCCCAGACGCATGTCGTTGACGAAGATGAAACCGTGCACCGGGTCAGTGGAAATGCTGCCCCAGTTCATGCCGCCCAGCGAACCCGGGAAACTCAGGGATTTGTCAGTGCCCGGCGCGGTGTACAGCCCGTCGTAGCGCATCGATTTGAAATCGATGCGGCAAAGCAGCTGGTCGTACGGCGTGGCGCCCCACATGTCCGACTCGGTCAGGTGCTGGGCACCGATCTGCGGCATGCCCACCGATTTCGGCTGGGTCGGCGAGTAAGGTTCGTTCGGAATGTTGGCCGCCTTGACCGGTACTTCTTTAACGTCGGTCAGCGGTTTGCCGGTGGCGCGGTCGAGCACGTAAATCTGCCCGGCCTTGGTGCCGATGACTACCGCGGGCACGGTTTTACCGTCCTTGGTGAAGTCGATCAGGCTTGGCTGCATCGGCAGGTCGAAGTCCCAGAGGTCGTTGTGCACGGTCTGGTAGACCCACTTTTCTTCGCCGCTGTTGGCGTCCAGCGCCAGGATCGAAGCGCCGTAGGTGTGATCCAGTTTGCTGCGCTCGACACCATAGATATCGGTGGACGAACTGCCCATCGGCAGGAAGATCGTGTTGGTCGCTGGGTCATAGGACATCGGCGCCCAGCTGTTCGGCGTGCTGCGCACATAGGTTTTGCCATCGGCCGGTGCCTTTTTATCCTGCGGGTTGCCCGGGTCGAAAGCCCAGCGCATGGCGCCGGTCATCACGTCGAAACCACGGATCACGCCGCCCGGCATGTCGGTCTGCACGTTGTCGGCAACGCGACCGCCAACCACCACGGTGGTGCCGGCCATCAGCGGCGCGGAGGACAGTTGATAGTAGCTGTCCGGGACATCACCCAGACCGGCCTTCAGATCGACCTGGCCGTTGGTGCCGAAACCCTGGCAGAACTCGCCGGTGTCGGCATCGACTGCGATCAGGCGGGCGTCGATGGTGTTGGTCAGCAGACGGCGCGTGCAGTTGGCGGCGGGTGCGACCGGGGTCTCGGTAACCGGCGAACTGGCCGGTTTGGCGACGGCGGCGCTGGCGTCGAAATAGGCCATGCCACGGCAACGCTGCCAGACTTTGGATTGAGCATTGATCGCGTTTTTCCAGATTTCTTTACCGGTGTCGGCATCGAGTGCGATCAGGTTGTTGTGCGGGGTGCAGATGAAGACTTTGTTGCCGATCTGCAGCGGAGTCAGCTGGTCTTCGGCGCCGTTGCCGTCGCTCTCGGCGATGTCGCCGGTGTGGTAGGTCCACGCGACTTTCAACTTGTCGACGTTGCTGCGATTGATCTGGTCCAGCGCGGCGAAGCGGCTGCCACCCTCGGTATTACCGTAGTGCGCCCAGTCTTTCTGCGCTTTTTCCGGCTCGACCGGCGTCAGGCCCGGGCCGGTGCCAGTAGGGGCAACGGTCGGGTGTGCGACGAACATGTTGCCGGCAGCTACCGCGAGTCCAACCGCCAGAACAGCGGCAACGCCGTAAGCTCCACGACCCGCAACGTCGCCATTGGCGCGTTTAAGCAGCGGATAAACCAGCGCGACCACCAGGCCCACGGCACTGAACATGAACAAACGCGAGAACACCGGCCAGAACACCAGCCCTGCGTCGATCACTGCCCAGATCGCCGTCCCCAGCAGAAACGCCGCGAACAGCCAGGCGCCGGCAGGCTTGCGACGTGCGATCAGCAGACCGGAAATGGCCATCGCCAGACCACCCACCAGGAAGTACCAGGAGCCTCCCAGGCTGACCAATTTCACACCGCCAGCGGCCAGTGCCAGGCCGAGCAGGGCGATGATCACGCCCAGCCCGACCAGAATGAATGTTGATATGCCCGAGAGGCGTTGACTCTGCTTCACGTTGAATGTCCCGTTGAAATGAGGAGGGCATTATATAGTTAGGTAACTACCTAGTTAAATCACTAAATCAGAATGAAAGGGGTTTTGGCGCTCAATGGTGCGACGGATCGACGCTGGCCTTGTCTTCGCGGCACCTCAGGTGCTATTGGAACAGTGGAAAAGTCTTCTATTTGCCAGCAGATATGGAATTTATGACAGGTTGATCACGGCCTGGTGGTTCCCGCCAGACAGGATCTGCGGGAACAGTATTGGCTGCGGCCGAGATGAAAGCTTAGCTAACCATCAGCTCATCCAGTGCCCGCTCGAGGGTGCTGACCGTCCGCTCGATGTTGTGCAGCTTTTCGAGTCCGAACAGACCGATACGAAAGGTCTGGAAGTCGGCCGGTTCATCGCATTGCAGCGGCACCCCAGCGGCGATCTGCAGGCCGTGGCTGGCAAATTTCTTACCGTTTTTGATATCGGCATCATCGGTGTAGCTCACCACGACGCCTGGCGCCTGAAAGCCGGCTGCGGCCACGCTTTTAAAGCCTTTGCCGGCCAACATGGCGCGCACCCGGTCACCCAGAACCTGCTGGTCGTCGCGGACCTTGTCGAAACCGTAGACCTGCGTCTCTTTCATTACGTCGTTGAACCGCGCGAGGGAATCGCTGGGCATGGTCGCGTGGTAGGCATGTCCGCCCTGTTCGTAGGCCTGCATGATCTGCAGCCACTTTTTCAGGTCGCAGGCGAAGCTGCTGCTTTGCGTTTGCTCGATGCGTTCGAGGGCCAGAGCACTGAACATCACCAGAGCGCAGCAAGGGGAGGCGCTCCAGCCTTTTTGCGGTGCGCTGATCAGCAGGTCGACGGCGCATTTGTGCATATCAACCCAAAGCGTGCCGGAAGCGATGCAGTCCAGCACGAACAGCCCACCCACCGCATGCACGGCGTCGCCGACGGCCCGCAGGTACTCGTCGGGCAGGATAATCCCTGATGAGGTTTCAACGTGGGGGGCGAAGACAATCTGCGGCCTCGAAGCCGCAATGGCTGCCAGCACTTCGTCCAGAGGTGGCGGGGCGTAGGCAGCCTGGCGACCCGTTTCTACCGGTCGGGCTTTCAGCACCGTCGTGGCTGCCGGGATGTTGCCGGTGTCAAGGATCTGGCTCCAGCGATAACTGAACCAGCCGTTGCGTATCACCAGACATTGCTGACCGGTGGCGAACTGTCGCGCCACCGCTTCCATGCCGAATGTGCCGCTGCCCGGAACCACCGCAACGGCCTCGGCGTTGTAGACCTGTTTCAGGGTCTGGGAAATGTTCTTCATCACGGCCTGAAACGACTGCGACATGTGGTTCAACGAGCGGTCGGTGTAGACCACTGAGTACTCGATAAGCCCTTCAGGATCGATTCCGGGATATAGCTTTGACATGGGGTGGCTCCTTATGTGATTCCCTGGCAGTCGAAAGGTCTGGCGAACATCATTGGGAAGCAAGTCTAGGCAAAGGGCAGGGATGAGCTGATCGAATTGCAGAAATGAGGATAGAGTGGTCATCAATGCCTCAATCGTTGTGTGAAAAATGAATCGTCCGCTGTTTATTTCTCTGGATGGGCCAAAAGGAACCGGCAAAACCACATTATTGGAAGCGGTTACGGCAGTACTGAGGGCCGACAACAAGAAAGTCATCCGGCTTTGCGAGAGAAAAAGCGATCCGTACCGGGGTGCCACGATGGCCCTCGTTAACGAAATTGCCAGAAATCCCTCCCGGGATCTGGAGTGGGCTGTGTGCCAGCGCTTTGCTGATAGCCGCAGCTGGATCTCCCGGCACGTGCTGACTAAGCAGCCGCTGGGCAGCATTGTCTTGATCGATCGCTGGTATCCGTCTGACGCCGCGTTTCGCCATACCGTCCCGTTTGCAGAGATTCTCCAGTTGAATATCGAGCAAAACGTGCAGGTGCCTGACCTGCATGTCGGCGTCGTCACCACGCCGGATATTTCATGGGCCAGGGCAACGGCACGATCCAGAGGACTGGGCGGTACTGTGATTCAAAAGCACGCAGAGCATGTCGCGTGTACGGAGATGTTCGAGCAAGCAGCTGCCGATCATGGTTGGGTTTTGTGCCGTAATGAAGGAACGGTCGAGGATGCGACGATGCAGTTGGTTTCTGAGATCTATGAATTGTTCAACTGATTGCCGAGGTGGATCAGATGGTTTTAGGCGGGAGTTCATAAAGTTCCGCCCAGACACATAATTTAACATAATATACATTACACGTAACAAAGTATTACGAAGTCAGCCCGGTTGCGCACACCATTTCAATCTCCAGCATCGCTCTCAAAGGACCTGATCCTTGGTGCCTGCAGATCTCTCCATTTGAAACGTGCTGCGCTCAATCCTCGTCACGCGTCAGCTTTTCAATCAGCACTCGATGCTGCGGATACTGCGCTGTGAGCTTCCGCCGATTTCCCATTTCCATATCCGCGAAATCAAACCCTGGTGAAACCGCTTCGCTGATCAAACCAAATCCGTTCGAACCATTCAGCAATCTGGAGGCTTTCCAGATTCCGCCCGGTACGTGCAATTGCAAATGTTGTCCGGCTAGAACATCGCTGCCCATCACCAACGTCTGCAGTGAACCGTCTTCAAGGATCAAGCTGTACTCAATGGCATCGCCCAGATGGAAATAATGCAGGATGTCCGAATGGTTGAAATGAAACTGGCCCACTGGCGATTCCGCAGTCAGCAAGTAGTAGATCGACGTCATCAGATAACGCGGCCCACCAGCGGTTTCGAGCATGTCCCGATGATCGGCCCGGTAGGTTCTGCGAAAGAAACCACCTTCGACGTGAGGCTCAAGGTCCAGTGACGCAATCAGGCTCGATGCATTAATCGGGCGTGGATTCATGACCTGCTCCATCGTTTCAATACGATCTGTAATAACTCGACTAAATGACCGTTTAGTTGAGTTATAGAAGAGGCCCAAAGTCCCCTGCTCGAAACCACATTTTATCTGAATCATCTGCTTTTAAATAAAGATTACGCACCTGAACCTCCGGTGCCAGACTTAGCCTTGTACCACCACCGTGCTCTCATAGTGGAATTCTTAGCTCGGCCACTCTACGTATTTTCTTTCTATCACAGGTCAGATCCTGTGCGTTGACGGCGTAGATAACGACGCCCCGCTCGCCAGCGTATCCGCCAACTTGCCGAAGCTCCTCACTACGATCGGGTCGGATCATCGCCTCAACTTTTTCCCGATACACAAGCGCTGATCAAATTCCTGGCCTATCTTTGTCTGCGACGATTCGTTTATGCGCAAGCCTTGAGCCTCCATTTCATAAGGGATTTCGAATGAGTGCACTGACCGACCTCAACGCTTTGCAGGCCAATATCTCTGAGTCAGTGCTCGGGCAGGATCAGGTGATCCGTCAGATTTTGCTGGGGTTGCTGGCTAACGGGCATTTGCTGCTAGAAAGTCTTCCAGGGTTGGCCAAGACGCGCACGGTGAAGGCGCTATCCAAGCATCTTGATGCAAAGATGAGCCGCATTCAGTTCACGCCGGATCTGTTGCCATCAGATATCACTGGTGCAGAGGTACTGCATCAGGTCGAGGGTCGCAATGAAATCCGTTTCCAACCGGGCCCGCTGTTTGGCAACCTGATTCTTGCAGACGAGATCAATCGCGCACCGGCCAAAGTTCAGGCCGCGTTGCTTGAAGCGATGGAGGAACGACAGATCACCGTAGCCGGCAACAGTCATCCTTTGCCAGAGTTATTTATCGTAGTCGCGACCCAAAACCCCATTGAGCAGGAAGGCACCTACCCGCTGCCGGAAGCGCAAATGGATCGTTTTCTGATGAAAGTCTTGCTCGATTATCCCAGCGCTGAAAATGAAAGTCAGGTGCTGCGCCTGCTACGCGACGAAGAATTCACCAAAGGTTCGAACACAGCGTCCAAGAACAACTTCGAGCTCGCCCAGGATGTGATCTTCGCAGCGCGTAAGGAAGTCAGCGCCATACATGTTTCGCCCGCCATTGACCGTTATCTAATCGACCTGATCAATGCCACCCGCTATCCGGCTGACTATGACGAAGATCTGGGCCGCTGGATCAATATTGGCGCCAGTCCGCGTGGTGGCATCGGCCTTGATCGCTGCGCCCGCGCCGATGCGTGGTTGCTAGGCCAGGACTTCGTCTCGCCGGATAACGTGCGCGCCGTGGTGCATCCGGTGCTACGTCATCGTATACAGCTTAGCTATGACGCAGTGGCCGATGGAGTGACGGCTGACCAAGTGCTGGATCGGATACTGGACAAGGTAGCTATTCCGGCATGAGCAGTGACGGGTTTGTCTATGTATCTCTCGCCCAATTGATGGCGTTGGAGTTTCCGGCTCGAGGGCTCAGCTTTGCTGCGCGTCAACCTCAGGGCAGCATTCTCGCCGGCAATCATGCTTCGCGCTTGCGTGGCAGAGGCCTGAACTTTGACGAATTGCGCCGTTACCAGCCCGGCGACGATTTGCGGCATTTGGACTGGCGGGCTTCGTTGCGTACCGGCAAGCCTGTGGTGCGCACTTTCACAGAAGAACGCGACCGCCCTGCTCTGATTCTGGTCGATCAACGCATGTCGATGTTCTTCGGCTCTCAGCGCAGCTTCAAGTCCGTCGTCGCTGCCGAACTTGGGGTGCTGGCTGCGTGGATTGTATTCAACGCTGGCGACCGAGTGGGTGGTCTGGTGTTCAACGACTCCCGTATCGACAGCATTTCACCCTTGCGCAGCCGCAAGCGAGTGGAGGCATTATGCAGTCGTATCGCTGCGCAGAATCAGGAGCTTGATGCGTCCAGTCCCGATGCCGAAGACGCCGATCAACTCGACAAGGTTCTGCAGCGTTGCCTGGCGTTGGCCGGCCATGACCACTTGATATGCATCGTCAGCGACTTCGCAGGTGCGGGTGAGCGTACGTTGCAACTGATGCGGCAACTGGCGGCACACAATGATGTGATTGCCATGCAAGTCTATGACCCGATTGCGATAAATCTGCCAACCGACGGCAGGTTGTTGGTGACTCAAGGCGAATTACAGGTGGAGCTGGCGGTGGGCCGCCGTCAGGTGCATCAACCACTGGGTGACTATCTCGGCGGACGGCTCAAAGATGTTGCCACCCTGCTCCGCCGCAGCCAGGTACCGTTGATGATGTTCAGTACTGCCGAAGAGTCGCTCACTCAATTGCGGGCAGAGCTGGGTAAACAACCGGGGGGACGACCATGAGCGCGAACGTTCCGAGTGTCGCGCAACTCAAGGAGTTGGCGCTGCCCCCGCCCGTCAGCTATTCGCCGCAAACCTGGGGTTGGTGGTTGCTATTGGCGACTTTACTACTGGCTGCCGTGATCATTGGCACCAGGCGCTTGATTCAATGGCGTCGTGATCGCTACCGGCGCGAGGCGCTGGCACAGCTGGAGCAGTTGCGCACCAATAGTGACGAGTTGTATGCGCTCCGGGAACTGCCTGAACTGCTCAAGCGTGTAGCACTGTCTATGCAGGGGCCAAGATCGCTTACCTCGAGCGCCGCTGCTGCAGCGTTGCAGAGTTCTGAGTGGCAGATTTTCCTTCAAGCCCACGTCGATCAGCCGCTCCCCGAGAAGTTCGCGCAACAACTCGCGACGCTGGCCTATGCCCCGGACGCCACCCTGCTCGCCCTCCCCGCCCCCCGGCGCGATGCATTATTTGATACTTGTAGACTATGGGTGGAGCGGCATCATGTGGCAGCTTGAATATCCATGGTTGCTGATTCTTTTGCCGTTGCCTTGGGTTACTTACCGTTATCTGCCCGCCTACCGTGAAGCTCGAAGTGCTTTGCGCGTGCCCTTTTTCAACGCAATGAGCCGCGCGGTGGGTGAGACGCCGTCATCTGCTGGCAGCCGCGGCAATCGCTGGCAATTGCTGTTGAATCTGGTGATATGGGCGCTGCTACTGGTTGCCGCCTCTCGCCCCGTGTTCATTGAAAAGCCTATCGAGCGACAACAACCCGTGCGGGATCTGCTGCTGGCCATCGATATTTCGCAGTCAATGGAGACCGAAGACTTCACTGACGCTAATGGACAAAAGACCAATCGCCTCGCTGCGGTCAAAGCCGTCGTGCAGGGGTTTATCGACAAACGCAAGGAGGATCGCATCGGTTTGATCGTATTTGGCAGCGGCGCATACCCTCAGGCGCCATTGACACTCGATCACGCTAGCCTGTCACTGTTGCTGAACGACACTGGCATTGGCATGGCGGGGCCCAATACCGCGATCGGCGATGCCATTGGTCTTGGCCTCAAAATGCTGGAAAAAGCCCAGGAACAGGAAAAAATCCTGATACTGCTCACCGACGGTAACGACACCAGTAGTGCAATTACGCCGGGTCACGCCGCGGAAATGGCCGGTGCCAAGGGCGTAATGATTCATACAATCGGCATTGGCGATCCCGGTGCTACGGGCGAAGCCAAAGTCAATCTGAGCGAGCTGGAGCGTATTGCCAAAACCACAGGCGGCCAATTCTTTCGGGCCGAAGATCGCACCGCGCTTGATCAGGTGTACAGCACACTCGACCGCCTCACCCCGCACCAGGTCAAAACTTTTAGCCACCAATCCCAGCGTGAGTTGTTCTTCTGGCCGATGGGGGCGGCGCTCGTATTGTTGGCTCTGTATCACATATCCGCGCTGCTCGGGCCCCGTATGGTCAACTCGAGCCGGCGTCAGGAGGTGTGAGATGGACATAAACCTCAGCGACTTCCATTTCCTGCGTCCGCCATGGCTTCTGTTGGCTGCGTTCGGAGCACTGCTGCCGTGGATCTGGCGCCAAAGTCGCGATCTTCAGCGCAGCCTGCGTGGCAAGATTGCAGAGCATTTGCTGCCACATCTGTTACTCACGCCACAGGACCGTCAACGACTGCGGCCGGTACATTTACTGTGCGCCCTGCTGGTGCTTGGCGCAGTGGCTGCTGCCGGACCGACCTGGGAACAGGATCGCCCGGACTTTCTGGAAAATCGTGCACCGTTGATCATCGCCCTCGATCTGTCTCCGTCGATGGATGCCAATGATATTCAGCCTACGCGGCTGGAAGCGGTCAAACATAAACTTCATGACTTGATTCAGCGAAGAGCCGGCGCCCGCACCGGACTGATCGCCTACGCAGGAACCGCACATCTGGTCTTGCCTGCGACGAACGACCCAGAACTGTTGGACACGTTCATCCAGGCGCTAGATACGGGACTGATCGAAAAGCAAGGCAAGGACGTTGCGGCGGTGATCGAACAGGCGAAACGCTTGCTGGACGCTGAGAAAACCCCTGGCACCCTGTTGTTGATCACCGACGGTGCCGACACCACCCAGTCAGAAAACCTCGGCAAACAGTTGCAGGGCGGCTCGCTTCAGGTTCTTGTGCTGGCAGCCGGAAATGAAAACGGTAGTGTGATTCTCGACAGCAACGGCCAGCCTCGTACCGCAGCTGACGGGCGCCCTGTAATCGGCAGTATTGATCCGGCCGCGCTCAAGGATTTGGCTGCTGCCCTGGACGCACCGCTGGGCAGTCTGACACTTACCAATGATGATCTGGACTGGATCGAAGGACACGCTCAACAACACTTTCGTAGTGCCAGTGAAGAACAGCGAGTATTGCACTGGAAGGATGCCGGTTATTGGTTGTGCTGGCCGCTTCTACTGCTGGCGTTGTTCAGTGTTCGCAAGGGGTGGCGTGTCAACTGGATGCCGGCGCTATTGCTGACAATCGGGCTCGGATGGCCGAGCGCACCGGCGCAGGCAAACGCGCTGACAGATGCTTTTCTCACCCGGGATCAGCAAGGGCGGTGGGCGTTCGAACATGAGCATTTCCCCCAGGCAGCAGAGCTGTTTACCGACCCGTTGTGGAAAGGTATCGCAGCCTACAAAGCGGCCGATTACGACTTGGCGCTGACATCATTCGCCCGCCTCGATACGCCGCAAGCCTATTTTTATCTGGGCAACATTTATGTGCGCCGATTCAAGTTCGATGAGGCTATTGCCGCTTACTCTCAGGCATTGAAACTGCAACCGCAGTTTCCAGAAGCCAGCGCTAACCTCGCATTGGCGCAGGCTTTGCAGAAAGATACCGAAAGCGCCGAGCAAAATGCCCCCGATACCAAACCGGACCAGGTCAAATTCGACAAGGCACCGGGAAAAGGCCAAAGCAAGACGATTGAAACCGAACAGGCAACCTCGGATGCTCTGTGGTTACAAAACCTGACAACCTCCCCTGCGAAGTTTCTCAAGCAGAAATTCCGCTTGCAGGACCAAGCAGGAGCCACGCCATGAGACTCACCGCCTCACTCGCGTTGACCTCCTTTTTGCTGTGCAGCGTAAGCGCCCTCGCTGCCGAGCCCCAACTCAAGGTCCGGACCCATTTGCAGCCTGCCGATGGTGCAATGGTCGGTGAGATGTTGGAGTTACAACTCGACATCCTGACAGACACCTGGTTTACCAGCGCTCCCACCCTGCCTGAGCTGGTACTTGATGGCGCGCGGGTATTACCTCCCGATGGCCAGGCCGAGCACCTCAATCAGACGCTCGATGGCCAGTCGTTCAGCGGCATGCGTTATCGCTATCTGATCACACCGAATGTCGCCCGCGAATTCACAATCCCGGCGCTGACCGTACGCGCCACACCGGGGCAAGCGACAGAGGAACAGAGCGCCTCCAGTCAAATAGTACAGTTCAGCGCGGCCCAACCGCCGGGCTTCGAGCCGGATGAAATACCTCTGGTTGCAACGGGACTGCGATTGAGCCAACGCATAATCAATTCAGCCTCGCCCTTGAAAGTCGGCGACAGCATTACTCGGCAGTTGACTCTACAAGCCGACAATGCCCTTGCCATGACGCTGCCGGTGCCACCGTTGGGCACAGTTGACGGCCTGAGCCGTTATCTGAAAACACCCCAGATACGCAATCTGGACGATGGGCGGGGCTTTTTGCTTGGTGGTGAACGGATCGACAGCGCCAGTTACCGTATCGATAGCGCCGGCACTCACATGTTGCCCGCTATCAAAGTGAAATGGTGGGACTCCGGCACCCATCAGGTCCGTACCGCTCAAGTTCCTGCGGTGACGTTTGAGGCCACCGCAAACAATGCCTACAAACCTGTGTTTTCGATCGCAGAGGACCTCAGGCAACTCGGGCAAGACAGTCGCTTGCATCTTTCCACCCGGTGGTTGAGCTGGCTGGTACTTGTGAGCTTGCTGATCGCCGGCGTCTGGTTCGCCCGGCCATTGCTGACTCGTGGCTACCGCGCCTTGCGAACCCGTCAGCAAGCGCGCCATCAGGCACGATTGCAATCCGCCGACTACGCCTGGCGGCAAATCAGACCGCAGGTCGAAGGCCGGCCTCCTCAACTGACCGCTATATATCTGTGGCTGCGCCGAGGTCGACTCGGCGTGAAGCTCGCGGCACTCGACCCACATATGCAAACGCTGTTAAGCGCCGTTTATGGCGAAAAAACCAATAAAGACCAAGCGTTGCGTGAACTTCCTCAATCCTTGGCTAAGCTGCACAGTCAGGCCAAAGAGAAACAAGGCTTGCCGAAACCAGCCTTGAGACCGCTCAACCCCGTTCATGACAAGGATTACTCATGAGTCTCCCGAATCTGCATCTCCGTCGTTTCGGTCTGATCCTGCTGTTGCTCATTGCGCTGCCAAATCTGGTTCAAGCCGGTGAGCCACTGCCTTCGTGGAATGACGGCCCATCAAAAAAGAGCATCATCGAATTTGTCCAGTCGGTAACCGACCAGACGAGCAAGGATTTCGTCAAACCAGCCGAGCGTATTGCTGTATTCGATAATGACGGCACTTTGTGGAGCGAGCAGCCGGCGTATTTCGAAGTGTTATTCGCATTCGACGAGGTCAAACGCACGGCGGCGCAGCACCCTGAATGGAAAACCACTCAGCCTTTCAAGGCTGTGCTTGAAAACGACCATAAAGCGCTGGCTGCGACCGGCATGGATGGGTTGCTGAAAATCGTCGGTGCGACGCACAGTGGCATGACTACAGAAGAATTCAATGACTATGCCCAGACTTGGCTGACGCAGGCCCGACATCCAAAGACCGGTAAACCCTATACCGAGATGATCTTCCAGCCGATGCTCGAGATGCTTGATTATCTGCGCAGCGAAGGTTTCAAGACCTACATCGTCTCTGGTGGGGACACAGGCTTCATGCGCGCCTTCGCCGAAAAGGTTTACGGCATCCCGCCCGAGCAGGTCATCGGCACAACGTTCGACACGTCGTACCAGTTCAAGGACGGTAAGGCATCCATCCTGCGCAACCCGAAGTTGGCGCATAACGACGACGGGCCGGGCAAACCCGTGAGCATCGACAATATTATCGGCCGACGCCCGATTCTGGCATTTGGCAACTCAGACGGTGACCTGCAGATGCTCCAATGGACTGCTGCCGGCGCTGGCAAACGCTTCATGGGTCTGGTACATCACACCGATGCCAAACGCGAATGGGCGTATGACCGTCAGTCGCAGATTGGTCGTCTGGACAAGGCACTTGATGAAGCCAGGCAGCGGGGCTGGACGGTTGTCGATATGGCGACAGAATGGAAGCGTATCTATCCCGCCGATGCGGGCCAACCTGCTCAGTGACAAGCGCTTTGTCCTCCAGGCCCCCGGTAAAGCCCGAGTAACGTTAAGCACTTTCGAATCGGAATAAGGCTGTCGTGCAATGTCTTCACGAGTTACTAGCGAAATCCCGGATATGTCTGTTGCTGGCCCCTCTCGTATAGCCCTGATCGTCCCCGCGCTTTTGCTGTGCATATCCGGTGCGGCGGCATTGATCTATCAAGTGCTCTGGATCAAGCAGTTGTCATTGGTGGTTGGTGTTGAGGTCTATGCCATCACCACGGGCATCAGCGCATTTTTCGCGGGTCTGGCGTTCGGTGGCTGGCTGTTCGGCCGCTGGGCAGATCGCCTGCATCAACCTGTCGTGCTCTACGCCATTCTGGAAGTGCTGGTTGCCGCACTAGGTGTCGGCGCAACGTTCGCACTTAGCCTTTCTGCCCCGGTGTTTGCCTGGCTGCAGCAGTATGTCGGCGTGCTGGCATGGATACTCCCCTTCGCTCTGGTGGGCGTCCCTGCTTTGCTGATGGGAGGTACGCTCCCCGTGCTGGTGCGATCCCTGGCATCAGCCCCGGGCAAGGCCGGCGGCCAACTGTACGCAGCCAATACCCTCGGCGCGATTGCCGGTACTCTGCTTGCCGCGTTTGTACTGGTTGCCACCTTCGGTGTCAGGGGCAGCGCGCTATTCGCCGCCATGTTCAATCTGCTGGCTGCCGCCGGCGCGCTCTGGTGGCAGCATCAGCAGCCGGTAACGAAGGCTGCTGCGGTCAAGCACCTTTCCGAGCAATCCCCCGATCGCACAGCCTTGTGGCTCTACGCAGTAGCCGGCGGTGTGGCCCTGGGCTATGAAGTGGTGTGGTCGCAGTCGATCGTGCAATTCATGAGTACTCGTACCTACGCATTTGCCGTGGTGTTGGCGACGTATCTTGCCGGGCTGTTTCTCGGGAGCGCCCTGCTCTCCCGCCGCGTTGATCGGATCCGCGATCCATGGGGCGTGTTTGGTTTGCTTATCGTCGGCGCCGGGCTGATTGCGCTGCTGGAAATCGCTCTGCTCGGACGTTGGTTGGTGATGGCGCAGACTCAGGCCGAGATTTGGCTGCTGGCATTGGGCGCCGCTGAACTGGCGGGGATGAGTGCCCGTTTTGCAGTTGCCGCACTGAGCATTGTGTTTCTGCCGACCCTGTTGCTCGGAGCTGCATTTCCATTGGCGTTACGCCTGAGCGTCGGCAATGGGCGAGTTGGCCGAGATGTCGGTGCGGTGGTCGCCTTCAACACCCTTGGCGGGATCATCGGGGTGCTGCTCTGCGGATTTTTGCTGATTCCCTTGCTTGGCCTTGTGCGTACTTTGGGCCTGCTTGCGGTCATCGCGGCGGCCATCGGTTATCTGGCGGTACGCAAAGGACACGGCGTGAAAAAAGGACGGCGCCAGGCTGTTGTTGCACTCGGCCTGGTATCGGTAGCACTCGCACTGTTAACGCCGGTCGATAAGCTGGCGAGCTTGTTACCCGGCGCTCGCAATGGAACGCTGGCATTCTACGAAGAGGGGCGCGGCGGTACGGTTGCGGTGGTCACCCAAGGTAAAGGACAAAATGCATTCCAGCGCCTTTATATCCAGGGGGTTTCAAACACCGGCGACGCGATGCCGTCACTGCGCTACATGCGCATTCAGGCGTTGCTGCCGTTGCTCATCCACAATGGCGAGCCCCGCTCGGCTTTGGTGATCGGTTTCGGTACCGGAATCACCGCAGGTGCATTGCTCAAATATCCAGGGCTGGAGCATCGAGTAGTCGCGGAATTGCTGCCCTCCGTGATCAAGGCCGCCCCATTATTCAAAGGAAATTTCAACGCGGCCAGCGATCCTGGTGTCGATGTGCGTCTGCGCGACGGCCGTCAGGAGCTCCTGCGCAGTCCGCAAAGCTACGACTTGATTACGCTCGAACCACCACCACCCTCCGCCGCCGGTGTAGTGAATTTGTATTCCCGGGACTTCTATCAATTGGCCGCCAGCCGTTTGCAGAAACATGGCCTGGTCGCTCAATGGTTGCCTTTGCCAACACAAAATATTGAAGACTCGCGCTCACTGGTGCGCAGTTTTCTCGATGTATTTCCTTATGCGAATGTCTGGACCAGCGAATTTCATGAAATGTTGTTGGTGGGGTCGATGGAGCCAATCGAACTGGACGTGACAAAAATCAGCCAACGTTTTCAGCAAGATTCGGTGCGTAGCACATTGCAAGACGTCGGCATTGGCTCGCCCGCAGCGTTGCTGTCAACCTGGGTCACCGGCCGGGCCGGTCTTGAGCGTTTCGCCGCCGACGCGCCTGCCGTAACAGACGATCAGCCGCGCATAGAATACGCACCATGGGTGCGCGCCAAGGAGATCACCCGGGTACTTCCAGCATTGCTGGACCTGCACGTTTCGCCGCCTCTGGTAAATGGTGACGAAGGTTTTACCCAGCGTATGGAAGCCCATCGCCAACGCCTGATGCAGTTTTATCGAGCCAGCCTGCATGCCTATGACGGTGACCGAGACGCCTGGGCACGCGATATCCGGGAAGTCATGAGTGGTGACGGAGGTAATCCGTATTTTCGCTGGTTCGTCGGCCAGTGATTACCCGTTGAACATTTGACACTCGCCTGCCAGCAGGCTAAAGCTGCATTAGCTCGATACTTGCCTGAAGGCACATGGACCTGGACTACGGAAGTCGCAATGCCCAAGCATAAAAACAGAGCCGCACCGAACCAGCCTGACGCCGCACCGACCTCGATTTCTCGCTACCTGTTTCCCGTCACTATCGGCGTGCTGCTGGCTGCCGTGGCGGGAATCGGTTGGTTTCTGCTAAGCCCGGCACCCGCGTCGGGCAAGTATGTGGAGATCAGCGCCCCCGTGGTGCAACCAGCCAAGTCTGTACCGGTGGTCGCAGCCAAACCGGCGACGATGGTCGATGAACAACAATGCCAGGGTTGCCACAGTGAACAGGCCAAGGATTGGCAAGGCTCACACCACCAATTGGCCATGCAACCGGCCACCGCCGAAACCATGCTGGGTGACTTTAACAACGTCACCTTCAAAGCCGAAAACGAGACCACCCGTTTCGTGCGCAAGGGCGACGAATTCTGGGTCAATGCACCGGGGCTCGATGGCAAGAACGCCGATTTCAAAGTCGCTTACACCTTCGGCATCGCGCCGCTCCAGCAATACCTGATCGAGGTCGGCGAAGGTCGCTTGCAGGCACTGGGTGTCGCCTGGGATACCGAGAAGCATCGCTGGTTTCATCTCTACGCAGGCCAAGGTGTGAATTTCAAGAATCCACTGCACTGGAGCAAGCCGAGCCAGAACGCCAACTTCATGTGCGTTGAGTGCCACACCACCGGTTTCAAGCGCAACTTCGATGCCGCCAGCAACACTTTCGCCAGTCACTGGAACAGTCTTGGCGTCGGTTGTCAGGCGTGCCATGGTCCGGCGTCGAACCACCTTGAGTGGACAGCGAAGCAAACAGATCTGATCCATGCTGGTTTCGACGTCAACCTTAAGGACAAGAACGCCACCGTCGAAATCGAGACATGCGCCCGCTGCCACGCTCGCCGCGCGCCCTTGGGTGATGGCTACACCGTAGGAAAGCGTTTGATGGACGATTACCTGCCAAGCGCCCTCACCCGCGAGCTGTACTCACTGGACGGCAAAATCAAGGATGAAGTGTTCGAACATGGCTCGTTCCTGCAAAGCAAAATGTTCGACAAAGGCGTGCGCTGCAGCAATTGTCATAACCCGCATAGCAGCGAGTTGAAAGCACCGGGTAACGGAGTGTGCTTGCAATGCCATAACACCGCTGGGAAAACCGCCGTCGAAGGTGTCGATGGTAAAGGCCTCCAGGCAAAAAACTACGACTCGGTTGAACACACCCGCCACGCCATGGGCCAGCCTGGTTCACAGTGCGTCGATTGCCACATGCCCGGCAAGTTCTATATGGGTAACGATTTCCGGCATGACCACAGCTTCAGTATTCCCAACCCGGAACGCGCGGCAAAACTCGGCACTCAGGACGCCTGTTTGACTTGTCACCAAGGCCAGGCCGGGGACAAGATCACCGCGCAATTCAAACTGTGGAACAGCTCGACTGCCCCGCAGGCGCCGCGTTACGACGAAAGCCTGCGACTGATTCGCAATGGCCAACCCGGTGCAGCGCAGGCGTTATACGAGCAGTTGCAGCGCAGCAATCTACCGGCTATTCAGCGTGCGACGTTGTTGGCGGAGCTGGCGCTGTATCCGAGTGATCAAGCGTTGAAGCTGGCAACGCAGGACCTGAAAAATCCGGAGCCGCAAGTCCGTGAAGCCGCAGTACGCGCAGTCAGCGCGTTTCTCCCGCCGCCGGAGCGGACCTCTCTTTTGACGCCGCTACTGGGTGATTCGGTCAAAGCTGTGCGCATCGTGGCGGCACGGGATCTGTTGAGTGTCGCTCGCAACGGACTTGGCCCGGCACAGCCCAACTGGGACGCCGCAATTGCCGAGTACGAAGCCGTGCAAAAGAGTCTGGCGGAGCGCGCGGAAGCCAACCTCAACCTGGCGATGCTCTATCAAGCCAATGGTCGTTCCAGCGAAGTAGAGGGGCTACTGCGCACGGCAATCAAGCGCGATCCGGACTTCTACCCCGCTTTGGTCACGCTTGTGCAATGGCTGGAAGGCAACAGCCGCAGTCAGGAAGCCCAAGCCCTGCTTGATGAAAGCCTCAAACAACACCCTGACGCCGCGTTGCTGCACCATACTCGCGGACTGTCCTTGATCCGCGCGGGAAAAACCGCCGAGGCCATGCCATCCCTCAGCAAGGCTGCGCAACTGGAGCCGCAGAATGCACAGTACGGTTACGTTCTGGCAGTTGCTCTGCACGAGAATGGCAAAGTGGATGAAGCCTGTGCGCAACTGGAGCGTTTGCTCAAGGTGCAACCTGCCAATCGCAACGCGCGGCTATCGCTGATCGAGTGGTATCTCAACAGCGGGCAGGAACCCAAGGCACAGGTAGTCTTGCAGTCCTGGAAGAAAATGAATATTGCGGATCCGGCATTGAAATGAGTGCGGTTACGACTTGTAGCCTAAGGTGAAGGGGGCTGGCCGGTTCCAGGCCAGTCAATCACAGTTGCGCGCTACAGCCATTCATGAAGGAGCGGGCTATGTTCAAGTTCTTCAAGACTACAGTGCTCGGTGGCCTGATCTTTATCCTGCCGCTGGTTCTCATTTTCGTGCTGATCGAAAAAGCCATTCACCTTCTGCGAGGCCCGGTGCAAAAGCTTTTGCCAATGTTCTCCGGCTATGACATCGCCGGTGTTACGCTACTAAGCCTGGCTACCTTGGCGGGTTTGATTCTGCTGTGTTTTTTGGCTGGCCTGCTGGCGAAGACGACAGCCGCGTCGCGTGCTATCGACGCGATTGAAAACAAGGTCCTTGGCAATTTGCCCGGGTATCAACTGGTCAAGGACGCCGCGAGTCGAATGGCCGGGCTGGAAAATGACGACGGCTCAAAGGTCGGGTTAATCGCGGAAGGTGAAGGGTGGCGCGTCTGTCTGGTGCTCGAAAGTGTCGGCGAGCTCCTGACGATCTACATGCCTGATGGTGGTCCCGCTGGCGGTACTGCGGGTGAAGTGCGCTTGATTCCCGCATCACATGTGATCATTACCGAGCTGACATGGCTGACGCTGCTCACCAATTTGCGACGTGGAGGTCGTGGCCTCCTGGAAGCTATACAACCCTGGTTGCCAAATCCTGAGTGCCAGCCCACCTGCCCTGCCCCTCATCATGGTTGACAGGACAGAAGGGTTAGCAAGTCAGTCCGACGTTACTTGTTTTTCAACTTCAGGTACGACTGGTGAAGGTCCGCCGCCCACTCGTCCAATACCTTGCGCGCATCTGTCGCTTTCATGATTTGGCTGTCGTTCTCCAGCGGCTGGCCAGTGCCTTTGCGCACAACCTGAGCAATCACCGCGTTATTGCCGCCATCCAGAAATACGGCTTCAGTGGCGATCGTAGTTTCCTGGTCACGAATACCAGTCGCAGTGCTCACTGCAGCGGCGACCAGCGCGATTGGAATCACTTCGTATGGCTTGAGCCCTTCAGTCTTGCTGCTGACAGCCGTGATAGCCGCTCGCACAACGATGGTGCCCGGGCCTGGGCCATTGGCCAAAGGCAGGGACTTGCCCAGCTCACGCTTGAGTGCAGAGTCGTAGTAGGACGTGATGCCGTTGAGTGTGCTTTGCGGAATCTTGTCGGTAGGTTGTGGTTTGGGGTAAAGCTGGCTCGGCTCTACGTAAACGCTCGAGTATTTGTTCAGATCGAGCTTGGGATCAACCCAGCGCATCACGGCTGCACCCGAGGGGGATTTTTCCTCCTTCAAACGGCTGTAATCCTTGAGGAAACCCGAGTACTCATCAGGCTGAGTCAGCTTGCTTGAACATCCGGTCATGGCTAGCGTAGCCAGACATACCGACCCCATCAAAAGCGTTGCTCTCATTCTTGAATCTCCCTGGTGTGCGAAATTTCGCGAAGCCCATTCGATCAATGCATGGCTGCAAACGTCCTGGCTTTTGATGAGCCAATAGACGAGCCGTTTATGTATAGCTCAACTTTTTGCCCTGATCGCCAATCGAAGTAGATCTCGTGCTTTTCATCAGATACTGAAATAAAAAAAGTTGCTGAACCTTAAAGCACTTCTATTCTCATTGAAGTTTTTCCAGTCTCTAAAGTCCGCCGAGCGTACCCGATGGGAAATGACAAGGGATGGATCATTTGCGAGCACTGCGACGGTGTTTACGAGCGCAGCGTGCTCATCAAGAATCAGAAGACTTGGTGCGTGCGCTGCGGCGGCGTGCTCCAGCGCTATAACGGACTGACGATTGAGCAGCGTTTGGCGCTCACTCTCACAGCGCTGGTGGTGTGGATTTTCGCTAATTTTTATCCGGTGATGAGCATCAGCCTCAAAGGTCTGAAAAACAGTGCGACGCTATGGGATTCTGTCGTGGCGTTGAGCCTTGGACCGATCACTTTCATAGCACTCGTAGCCGCAGTAGCCATGATCATTGCGCCGATTATCCAGTTGCTGCTGCTGGTTTGGGTGCTGGGCTTTGCGCTGAAATCTCGTCGTTCCCCCGGTTTCCGCTTCTGCATGCGATGGCTGGAAACCCTTAGACCCTGGAGCATGCTTGAAGTCTGCCTTCTTGGGGCCATGGTCGCGGTGATCAAACTTGCCGGGCTGCTGGACGTGTTGCCGGGTATTGGCCTGTTTGCTCTCGCCGTGTTGAGCCTGATGATGATCCGCATTGCCGGGCGCGATATCCGCGAACTGTGGGACATCCTATGAACATGCCGCCCAATGCCAATGACCTTAACTTGTGTCTTTGCCACAGTTGCGGCCAGGCGTGCGACATGACGGGCGAACCCCATGAGTGCGAACGCTGCGGGTCTCCCCTGCATCGCCGCAAGCCCGATTCGCTGACGAGGACCTGGGCCTATATGTTCACGGCGCTGGCGTTCTATGTTCCGGCCAATCTGCTGCCGGTCATGAATACCAAAATGGTCGGCAACGGCGCTGACAGCACTATCATGAGCGGCGTGCTGGAGTTCTGGGAGGCCGGAGCCTGGGATATCGCGCTGATCATCTTCATTGCAAGTATCGCCGTGCCCGGTATCAAGTTTGTCGCGATCACGCTGCTGCTGGTCACGGTTCAGCGCGACAGCCAATGGGCGCTCAAGGAACGCTCCCGTCTGTACCGGTTCGTTGAGGTCATCGGGTATTGGTCGATGCTCGACGTCATCGTCGTGGCACTGGTCGCGTCATTGGTGAAGTTCGACGCACTGGCCGACATCGAACCACGTGCCGGCATTCTGTTTTTTGGCTTGGTGGTGGTCTTCACCATGCTCTCGGCGATGAGTTTCGACCCGCGCCTTATCTGGGACCAACACAATCGGCAAGACAGGGAGTTCATGGATGAAGTCATCCACCAATGACAAGCCGCATACCCCGGGACAGGCCCCGCTCAAGACGCGTCGATTCGGCGTCTCGCTGGTCTGGATAGTACCCATCATTGCAGTGCTGGTAGGCATTTCACTGGTGGTTCACAGCATTCTTCAGGAAGGGCCGACCATCACGCTGACGTTTAAAACAGGTGATGGACTCACCGCCAACAAAACCGAAGTCAAGTACCGCAATGTGGTGATCGGACACGTCTCGGATGTCAGTCTGAGCGACGATCAGAAAAGCGTGAACGCCACGATCAAACTGGCCAAACAGGCAGAAGGCTTCACTCGCGAAGACTCCAAATACTGGGTAGTGCGACCCCGTATCGGCGCGGGTGGCGTGTCCGGCATCGACACCCTGCTTTCCGGCGACTACATCGGCGCCGATATCGGTCAGTCAAACACGCGGGCAAAAACGTTCAAGGGGCTGGAAAATCCGCCTCCGATTACCTACGGCGAACCGGGCAAACGCTTTACCCTGCACACCGAAGATCTCGGCTCCCTGGACATCGGCTCCCCGGTCTACTACCGCAAGATACCGGTGGGCCAAGTCGTGGCTTATGCGCTGGACCCCGATGGTAAAGGCGTCAGTATTGAAGTGTTCATTCATACGCCGAACGACGCCTATGTCACCGAGAATACTCGTTTCTGGAACGCCAGCGGTATCGACGTAAATGTAGGTGCCAACGGTTTCGCTTTGAAAACCGAATCACTGTCGACCTTACTGGTGGGTGGCATTGCTTTTCGGGCGCCCGAGTTCAGTCCGAACGACACGGCCGCAGGCGAGGACAAGAACTTCGAACTGTTCGCGAATCAAGAAGCCGCCCTCGCCCCTCCCAATGGCAAGGCACAATACCTCAGTTTGCGTTTCGATCAGGCGATGCGCGGGCTCAAGGTTGACGCGCCGGTCGAGTTTCTCGGTGTCGAGATTGGCAAGGTTGTCTCGGTCAATCTTGATTTTGATGAGGCCAAACGCAGCTTTCCGGTCAATGTAGGCATCGTGATTTATCCGCAACGGCTGGGCCAGGCACACGCAAAACTGCTGAAGGTGCTGAAACACGACCCGGAGGACATAGCGGGGACTGCACGGATATTCAGCACCTTTGTCGGCAACGGTTTGCGAGCGCAAGCACGTAGCGGCAACCTGCTCACTGGTCAGTTATATATTGCGCTGGATTTCTTTCCAAAGGCGCCGAAGGTGGCGTTCGACATCAACGCACGGCCGATTGCGATCCCCACCGTGCCTGGCAGCCTGGAACTGCTGCAAGAGCAATTGCAGGCCATGGTCGACAAGATCAACAAGCTGCCGGTCGAGCGAATTGCCAGCAATCTTGATGGCAACCTGACCGAACTGCGCAAAGGGCTTACACAGTTCAATGCCAAAACGTTGCCGAGGGTACAGAGCACGCTTGCCGACATGAGCAAAACCTTGCAGTCGGCCAATGCGACGCTGGCTGAAGACTCGCCGCAGCGGGAAAAACTGACTGAAACACTTGATGAACTCGGACGCATGTCGCGCTCTCTGCGTGAACTCTCAGATTACTTGGGACGCAACCCCGAATCGCTGATTCGCGGACGCCCCGCCAATGCCGCGCCACTGGACCTGAAAGGGCCGCCACGTAACTAAGCGCAGGAGCGAAACCGATGAAGTCAGGACGTATTTCAGCATTGGCCAGCATGCTGTTGCTGCTGGCAGCATGCCGCAGCGATCCAATCTCGTTCCACACCTTGACCCCGGCGCAACCGGCGGGCCCCTCCTACAGCGTCGTTGGCGAAATTCAGATCGAAAGCATGACGGTGCCGCCGCAAGTCGACAGGCCGCAGATCGTGATTCGCCAAGGCGACAGCGGGCTGGCAATCCTCGAAACCCAATGGTGGGCCGCCAGTCTTTCCGAAGAGCTACGCAGTGCACTGAGTGATCAGCTCAACAACGTCCGCGTTAATGGAAAAGTGCTACTACGCGTGGAGGTGCAACGCTTCGATTCGGTTCCTGGCCAATACGCTCTCATGGACGCTAATTGGCGCTTGCGGAGTGCCGACGGGGCATTTTCGCTGAATTGTCGCAGCGTCCTGCAAACCGCATCCGGTGTCAGCATTGATGATCTGGTAGCAGCCCAGCAAAACAACGTCAAACGACTGGCAGCGTTGGTGGGCCGAACTGCCAGCAAACCCGGTAACGGTTGCCCTGCCGCCCAGTAAGGAGAGACCCTCATGTCCGTCACGATTTTGCGCCGCTCTGGATCGGAACTCACCATTAGAAACGCCCTGCGCGAAGGCCTGTCACTTCTCGGTGCTACAAGTTTGTTGCTCAGCAGCATGTCCGCCCAGGCGGGCGGTATCATGATTTATGAAGCAGGCCACGAGGGCACGGGCCTTGCGAACGCCGGGGCGGCAGTGCTGGCCACAGACCCGAGTGTGCTGATGAACAACCCGGCCGGCATCAGTCAGTTGGCTGGCACCCAGGTCAACTTCAATGCCCAAGTGATCCTGGGTGACGTGAGTTTTTCCCGTGACGGAGACAATACCTTTAGTGGCAACGAGGGCGGCAATGCACTGAAGTATCTTCCGGGCAGTAGTTTTTTCGTCAGCCATCAACTTGATGATCGTTCGACTATCGGCTTCGGGATGTATGGCAATTTCGGTCTGGCACTGGACTATGACGACGACTGGGCAGGACGATATTTCACTCAAGAGTCTGCAATTATCGGCGTTTCATTCCAGCCGACCTACGCCTATAAAATTTCTGATGATTTGTCGATCGGCTTTGGACCACGCTTCATGCTGGGCTACTTCCGCACTGAAGTAGCGGTCAATAACAACGTGCTGGGCCTGGGCAACGCTGACGATGGGCAGTTACGTTACAAAGACACCGACTGGGGCACGGGCGCGAATATCGGTTTGCTTTACAAACTAAACGAAAGGACCAAGCTCGGGATTGCATGGACCAGCAAGGTCAAACTGGAATTTGAAGACCGGCCCGAGTTGAAAAACATCACCAATCCTCTGCTTCGAGTCGCGCTGAACCGTATTGACGTCGATCAACTGAATATCGACATGAATGTTCCTCAGACAGTCACCACCAGTATTTCTTACCAGCTCGATCCTCAGTGGACATTGCTGGGTAGCCTCGGCTGGCAAGACTGGAGTGATTTCGGCAAGTTGGGTGTCGAGGTTGACACCGATGCCGCATCGACCGCGCGCACTGCCGATCGGCAATACAAGGACACTTGGCATGTTTCCGTCGGCGCGCAAAACCAGATCAACCCCAAGCTGCGCTGGAATATCGGCGTCGCCTATGACTCTTCCGCCGTCGACGACAAGGATCGCACTGTCGATAACCCCATGAATGAGACATGGCGTCTGGCAACCGGATTCAACTACACGCTGCAAGAAAACCTGGACGTGCACATGAGCTACACCCTGATCTACCTGGGGGATATGGACGTGCAACAGACCAAATCACGCTCCGGAGGCACGGTATCCGGCGAGTATAAGAACGCAGCGCTGCATGTATTGGGTGGTGGTTTGGTCTGGCGGTTTTAAACCACTCGGTAAGAGTGGCTGTGCCGTGTGTCCCAAAAAGGCACAGATGACCGCAGATGACTTGGTAAAAGACGCCAGCTACTCCTACGCTTGATGTGTCCGTCGCACTGCGTCGGCATTCAATGGAATGATTCAGCACGTAGTACGAGGGCCGATCATGAATGGTTCACGGGGTGTATTTTACGGCGCACACCTGCGTCCGCAGCGTCAGTCGTTGGCTTTGGAGCCAAGGATCCTGTTCGATGGTGCTGCAGCCTCAGCGACGGTCGAGCAGCATCACACTGATCCTGCCGCCCAGCCGGCTGCGGTAGAGGCTCAAGTCCCTCACGCAACGCCCACTGAAGGCCGGGCCGATACCGAGCAAGCACCGTCTGCAGCGCGCAGTTTGTTGGTGATCGACAGCCGCATTGAAAATAGGGATCAACTGGTCGCGCAGTTGCCGGACAATGTCACAGCGATTGTGGTGAATGTCGGCGAAGACGGTCTGGCGGCGATCTCTGCGGCATTGGCACAACTGGGCAAGGTCGATTCGATCCAGATCATGTCCCATGGCGGCGCCGGACAATTCACCTTGGGTAACCGCACCGTCACCTCAGACAACATCGACTCGCTGGGCAAGACCCTCGAACAGTGGCGTAACAATCTGACCCAAGGTGCGGACATTCAGCTCTATGGTTGCGATGTGGGCGCCGGTGCGGCCGGGCAAACCCTGGTCAGCGAGCTGGCGCGCTGGACTGGCGCCGATGTCGGCGCCTCCAGCAACGACACCGGCAGCAGCAAGTCCGGCGGTGACTGGACCCTGGAAACCCGGGTTGGTGACCTCGATAAGAGCATTGCTATCAGCAGCCTCGCCATGGCCCATTTCGACGGCTTGCTGGCCGATGCGGCACCGACCGCCACGGTGTCCACGGGTGGCAGCGATGTGCTGCTCGGTGACCGCTTCACTTTTACCGTGAACTTCAGCAACACCTCGACCCAGGTGGGTTACGCGCCATTCATCAATCTGGCGATACCGGTCACCGGCAAGGATGGCGACGACGGCATCAATTTCATTTCAGCCACCTACCTGGGGCAAAACCTGATCAGTCACGTGGTGACGTTCGACGCCAACGGCAACGCTACGCATCCCTTGGCGAAAGACGCCAATGGCAACCTCCTGATCATCAACGCTGCCACCTACGGCATGCGCGCCGGCGACAAACTGGTGGTGATCGAGTTGCCCTTCGCCAGCGTCACCAACCAGCAGCCGGTGATCGGTGTGCAGGTTACCGCCAGCTTGAGCAATCTTGCCGACACGGCGTTTTCCAACGGTTCGCCTGACCTGACCATTCGCGCCAGTGGCGGCTTCGAATTCGGTAATGACGCGCTGGACAACCCGACCAATGATCCGAGCCTGATCCAGGCCGGCACCGCTGCCTTCGTCGTGCACCCGACGGTGATCACCGTCAGCGAAACCATCAATACTCCAGAAGGTGAAACTGCCACCGGCCCCAACTATGTGCGGACGCTAACCCTGTCGGCGACGCCCGCGCCCGGCCAGACGCTGACCAACGTCGTCGTTACTCAGCCCCTGCCAGACAATATTCAGGTCAACTCGATTACCCCCGGCGCTGGAGGCCGGCTGACCTCGATCACACTGCACGACGGCACTGTGGTGACCAATGCGGCGCAAATCGCTGTGCTGATTGCGGCCAACGACGTTTATATCAATTCGTTCACCGTCGAGTACGCCAGCCTTTCTGGCAAGACCGACACCGTGGTTGCGTTCTACGTCCCTGAAGTCGACGCCAACGGCCAGCCCGTGATCAACCCGGTGACCGGTGACGCCGTGACCGTAACGCTTGGCCCGCCGACCGCTTCCGGGCAATGGGTGCCACTGGATCCGCGCGACCTCACCGCGCCGAACACCACCATTGATTTCAGCGGCACCGGCCAAGGCACGCAATTCATCGCCAAATCGATCACGCTGCTGAAAACCGCGACGATGCAGACCGACATCGGCCACAGCGGCATCAGCCCCGGCGACACCCTGCAATACACCCTGAACCTGGCAATTTCCGACTACTTTGCCTTCGGCAAGGACTTTTTCAATGAGGGCCAACTGGTCATCCGCGACCAGCTCAGCGATGGTCAGATCTTCAGCGGCACGCCGACCCTGACGGTGACCATCAACGGCGTCGCGCAGACCATTACTCTGGTCACCAGCGTGGTGAACAACGCCGATGGCAGCACGTCAATGGTGTTCGACATTGCCCAGTCGCTGCGTAATGCATTCAACAACATTCGCGGCTGGCTCAACGGTGACCTGGCCTTTGACGACACGTTGCAGGGCGCCGTGGTTGCGGTGTTGAGCTATTCCGCCGTCGTCGGCCAGACCTACAAGCCGCCTTCAGGCAACCCGCATCCGGACATCAACGAAGGTGACGAACTGGGCAACACCGCTACCGTGGACGGCACGCTATTGGTCGATCGTTTCAACCTGACGGGCGAGAGTGAAACCGACGGCTCCGCCACCACCAGCGTTATTCCCACCAGCAATGTCGATATCAGTCTGGTCGAGGTCAATAACGGCGCACCGCCGGGCAACGGAGAACTGCGCCCCGGCGATGAAGTGACCTTCGAGCTGAGTTACGACCTGGTCACCGGCGATTACGAGCAGTTCAAACTCACCGCGTACCTGCCGCTGCCGTTATTCAACGTCAGCGCGATTACCTGGGGCTCGGGCAGTGATGTCGGCCAATGGGAGCTGGGCGCAGGCAATACCAATGCCGGTGGCGTGGTCAGCGTCACCAGCGCCGACGGCAATTCGGTGGTGTTCGATTTCGGCAGCTTTGCCACCAACACCACCACCGGCAGCCGCATCGTTATTCGCTTCACGGTCAGGGTCGGGGACCAGCCGTTTGCCGACCAGCGTTCGCTTGACGTCCTCGCGCAATCGAGCCAGCAGACCACCCTCACCGACCGCACGCTGATTTCCTCTGACGTCGTTGCGATCGTGTCGGTCGCCGAACCGGTGCTCAATATCAAGCACGGCGTGGTGTCCGGCTCCAACGGCACGGTGACCGGTACTTCCGGTAGCTGGAATCCGCCAGGGACCGCGGGCAAACCGTTCAACGGCAGTGTCACCGACCTCTCGGCAGTCGACGGCAACATCAGCAATATCGACGGCGCCGACCGTTTGCGTTTGGTCACGGCCATTGAGAACAGCGGTGGTGGCGGCGCGTTTGACGTCAGCACCAGCATCACCCTGCCCTCTGGCTTGAGCTTCGTCGGTGGCAGTCTGGCGGCGGCCAACCTGCAGATTTATCGCGGCGACGGCACCTTGTTGGTGCTCGGTACCGACTACAGCGTCAGCGGCAATCAGATCACCTTCCTTGACGCCGGCGGCCAAGCCAGTCTGTTGGCAGGGCGCAGCGGTACGGCAGCCGATACCAGCGGTGCCAACGTTGTGATAATCAGTTATGACGTAGTGGTCAGTGCGACGATCGAGGCCAGCCGTAGCCTGCAATCCACCGCCACTCTGAGCAATTACGCCAGCGTCAACGGCGGCAGCGATTTCACCCCCACCGACCTCACAGACCTGGCCAGCCAGCAGATTGCCGCGCCGGTCATTAGCAAGGTCTTTGCCGACGGTACACTGGACAATGGCGACTCCAGCGCCAGTCACACCAACGGCAGCGATCTGGTGGTCGGCGAAAGCATGCGCTACGACATCGTGATCACCTTGCCCGAAGGGACCACACAAAACCTGCGCATCGAAGACCTGATCCCGCCGGGGATGCGTCTGGACACCAGTTTCAACGGTGGCCTCGGCTATCAGATCATCACCACCCGCGCCGGCAGTGGCGCTCTCGGCGCGGATTTCGCTGGAAGCGTACTGGTTAGCGGTTTCGCCGGGATTGGCGGCGCACTGGGGGGCGACGGTGTGGATGGGCGTTGGACCTTCAGCGTCTCGAGCGTGTCAACGGACAACCAGACCGGTAACAACACCTTCGTGATTCGTCTGCAACTGGTGGCCAGCAACGTCATTGCCAACCAGGCCAACGTCTCACTGCAGAACAACGCACAACTGATTTTCAGTGACCCGGATGGTGACACGCCAAACGGTACCGTCGCGCTGGACCGCAACGTTGCCCTGAGCGGCGGTCAGCCCACCGTGACCCTGCGCGAACCGACACTGCAGATCAATCAGGTCATCACCTCGACTTCGGGTCTGGGCGGTTATGACCAGGGCGATACGGTGACTTTCAATATCACCCTTAGCAACGGCAACGGCAGCACCGACTTCAGTGCGTTCGACATCACTTTCCTCGACACCCTGCCGACCCAACTCAGCAACGTCACGCTGGTCGGCGTGCTGTATCAGAACGGTGCGACCAACAACGGCGGTGTTGCCTTCGAAATCGTCGGCGGCCAGTTGCGCACCGCCAGCGGCGCCAATATCGATATTGCCAAGGGCGGCAGCATCGTTTTGCAGCTTAGCGGCATCGTCAACGCCAGCGCTGCGGCCCTGTCGAATATTGCCAACGTGGCGAGCGTGCAATGGACCAGCCTCGACGGTGGCAATAGTGGCGAACGAACCGGCGTCGACGGCGCGCTCAATGGCGGCACCCTCAATGATTACCGCAACCTGTCGACTCTGCTGATTCCCGTGGCGCAGGCCATTCAGATCTCCCGTGTCGGCGGTTTGCCAGACACCGCCGCGCCCTCGCCCACCACCGCTGCCATCGAACAGGTGACCGTCGGCGAAGTGATCCGCTACCGCGTGGTGGTGCTGGTGCCAGAAGGCAACAACCCCAACTATCAAGTGCAGATCACCCTGGCCAACGGCTTGCAGTTCATCTCGCCGGACGCGCTGGTCAATGCCTTGCGCATCGCGTTCATCTCCAACGGAGGGCTGATCAGTGATGCCAACCTGATCGTCGGTGGCACGCTGAACATCGACGGCAACGAAAACAGCCCCGAAGCCCTGCCGATCACCGCCGACCTGTCAGGTCTGGCGCCGCAAGGCATTTTCGACCCGAGTCGGCTGTCCGTCGTCACCAACCCCGATGGCACCCAGGTAGTGACTTTCAATCTCGGTAACGTGGTCAACGGAAATGGAAACGACGATGATCTGGAAGGCATCTCGATCGAATTCAACGTGCGCGTAACCAACATCGCCGCCAACATTGCCGGCGCGCAACTGGCGGTGACTGCAAGGGAAATCGTCAACGGTGCCGGGCGTGCGGTCAGTGACACGGTGTTCGAACGTGTGGTCGAGCCGAGCTTCAGCGGCCTCGACAAGCAGATTGTCGCGTTCAACCCCAATCCCGCCGGAAGCACCGGCAACGCTACCGTGCAACTGAGCTTTATCCAGAACGGTGGTCTGCCGGCGTTCGATGCGCGCGTCAGCGACGGCTTTGCCGGCGGCAGCAATTACACCTTGCTCAGCGTCAGCATCAACGGCGTCAGTTACGGCCCGGGCAACCTGCCGGCGGGGATCAGCTTCAGTACCAGCGGCGGTTTGAGCGTCAACTTCGATCAATTGGATGTCGGCGCGCAGATTCAGGTGCGCTATTCGGTCGATCTGCCGAACTCGAGCATTGTCGCCAGCAGCAATGCGACATTGACCTGGAGCAGCCTGCCTGAAGACTTCACCAGTTGGGGCGGCAACAGCGTCGGGGTCGATGGCACCACCACCGGTGAACGCGATGGCAGCGCCGTCGGCCCGAACCAGTACATTTTGCGCGACACCGCCGGTCTCGGCGTGATCACCGGCGCCCTGTGGAACGACACTACCAGTCCGACTGCCAGCGCTACGCCAGACGGCCCCGGTCTGGGCGGGCAAACCGTGACCCTGACCTGGGCCGGGGCCGACGGACGCCTCGACACCAGCGCCGACAACCTGCAATTCAGCACCACGACCGATGCCAACGGTCAGTACCACTTCGGCGTCTTGCCGCTGGGCGTGTTTCGTATTGACGTGCCGGCGGGGCTGGTCAGTTATCCGCAACCGGTGGGTGATCTGCGCGTACGGGTTGACAGTGATGCCGGCACCCTTGGCCAGATCACTATCACGTTGGGCGACGCCGATACGCAAAGTGCCAATGCCGGTTACGTCGAACAGAACGACGCCCCGGTCAACACCCTCCCCGGCACACAAAATGGCCAGGAAGATGTGGTGCTGGCTATCGGCGGTATCAGCGTCGCTGATCCTGATGCCGACCGTGATCCGAACGTCAACGACCGCGCCATCAGCGTTATTCTCACGGTTACTCACGGGACACTGTTCCTCAGCGCGACCGTGCCGGGTGTCACGGTCAGCGGGTCCAATACCGCGAGCATGACCCTGACCGGCAACCTCGCCGACATCAACACCGCGCTGGCTAGCCTGCGTTATCTGGGCAATACCGACTTCAATGGCACCGACACCCTGACCGTGCTGACCAACGATCGTGGCAACTACGGCGATGCCGACGGCGACGGTCTCCCGGGTACGGCCGGAGATGCGCTGACGGACACTGACAGCCTGCAAATCATCCTCGACGCGGTGAATGACAACCCAGTGGGTGTCAACGACAGCGCCACGGCGTTGGAGGCTGGCGGCACCAACAACGCCTCCGCCGGTATCGACCCACGCGGCAATGTGCTGAGCAACGACACCGACGTTGACATCGCCACCAACGCCGATCAACTGCATGTGGTGTCGGTCGGCCCTGGCGCCGGCATTCAGACGCCAGTACTCGGCGTCACCGTGATCAATGGCCTGTACGGTCAGTTGGTGATTGGCAGCAACGGCTCCTATCAATATGTCGTCGATAACAACAACGCAGCCGTGCAGGCCTTACGCGTGTCGGGCCAGACCTTGCAGGACAACTTCAATTACGTCCTCGCGGACCTTGCCGGGGCCACCTCGATAGCAACACTGACCGTCACCCTTCAAGGTGCCAACGACACGCCGCAGGGTATTGACGATGACGAAGTGGCCATCGAGGCCGGTGGGGTTAACAACGGCACGCCGGGCAGCGATGCCACCGGTAATGTGTTGAGTAATGATCAGGACGTCGACAGCGCGGCCAACGGGGAAACCCGCACCGTGACCGGTATCCGAGCGGTCGCCGAAGCCGGCGCCGGCAATTTCACTGCCGTCAGCGGCGCAACGGCCATTGCCGGGCTCTACGGCCCTTGACCATAAATCCCGATGGCACCTACAGCTATGTGGTCAACAACAGCAATGCAACAGTTCAGCGGCTCAGCGCCGGTCAACAATTGGTCGAGTTCTTCAGCTATCGCCTGACCGATACCGGCGGTCTGGATGATGTCGCGCAATTGCGCATCGTCATCCAGGGCGCCAACGACAACCCGGTGGCCAGCGATGATGCGGCGTCAGCACAAGCCGCGTCGACTAATGGCAACGCCTCGGAAAGCAATCCGAGCGGCAACGTGATTCAGTTCCCCAGCCGCCCCGGGCCAATCACCCAACCCGGTGGCAATGGTGTCGATCAGGACGTCGACGCCAATGACCGGCCGAGCAGCCAATTGCAGGTCAATGGTGTAATCAACAAAAGCGAAGCCAGTTACAACCCGGCCGTCGACGTGCTCAGTGGCGTGGCCACCGGTACCACCTCAGCCAACGGCACCGTGGTGGTCGGCCTCTACGGCACCTTGCGCATCGGCGCAGATGGCTCGTTTTTCTATGACGTCGATAGCACCAATTCGGCGGTCCAGGCCTTGGCGCCGGGGCAGACTTTGACCGAGTTTTTCACTTACCGCGTGACCGACACCACCGGCCTGACCGACACCGCGCAACTGGTGATTACCGTGCACGGCGTCAACGATCCACCGGTGGCGCAAAACGTCGTCGCTATCGCCACTGAAGCCGGCGGGATCAACAACCTGACGCCGGGCGTCAATCCTTCGGGCGACGTCACGGCCAATGACACCGATCCCGATGGCGACCCTTTGACAGTCACGCTGATCAAGTCCGGAGCGAGCGGCGATCCGGGAACACCGATCGCGGTAAATGTCGGCGGTACGGTGATTGCCGGACTGTATGGCACGCTGACGATTTTCCCCGACGGCAGTTATGTCTATGAGGTCGACAACAGCAACCCTGACGTTCAGGCCCTGCGCCGCAGCGTGGATCTGCTTTCCGAGCGTTTCACCTACACCGTCAGCGATGGCGTCGGCGCCACTCCAGAAACCGACACCGCGGAAATCATCGTGCTGATTCGCGGGCAGAACGACAACCCACGGGCCAACGACGACTCAGGCGTGGCCATTGAGGCCGGTGGTTTGAACAACAGCCAGCCCGGTCAGGATCCTGCTGGTAACGTGCTGGATAACGACAGCGACGTCGACGGCGGCGAAGTACCCGGCGACCTGCCCAATTACGATTATGGTGAAACCCGCGCTGTGTCCTCGGTGCGCACCGGTACAGAGTCCGGCACCGGAACTGCCGGCACTTTGGGCACTGAGCTGCGCGGTACATACGGCTGGCTGACACTGAATGCCGACGGCAGCTACAGCTATCGCCTCGACAACAGCATGGCCGCCGTGCAGGCCTTGCGCGCCGGCGATACGTTGCTCGATGCGTTCAGCTACGAGGTGATCGACGCCGCCGGCGCAAGCGATCGCGCGACGCTGAACATCACGATTCAGGGGCGCAATGACACCCCGATCGCCCAGAACGACAGCAACACTGCTGTTGAGGCCGGAGGCTTGAACAACACTACGCCGGGTACTGATCCGACCGGCAATGTGTTGAGCAATGACAGCGATGTCGACGGCAACGGCGAAGTGCTTAGTGTCATCGGCGTCAGTCAGGGCTCGTCGGTGGGCCTGATCGGTAGCGGTTTCAATGGCACCTATGGCGTTCTAACCCTGAATGCCGATGGCAGTTACAGCTACGTGGTCGACAACCTCAATCCGCAGGTCCAGGCACTGCGCAGCAATGCCGACACCCTCACGGAAACCTTTACCTATCGGATCCGCGACCTGGCCGGCGCCACCAGCAGCGCGACGCTGACCATCACCGTGCGCGGGGCCAACGACAATCCGATCGCCAGTGACGACAGCGCGGTGGCGGTCGAGGCCGGTGGAACGTTCAACGGCACGCCCGGGGTCAATCCAAGCGGAAATGTGCTGAACAACGACAACGATGTCGATGCCAACGACGCCAAACTGGTCACCGGTATCCGCACGGGCAACGAAGCGGCGGGTGGCGCCTTTATCAACGTCGTCGGCGCGCAAACCTTCAACGGTTTGTACGGCACCCTCACCCTCAATACCGACGGCACTTACAACTACGTGGTCAATAACAACCTCGCGGCAGTGCAGGCGCTGAAGCTCGGCGATTCGCTGGTGGAAACCTTCACCTACCGCCTGCGCGACATCGCCGGGGCCACCGACACCGCGCAACTGAGCATCCGAATCGACGGTGCCTGGGATGCGCCGGTCGCGGCCAACGATACCGTCCTGGCCGTGGCAGATAACGGCAAGGGCAACGGCGTCAACCCTAGCGGCAACGTGCTGCCCAATGACACCGACGTTGACCAGGGGGACAGCAAGACGGTCACCGGCATTCGTTTCGGCACGGAAGACGCTGGCGGCAGTCTGACCGGGGTCACGGCCGGTACCGACAACAGCAACGGCACACTGATCAATGGCCTTTACGGGCAATTGATCATCGGCGCCGATGGCAGCTTCACCTACAACCTCGACTCGAGCAATCCCGCGGTTCAGGCCCTCGGCCCGCTGCAATTTCTCAACGAGCGCTTCACCTATCAGGTCAGCGACCGTGGCGGGCAAAACGATCTGGCGGAAATCCACATCATCATTCGTGGGCGCAACCTGGCGCCGGTGGCCAATGGCGACACGGCCACCGCCATCGAAGCCGGTGGCACCAACAACGATCAACCCGGACTCAACCCCGGCGGCAATGTGCTGGACAACGATACCGACGCGGAGAGTGATCCGCTGTCGGTGATCGGCATTCACACAGGCACCGTCAGCGACATCGGTACAGTGGGCAGCGTCGGCACGTCGTTGCGCGGCTTGTATGGCGACCTGCTGATCAACGCCGACGGCAGCTACACTTACACTGTCGACAACAATCTGGCCGCCGTCCAGGCCTTGCGCCAGAGCGGCCAGACCCTGAATGAAGTATTCACCTACACCATCGTCGACCGCTGGGGCGCCACCAGCACCGCCGAATTGCGCATCACTGTCGACGGTCGCAACGACACCCCGGTCGCCACTGATGACAGCGCCACGGCGGTTGAAGCCGGGGGTGTCAACAACGGCACGCCGGGCAGCAACGCCAATGGCAACGTGCTGGACAACGACAACGACGTCGACAGCGTCGTCAATGGCGAAAGCAAACAGGTGCAAAGCGTCAGCAATCAGGCCGGTCAGTCAGCAGGTGCCGGGCAAATGCTGATCGGCCTCTATGGGCAACTGACACTGAATGCCGATGGCACCTACACCTACGTTATCGACAACAATAATCCCGTGGTGCAGGCGTTGCGCACGGCAGGTGAAACCCTCAGCGAAACCTTCACCTATCGCATGGTCGACACTGCCGGCGCGACTTCGGATGCGCGGCTGACCGTGGTTATTCAAGGCGCCAATGACGCACCGCTGGCGCAGAACGACAGCGGTTTTGCCAGCGACCAGTCTCCTGCCCCGCAAACCACCGGTAACGTGTTGCCCAATGACCGCGACGTTGACGGCAACGACATCCTGGTGGTGGTCGGGATCCGCACTGGCGCCGAGGCGGGTTCAGGGACTGCGGGTGTGATCGGCCAGTCGATCATTGGCCTCTACGGCACGCTGGTATTGAACGCCGACGGCAGCTACACCTACACCATCGATCAGAACAACCCGGCGGTGCTGGCCGCCGCCGGTCTCGGGCAGATCCTGCGGGACGTGTTCACCTACACCATCAATGACCGTAACGGCGCCAGCGATCAGGCTGAACTGACGATCACCCTCGACATCGCTACGCCGTTCATTCCGGCGCCGGGTGGCAACAACTTCGAGCGCGACCCGAACACCCTCAACCGCAACTTCCTCATCCCCGATCCACAACCGGCGGTTTTCGTCACGCCAGTGGTTGAGCGTGAGGCGCAAATCTCCGAGCTGTCGGCCTGGGGCGTCGATGGCAGCAACCTGCGTCTGGCAGCGGTCGGTGAGTTCACCAGTGAGTCGGTGGGCAATGGGCTGGGGCTGGTGCCGGGGCAATTCGTCCAGCAAGCGGTGCGTACCAGTCGCCTGGAAAGCGAACTGGATCTTCTGTGGATTCAGGGGCGTCAAGGCCGTACCGGGTTGAGTGCCGATGGGCTGTTGAGCGATCCGTCGTTGTTCACCTTGAACCCGGCGGATATGACGCACAGTCCGGCACACGCTGAAAATCAACAGGAAAAACCACGGGCCAAGGGCTTCAGCGCGCAATTGCGTGATGCAGCGCAGCGGCGCTAGCCGCAATAACGCCGCTGAACTGAAAAATTCCAAGAATGCAAAGGAATGAACATGCGTATACATGCGACCCGGCTTCTCATTACCGCCATCGCTTCTGCACTGTTGCTCAGTGCTTGCTCTTCAACGGAGCCCAAACCCTCCACCGATGAAGAAAACCGCCAGCGCATCATCGCTGACCAGTCACGCATGTATTCAGGCCAAGAGCCGGTAACCACGCCGATCACCTTTTACGAAGCGGCGGCGCGGGCGCTGAAATACAACCTGGACTACCGCCTCAAACTCATGGAAAGCGCATTGGCTTCAGACCTGCGCGATGTCTCCAGCCATGAAATGCTCCCGCGGCTGGTCGCCTCGGCCGGGTATGCCGGACGTGATAACGATTCCGGTGGCACCTCGATCGGCATCGAAGACCGCCAGGTCAGCTTGCGCCCATCGACTTCGGAAGAACGTTATCGTGAAGTCTATGGCCTGGGTTTGAGTTGGAGCCTTCTGGATTTCGGTGTTGCCTATTACCGCACACAACAGAAATCCGATCAGATCCTGATGGCTGAAGAACGCCGGCGCAAAGTCGCGCAGAACGTTCTGCAGGACGTACGCAACGCCTATTGGCGCGCACTCGGCGCCCAGCGTTTGATGCCGGAAGTCGACAAACTTCTGATGCGCACCCATACCGCCCTGACCTCGGCCCGCGAAGCCGAAACCCGTGGTTTGCTGCCGCGCCAGGAAATCCTCGCCTATCAACGCGCCCTTCTCGACTCGATCTATCTGCTGACCGTGCGCCGCCAGGATCTGGAATTCGCCCAGGCCGAGCTGTCGGCGCTGATGTCTCTGCCCCCTGGCTCGAAAATGATCCTCGCCGACATGCCCGATCCACCGCTGCCAGAAGTTCGCCAGAGCATGGCGCGGCTGGAACAGTTGTCGCTGGAAAACCGCCCGGAAATCATGGAAGAGTGGTATCGCAAACGCGTTAACCAAAAGGATCTGGAAATTGCCAAGGCGCAGCTGTGGCCCAACGTCAGCGTCGATTTTGGCTACAAGTACGACTCCAACAAGTACCTTTACAACAACGACTGGATGAGTACCGGTCTCCAAGTGTCGATGAACCTCATTCGGCTGCTGCAATTGCCGTCGTTGAACGCCGCAGAAAAATCTCAGAACGAAACCGACGACACCCGCCGAGTGGCGCTGTCGATGGCAATTCTCACGCAGGTGCGCGTCGGCACCTTGCGCTATCAACTGGCTCGTCAGGAAGTCGAGTTTGCCGAAGACAGCCTGCGCGTCGATCGCAGCCTGCTCGACTACGCACAAGCGGCGAAAACCGGCGCTTTGGGCTCGGAACTGGAAGTAATCCGCTCTGAAGGCCGTTATCTGCTCTCGCGTTATCAGCGTGAAGCGGCGTTCTCCAGTGCTCAAGCTGCATGGGGGCGGATGTACAACTCGGTTGGCCTCGACGTATTGCCCAAGGAAATCTCGCAACACGACATCAAGACACTGGCCCGGGAAATCCAACGCACCTTGAATGAACAAGAACAACAACGTCTGCTCGCTGCCACTTCGCAAGGATCGCCGAATGCGCAAAATCGCCCTTGAGGCCCGTTTTGGGGCCCTGTTGTTGGCCAGTCTCATCCTGTCCGTCCACGCTCAAGACAATGCGCAAGCCCCGGCGCTGGAAAGTGCCAGTGCGATTCGTGTACTGCTTGCCGCCGAACTGGAAACCACCCTGTCCAGCCAAATGGCCGGCACATTGGGCGAATTGAAAGCCGGTTTCGGTGAACCGGTCGCCAAGGCCGAATTGCTCGCACGCTTCAATTGCAACGAGGCCGAAGCGCGCGCGAAAGTTGCAGCGGCAGAACTGGCCATGGCCAAACAAAACCTTCAGGCCAAACAGCAATTGCGCCAGCTCAACGCGGTGGGCGATATCGAAGTTTCGATGGCCAACACCGAAGTGCAGAAGGCCGATGGCGCGCGGGCCATGGGCGCGGCTCAAAGCAGTTACTGCCAAGTGCTTGCGCCGTTTTCCGGACGTGTGGCCAAGGTTTACGTGAAACCGTATCAAACCGTCACGGCGGGCACGCCGCTGTTCGATCTGGTGAGCGATGGTGCCCTGAAAGTGCGCCTGAACGTGCCGTCCAATCTGCTCAAAGACCTCAAACCCGGCTTGCCGCTGCAAGTCAGCATCCACGAAACCGGCAAGACCTACCCGGCCCATGTCAGCGGTATCAACTCTCGGGTCGATGCGGTGGCGCAAACCGTCGAACTGGAAGCTCGGCTCGACAACAAGTACCCCGACCTGATGGCTGGCATGAGCGGCACCGCGCATTTCGACCAAGACGCACGCCCATGACGATGAATGAGCCGCTGCCGCACCCTCACCTGCTGCTCGAACTCGACGCGCTGCGAGACAAAGCCATGGCCGCCGACTCGCTGAACAACCTGGCGTTCAGCATGGCCAACGATCTCTACCCGCTGCTGCAGTTTCATCAGGCCCTGGTATTCGCCCAGCGCGAATCCTCACTGGAATTGCTCAATGTCTCGGGCTTGTCACGGCCCAGTGAGGATTCGCCGTATCTGGTCTGGCTGCGCCGCGCCAGTCGCTGGGTCGCGGCGCGGGTGCCAGACGCCGAGCCGGTATGGATCGCTCAGGACAGCGCCAATCCACCAGCAGACATTGCCGAAGGCTGGAACGAATGGTGGCCGTCAGGGCTGTGGTGCGTGCCGGTGCAGGATCGTGACAATCAACGATTGGGCCTGTTGATCATCTTGCTGGAGCAGGAACCGCCGGCCGTGTTGTGGCAACACCTCAAAGGGTTGGTGGCGACGTGGGCGTATTGCTGGTCGGCGCTGACCCGGCGCAAGCGTTTCAGTCGCTGGCGGCCGAATCGCAAGCAACTGCTGCTGGTAGCGATTGTGCTCGCTGTACTGCTGTTGTTGCCGGTGCGGCAAACGGCATTGGCACCGACGGAAATCGTCTCGCGGCAGGCGCAGATCATCAGCTCGCCGATTGATGGCGTGATCGAAAAGATTCAGGTGCGTCCGAATCAACCCGTCGATGCCGGGACAGCGCTGTTCTCGCTGGATGAAACCACCCTTCGCAGCCGCGCCGAAGTGCTCGGCAAGGAAGTCGCGGTCGCCGATGCAGAGTTGCAGGCGGCCAGCCAACGGGCGTTCGACAACCCGCAAAGCAAGAGTGAGCTAACGTTGTTGACCGGTCGCGCTCAGCAACGGCGGGCGGAACTGGCGGCGGTGCATGCGCAACTGAAACGTACGCAAGTGCTGTCTCCTCGCGGCGGTGTCGCCGTGTTCAGCGACCCCAACGACTGGCTGGGCAAACCGGTGGTGACTGGCGAACGCATCATGCAAGTGGCCGACCCGACGCAACCGGCAATGCTCCTTCAATTGGCCGTCGCCGATGCGATCGCTTTGGAACCGGGCGCCGAGGTCACCTTGTTCCTCACCGCGTACCCGCTGACGCCGCTCAAGGGGCAGATCCTCGAAACCAGTTATCAGGCGCGGCCCAGCGACGAAGGTGTGGTCGCTTATCGCCTGCTCGCCAGCATCGACGGCGCACCGGAACATGCGCGACTCGGCCTGCACGGCACGGCGAAAATCTACGGCGGGCGGGTGATGCTCGGTTATTACCTGCTGCGCCGACCGCTGGCGACGCTACGTGCCTGGAGTGGCTGGTAATGCTCGATCCGGCCGATCTGCCCGTGCCGCCCCTGCGCGAAGACTTGCGCCTGAGCGAAGCGGCCCATGGCAGCAATGGCGAACCGGCGTGGGTGATTCAGGACACGGTGATCAACCGCTTCTACCGGATTGGCTGGCTGGAATTCGAATGCCTGCTGCGCTGGGGCCAGTCGCCACGCAAAATCAGCGAGCAGATCGCTGAGGACACTGCGCTGAAACCGGATGTCGAACAGGTGCTCGACTTCCGCCAGTTTCTCGAACAACACCAGTTGTTGCGCGCCGGCCCTGCCGCGCTGGAGCGGCTGAAGAGTAAAAGCGGAGAAGGCGGTTGGCTGACGTGGCGCTGGTGGTTGCACCACTACCTGTTTTTCCGCATCCCGCTGCTGCGCCCGCAACGACCGTTGCAATACCTGGCGCGGATGCTGGGTTGGCTGTTTCATCCACTGACCGGGATTACGGTGCTGAGCCTAAGCCTGCTCGGGATCATCTTGGTGTTGCAGCAGTGGGACGTGTTCACCAGTGCCGTGGTCGAGTCGTTTTCCACCGAAGGCTTGTTCAGTTTTGCCCTGGCGCTGATCGTCGCGAAAACCCTGCATGAACTCGGCCATGCCCTGGTCGCCACGCGCCTGGGGCTGCGCGTCGGACACATGGGCATAGCGTTTGTGGTGATGTGGCCGATGCTCTACACCGACACCGGCGAGAGCTGGAAACTCGGTCGCTCGCGGCAACGCCTGGCGATTGCTTCGGCGGGGATTATTACCGAACTGTCGCTGGCCGGGTTGTCGACCCTGGGTTGGGCGTTGTGCGATCCCGGCGCGTTGCGCAATGCCCTGCTGTATCTGGCGACCACCAGCTGGCTGCTGTCACTGGCGCTGAATGCCAGTCCGTTCATGCGTTTCGACGGTTACTTCATCCTCTCCGACCTGCTGGATTTTCCCAACCTGCACGAACGCGCCTCAGCGCTTGCGCGGGTGACGCTGCGGCGCAATCTGCTGGGTTTGCAGGAAGATTGGCCAGAGACATTTCCGACCGGTCAGCGACGTTTGCTGGTGACCTTCGCGATCATTACCTGGCTGTATCGGCTGATGCTGTTTCTGGGGATAGCGCTGGCGGTCTATCTTTTTTTCTTCAAGATTTTGGGGATTTTCCTGTTCATGGTCGAACTGTCGTGGTTTATCGCGATGCCGGTAATGCGCGAGCTGGGTCATTGGTGGAAAAACCGCACGGTGATTCCGAACCGCCGCAAAGTGGCGTTTTATACCGTGCTGCTGACGATTCTGGTCGTTCTGGCGATCCCCTGGCGTACGCAGATCGATGCGGTCGGCGTGGCCCGTGCCGAACACCAGTTGCGTGTGTATGCGCCCTATCCGGCACGCCTGCAATCGATTCACCCGGACGCCCCGGTCAAGGCCGGGGAAACCCTGATCACCCTTGATGAGCCGGACATCGCCTCGCGTCTGCAAACCAGCGAAGCGAGCGCTCGTAGCTACGAGGCTCGGCTGTCTGGGCTGATCGCCGACCCCGGTGGTCTTGCTGAAGACGCCGTGACCCGCCAGCGCCTCAACGTGCAATTCGAAGAGGCCCGCGCCGCCCGCTCGGAAATCTCCCGGCTGAACTTGCAGGCACCGTTTGCCGGCGTGTGGCTGGACGTCAATCCAGACTGGAAGCCGGGGCAATGGATCGGTAGGCAGGAGCCGCTGGGCATGCTGATCGATCCGCGCAGTTGGCAGGTCGACGCGTATGTTGCACAGGATCAGGTACACCGCATATCCACCGGTGATCACGTGCGCTTTTACCCGGACGGCCAGACCACGCCGCGATTCGGTCGTGTCATGCAGATCGGCAGCACCCGTGCCAGTCAGTTGGCGCACCGAATGCTGTCTTCACGCTTCGGCGGCCCGGTGCCGACGACCAATGCCGAACACTCGCTGATTCCCAGCAGTGCGCTGTTTCAGGTGTTGATTCAACTGGACGAGCCAGTGCCGAATCTGCGCGAGACACGGGGGCATTTGAAGATCGAGGGCAAACGGCGCAGTTTGCTGGGCGACGGTGCGACCCATGTGCTGGCGGTGTTGCTGCGCGAAAGTGGTTTCTGACTTGTTCTGTTAGCCGACGGCGACAAACACGATAATCGGCCCGCACACCGCCAATAGCACATTGGAAATCGCGTAGCACACCGTGAAGCCAATCACCGGCGTGTTGCTGCCGGACTGCTCGATGATCTTGTTCATCGACGCCGCTTCGGTCTGTGCCCCGGCCAGCGCGCCAAACAGAATCATTGGGTGCAGGCGCAGCACGTAACGGCCGAAATACAGCGCCACCAGCGGCGGTAAAATCGTCACCACCGCGCCGGACAACAATAACGCCAAGCCTTGCTCTTTCATCGCAGCAAACGCCGCCGGCCCGGCGAGCAAACCCACCACTGCGCCGAACGCAGTCAGACCGAACTCGGAAAAAGCCCATTGCGCCGCTGGCGGCAGTGCACCGATTTCCGGGTGGCGCGAGTTATACCAGCCAATCACCAGAGCAGCGACCAGCACACCGCCACCAATGCCCAGCTCCACCGGGATCATGCCGATGTGGGTCGACAACAATCCCAACAGCGAGCCGAGTACCATTCCCAGAGTGTGCATAGCGATGTCGCTTTTGTAATTGTTCTTTCGGATGCGCCCGAGACGTTTGGCCAACGCTTCGACACTCGAGGTGCGACCGGTCAACGTAAGCACGTCACCCCGGCGTAGTACCGTGTTGGGCAGCAACGGCAGTTCGTACCCCTGTCGCGTAATGGTATTGAGGAAACACCCTAGTCGCCCATCAATGCCCAACCGGGCTCTGGCTTGATGAATGGTTGTGTCGGCGAACTCAGCCGAGGTCAGTACGATGTCCACTTCGCGGGTCGGAAAAGACAAGGATTCAGGGTGATCGATCTCCGGACCAACCCAATGGCTGAGCGTGCCGACCGCGTCGCGCAAGGCATACACGCCAAGGACATCGCCGGCCATGAGGACGAAATTTTCATCGCGCTCGATGATCTGTCCTGCCCGCACCACGCGCTCGACGGTCAATGAGTCATGCAACTTCTCAAAATCAACGATGCGCTGGCCATCCGCTTGGCCATTGCTCGCCACCTGGTGAGCCCGAACGACGATGCGGGTGTAGGGCACGGTGATCGCCTCCTCTTCCTTGGCGATGCCCAGTTCCAGCTCCAGTTCGCGCGCCGATTCGCGCAGGTTCACCCCGAGTAGCTTGGGCGCAATGCTGCCGACAAACACGATCAAACCAATAGTGCCGAACAGGTAAGTAATGGCGTAGGCAATGGCCATGTGACTGTTGAGTTGCGCCTTGGCAGCGGCATCAATCGTCAATTGGTTGATTGCGCTAGTCGCTGTGCCCATGATCGCCGTGTCGGTCAGCGCGCCAGCACCAAGTCCTGCAGTAAACCCGGCGTCGAAATCGAACACCGCATACATCAGCAGAATTGCACCCAGGGCGGTGGCACACAGCACCACCGATAGCAGTACCAGTTTCATCGTGCCGCGATTAAGGCTGCCGAAAAACTCCGGACCACTCTTGAAGCCGACGGCGTAGATGAACATCACGAAAAACACCGATTTCAGCCCCGCCGGCACTTCCAGACCAATTTGCCCAATCAACAGACCCATCAGCAACGCACCAGCCACGGAACCGAGGTGAAAACTGCCGATGTGAATCCGGCCGACAAACACGCCCAGGGCAATCGCGAGGAACACGGCGATCTCCGGATCAGTGCGTAGCGCGTGCAGAATGAAATCGAGCATGTCGCGGACTCCTTGCAACGGTCACTGATTCTTCGGTGGTTGCGCCGGTGCGGTGTACCACTGGTCCTTCGGCACCCACTTCTCTTGTTGCGGATCGCCCAGATAGTGCGGCGACATGATCTGCACGCTGTACTCGTTGAACACATCCTGAATATTTGCGTGCAGCATACTGAGCAGCTCGGCACGCGGACGCGGCTGGCTGGGAATCGCCTGAGCGACGAGCCGGTACTCTGGATAAAAATCGGACAAGGCCGTCTGGAAAACTTGTGGGGGGGGATTTTCAACTACACCGGGCGTGCGTCTCGCAGCCTCCAGCAACATGCCTTCCACCTGGCGCCAAGGTGTGTCGTACCCGATGGTTACCACGGTATCTACCACATACCCTGGACCCTGGACGGTACGTGAGTAGTTTTTTGTTACAGCACCGGTGATCATCGAATTCGGTAAGGTGAGTACTTCTCCAAGACCAGTGCGAATACTGGTAGTAAACATGCCAAGCTCGGTCACCGTACCTTCATATTCGCCAATCCTCACGAACTCGCCGGGTCGCAGGGTGCGCGTATAGGTCAGGATCAGTCCAGCTGCCGCCTGACCGACTACGCTAGTCGCGCCCAAAGAAATCATCAGACCGATCAGCACGGACAGTCCTTTAAACGCGTCGGTACCGGCCCCGGGTAAATACGGATAGGCCATTGCCAATGCGAATAGCCAAATCGCCAGTGAGGTGAGTCGCTGGGTCGGGTGCAGGGTCTCGTGGTTCAGCCAGCTGAATGTTCCTGGTGTCGCCATGCGTCTGAGCACACGCCGACTGAAAACAGTTGCTCCTCGAGCCATGAAAAAGATTGCCAAGGCAATCACAAGTCCAGGAACCGCGTCGATGATGGCCTGAAGCAAATAGCTCGCGACCTCAACCAGGTAACTGTTGAGGCTTTCGCCCCAAGGGCGGGTGTAGGGAAAGCGTGACAGGACAAAACCCAGCCACTCGTAAGTCAGCAGCAGGATCACCAGCCAGCGCACGAGCCAAAACAGTCGATTGACCAGCGAATACAGGTAATTGGCATCAACTAACTGAATGCGACCTACCCGCAGCGCTTGTGTATGGCGATGCATCAACTCGGGTAATTTGCGCAGCAATTTCTTGCGCAGCCAGGCAATTCCCCAGAGCAACACGAAGTAAATGCCTGTAGCAATCGCTACTGCGCCAAGCGACCGCACCATAAGTTTCAGACTACGGGCTTCGCCAGTTTCCGCGACAACCTGACGCAATTTCTCGGCAGCGGCCTCTGCTGCCAATTGCACCGAGGGGTACTGGAGATTGTCGACGTCTTTGGGTGAAACGATGAACGCGCGCTTGGTCCCCAGCAATATCAGGTAACTGTCCTGAATAGAGTCAATGCTGACTGCAAGATCGTCGGCTTCTTCCAATGCTTCGCTGATCACTGCTTTTGCGCGCTTGACTCGAGACGTTGGTGCCTCCCCAAGCAATGTAGCGCGAAAGACCATGATACTGCGGTTCGCAACCTTGAGTTCAACAGCCTGCTCAGCCGACGCGCCATTCTCATCAGCCCAAACGAGCGCAGACCAGACGACGCTGAAAACGATCATCATCAGCACAGAAAACCGGTTCTGCATGCGTCTGTTCCTTAGGCATCAGGCATGAGTTCGTGAACTACAAAACGCAGCGTAGTTCAGCGATGAACGGTTGTCAGATATGAACACCCAGCTTTTTTCGCACATTTGGTGCCCACAAATATGCGGTCATGACGACGAATCGGAATTCGCCCACTACGCTGGCTGGGGTAAACGCGTTGATGCAAATTTGCCGGTTGGTTACATACAAGGAAGATCATCATGTCCAGGCCGAGTCTACTGATGTTGCCGCTGACCTTGGCGTTACTGCACAGCGGTTTGATCTTTGCAGAAGATTCCGCCGAACTTGCCAAACAAGCACTCAACCCCGTCGCCGCAATGTACAGCCTGCCCGTGCAATACAACTGGGATCAAAAGATAGGTCCCACCGGCAAAGGAATGCAAAGCGTCACCAACATTCAACCGGTGCTACCGTTTACCCTGAACGAAAACTGGAACCTGATTTCCCGAACCATCCTGCCAGTGATCGACCAACATGGTCTTGCTGCAGGTGGCGCAGCCGACAAGTCCGGCGTGGGTGACATTACCCAGAGCTTTTTCTTTTCCCCAAAAAAATCCACCGACAGCGGCTGGATACTCGGCGCGGGCCCTGCTCTGCTGATTCCAACCGGTAGTGATGAACTGCTGAGCAGCAAGCAATGGGCGGCCGGGCCTACGATCGTAGCGCTCAAGCAAGCCAATGGCTGGACGCATGGAGTCCTCGCCAACCACCTATGGGGGCTAGAAGGTAGCCCGCCAGATGACAAGGACAAGGTCAATCAAACTTTCCTGCAACCGTTCCTTTCCTACACCACGAGCCAATTCACGACGTATGGCATTAATGGCGAGTCCACCTATAACTGGCGGCAAAAAGAATGGTCGGTTCCGATCAATCTTACGGTTACTCAATTGTTGAAAATCGGTGGCCACCCGCTGACAGTCCAGGCCGGGCCACGTTACTGGGTCGATAGTTCCGAAGACGGTCCTGAGGGGTGGGGATTTCGCGCGGCAATCACCTTTTTATTTCCGCGTTGACTATTGTTTTGTGCCGCTTATCCCAAAAGCGAGGCTCAAGATCGGGCAAATATCCAGTGCTGGACTATCGTCCTTATGGTTGTCGAATTGTGCTGTTCATTTCTGGACCCAGCTGAACTTACGCACCGCATTCGCAGCATAAACAGGACCGCATCTGACATAAAAGTCGCATTTGTGCGACCCACCGGCCAAGGAGCCAGTCTTATGACTAGCGTACGCAAGTGGTTACCCAAATTCGCCATCGTGGCGACCTCGCTCATTACGTTGTCTACAGCCGTTTCAGCCGCCGATAAACCTAACATCCTCGTAATTTTTGGCGATGACGTTGGGCAGACCAACATCAGTGCTTATTCCCATGGAGTCGTGGGCTATAAGACGCCAAACATCGACCGGATTGCCAAAGAAGGCATGATGTTCACTGACTACTATGCGGAGAACAGTTGCACCGCCGGGCGTTCGACATTCATCACCGGTCAATCACCACTGCGTACCGGACTTTCCAAAGTTGGTATGCCGGGTGTTCCAGTCGGGCTGCAAGCAAGGGACGTCACGATCGCTCAAGCGCTGAAAGCAAAGGGTTATGCGACTGGACAATTTGGCAAGAACCATTTGGGCGATAAGGACGAATACCTTCCCACCAACCATGGCTTCGATGAGTTCTTCGGCAACCTCTACCACCTCAATGCCGAAGAAGAGCCCGAGCGCGAACTGTGGCCAAAAGACGATGCGGCCTTCGTCAAGGCTGCCTCTCCTCGTGGCGTAATCCACAGCTTTGCCGACGGCAAGATCGAAGATACCGGGCCGTTGAACAAAAAGCGTATGGAAACCATCGATGACGAGACCACTCAGGCCGCCATCAACTTCATGGACAAACAAGCGAAGGCCGATAAACCGTTTTTCGTCTGGATGAACACCACGCGTATGCACGCATTCACCCATGTGCGTGAGTCGATGAGGGGCCAAAGTGGCATGCCGGGCAATGAGTACGCTGACGGCATGCTGGAACACGATGGTGATGTAGGCAAGCTGCTTAAAGCAGTTGATGATCTGAAAATTGCCGACAACACGATCGTGGTCTACACCACTGACAACGGCCCGAACCAATGGTCTTGGCCGGACGCTGCAACGACTCCGTTCCGTAACGAGAAAAACTCTAACTGGGAGGGTGCATACCGCGTGCCGGCGATTGTGCGCTGGCCTGGAAAAATCAAGGCCGACACGGTTTCTACTCAGATGATGTCCGGCTTGGACTGGTTTCCGACATTGCTTGCCGCAACGGGCGATACCGATATCAAGGAACGCCTGCTGAAGGGGGCTGACGTCGGTGGAAAGAACTTCAAGGTTCATCTGGACGGCTACAACCAGCTTGATTTTCTGACCGGTAAAACTGACAAGAGCGCACGGAACGACTTCTACTACTTCAGTGATGATGGTGATTTGGTAGCCATGCGTTACGACAACTGGAAGTTCGTCTTCTGTGAACAACGTGCACCGGGTGGATTCAAAGTGTGGAGCGAACCTTTCACCTGCCTGCGCGTACCTAAAATTTTCAATCTGCGCATGGACCCTTACGAGCGCGCCGACGTTGTCTCCGATCAGTACTACGACTGGGTAGCGAAGAACGATTTCCTGATCTTTCAGGGCATCAGTAAAGCCGCAGCTTTCCTGCAGACCTTCGTAGATTATCCGCCAAGCCAACGCCCTGCCAGTTTCAGTATCGATCAGGTCAGGGCTGACGTAGACAAGAAAATCGAGGAGAAAATGAAACAGCAAAAATAATAAAAGCTGCCTTCCAAGCGTCCGCCTGATGGCGGACGTTTTGGTTTCTGGACCGAGTAGCTCAACTGATCATGGATTGAAGGAAGAAAAGCAGTGGAAAGAAAGACTTTAGTTGCCAGCTTTTTGTTATTCACGCCTGCGTTTGGAATGAGTTCCGTACTACTTGCGGCCGAGGGTGGCGTCGGGCGTCCGATTACGGGCCAACAGGTATTTTCCAACGCGGGGGTAGTGCCACCGGAACCTGGCTGGATCATGTCATTGACCAGCATCTGGTACGACGGTGATCTCAAGGGCAATAAGGGCGTGCCAATAGTCGGCAGAATTGGTGGGGATCTGGATATGAAAGTGTCCTATACCATCGCCAATTTCACCCATGTATGGGATACCGGAAAAGGTCGATGGAACTATGCATCGGCTATTGGCGTGCCGATGCAATATACCGATGTAACCGTGGACATTACCCAGCCTCGGGGTCGCGTGCTGGGGGCAGAAGACACGGGAACACAGTTTGCCGATATTCTCGTGACACCCATCGCTGCCGGCTATCACTTCGACGCGCAAAACCACATCTCCTTTTCCCTTCCTGTTTACCTCCCGACGGGTGCCTATAACGATAATCGCTTGGCCAATCCTGGCCAGAATAATTACACGTTTATGCCCACCTTAGCCTTCACCCACCTCGACGGCTCGGGCGGCGAAATTACGCTGTCCTCCGGATTGGAGTTTTACACCGAAAACGATGCGACCGACTATCGCAATGGCAACATTTTCACCTTAGATGCACTCTGGACGCAGGGGTTCGGCAAAGGCTGGAGCGCAGGCATCGTCGGAGGGTATGTGCAGCAAGTTACCGACGACAAAGGCCAGACTGCTGAGTTATTCGGAGGCTATCGCGGTCGCGCCGTGGGAGCCGGCCCGGTGATCGGTTGGGCCGGTAAATTCAATGATGCCAGAGTGAATGTCAGTGCACGCTGGGTACCGGAGTTCGATACCAAAAATAGGCCGGAGGGCAACGGTTTCGCGGTCAATTTGACGCTGGCTTTCTTTTAAGCAAAGTTATTCTCGGCAACCGATTACGTGAAGAACGAGTCAGATTGAAAATGACTCAGTAAAATTTATGTGTATCGACGGTCTGGATGTCAATGCCATTCCAAGTAAGAACCCGTCAATCCTGTAATTAAAGTCTATTACTACGTCCTCATCGGCCGAACTGGGGCGGTATTTTATAAGTCACCATGGGACGGCTAGCAAATTATAGCTTCTCTACTACTTCACACGTTGTAAAATCTAGCGCGCGTCGGCTGCCTGGAGCCGACTTGACAGTTAAAGGGGATCGCCGTGACGAAATCAGCCGATCAAGAACAGCTTCACCCTGCTCCTCTTTGACGGCAAAAGCGTTGCATATGCATCAAATGGAACAGGCACTGCCACCGTGCTTTTCAAGGTGGCGCTGATGTTCTTCATCTGCCCTTTGAAACTCACCCAGTGGCAGGATCACCGTAGCCACTGGCTTGTCCAACTGGCCACTGGAGTCCAGTTGCTGCCTGGCGACAAGCGCCAGTCGGGCCTGTTCGGCACTGTTGAAAAACAGCGCGGAACGGTATTTCGCCCCGACGTACGCACCCTGCCGGTCGATTGACGTGGGATAATGAAGCTTCCGCTCCCCAGAAACAGCCGGCACCCAATGTCGCCTGCTCTGACAGAACGTCGCCTGAAAAATCACTCATGCGCGGCCTCCTCACCCTTTAGATACTGCAGGTGCAAATGCAACTGGGCGATATGCTCCGGACCGATTCCACAGCATCCGCCGACAATGCTGGCCCCTGCGGCAACCCATGACTTCGACCAGTCCAGGTAGGACTCGGGGCCCAGGTCACGACGAATGTCCAACAAATCGCTATTGGCCTCGGCTTTGGCACTGACAGGGGGGAAAGCATTGGCATAAACCCCCAGTTCGACAGGATGATCCAGGTTTTCAATCACAGCGCGTGCCTCAATCAAAGCCGCGGCCATCACTTCCGGCTGGCTGCAATTGAAGAGCACCGCCTTGGCCCCCAGTTCGGCCGCCACGCGAACCGCATCGGCAACGGCCTCGTTTGAGCGTAATCGCGGCTCCCGGCCCTCTTCGTCCAACAGCGTGAATGATACCCAAAGTGGCGCGGGATCCGTTCCGCGGGCTTCGGCCACCGCCCGCACTTCAGCAATGGAGCTTTGCGTTTCGGCCAGCCAAACATCGACGTGCGTTCGCAATCCGGCAATCAGTTCGCGGTGGATCGCTACTGAACGCTGATGATCGAACAGATCCGGCCGGTAGGACCCCAACGCCGGCGGCAACGAACCGGCCACGGTGACCGCATCGGTACTTTCGCCGGCGGCCTGCCGCGCCAGCCGTCCGGCGCGCTCAGCCAGCGCTCTTCCCTGCTCGGCAAATCGCTCATCGCCAATATGAAAAGGCACCACCGCATAGCTGTTGGTGGTGATGATCCGGGCGCCCGCTGTCACGAACGCCTGATGCGCCTGCAGCACATACTCGGGCGCTTCGATCAGTGCGAGGGCCGACCATTCCGGTTGACGGAACGGCGCGCCGATTCGCTTCAACTCGCGCCCCATGCCACCATCGAGTACACGTACGTTCGCTCTGGTCATTGGGCTGAACTCACTTGCTGCGCCTGCCCTGCAAACCACTGGTCAACAGTAGAAGGGTTGGCTTGAACCCAGGCCTTGGCGGCGACGTCTGCTGGCTGTTTTTCCTTTTCGATCTTCTGGATCAGTCCGTTCAACTGTGCCGGGTCGATGGCGAAATTGTGCAGAAACTCGGCAATTTTCGGTGCGCGCTTTTGCAGTGCGGTGGAAGCCAGGACGTACACCTTGGCATCCGGGAAGGCGCAGGTGATGTGGCTCTTGTTCAGCCAGTCAGGATCGACGGTCGGGCTGACAAATTTCCAGCAGCCATCCGCCTTGTAGAGAGGATCTTCTTTTTTGTTGTCCTGGGCGTAGCCATCGAACGCGGGTTCTTCCAGGCGACGCAGATCATAGGCCGAGAAAATCCAGTCAGGGGTGTAGGCGTAGAACACCACGCCGCGTTGCGCCTTGTAAGCCGAGGCCAGTTTGGCGTAGGTCACCGGGGCTTCCGTCGACACGGACTCGAATTTATCGGCGAAGCCGTAATCCTTGGCCTTGATCTGGCCGATATAGGTCGACTCCCAGCCCGCCGGCCCCACCAGCAGTTCGGCCTTGCCGCCGCCCACTGGCTCGAAGAGCTTGGCCACTTCCGGTTTTTTCAGGTCGTAGATCGATTTGACGCCGTACTTGTCTTGCAGATAACCGGGAATGTAGAAGCCTTGTTCGCCGGCATAAGGGTGAGCATTGGGCACCAGTGAGCGGGTGCCGCCGGTGACGTACTTGGCCCACGCCGCCGACTGATTGGGCAGCCAGATGTCCGTCAGCACATCCACAGAACCGTCGCCCTTGGCCGCCGCACTGAAAAGCACCGGCACGTCCCCGGCCAGATACGACACATCACCGTCCAGACGACTTTTGATCACCTCACCCAAAATGTGTTGAATGGCGATGGCCCCCGTCCAGTTCTGCTCGCCAATGACAATTTTGTCCTTGGCCATCACGCTGGCCGGCACGATCAGGGAGGCCAGCACTGCAGCCGCACTCAAGTTACGCAATAGATGTTTTGCCACGATAAGTCTCACAGTTCAGTTATGCAGATGGTCTTGCTTGCGCAAGCTCGATTGAATGATTCGATCGGGGATCAATGCACACAGCACGATCGCCACGCCGGCCAGCACGCCCTCGCCGCCCTTGATATTGCGCAACGCCGTCATAACGTCGTAACCCAACCCTCCAGCGCCGATCAGGGCAGCAACCACCACCATCGACAGGCTCATGACAATGGTCTGATTGATCCCCAGCAACAGTGATCTTCGCGCCAGCGGCAGTTGCACCTTCACCAGGGTTTGCCAAGGGTTCGCTCCATGGGCGATTGCCGCTTCCACGGCATCCTTCGGGACTTCCTGAATGCCCAGGGACGTCAGACGAATCATCGGTGCCAGGGCAAAAATCACCGTCGCAATGACTGCCGGGGTCTTGCCCACCGAGAAGAACGCCACAGCGGGAATCAGGTAGACAAAGGTCGGCAGGGTCTGCATGACATCCAGCAAGGGCGTGAGCAGCCTGCGGGCAAACGGCCGCTTCGCCAGCAAAATGCCGGTGGGTACGCCGATCACCAGTGCGATCAGCACCGACGAACCAACCAGCGCCAGCGTGGCAATTGTCCGCTCCCAAAACCCGAACAGGCCGATATACAACAACGCTGCGCTGCTGGTGAGCGCCAGGGCCAGGCCCGCCGAGCGCCAGGCCAGCAATCCCAGCGCCAGCGCGCAAACCGGCCAGGGCAGCCAACCGAGCAGGGATTCGATTCCTTCAATGACCGTGCGAACCGCAACGATCACGCCGACAAAAGCGCTCTCGAACGTCACCTGTGACCAACCGATAAAGTCATCCACGCTCTGTGCAGTCAGTAACAGCGCCTGGCGGCTGGCCGGGAACTGCAAGAACGCCTGGGTGGTATCGGGCGTCAACACGCGCCAGATCACCAATGCCTGACTGACCAGCAGCACCGCCAGCGGCAACGCCCAACTCGAAACGGCGCGCCGCACCGGTTGACGGCTCAGCGAATACGCGGTGAAACGACTGGCCGCCAGCACGGCCAATCCCACCACGACCGATATCCAGGATGCGCTCGCAATGCCTTGCACCGCAGTGGCCAGAGCCGCGAGTTCTGCGGCGAACCCGAGCCAGAACAACCCGCCTCGGCCCCGCGCCGCCAGCGCTGCCGGCCCGAGCAACAAGGCTTACCAGCCGCGCAAGCCCGGCTGAACCGGTTGCTCCTTCGGTGCCGTTTCGGGAACCTGACGTACCGCGCCACCGGCATCGTGCAATACCGGTGCGGCTGGAAGGCAATCGCGGAAAAAATCCGCGACCTCAGCATCGGCCGGCGTCTCGAGCAGCTGTTTCGGGGTGCCCGACTGCACCAGACGTCCCTGGCGCAATACCGCTATCCGATCAGCGAGACGGACCGCTTCGGCAGGATCGTGGGTGACCAGCAACGTGGTGATCCCGCGCTCGCGTACCAAGGCCAGAAAATGCCTTTGCAGGTCTCGCCGGATGGTCGGATCCAGTGCGCTGAAAGGCTCGTCCATCAGGAGAATATCCGGATCAGTCACCAATGCCCGCGCAAGACCGACCCTTTGCTGCATACCGCCGGACAACTCGTGGGGATAATGCTCGCCCCATCCCTCAAGGCCCATCGCCTGTAACTGTCGGGTGGCCGCTGCGTGCCGGACGGCCTCGGATTCGCCGCGCAACTCCAGAGGCAGCGCAACGTTGTCCAGCACCGTGCGATGGGGCAAAAGACCAAAATGCTGGAACACCATGCCGATTCGCCGCGAGCGCAAATCCCGCAACGCTTTGTGGCTCAGGCCGCTGATAGCCTGACCTTCAATCAAGACCTCACCGCTGGTGGGTTCGATCAAACGATTGATATGACGAAGCAAGGTCGATTTGCCGCTGCCGGAGGTGCCCATCAGGCACAGCACTTCGCCGCGCCGGACCTTCAAGCTGACATGGTTGACAGCCGGCAACGGCGATCCGCCCTTGCGCAGATAAGCTTTAGTGACGCCTCGCAGTTCGAGGACAACATCGCCCTCCTCGGCGCTATCGTCGGTGGGTGGGGCCAATCGTTCAGGCAAGTCGACTTGTACCGTTGCCAAAGAGGTTTTAATAAGTGTCACGAGGGCTCCCGGCACCGAACCGCTGACGGCCAGATATGTGGCCGTTCCAGGGTAAAAAATGGACAAAAGCCTCGGGCGATGACCGCGGACAGGGTTGGCCTGAGGCAAAAAAACGCCGCAAGCGAGGCGCTGCACGTTTTCTTTGCTAAAAGCTAAACGATCTTAAAAAGATTAAATAAATATCTTTTTGGAATGAGCTTAGGCTTTCCCGCCCGGTTTCCGGAGGTGCGTTTTAAAGCGATGTGGTTTTGCTGCGTGCCGACGGCCGGACGTGCTGCACACCGATAACGATCCTGTATCGCAGGTCCAAAGCCGTGCCGGTCAACGCTTGATCGACTCATCGACGGGCTGACGTCCAGCAGCAGACTCAGCCCGGTTTTGATGGAGTGTTCCGCGCCCATTCGGATGGCCGGGCTTCGCAGATTGACTGACGGTTGGCTGCTTCACCAGGGAACTGCCGGTGCCAGGCATCGTCCGAGCTTAAGCGTTTAAGCAAACTGCTCGCCACGAGGTTTCCGTTTGAAAGCTGCCATCGTCAAAAAATACCGCCTGATCATCAAGACCCTGGGCTACGTGGGCTGGTCTCTGTTCTGGTTGCTGCTGTGGGACATCGCCGTCACCGTCGACTTCATGCTGTTCCTCAACGCCAAGCTGAACCTGCCGCTGATGCCGCTGACCTTGCTGGGTTCGGCGTTGATCGTATTGATCAGTTTTCGCAACAGCAGCGCCTACAACCGCTGGTGGGAAGCGCGGACGTTGTGGGGGGCGATGATCAACAACTCCCGCAGCTTCGCCCGGCAGGTGCTGACGCTGCTGGACGACGCCGGCGGCGAGGTGAATCCGGTCAAATCCACTCTGCTGCGTCGCCACGTCGCGTATGTGAACTGCCTCGCCGCGCATCTGCAAGGCCAGCCTTGTCCTGACGAGGTGCGGGCGTTTATTCCCGCCGAAGAGTTCGCCCGCAGTGGCACGACCAATAACTTTGCCAACGATATTCTCACCGGCTCCGCGACTTTGCTCGCCAAGGAATACAAGGCCGGGCATCTGGACAGTATTCGCCTGGCGCGGCTCGAGTCGACGCTGGTCGACCTGTCCAACAGTCAGGGCGGCATGGAGCGGATCGCCAATACCCCGCTGCCCTACCCTTACGTCTATTTTCCGCGGCTGTTTATTTCGCTGTTCTGCCTGATCGTGCCGGTGGGACTGGTCGAATCCCTGGGCTGGTTTACGCCGCTGGCGTCGACCGTGGTGGGATTCATGCTGCTGGCCATCGAACGCATCGGCACCGATCTGCAAAGCCCGTTTCGCCACAGCGAACACCAGATTCAAATGGAAGCACTGTGCGAAACCATTGAAAAGAACTTGCAGTCGATGCAACGTGATTCGTTGGGTGATGTGCGCAGGCTTGAAGAGCACGCGTGAGGCGCTGCTTTAGCAGCAGCGCGATAGCGGGTCTCCCCTTTTCTTTATCAGGTGCAGAGCGACTATTGATGAGACGAGCGGATTAACTGACCAGTGTGCGCTCCAGGCCAGCCTTGGTGTTTCAGTTCGCGATCCTCGGCGCCTTCTCTTCATCGTCATAATGGCGGCGAAGAAATTCGCGGACCAGGGCGGCAGTTCGTCCAGCGCTGGTCACCACAAAGAAATGTCCCTCGCCCTCCAGAACGCGAAGTTCTGAATGTCGGATTGTGCGGCGCAGGATATGGCCGTTGTACGCCTGTATTAACGGATCGCGGTCGCCGGCAAGAATCAGCGTGCGTTGAAGCATCCGGGACAAGCGAAGCAGGCTTGTCCATCCGATCAAGGCTGCGAGCTGGAAATAGTAGGTTTGCGGATTAACAGAGAGCATGCCTTTCATCACACCGAACCGCAGCAGCGTCTGAACTGAATGGCCGGATCTTTCTTGCTTGTGCGGGATGGGAGGTAAGGGGTCAACCCAAAGCCGTATCGAGAAACATCATGACCCCGAAACCGAGCATCAACCCCAAGGTTGCAGGTGTCTCATGACCATTGCGATGGGTCTCGGGAATGACCTCATGGGACACCACAAAAATCATCGCGCCCGCCGCCAGACCGAGCGCTATAGGATATCCCAATGCGAAGCTGCTCGAAATCCCCAAGCCGACGATCGCGCCTACGGGCTCCATCAACCCTGAGCCCACCGCAATAAGCGCAGCGCGAAGCGCTGAAATCCCGGTCACGCGTAACGCAAGGGCCACAGCCAGGCCTTCGGGAATGTCTTGAATGGCGATGGCAGTGGTTAGCGGCAATCCCACCTTCATGTCGCCATTGGCAAAGCTCACTCCAATGGCCATCCCCTCCGGCAGGTTATGCAGCGTGATTGCCAGAACAAACAGCCATACGCGATTGATGCGCTGCACCTCGGGCCCACGGCGACCGCTTTTCTCATGTTCGTGAGGCACGAAGCGATCCAGACCGATCATCAGCGCTACCCCCAATCCCAATCCTGCAACGACGACACAGGCTGCGAGCAGCTGGTTACCGCAGAGCTCCTGGGCGGCTTCGATACCCGGAAGAATGAGCGAAAACGAACTGGCGGCCAGCATCATCCCGGCAGCGAAGCCCAGCATGATGTCCTGCGTTCTGGCGGCGATATCACGTAACGCGATCGCTGCCACCGCACCTATGGCCGTCGCAGCGAAGCCTGACATGCCGCCGAGAAATGCAAAGTGCAGATTTTGTTTGTTGGCGCCGACGAAGGCACCATACCCGCTGATCAGCAAGTAAAGCGTCACGCCAATCAGAATTGACCAGAAGGCTAGCCCGCCCCATCCGGATTTTGAGAACCGAACAAACCGTGAGCGAAGTGTTGCGCCATATGAGGTCAACGGCTCGGACATCGCACCCTCCTGTTGTCTTGAGATGAAAAAACCGCACGCCCTTTGGCGTGCGGTCACGTCGTTAAGGTTGTGGTTCGCCTTTCACACCCGCCCCCAGGTCCGCACCCGTGATCGGATTGCTGTCTGGGTCGGACATCGCCCTGGCTTCGTCGGCAATAGACATGAGCTGAATGACCTCAGTGATAATCCTTACCGGCGACCGCACGCAGATAGGCCGCATCTGCCTCCCTTCTCAGGTCACGCCATTCGGAATCGGTCAACATACCCAACCGATGCATCTCATCAGACTGGCGCAATAGTTCCTCGTGATAGGCATCGGGACACTCCATGCGTAACGCTCGGTTCTCCAATGCACGATGCCAGGCATCCAGGGCTTTCAATCTGGATTCCTGCTCAAGCGTCAGTTGATTCTTGAAAGCATTCATTTCACCCACCCCGTACATTTCCCGGTTGAGCAACAGTTTTCGAATTAGGTTCAAAAGGTCTGACGAAGCACAGCCTTTCGGTAATCTCGATGGAACGTTGCGCCAGGCCCCGTCCTCTATCGCAACACCAGCGAATCTGAGGATTTCATCATGATCGACCCAGCAACCGGTATGAAGGCAGGCGAGCGCTACACCATAGACAGTCTCGAACGCACGCGACATTTCCCGGGTTTCTTCCTCGACGGAAAATATTATCTTGGCCCGGAATTGATGACGGCCATAGGTTGGCTGGAAGGAAAGCAGTTTTATTACGATGAACTTGATCCCACGGGTGAGCCGGTGTTTCCCGATCGACTCGCCGGGACTGTCGAGGACCTCACCCTGACTCTCGCGGACGGTGCGCGTTTGCCCTTGAACGAAATGCCGTACAGGGCAGATGTCGACTCCCCTGCCAGTCCAAGCAGTCTTACTCCATCGTCATCACGACATCGACCTGCTCCGGCAAGCGATCAACTCGGAGTCGAGGGCGTCCGGATGTCAGGTAAACATCCATATCCAATACTTCTGGCGGCAGGCGCCGCGCTAGTACTGGGAATACTGCTTGGAGTCAAACAAGCCAATCGCCTTCCTGCCCGAAAACCGAGATAGCCGTCCTTGCTGAATTTTTGGAGAAGTGCTCTTTGAACGGTCGGAGACAGGAATGCATCCAGTGACACCAGACGGTCGCTACTTTGTTGTCAAAGGCCGGCTATGGCGATGTTCCAACCCGTCTTTGGATGAAGATGTGCGCCAGCGTCTTGTCGATGCGCTTATGGCCGCTCGACGAGAGGTCAAGAACGCTAAGAGTGCGCAAGACGGGTCGCAACTCAAGCGCGCTCGGGAAAAGGTACAAATGGCCAAAGTGGCCCTCGGGGAACGGGGGCCTGTCTGGTGGGCTGATGGAAGCGCTGACTTCAACCGGCGGCTGGTCGTCAACTCCCCTTATGCCGAATGGTTCAGCTCGCTCCAAGAGCCTGATTAACTCTCGGCGTAAGGTGCGATTCGGATGATGTTCCAGTGTTGCTCATGATCGACGAACCGAGGCATTGGATGCACCCAATACAACCGCTGGCCCTCTGGCATTTGTACGACGTAGCCAAGTTAACGCTGCGGTGGACAGGGAAAGCGCTTACAAGCCTGGCCAGGCTCCACTGGCGCCGGCAGTGCCACTCTTGCACAGGCGAGCGGTTGGATCTCACTCCAGGAGTAAGTTGAGACAAAGAGGCAAAGGACTGCCGCGACGGCCTCGGCAGTCCTCTGCTTCGGGCAAAACGCATAGCGCGAGCGCAGGCTTGGCATAAGGTGCCCAGCCCTTGACTCAACGCATGCTTAGAGAATTCTCGTCATCAGCGACGTGCAGTCCTTCCGCGAGTTACAACTGACCAGCATCGCGCGCAGCAACGGCAACGGTGGTCGGTGAATCGGAAAGCTTGACGAAGCGCCGAGTTGCACCATCCAGCGCATCGATGCAGCCCGCCTCGATGTCATAGACCCAGCCATGCAAATTCAAGCGTCCTTGCTCAAGCGCAAGCGCCACCGATGGATGGGTGCGCAGGTTCGCCAGTTGTGCGATCACGTTTTCACGAACGAGGCCATCGAGCTTGTCGCGTGGCGTATCGAACTCATGCGCCGCGTTGATCGCTTTCGCGGCGTCAGAGTGCCGAAGCCAGTTGGCAACTGCCGGAAGATGATCCAGACACGTGCAGCGTGAAATCGCGCCCATCGCTCCGCAATCCGAGTGGCCGCAGATCACAATGTCCCGTACCCCGAGCACTGCAACCGCATATTCGACGGTAGCCGAAACACCACCCGGTTCAGGACCATATGACGGCACAATGTTGCCGGCGTTGCGGATCACGAACAGCTCACCCGGCTCACGCTGTGTGAGCAGTTCAGGCACTACACGACTGTCCGAGCATGTGACAAACAACGCCTTTGGGTTTTGCTCTGTCGCGAGCTGCCTGAAAAGCTCGACGCGTTGTGGATACACCTCGCGCTGAAACCGCAGAAAGCCATCAATAATGTCACGCATAAAGTCCTCCAAAGCCTGATTCCGGATGCCGAGACGAGCACTCGATGCCTTCGCGCCTCAGTGGGGCGTCATTATCGCAGACGTTGCAGGCGAGTGCGCGACCTCACACCGCTCAAGCTTCGTTTCAAACCTGTCAGGACCAAAACCCTCTGTGCGCTTCAGCGGCCTCCCCCTCCAACATCGGCCCCAACACGCTGACCTTGCGTTGCCCCTTGGCGAACACTTCGCGGCACGGCAGCGAGAACGTCGGGTTCTCCGGGTGGTCCCCCGTCAAACCCAGCAAGGCATGCTCCGACAAGGCATAGACCACCCGCCCGATCCCCGTCCAATACACGGCGCCGGCGCACATGCAGCAAGGTTCGGCACTGGTGTACAGCGTGCACAGTTCCAACTCCTGCGGCGACAGCAGTTTTGCCGCTGCCGCCGCTGCCACCAACTCAGCGTGCTGCGTCGGATCACCTTCCGGGGGCATCGAGTTGTTCCCCGCTTCGACAATCACCTTGCCGTTGCGGTCGGCCACCAATGCCGCGAACGGATGGCGACCGCGTTGCTTCGATGCCTCGGACAAGGCGATGGTCTGGCGCAGTAGTTTCAGATCAAGCGCGCTGATGCCAGCCGGGATGAGTTCAGTCAATTGATTCATGGGTAACTCCAGGGCAGTGGAAAACAAAAGTCAGTCGGCCAGTTCAGCCGATGTAGCGCCGATGGTTTCGGTCGATTTTTTTTCATCGTTGAGCAGAACGTTGAGGACGATGGCGGTGATCGCTCCGAGGAAAATTCCACTGTCGAGCACCAGTTTCAGGGTCGGGCCGACGTGTTCGAACAGCGCCGGAAAGGACATCGGCAGCACCCCGACACTCACTGACACGGCGACGATAATGCCGTTGCGCGTACCCTCGAATTGCACCCGTGACAGTTCCTGAATCCCCGCCACCGTGGTCATGCCGAACATCACAATCGCGCAGCCACCGAGCACCGGCGTCGGCACCGCGGCGATCAACGCGCCGAGTTTCGGGAACAGGCCCATCAGCACCATGATTGCCCCGGCAGCGGCCACGACGAAGCGGCTTTTCACGTTGGAAAGCGCAATCAAACCGGTGTTCTGGGTGAAGGCGTTGTAAGGAAAGCTGTTGAACAAACCGCCGAGCATGGTCGACAAGCCGTCGGCGCGAAATGCGTTGCCGAGGGTGTGTTGCGTGGTCGGTTTTCCGGTCAATTTGCCGATCGCCAGGCAGTTGCCGGTGGTCTCGGCCATGATGACCAGCATCGCCAGGGTCATGATCAGAATCGGCACCGGCGCGAACTCCGGCGCGCCGAACGCCATCGGCGCACTCAGCTCAAGCCACGCCGCTTCGCTGACCCGATTGAAGTGAGTCATGCCGCAAGCCGCTGCGATCAGGCTGCCGACAAACAGGCCAATCAGCACGCTGAGGTTGCCGATGAAGCCCTTGAATTTGGCGTAGATCACCAGCGTCACACTGACCGTGGCCAAACCGAGCAACAGGTTTGCGGGATTGCCAAAATCGGCCGCATCGGGATTGCCACCGCCCAGCCAGATCGCCGCGGCCGGCATCAGCGAGATGCCGATAATGGTGATCAGGCTGCCAATCACCACCGGCGGAAAAAACCGCAGCAAGCGGCTGAACACCGGTGCCAGCGCAATGGTGAGAAAACCCGCCGCGATCACCGCGCCGAAAATCTGACTGAGGCCAAACTCCTTGCCGATCATGATCATCGGCGCCAGGGCAATGAACGAGCAGCCCTGAATCAGCGGCAGGCGGGCGCCGAACTTCCAGAAACCGAGGGTTTGAATCAGCGTCGCCACACCAGAGGTCAACAGGTTCGCGTTGATCAGCAACACCACCTGTGCCGAGGTCAGCCCCATCGCACTGCCAAGAATCAGCGGCACCGCCACCGCTCCCGCGTACATCACCAGAACATGCTGCAAGCCAAACGTGAACAACTGGCGCAGTGGCAAAACCTCGTCCACCGGATGAATGCGTTGTGTGGTCATTTCACACGCTCCTGAAAGTGCGGCATCTGTTGAGATAGCGGGCATGCTCGGGGCGTTTGAAAGGAGGATCCGCCCCGGAGATCGTTTTGACGCGGGGCCATATTTGAACGTTTATTGCGATGAAACAAATTAGCAACCATCGCTTTTTCCGATGGCACGAATCTGGCATCTGCTAGCCACTCCAAACCGTCATTTCGAACCGGGAGTTCAACGCTTGCGCTTCTCACTCGATCAACTGCAGATGTTCGTCCAAGTGGTCAAAAGCGGATCGTTTTCCGCCGCCGGGCGCAAACTGGGCAAGACCCAATCGACCATCAGCGCAGCGATTGCCAACCTCGAAACCGACCTTGGCGTCGACCTGTTCGATCGCAGCAACCGCAGCCCTGCCCTCACCGCCAGCGGCCACAAATTACTGGTGCAGGCCGAAGCCGTGCTCGAACGCTGCATGACCTTTGAAGCCCACGCCGACTGCCTCTCGGACAACGTAGAACCCAGCCTGACACTGGCCATTGAAACGCCGTACGGCCCGATCATGCCGGTGCTCAAAGCTTTCGAAGCAGCATTCCCCTTCGTCGACTTGATCATCCGTCATCCGGTCCATGGCGACGTCAGCGAACTGGTCAGCAGCGGCGAAGCGGTACTCGGTGTGGCGTTCTCGCAGCCCGGCTACCCCAAGGAGCTGGCGTTCCAGCAACTGGGCAAACTGATCATGCTGCACGTCTGCCATCCTCGGCACCCATTGGCGCAACTTGAAAACGTCACGTTCGAGGACCTGCACGTCCATCGTCGCCTGGCCTTCAGCGCCCACGCGAGCAAACTGCCGAGCAGCGAATACCTGCGTTCGACCCAGTTGTGGCAGGCTGAAAGCTATCTGGCGTTATTGGAAATGGTCCGCGCCGGACTCGGCTGGGCCACCCTGCCCCGCCAACTCATACAGCGTGAACTGGCCAAGGGTGAGCTGGTGGAATTGCTGCTCTCGGCGTACCCGCATACGGACTGGCAGATTGGTGTGGATTTGCTTTGGGCGCGGCAGCGGCCGCTGGGTAAGGCGGAGCGGTGGTTGAAGGAGAAATTGCAGGGCAACAAAGTGTATGAACTGGATCGCAACGGGCAGACCACCACGCTTTGAGGTTTGCGCATGACGCCCAATACCTCGCCGATCGCGCCAGCATCAGTAACTGAAGTCATGCCCCAACTCACGCTGCATCCATTCCAGAAAACGCCTCACCCGGGGAAACCCCGCATGCGCCCTCGGGAAAACCAGGTGGTGCGCGGTAATCGGGGCACTCAGCCCGGGAATGACTTCAACCAACTCGCCGCGCGCCAGGTAGTCCTGCGCCAGCAGCGTGCTTTCCAGTGCAAAACCAAGACCGTGGCTGGCGGCCTCGAGGGTCATGTAGGAGCGGTCAAAGCTCAAGGTATAGGGGCGTTCAGGGCGCGACAGCCCGTGTTGAGCAAACAGTTGCGGCCACTTGATCAGCGTCGCTTCCGACAGGATCAGGTTGCAGTCCAGCAAGTCGGCGACGGCGCGGATGGGGCGTTTTTCCAGAAGCTTGGGTGATGCGAGGACTGCGATTTTTTCGTTGCGCAACGTGCGCACTTCGAAACTTGGCCAGTTCGGCATGCCGTGGCGGATGTCCACGTCGATCTTGTCCCGACTGAAGTGCAGCGATTCATAGGAGCATGAGAGATTGAGCTGAATGTCGGGATGGCTCTCGCGAAACTGTTCCAGGCGCGGCATCAGCCACAACAGGCCGAAGCTGGGTGACGAATGCAATCGCAGGCAGTCTAGGCTGACATCACTGGTCGCACGCTCTGTTGCCACCGCCAGGCTGTGCAGGATGCCGGATATCTCGGACAGGTATTGCTCGCCCACGGGCGTCAACGTCACTCCCCTCGCCGTTCTGAGGAATAGCTGTCGCCCGATCATCGCCTCGAGTTTGGCCAGTTGGTGACTGACTGCCGAGGGCGTCAGGTCCAGCACTTCGGCCGCACGTGCGACGTTGCCAAAGCGCGCAGTTTGCTCAAAGGCCTGAATGGCTTTCAGGGGTGGCAGGATTGGCGGTGCTTCGCCAGATGAACTCATGATGATGGTTATTCCGCTGCAAGTGGCTGAGGCCGGGCGTTCGGCTATTCAAACACCGCAACCGCATGTTGGCGAGTGCTGAATTTTTTTCAGCATCCAGTGAAGTTTGCGTTATTGCTCAGGGTCGTTACGGGAGACAAGCTGAGTCATCGGTTCTGCACGGACCGACTCAATAACAACAATCAGAGGTTTTCTCCCATGCTTCTTCAAGGCAAAGTCGCGATCATCACAGGTGCTGCCTCCGCACGTGGTATCGGCCGCGCGACAGCTACGACCTTCGCTCAACATGGCGCCCGGGTGGTGATTCTGGATCTGGACGCATCCGCTGCCCGCGATGCCGCTGCCTCTTTGGGCGAGGGTCATCTCGGCCTGGCTGCCAACGTCGCCGACGAGTCTCAGGTGCAGCAGGCTGTCGCCACCATCATCGAACACTTCGGCCGGATCGACATACTGGTCAACAATGCCGGCATCACCCAACCCCTCAAAACCCTCGATATCCGCCCCGGTGATTACGACAAGGTGCTGGACGTCAGCCTGCGCGGTACGTTGCTGATGTCCCAGGCGGTGATTCCGCTCATGCGCCAGCAAGCCAGCGGCAGCATCGTGTGCATGTCTTCGGTTTCCGCGCAGCGCGGCGGCGGCATTTTTGGCGGGCCTCATTACAGCGCCGCCAAGGCCGGTGTGCTGGGCCTGGCCAAGGCCATGGCGCGTGAGCTGGGGCCGGACAACGTACGCGTCAACTCCATTGCTCCCGGCCTGATTCACACCGACATTACTGGCGGCCTGATGCAGGACGAGCGCCGCCACGCGATCATCGACGGCATTCCGCTGGGTCGTCTGGGCGAGGCGCAGGATGTGGCCAATGCGGCGCTGTTCCTGGCCAGCGACCTGTCCTCCTATCTGACCGGCATTACCCTGGATGTGAACGGCGGCATGCTGATTCACTGACACACGTGGCGGGCCTCGCGGCCCGTGCGGTTCTGGATCGATGATACGGCCGGGCATTCTTGCCCGGCGGTCAATAAAAACAAGAGATCAGACCATCATGACTACCCTGTCGCTCGAAGCCGTTTCGGCGGTGCGTTCCAACGCCTACCGTAAAACCGCATGGCGCCTGATGCCGTTCCTGATGCTGTGCTACCTGTGCGCCTACCTCGATCGCGTCAACGTCGGCTTTGCCAAACTGCAAATGATGAACGATCTGGCGCTCAGCGAAACAGTCTACGGGCTGGGCGCCGGCATGTTCTTCATCGGCTACTTTCTCTGCGAAGTGCCCAGCAACATCATCCTGCACAAGGTCGGCGCGCGAGTCTGGATTGCGCGCATCATGATCACCTGGGGCATTGTCTCCGCCCTCTTCGCCTTCGTCGAAACCGCCTGGCAGTTCTACGCCCTGCGCTTTCTGCTGGGCATTGCCGAAGCCGGCCTGGCGCCGGGTCTGCTGCTGTACCTCACCTACTGGTTTCCGTCCTACCGGCGTGCGCGCATGACGGTGTTGTGGTTCATCGCCATCCCATTGTCGGGCATGGTCGGCGGCCCGCTCTCCGGCTGGATCATGAACCACTTCGCCGGCATGCACGGCTGGGCCGGCTGGCAATGGATGTTTGTGCTGGAGGCTGTGCCTACGGTGGTTGTCGGACTGTTGGTGCTCAGCTATCTCAAGGATGGCGTGCATCAGGCCAGTTGGCTCAACGACGACGAAAAAGCCCTGATCGCTCGTGAGCTGGCGGAGGACGACCAGCAGAAAGTGACGCATGCGTCCGTGGGCGAATTCATTCGTGACCGTCGCCTCTGGCTGCTCGCGGGGATCTATTTCTGTGTGGTGATGGGGCAGTACGCAATCACCTTCTGGCTGCCGACCCTTGTGCGTAATGCCGGGGTCTCCGATCCGATGAAGATCGGCTTGCTGACCAGCCTGCCGTACCTCTGTGCCATCGCCGCCATGTTGCTGGTCGGACGCAGTGGCGACAAACATCGCGAACGCCGCTGGCACCTGATCGTGCCGATGATCGCCGGGGCCATCGGCCTGACCCTCGCGGCGCTGATGGGAGGCAATGTGATGCTGTCCATTCTCAGTCTGTGCCTGGCGGCTTCAGGCATCCTGTCCGCGACCTCGCTGTTCTGGATGCTCCCGACCACGCTGCTCGGTGGTGTCTCCGCCGCGGCCGGCATCGCCGCCGTCAACAGCTTCGCCAACCTTGCCGGCTTCTGCTCGCCCTACCTGATTGGCTGGATAACCACACTCACCGGCTCCAGCGCTATCGGCATGTATCTGATCACCGGCGTATTGCTGATCGGCGCCTCGCTGGTCCTGCGCATTCCCGCCGCTCTGGTCAATCGTTGATTCACAGGAGAATTCACCATGACTGCCAACCTTTCATTCACAACACCCCAGACGCTGGCCGAGCGCGCCCACAACATTCGCCGCCATGCCTTGCGCATGGGCCAGGTGCAAGGCCAGGGCTACGTCGGTCAGGCCCTCGGTGCCGCCGACCTGCTCGCGGTCGCCTACTTCCATGCGCTGAGTTATCGTCCCGAAGACCCGGCGTGGGAGCCGCGTGATCGTTTCTATCTGTCGATCGGTCACTACGCGATTGCGCTGTACGCGGCGCTGATCGAAGCCGAGATCATTCCGCTGGATGAGCTTGAAACCTACGGCTCGGATGACAGCCGACTGCCGATGTCGGGCATGGCTGCCTACACGCCGGGCATGGAAATCACCGGTGGTTCGCTGGGTCAGGGGCTGGGCATCGCCGTCGGGGCCTGCCTGGGTCTCAAGCGCAAGGGCTCGACATCGTTCGTCTACAACCTGCTGTCGGACGGCGAGCTGAACGAAGGTTCGACCTGGGAAGCCGTGATGTCGGCCTCGCACTGGAAGCTCGACAACCTGATCGCCATCGTCGACGTCAACAATCAGCAAGCAGACGGCCACTCCAGCGAGATCCTGTCGTTCGAACCCATCGTGGATCGCTGGAAAGCGTTCGGATGGTTCACCCAGCGCGTCGACGGCAATGATCTGGACGCACTGGTCGAAGCCTTCGATGCCGCCCGCCACCACCCCGGCGCTCAGCCACGGGTGATCATCTGCGACACCACCATGGGCAAAGGTGTGCCCTTCCTCGAAAACCGCGAAAAGACCCATTTCATTCGCGTCGACGAACACGAATGGGATCTGGCACTGACCACGCTTGAAGAAGGAAAAAACCAATGAGCAACGCCGCCAACACGCCGACCTCGACTGGCGAACCGATCAAGAAGCGCCTGACCACCTCGGCGATGATTGCCTCGATTGCCTCTGAAGGCCAAGCCACCCGCTCAGCACCTTTTGGCCATGCATTGGCTGCACTGGCAGATCAGCGTCCGGACATCGTCGGCCTTTCCGCTGACCTGTCCAAGTACACCGACCTGCACATTTTCGCCAAGGCCCATCCCGAGCGCTTCTATCAGATGGGCATGGCCGAACAGTTGCTCATGAGTGCGGCCGCAGGCATGGCCCGCGAAGGCTTCGTACCGTTCGCCACCACGTATGCGGTGTTCGCCTCGCGCCGCGCCTATGACTTCATCTGCATGGCGATCGCCGAGGAAAACCTAAACGTCAAAATCGTTTGCGGATTACCCGGCCTCACCACCGGCTACGGCCCCAGCCACCAGGCCACCGATGACCTGGCGATCTTCCGGGCGATGCCCAACCTGATGATCGTCGACCCTTGTGACGCACTGGAAATCGAACAGGCCGTGCCCGCCATCGCCGCGCATCAGGGGCCGGTCTACATGCGGCTGCTGCGCGGCAACGTGCCGCTGGTGCTGGATGAGTACGGGTATCAATTCGAGATCGGCAAGGCCAAGACCCTGCGCACCGGCAACGATGTCCTGATCATCTCGACCGGTTTGATGACCATGCGCGCATTGGAGGCCGCCAAGGCGCTGCAGACTGATGGCGTCGATGTCGCCGTGCTACATGTGCCGACGATCAAACCGCTGGATGAACAGACCATTCTCGCCGAGGCCCGCAAGTCTGGCCGGCTGGTGGTTACCGCAGAAAACAGCTCGATTATTGGCGGGCTGGGTGAAGCGGTTGCCGGGGTACTGCTGCGCAACGGAGTGACGCCGACGTTCAGGCAGATCGCGTTGCCCGACGCCTTCCTCGACGCCGGCGCGCTGCCGACACTGCATGATCGCTACGGCATTTCCACCGACGCCGTCTGCGCGCAAATCAAGTCCTGGCTTTGACCGCTGGCTGATAGGGGTGCTTACGGATGAGCGCCCCGATCAGATGGATTCTCCTGGCCGATCCGCCTGGCATCCCGTCGAACTGCCTGCGGCGGAACGCCAAACCCTCGCATGAATACTTCGCGCATGTGGCGACGGTCTCGAAACCCCGTTTCCTTCGCCACGCGATCCAGGCTGTGACGACTTTGCTCGATCATCACGCGAGCGGCCTCCAGACGCAGGCTTTCAACAGCCTTGGCCGGTGACTGGCCTGTCTCGGCAGTAAATACCCGGGTGAATTGTCTGGGACTCAAGTGCACGACGTCGGCAAGTTCCTCCACGCTGAGCGGGCGGTCCAGGTGCGTGCGCGCATACTCCAGCGCGCTTTGAATACGGTCCGACTTTGGAGCAAGCGCAAGCAGTTCCGAATGCTGGGACTGCCCACCCAAACGCCGTTGATGCATGACCAGTTTGTGCGCCACCGACCGGGCCATGTCCGTGCCCAGATCCTTTTCCACCATGCCCAACGCCATGTCCAGCGCGGCAATCAGGTCATCATCGCGGGCCGTCGCCAGGCCCTGCTGGATGAGATTGCTCGGGCCAATCCGGGAATCGACACCGTCCAGCTGGACATCAATGACCCGCAGCAAATCAAGGCCGTCGCCCAGAAAGTCATAGAGGAGGAGATCTGAAGGCGATGGACGACGAGCGCGCTGAGGACCCAATCAGCAGCAACGCGTCGTGCATTGCCGTCCGCCGTAACGGGCTTTTTGCCGCTCCTCGAAAAATTCTTTGTAGGTCATTACCGGCTCGCCTGGATGACTGGCGGTTCGGAGTGCCACATAGTTATCGTAATCAGGCATGCCCACCATCAAGCGTGCCATCTGGCGTACCCAATTGTTGAAGAGATTCAGCTTGAACTTCATTTGCGCGTTTCCTTCTGGACTGGCGTTGCAGATGTGCCGTCCCATTCTGCAAGGCATTTGTATCTGGCATGTGTCTGAGTGCCAGATCGACACCCCTCTATTCTCGTTCGTGGGTAACGTCCACCAAGGGAATGGGCTCAATCGCCCAAGCGCGAACATGACGACGTTCGGGGCTGGGAACTGCGCACGCCATACGCCCCGTAAACGTGCGCGCGAGACGTTCTTCATCGATTCGCCAGCCACGCAGTTCCAGTGCCTGCACGCCTCTGCGAAAGGCAATTTGCAGCGCATCGGATTTCAATGAAACCTCCTGCTGAAACGAGTCCGGCACGCGCTCGGGCCGAACGTTTTTCAGCACCGCGTGATCTTGCTCGAAAATACGGATATTGCTGGCAATGAACCTGCGATCAAGCAGTCGGGAACGCAGGAATGTTCTGCCCATCATCCACCAGGTTCGCGTGCGATTGGCGTCAATCGGGACATGCGCCGAGACGATGTAGATCCGCCATCCATTGGGTAATTCAAGCTCTAGCGTCGTGCACGGACCAGACAAATGAAACCCCGGCACAGTGACCACACTGACAAACTCGGTGGATGATTTTCGCCGTAACATCCCTTTGCGCGCAGGCCTGCGCATGAGCATCTGTGCGCTGCCGCTCCACGCATCGCTTTCGACTTCAAACGATTCAATCTCGGGATGATCCGGATCGCCAAAAGTTGAGCCATGAACAAACGGTGCATGCGCAAAATCGAGGCCGTTTTCAATAATCCGGTCCCAACTGGCCTCCCAGTCAAAATGGCCTGATACCACCCGCACGGCAGGATCGTCGATCCAGTCGAGTGTGGGTAGCGGCGGACGCTCAGGCTCAGGCAGGTCTCCTAGAAATGCCCAGATCCAGCCGTAACGCTCCAGCGTCGGATAGGCGTCGACGCGGGCCTTCGCGGGAATTCGCAGGTCCGGCTGCGCAGGTATATGCGTGCAAACCCCATCCGCCCCAAATCGCCAGCCGTGATAGGGGCATTGCACACTGTTGCCCACCCTTCTGCCGCCCGACAACGATCCGCCGCGATGCACGCAAACATCCGAAAGCACGTGAGCGACGCCAGCGTCATCACGGAACGCAACAAAAGGCTGTCCGAGCAAACGAACCGGCATAAGTCCGTCAGTCAACTGCGACGATGGAAGAACGACGTACCAGAGATTGGTGAGCATGAATGCGTGCGACCTGTCAGGTTGGAAAGATAAAACAGAGACAACGTCCGCCCCTGAGATACAGCAGATTATCCCTTGCCGACTTCAAGAACGGCATATTTCGACTGAGCCCTTTTGTTAGCTTATTCAAACCACAGGACACCGCATGTACCGGTGCCCTGGCGCTGCTCTTCCCTCCCTCCCCCCTGCTGTTAACAGCCCCCATCAGTCCTTTAAGGAGCTAGTTGGATGACAACACAATCTTCGAATACCTACGCCGTGGATTCGCATACGTCTCGACAGTTTTATATCAATGGTGGCTGGTGTTCGCCGGCAACGCCTGGCAGTTTGCCCGTGGTCAATCCGGCGACTGAAAGCGTAGTTGCAGAGGTCGCCAGCGGGTCGGCTGCAGACGTTGATCGGGCCGTCGCTGCGGCGCGTGTGGCGTTTCCTCACTGGTCTGCGACCTCCGCCGAAGCGCGCGCGGGTTTTCTTGGCAAGATTTACGACCTGATCCTTGAGCGAAAAGAGCCGCTTGCGCAGGCGCTCTCTCAGGAAATGGGTGCTGCCATCGGTTTTGCCCGAGCGATGCAAGTGCCTTTGGCGGCCGAACACGTTCGGATTGCCCGTGATCTGCTGTCCACCTATCGCTTCCAGACGGTTGAAGGCGGCACCGCGATTGAACGCGAACCCATCGGTGTCTGCGGTCTCATCACCCCTTGGAACTGGCCGCTTTATCAAATCACCGCCAAGGTGGCTCCAGCGATTGCGGCCGGATGCACGGTGGTGCTGAAGCCCAGCGAACTGTCACCGTTGAGCGCCCTTCTTTTCGCCCAACTGGTGCATGACGCCGGCCTGCCACCGGGTGTCTTCAACCTGGTCAATGGCACGGGCCCCGAGGTCGGCGGCGCCATGGCTGCGCACCCGGATATCGATATGATTTCGATCACCGGATCAAACCGCGCAGGTGCGCTGGTCGCACAGGCGGCCGCTCCTACAGTGAAACGCGTCACCCAGGAACTGGGCGGCAAGTCACCCAACGTGCTGCTGCCCGATGCCGACTTCGCCAACGTCGTGCCACTGGGCGTGATGACGGCGTTTCGCAACGTCGGGCAATCCTGCAGCGCCCCGACCAGAATGATCGTACCCAGGGACCGGCTCGCGGAAGTCGAGGCGCTGGCCGCTGCAACCGCCAACGCGATCATCGTGGGGGATCCACAATCTGAAGAAACGGTACTCGGTCCGATAGCCAATGAGGCTCAGTTCAAGCGCGTGCAAGCCATGATCGAATCGGGCCTGAATGAAGGGGCCAAACTCGTCTGCGGCGGACCAGGCCGCGTGCCTGGTCATGAAACGGGCTTCTATGCCCGACCGACTGTCTTTTCCGAGGTTGATTCGAGCATGCGCATTGCCCAGGAGGAAATCTTCGGGCCAGTGCTGTGCATCATTGCCTATGAAACGCTCGATGAGGCTGTCGCGATCGCCAACGACACGGTGTATGGACTGAGCGCTCACGTTCAATCCCGCGACCTTGATCAGGCACGCGCCGTTGCCTCACGCATCCGCGCAGGACAAGTACTGCTCAACCACCCGGCCTGGAATCCCATGGCCCCGTTCGGTGGCTACAAACGATCGGGCAACGGTCGTGAATTTGGTGTCTACGGCTTTGAGGAATATCTTGAAACCAAAGCCATCGTGGGCTTTGGTGGCTAGCACACAATGGGGGACAGTCAGCTGTCCCCTGTTGGTTCGCACCTGATGGATGTAGGGAACTTCAGTGCCGCAACAACTTGCGCAACGGCACACCGTCCTTGAGCACCGGGGACTTGATAACGATGTAGCTGAAGTACTTGGAAATGCCGATGTTTTTATCCAGCAGGCTTTCAATCACTTCCTGATAGTGCTGAATACTGCGCGTCATGAAGCGCACCAGATAATCGTAGCCACCACTGATCAAATGGCACTCGAGCACCTCATCCACCAGCCGAATGTTCGACTCGAACTTGGCGAAGTCTTCGCGCTTGTGGTCACTCAGGGTGATTTCGGTGAAGACCGTTACCGATTCGGTGATCTTCGCCAGGTTCAGGTGTGCCTTGTAGCTGGAAATGTACCCGGCCGATTCCAGCCGTTTGACCCGTTGCAGACAGGGGCTGGCCGACAATCCCACGGCATCGGCCAGGCTGACATTGGTCATGCGCCCGTCCCTCTGCAACTCAACCAGGATACTGATGTCGATGCGGTCCAGTTTGACTAAACCTTCCATTGCGAACCTCTTGACTGCCATTTGTAGGACAATCTACTAGCAAAATCAGCGCCGTAAACACTGCTGATGCTGTGCGACCAGATCAGCCATGCTGTTGATGCAATAATCCGCAGCACACGGGGTCGGCTGTTGGCCCCGTTCGCGCCCGATCAGACACACATCGGTCAGCGCCACGCCGCGCGCAGCGGGTCGGGTCACCCGCAGAATGTGCTCCGGCTTCAGCTCGTTGGCATTCAACCAGTCCTCGTCCCGCAGCGGATCGCTGGCCAGCGAAATAAAGTCATCGGCCACAATCCCCAGATGCTCGCACAACACGGCGCGATCCTCGGCATCCCGGTCGCCCACCACCAACAGGCGATAAAACTTGCGCAAGTACAGCATCGCTCCCGGCGCGTCTTCGAACAATGACCAGTTGGCAGCAGAGCGCGCGAAACTCATGCCCTCCTCCCAACTGGCTTTCAGGCTCCAGCGCTCGGCCAATTGGCGATGGGCAAAACACAGCAATCCACTGAAGCCCAGTTCGGCAAAGCGCGGATAGAGCCCCTGCACCACCTCGCGAAATTCGCCCAGCACCTGTTCCTTGTCCGGGCGCCCGCCCCGGCTGTCGAGCAACGGCTGCAGCGCTGTCCAGACACCCGAATCACGGTCAACCAGGACTTCGTCGCAATCGATGAGCAGTGCTCGATAATCAGTCAGCCCCATGGTGTACACCGCCTCCGATGATGCGTTTCATCAATCCGTGCGCCAAAAAGGTTCAGCGACGCTGGCCAGCGACCGCGCCGCTGAACCCGGCGGACATCAGTTCAATACCCGTGCCAATGCAGCCTGCAGAATCTGCAACGCTTCATCGATCTGCGCTTCGGTCGTCACCAGTGGCGCGAGGAAGCGCAGGACGTTGCGATAAACGCCGCACTTGATCACCAGCAAGCCACCTTTGCGCGCTTCATCAATCACACGCTGGTTCAGATCAGCGTCCGGGGAGCGCGCTTCATCGTTCTTGATCAGCTCGATGGCCAGCATGAAACCGGTGCCACGTACGTCACCGATTTGCGGGTGACGGCGCTGCAACTGCAGCAAACCTTCACGCAAGCGCTTGCCCAATGCATCGCCACGTTCGAGCAGTTTCTCTTCTTCGTAAGCGTCGATCACCGCCAGGGCCGCGGCGCAGGAAAGTGCATTGCCGCCGTAGGTGCCGCCGAGGCCTCCGGGCAGTGGCGAATCCATGATTTCAGCTCTGCCGACCACGCCCGATAACGGTAGCCCCCCGGCCAGACTCTTGGCGACGGTGACCAGGTCAGGCTGGATGCCGGCGTGCTGGAAACCGAACCACTTGCCGGTGCGGCCGAATCCGGTCTGGATTTCATCGAGGATCAGCACGATGCCGTGCTTGTGGGTCAACTCGCGCAATGCCTGAAGAAACTGTGCCGGCGCCGCAAGGAAACCACCGTCGCCCTGCACAGGCTCAATGATGATCGCCGCAACCCGCTCAGGCGCAACCTGAGTGGCGAGCAACTCGTCCAGCGCCTTGAGCGCCATTTCGCTAGTAACGCCGCGATAGGCATTTGGATAGGGCGTATGAAACACCTCCGGCGCGAATGGCCCGAAGTTCTGTTTGTAGGGCTGGCTCATGCCGGTCAGCGTGGTGCCGAGCAAGGTGCGTCCATGGAAACCGCCGCGGAAGGAGATCACCGCAGAGCGGTTGGTGTGAGCGCGGGCGATTTTGACCGCGTTCTCCACGGCTTCGGCACCGGAGGTGAAGAACGCCGCTTTGTAGTGTTCCTCGCCGCCTATCATTTCGCACAAACGCTGGGCCAGATCCAGATACGGCTTGTAGGCCACCACCTGAAAACAGGCGTGCGAAACTTTTTGCAATTGGGCCTGCACCGCTGCAACCACTTTTGGATGGTTATGGCCAATGTTCAGCACGCCGATGCCGCCGACGAAATCCAGGTAACGCTGACCGTCCACGTCCCACAATTCAGCCCCTTGGGCGCGATCAATCACCAGTGGATGAGCGGTGACCAGTCCGCGTGGCACGAACTGATCACGCTGACGGAGTAAATGAGGCGTTTGGTCGACTTGGCTGTTCATGGCATTTCCCTTCGTAAGTCCGGCAGCCCGGAGTGAATGCAGGAGGTGGTTACACAGGGTCTTAAGATTAAGACTTGTGCGGAACGAACTACGCCGAACTTGGCCCCTGAGAAATCCGGATCGACTGTTTTCACCCTGCCAAACGGCAGATTCCTTCAGGCCGCCGAATCTGCCGGGCGCGTGCGTATATGACGTGGCGCGCAGTGTTCGCAGCGCTGCTTTCGACAGATCCTGCTCTGGCGTTGGGCGATGATGGGAGCACCTTCAACCTCCTCAGGAATTGACCATGGCCCTGCTCTACAAAGCTGACCCCGTGCGCGGCGAACGGTGGAAAGCACTGTTCGCCGAACATGCCCCGGACATCGAATGGCGCGCCTGGCCGGACATCGGCGATCCCGCAGACATCAAATACCTGGCGGCGTGGCAGGCGCCAGAAGATCTGCAGACGGTGCTGCCGAATCTGCAGGTGTTATTCGCGTTGTCGGCCGGCGTCGATCAACTGGACCTGAGCCGTATCCCGCCAAGTCTTCCGGTGGTGCGCCTGCTCGATCCCGGGATCACCCAAGGCATGTGCGAGTACGCCAGTTTTGCCGTGCTCGCTTTGCACCGGGACATGTTGCGCTATCGCCAGCAGCAGATCGCGCGGTGTTGGCAGGCGCACCTGCTGCAGCCGGCGCATCAGCGTCGGGTGGGGGTGATGGGCCTCGGTACTCAGGCGCAGCAGATTCTCGCCACCTTGCAGCCACTAGGCTTTGCCCTCAAGGGCTGGGCGCGCAGTGCGCATCGGATTGCCGGCGTCGAGTGCTTTGCCGGTCGCGAGCAACTGCCGGCGTTTCTGAGCCAGTGCGACATTTTGATTTGCGTATTGCCGCTGACCGAGCAGACCCGTGGCATTCTCAATCGTGAGTTGTTTCGGCAATTACCGCGTGGCGCGGCCCTGATCAACATGGGGCGCGGTGGGCATCTGGTGGAAGAAGACTTGCTCCAGGCGCTGGACAGCGGGCAACTGAGCGGCGCGGTGCTGGATGTGGTGCAGAACGAACCGGCGCCGGCGGATCATCCCTTCTGGGGCCATCCGCAGATTCTGCTGACGCCGCATATCGCGGCGATGACCCAGCCGGAAAGCGCATTTGCTGTCCTGCTGGAAAACATCCGCCGCTTCGAGCGCGGCGAGTCCATGAGCGGTCAGATCGACCGCAGCAAAGGTTACTGATTCAGACCCTCTGCACGAGCGAGCAGGCTCACTCGTGCAGAGGATGACGATGCTTCAGAGGAACTCGGCGATGGCCCTGCCGACATCCTGGGTCGAGCCCTTCCCGCCCAGGTCCGGGGTGATCGGGCCCTCGGCGATCACCCGCTCGATCGCCTGCAGGATCCCGTCGTGTGCTGCGCGATAACGCTCGTCACCGTTGCCCAGGAAATCGAGCATCAGCGCCCCGGACCAAATCATCGCAATCGGGTTGGCGATGTTCTGCCCATAGATGTCCGGCGCCGAACCATGCACCGGCTCGAACAGCGACGGAAAACGTCGCTGCGGATCAAGGTTGGCCGACGGCGCAATGCCGATGGTTCCGGCACACGCCGGCCCGAGGTCGGAGAGGATGTCGCCGAACAGGTTCGACGCCACCACCACATCGAACCGATCCGGTTGCAGAACGAAGCGCGCGCACAAGATATCGATGTGCTGCTTGTCCCACGTCACCTGCGGGTACTGCGCAGCCATCAGCGCGGTGCGCTCGTCCCAATAAGGCATGCTGATCGAAATGCCGTTGGACTTGGTCGCTGCGGTCAGGCGCTTGCGTGGCCGGGTCTGGGCCAGGTCGAAGGCGAACTTGAGAATCCGGTCGACACCCCGGCGGGTGAACACCGATTCCTGCAGCACGAACTCATGCTCGGTGCCTTCGAACATCTTGCCGCCGACCGATGAATATTCACCTTCGGTGTTCTCGCGAATCACCACGAAATCGATGTCCCCCGGTTCGCGCCCGGCCAACGGGCATGGCACCCCGGGGAACAAGCGCACCGGGCGGATATTCACGTACTGGTCGAAGTCGCGACGGAATTTCAGCAGCGACCCCCACAGGGAAATATGGTCCGGCACTTTCTCCGGCCAGCCCACGGCGCCGAAGTAAATCGCGTCGAAGCCCTTGAGCTGTTCGAACCAGTCCTCGGGCATCATCTGCCCGTGTTCCAGGTAGTAATCGCAATGCGCCCAGTCGAGCACTTCAATGCTCAAGTCCAGCTGCCATTTTTTCGCGGCCTGCTCCAGCACCCGCAGCCCCTCGGGCAGCACTTCCTTGCCAATCCCGTCGCCGGCAATCGCGGCGATCTTGAAGACCTTGCTCATCAGTTGTGGCTCCCCGTTGTTGTGAAGTTACAAGCCGCCGATGTGGAAGGCTTTGACTTCAAGGTATTCGTCAAGACCGTATTTGCTGCCTTCACGGCCCAGCCCCGATTGCTTGATGCCGCCGAACGGCGCGACTTCCATGGAGATGATTCCGGTGTTGAGGCCGACCATGCCGAATTCCAGCGCTTCGCCGAAACGCCATGAGCGACGCAAATCTTGAGTGAAGTAATACGCGCCGAGGCCAAACGGCGTGGCGTTGGCCAGCGCCAAGGCTTCGGCTTCGTCGGTGAACCGCATCAGCGGCGCGACCGGGCCGAAGGTTTCTTCGTTGGCCAGGAGCATGCCGGCGTGGGCATCGCCAAGCACCGTCGGTTGCACAAATTGACTGTCACCCTCGGGAACGCCGCCGCAAAGCAGCTGCGCGCCCTGACTCAAGGCATCATCGATGTGGCGGGCCACCTTGCTCACGGCCGCCTTGTTGATCAGCGGGCCGATGGTCACGTTGTCTTGCAGGCCATTGCCGACCTTGAGCTTGCCGACTTCCTCGACCAGACGCTGGGCAAAACGCGGGTAAATGCCGTTCTGTACCAGAATCCGGTTGGCGCAGACGCAGGTCTGCCCGGCGTTGCGAAACTTGCTCAGCATGATCCCGGTAATCGCCTGCTCAAGATCAGCGTCGTCAAACACAATGAACGGTGCGTTGCCGCCGAGCTCCAGGCTCAATCGCTTGATGTGTTCGGCACTCTGGCGCATCAGCAAACGACCCACCGCTGTGGAACCGGTGAAAGAAATCTTGCGCACCGTCGGGTTGCCGGTCAGCTCTTCGCCAATCCCGGCGGGCATACCGGTCAGCACATTGAACACCCCGGCCGGAATGCCGACGCGCTCAGCCAACACCGCCAACGCCAGCGCTGACAGCGGCGTCAGATCCGACGGTTTGACGATGATCGGGCACCCCGCCGCCAGGGCCGGTGCACACTTGCGGGTAATCATTGCGTTGGGGAAGTTCCAGGGCGTGATCGCCGCGCAGACCCCCACCGGTTGCTTGAGGGTCAACAGTCGGCGGTCGCCGCTGGGCGCCGGCATGGTTTCGCCGTAAATCCGCCGAGCCTCTTCGGCAAACCATTTGACGAAACCCGCGCCGTAGCGGATTTCACCTTCGGCTTCGTTCAGCGGCTTGCCTTGTTCGCAGGTCATGATCAGCGCCAGATCGTCGAGGTTGTCGATCATCGCCTGATACCAACGTTCCAGCAGCGCCGCACGTTCGGCGGCCGGTCGTGCCCGCCAGGCGGGCCAGGCCCGCTCGGCGGCATCGATGGCGCGTCGGGTTTCCACACCTTGCATGGCGGGCACGCGGCCGATCAATTCGCCGCTGGCCGGGTCGACGACATCCAGGGTCGCGCGGTCATCGGCGCCGATCCACTGGCCGTTCACATAAGCGAGTTCTGCGAGAAGACCGGGGTCTTTCAAACGATTCTTGAGCATGGTCGAGTCCTGATCCGAGACAGATTCCAGTCTAGGGAGACTCGACGGATGAGGATGCTGAAAGCGCGTAGCGGACAGTGTCGGCTGCTGAAATTGGCGGTGGAACAGCAGAACTGCTGTTTTCTATCGTTTCAGCGAACCGAGCAAACCCTCCAGAAAGCGCTCCCCCGCTTCCATCTGACTGATCTCGATAAACTCGTCGGGCTTGTGCGCCTGCTCGATCGAACCTGGCCCGCAGACAACCACCGGCACATCCAGACGCTGCTTGAACAACCCGCCTTCCGTACCGAACGAAACCTTGGACGTCGCAGTATCCGGCGCCGCGAAATTTTTCAGGAACCGTACCGCTTCGACGCTCGGATGGGTGTCCAGTCCGGGATAGACGTTGACCGTTTCAATCTCGATGGCTGCCACACTCGAGAGCTTCTGCGCCTCGCGCACGATCACCTCGGCACGCTCCTGCATCTGCGCGAGGATCTGTTCCAGATCATCGGCCGGCAAATTGCGCACTTCAAAATCCACCGTGCACAGATTCGGCACGATATTCAGCGCCCGGCCACCGCCGATCTGGCCCACGTGCACGGTGGTGTAAGGCACGTCGTAATCGGCATCCCGGGCGCCCTGCTCCTGCAGTTGACGCTGGGATTCACGCAACGCTGCAATGAAATCGCAGGCCAAGTGGATCGCGTTGATCGAGCGCGGCGCCAGCGAAGAATGCGCCTCCAGCCCCCGACAATAGGTGCGGTACGAGCCCTTGCCCTTGTGCCCCAGCACAAACTGCATGTTGGTCGGTTCGCCGATCAGGCACAGGAACGGCCGCACCGGCGCCAGGTGCAGCACATCGAGCAAACGCCGCACGCCAACGCAGCCGATTTCCTCGTCGTGTGACAGCGCCAGTTGCAGCGGACGGCTGAGGGAATGTTCAGCAGCGTCAAGCATCGCGTCGATGGCCAGCGCGATAAAGCCTTTCATGTCGCAACTGCCGCGCCCGTAAATCCGCCCGTTCTGCTCCGTCACCTGGAACGGTGGAACCGTCCACGCCTGCCCCGCTGCTGGCACCACGTCGGTGTGTCCGGACAGCAGAATGCCCGGTTGGTCTTTCGGACCGGTACTGGCAAACAGATTGGCCTTCTTGCCGCTTTCGTCCTTGACGATCAGCGACTCGATGCCCTTGCTCAGCAGCAGCTCGCGAACGTACTCGATCAACGCCATGTTCGATTCCGACGACACGGTATCGAACGCAATCAATCGTTTGAGAATCTCCAGTACACGGGGTTTCATGAAGCTTTGCTCCGTTGTTCGGCCAAGGGGGCGAACCGGCGTATGGAAAAGGGTTCAATCAACGTGGAGGTACTGCCGGTACTGATCAATTCAGCCATGACGTCACCGACGCCCGGCCCCAACTGGAAGCCATGGCCACAGAAGCCGAACGCGTAATACAGGCCATCGACCGTACCGCTTGGCCCCATGATCGGCAGCGAGTCCGGCAGATAGCTTTCGATGCCGCTCCAGACCCGGATGATGTTCAGATTGCCGACGCCCGGCAGCAGTCGGCGCATTTGCCGGATCTGGTTGAGGATGCTGCGCGGCTCGACATAGGCGCGGCGATTGAGCATGTCCGGTTTGCTGCGATAGCCGCCGCCAATGATGATGTTGCCGCGCGGAATCTGCCGGAAATAAATGACTTCCTCAGGGATCTTGGTGAACACGCCGATCACCGTCGGCAAGGCGTACGGCACCGGTTCCGTCACCGCCATCTGCGGGCCATGGGTGTCCAGCGGAACCGGTTCGCCGAACTGCGCGGACAGTTTCTCGCCCCAGGCCCCGGCGGTGATCAGCAGTTGTGCGGCGCGATATTGCCGGCCATCGGTGGTGGTGACGCTGAACTCGCCTGCGGTTTTCTGCACCTGGGCCACTTCGGTCTGTTCTTCGATACGCGCACCGATCCGCCGCGCCGCCCGGGCAAATGCCGGCGCCGCCAGACGCGGGTTGGCGTGACCGTCGTGCGGTGCGTAGGAGCCCCCCTTCACGTCCGGCCCCAGAAACGGAAAGCGCCGGTGCAGTTCAGTGCCGCGATAGACCTGCAGATCCAGTTGCGCCGCCTCCGGTGCAGCGGCATACGCCTCGAGCTCGGCAATTTCGTCTTCGCGGTAACACACACGCATGTGGCCGCTGGCGATGAACTCCAGATCGTCGTCAATCAGCTCCGGCAAGCGCTTCCACAGCGCAAAGGAACGGTTGGCCAGCTCCAGTTGCCCCAGATAACGACCCTGACGCCGCACGTTGCCGAAGTTGACGCCGCTGGCGTATTGGCCAATCAGGTCGCGCTCGAGCAGCGTCACGGAGTGCCCGCGCTGGCGCAGGAAAAACGCTGACGCCGCACCCATGATGCCGCCGCCGATAATCAATACATCACTTTTCTGCGGGTTCATGACGGCTCCTCGATGATCACCATCGGTAACGGTTTGACGGGGGCCTGACCGCGTTGACGGCCGACCTGCTGCACATTGACGCCGGCCGCGGCGGCAATCACTTCGGCGCCGGCCTGCGAGCAGTAGCGGCCCTGGCAGCGGCCCATGCCGACCCGACTGAAAGCCTTGGCCCGATTGACTTCACACGCGCCTTTTTCACTGACCGTACGGCGCAGTTCGCCCGCGCTGATCATCTCGCAGCGACAGACGATCGCCGAATCCGGCAACGCCCCGGCCTGTTCGGCGGGCCAGGGAAATGCCTGCGCCAGACCGAGGCGGAACTGATCCATCACCGCCAGTGCACGCCGTTGCTCTGCGCGCAAACCGGCATCCACCGGTTGTTGCTGATCCTCCAGCAGCGCCATCGCCACCAGACGTCCGGCATGTTCAGCCGCATCGGCACCGCGGATCTTTGCGCCGTCGCCGGCGGCATACACACCGCTGACCGACGTGCGGCCCTCTTCATCAAGCGCCAGCCACCATTGGCCGGACGCTTCATCAAAACGCATGCGGCACCCGGCCAGATCGGCCAGCTGGGTTTCCGGACGCAAGTGATACCCCAGGGCCACGGCATCGCACTCGATGTCCAGGGTTTCGCCCTTGGCTGAGCGCACGCGCACGCCACTGACGCCGTGGGTGGCATCTCCCGATATCAGCTCCGGCTTGATCCCCAGATGCACCGGTATTTTCGCCTGGTACAACTGCGCCAACAGCTTCATCCCGGTGAGCAACACCCCGGGCCGCGCGAGCATCTTCGGCAGCGCGACGATGCGTTTGCTCAGTGGCGAGGTATCGAGCACCGCGGCGACGTTGGCGCCGGCCTTCACGTACTGGCTGGCCACCAGATACAGCAGTGGACCACTGCCCATGAACACCACGCGATGGCCGATGGAAACCGCCTGCGACTTGAGCGCGATTTGCGCCCCGCCGAGGCTGTAGGTGCCCGCCAGCTGCCAGCCTTCAATGGGCATCAAACGGTCCGTGGCGCCGGTGCACAGGATCAACGCGTCGAAGTCCACCGTCGTATGGTGACCCTGACTGACGCAGCTCAACTGCCTGGGCACCAGATTCCACACCAGCGTGTCGGGCCGGTAATCGATGTGTGGGCGCAAGCGCTCGAAACTCTCGTGCAGGTCGCGCGCCTTGGCCGCTTCAGTGCCGTACAGCGCGCGGTAGTCGCGGGTGAAACCTTCGGGTTGGCGCCGATAGATCTGGCCGCCGTCGCGGCGATTTTCATCGATCAGGACCGGTTTGAAGCCGGCCTTCACCAACGTCTCGGCGCAGCGAATCCCCGCAGGGCCGGCGCCGACGATAACTACCCGTGCAGTGGCCATGTCGCCTCCGGTTGTGTGGTGACGAGATCCAGCCCTTCACGGACTTCATTGGAGCACGCACGCAGACGTTCGCCGCTGCGCGTCCACACCCAGCAATCCTGGCAGGCACCCATCAGGCAGAACCCGGCACGTCGACCGGCATCGAATTCCGACTGGCGTAGCGCATCGCCCTGAGTGAGCAATGCGACCATCAGTGTGTCGCCCTGCAACGCCTTGATGGGCACGCCATCCACGGTCAACCCGACGGTCACCCGGCCCTGCTCGGCCAGTCTCACAAAACGAGCGCTCATGCATAGGCTCCCTGATTGAAGGTGGTCACGTCCCGCTGGGTTTTCAGCAGTTCGACGCTGTCGTGGTGGCAAAGAATTTCACTGCCACCGTCGATGATTCGGCGGTTGGGTGCCGTACGGTTGCACAGGCCATCGACGCGCACCGGGCAGCGATTGAGGAAGGTGCACAGCTCGGCGACATTGGCTTTGGGCCCGATGGGCGGCAGTTCGCCGCAAGTCGTCCCGCAGGTTTCCAGCCAGCCCTGGCGCAGCTCCGGCACCGAGTGAATCAACAGATCGGTGTAGGGATGGAACGGCGCCTGCGCAAACGACTGGCGGCTGCCGGCCTGAACCTTGTGGCCGCTGTACATCACCACCACGTCATCGCACAGCGCGCGCACGGTGGAGATGTCATGACTGATGAACAGGTAGGACACGCCGAGCTGCTCACGCAAGTCGCGGAGCAATTCAAGAATCGCTGCACCGACCACGGTGTCCAGCGCCGAGGTCACTTCATCGCAAAGGATCAGATCGGGTTTGGCCGCCAGTGCCCGCGCCAGGTTCACCCGCTGTTTCTGCCCGCCGGACAACTCGCTCGGACGACGCTCGGCCAAGGCTCGCGGCAGGCGCACCAGATCCAGCAATTCGCCGATACGCTCGCGCAACGCCGCGCCTTTGAGGTTGAAATACATCTTCAGCGGCCGACTCAGAATCGTGCTGATGCTGTGCATCGGATTGAGCGCCGTGTCGGCGTTCTGGAACACCATCTGGATTCGCCGGAATTGCTCGTCGCTGCGTTCGGACAGACAACCGCCCAGCGGTTGCCCGTCAAAGGTCAGCCCGCCCAATGCCGGCGTCAGCAAGCCGGCCACCACGCGGGCCAGCGTTGACTTGCCCGACCCCGACTCGCCGATCACACCAATCGCCTGGCCCCGGCGCACGGTCAGATCAATGTCTTCCAGTACACGAATGGCCGGCATGCCCTGGGTGTTCTTGTTGCCGTAACCGGCGGTCAGGCCGCGAATGGTCAGCAGCGGAGTTTCTTCGGCAATTCCGCAAGGTGGGCGGATCGTCGTGTCCGGCCGCGCGGCCGCCAGCAGACTGCGGGTGTATTCATGACTCGGGCCTTTGAGGAGCGCCGCCGTAGCGCTTTGTTCGTATATCTGACCGCCATTGAGCACGACGATCTGATCCGCCATTTGCGCCACCACGGCCAGGTCATGGGACACATACACCGCTGTCGCGCCACGGTCACGCACCACGCGCTTGAACGCACGCAACACGTCGATCTGGGTCGTCACATCGAGCGCCGTGGTCGGTTCGTCGAGGATGACCAGCAACGGATCACTGATCAGCGCCATTGCCGCCATCACCCGCTGCAGTTGCCCGCCGGACACCTGATGCGGGTAACGCTGGCCGATGTGATCCGGGTCTGGCAGGGCCAAATCGCGGAACAGCTCAATGGCCTTGGCCTCAAGGGTGGCGCGGGTGCCGAGGCCGTGAATCAAGGCGCCCTCCACCACTTGGTCGATCAGCTTCTTCGCCGGGTTGAAAGCCGCCGCAGCGCTCTGCGCGATATACGACACCCGATTACCGCGCAGGCCCTGCAATTGCTGCTCGCTGAGCGCGAGCATGTCGTGCTCGCCGACCTGTACCACGCCGCCGGACAACCGACAGCCCCGTCGGGCGTACCCCAACAGAGCGAGGGCAATTGTGGTCTTGCCCGAGCCCGATTCGCCGATCAACGCCAGCACTTCACCTTGTTCCAGGGCAAAGCTCACGCCTTTGACGATTTCGGTTTCCCCGTGCTCGCCGCAAGCGACCACGCGCAGGTCTTCAACTCGAATCAATTGGGTCATTTCAATGGCCTCCCGTGCGGCGACTACGTCGCGACGACAATCTGTCGATAAACAGATTCACGCCGATGGTCAGGGTGCCGATGGCCAGCGCCGGGATGACGATGGCCGGGGCGCCCTGATTGAGGCCGCCGATGTTTTCCCGCACCAGCGAGCCGAGGTCGGCATCCGGCGGTTGCACGCCCAGCCCGAGAAAACTCATGCCGCTGAGCAGCAGCACGATGAAACCGAACCGCAAGCCCAAGTCAGTCAGCACCGGGTTGAGCATGTTCGGCAGGATCTCCACGCAAGCAATGTACAAACGCCGCTCGCCACGGGTTCGGGCGACCTGCACGTACTCCAGCGCTTCGATGTTCACCGCCATGCTGCGCGCGATACGGAACGCGCCCGGGGCGAAGCTCAACACTGCCGTGCTGATCAGCAGGGTCACTGAAGAGCCGAACGCCGAAACCATGATCAACGCGAGCATCTTGCTCGGGATCGAGATAAAGGCGTCCATCAAGCGGCTGATCACTTCGTCCAGCCATTTCGGCGACACCACCGACAGCAGCGCGCAACCGGTGCCCAGCGCACTGGCCAGCACCGCCGCAATCAACGCCAGGCCCACGGTGAAGCGCGCGCCGACGAGCACCCGGCTGAGCATGTCGCGGCCCAGATAATCAGTGCCGAACGGGTACACCGCGCTGATGTTGTCGAACACGTTGCCCGAGACCACCTCGCCGACCGGATGCGGCGCCAGCCACGGGCCGAATAACGCAACCAGCAACCAGATAACGCAGATGGCCGCGCCGATGAGTCCCAGCCACACGGGACCGTGAGACACCTTGCCGGCTGACAGATCGGGGGCCGCAGGCGTCGATTTCACAATGAGATTGTTCATTGGTTTCTCAGCCTCGGATTGGACAGAATCGCGCACAGGTCGGCAATCAGCACCAGACCCAGATAAGCCGTACAGAACAACATGGTGCAGGCCTGCACCAGTGCCATGTCACGGTTGGTCACGGCATCGACCATCAGGCTGGCGATGCCGGGATAGTTGAAGATGGTTTCAACAATCACCACCCCGCCGAGCAGATACGACAGGCTCAGCGCAATCGCATTGGCAATCGGCCCGATGGCATTGGGCAAAGCGTGGCGCAGTACGATGCGCATCGGACTGACGCCTTTGAGCCGGGCCATTTCCACGTAGGGGCTGTCGAGCTGGTCGATCACTGCCGCGCGTGTCATCCGCGCCATTTGCGCAACGATCACGCAGCACAGCGTCATCACCGGCAAGGCGTAGGTGCGCATGAATTGCCACGGTGAAGTGATGTCACTGGCATAGGACAGCGCCGACAACCAGCCCAGGTTTACCGCAAAGATCAGCACCGCAAGGGTCGCCACCAGAAACTCCGGCACCGCGACCATGGCCAGGGTGGTGAAACTCAGGACACTGTCGATCCGCCCGCCCCGGCCCATCGCCGAGCCGATGCCGAGAACCAGCGCCACCGGCACCGACACCAGCGCCGTGGCGGCCGCCAGCATCAGGGTGTTGGGCACACGCCCGGCCATCAGCTCGACAACCGGCATCGCGTTCGATACCGACACGCCCATATCGCCACTGAGCAGGCTCATCAACCAGTGCAGGTAACGCACCACACCGGGTTGATCGAGTCCCAGTTTCAGGCGCAGCGCCGCCACCTGTTCCGGGGTGGCAAACTGGCCAAGGGATTGTTGTGCCGCGTCTCCAGGCAGTACCGCCGTGATCGCGAACACGACCATCGATACGATCAACAAAGTCACGATCGCGGCGCCCAGCCGTCGACCGATCAACCACAGTGTGCTGCTATTCATCGCCTACCCTCCTGCACCTGGCTTGCCGTTCATTTCGACGGCTCTGTTCAAGCGTCCAGCCAGACCTGCTCGGCGAACATGTAACCCATGAAGCCGCCGAGCGGGTTGCTGCCGTAGCCCTTGATCCGTTGATCGACGCCGTCGATGTTGCTGATGAACACCGGTATGCCGATGCCACAGTGGTCGTGCACCAGAGTCTGCATGTCCGCGTACATCTTGCCGCGCTTGGCATCGTCGGTTTCACCGCGGGCGAGCATCAGCAACTGGTCGAACTGCTCGTTCTTCCAGCCGGACTCGTTCCACGGCGCCTTCGACTGGAAGAACTGCGAGAACATCACGTCGGCGTTCGGACGTGGGTTGATGTTGCCGAAGCTGATCGGGTGCTTCATCCAGTGGTTGGACCAGTAGCCGTCGCTCGGCAGGCGCTTGACGTCGAGTTTGAGCCCGGCCTGTTTGGCCGACTGCTGCAACAGCACTGCGATATCGACGGAACCCGTTGCGGCAGGCGACGCAAACAGCTCCATGCTGATGTTTTCCATGCCCGCTTTTTTCAGCAGGAACTTGGCTTTTTCCGGGTCGTAGACCGTTTGCGGCAGGTCGCTGTTGTAGTAGCGCGAGCCGGGCGCGATCGGATGATCGTTGCCGACCACGGCAAAGCCGCGAAACACCGCCGACTTGATCTGTTCGCGATCGAGCAGGTACTTCATCGCCTGGGTGAAATCGGCGTTCTGACCGGGCAACTGATCCTGACGGATGATCAAATCAGTGTAGTTGCCCGACGGCGCATCAACGACCCGGTGTTTGGCGCTGGCCTTGATCCGGTCGGTGGAGCGCGGGTTGACCTCATTGATCATGTGCACGTCGCCGGACAGCAGCGCGTTGACCCGCGACGGCTCGTCGCCGATGGCAATGAATTCGATTTCGTCGAGGTACGGCAGGCCAGGCTTCCAGTAGCCGGTGTTGCGTGCGGCCACCGAACGTACGCCCGGTTTGAACTCCTTGACCTTGAACGGTCCGGTACCAATGCCCTGGTTGAAGTCAGTGGTGCCTTCGGGAACGATCAGCAGATGCGAGACGGCCAGAATCGACGGCAATTCGGCGTTCGGTGCAGTCAGGCGAATCTGTACTTCGTTGGCCCCCGTGGCCTTGATTTCGGCGAATTGCTCCATCAGTGGCATGACTTTGGAGCCGGTCAGCGGATCCTTGTGTCGTGACAGCGAGAACACCACGTCGGCCGCGCTGAGTGTTTTGCCGTTGTGGAACGTCACGTCCTTGCGCAGGGTGATCGTCCACAGGGTCGCATCGGTGTTGTCGATGCGCTCGGCCAGTTCCAGTTGCGGCACCAGGTGCGCGTCGAAACGGGTCAGGCCGTTGTAGAACATGTAGTGCCGCACATAGTCGGTGGACAGCGCACCTTTGGCCGGGTCGAGGGTGTCAGCCGTGGAGCTGGACATGCCGGCGACACGTATCCGCCCACCCGGCTTGCCTTTGCCCGGCGTCGCCGTATCGTCGGCCAACAGTTTGCCGGCAGCACCAAACAGGCTGCCGGCGCCGGCAGCCGCTACGCCGGCCACACCGAGCATTTGCAACGCGTGACGGCGTGACATGCCGCGATTGAGGCCTTCGAACACCCGCAGGCTTGCTTCGCCCGAGATCAGAGGTGAGTCGTTCTTGTGATCAGTCATTTCAGTGCTACCTGTCGAAATTAAGAAGGCTCAAGTGTTCCGGTTGGCCGGAACGTCCTGGAAACGCAAACGACGGTAAAGCCACAGCATCAGCTCAATGCAAATAGTCCTGAAAGCGGTAATAGGCGCCCACGAAAGGCAGGAACCACGGCTTGCCGAAATGCCCGGGGATCGCCGGCCAGTCGAGTTCACGCCAGGGGTTGGCCTCGGCATTGCCGGCCATCACATCGGCCATCACCTGCCCCATGTGCACCGACATCTGCACGCCGTGGCCGCTGTAACCCATCGAGTGGAACACGCCGCCGTGCTGGCCGGCTCGCGGCAAACGGTCGGAGGTCATGTCTACCAGGCCGCCCCAGCAGTAATCGATCCTGACGCCGGCCAGTTGCGGGAACATCTGGACCATCGCCGCCTGCAGCACCTTGCCGCTCTTGGCATCGTTGACACTGTCGGACATGGCAAACCGCGCGCGCCCGCCAAACAGCAAACGGTTATCCGGGGTCAGGCGGAAGTAGTTACCGATCATTCGACTGGTGACATAAGCGCGGCGCCCCGGCAGCAACTGATCGATCAACGCCCGCGGCAGGACCTCGGTGGCAATCACGAAACTGCCCACCGGTACGATTCGCCGCCGATACCAGCCCAGACTACCGTGCTGACAGGCACCGGTCGCCAGCAGAACCTGCCCGGCGTGCAGCGAACCCTTGCTGGTGTTGACCTGATAACCGCCGGCCCGGGCTTTCCAGTCGAGCACCGAGGTGCCCTCATGGATCAGTGCACCGTGACGCACCGCCGCTTCTGCCAGACCGATGCCGAAACGCCCGACGTGCATCTGCACGCCATTGCGCTGCAACAGGCCGCCATGGAACTGCGCAGAGTTGACTTCGGTGCGGGTCTGTTCGGCAGACAGCAATTCAACATCGGCATCGACTTCGTTGCGGATCAGCTCGCAGGTGCGGGCCAGGCCTTCGTAGTGCAACGGTTTTGCCGCCAGTTTCAGCTTGCCGTTGCGCAGCAGGTCACAGGCGATCTGCTCCTGCTCGACCAGCGACACAACGCTTTGCACGGCACTTTCGTAAGCCTGGTAATAGGCTTTCGCCCGGTCGGCACCGAGGCTGGTGCTGAGGCTGGCGTAATCCTGCGCCACCCCCGTGTTGCACTGCCCGCCATTGCGTCCCGAAGCCTCGCCGATCACCCGCCCGGCCTCCAGCACCACCACACTGGCGCCCTTGAGCGCCAGGGCCCGGGCCGCCGCCAGCCCGGTGAAACCGCCACCGACGATGGCCACATCGACTTGCCCGGGCAAACCGCCGAGCTGTGCGCCGGTGAAGGCCGGTGCGCTGTCGAGCCAGTAGGATTCACTGCCCATGTTCAATCCCGCCTTTGCCAATGAGGATGTCGTTACAGGCCGACCAGTGCGGCCAGACCGCCGATGTCCGGGATCTGGTGGTAGCTGTAGAAGGCGTTGCCCGGTACTTCGTGACCACGGGCGACGAAGGCCTTGTTCTTGATCTTCATGTCGTGGGCCGGCATCAGGTCGTAACGGAAGCTGGAGGACACATGCAAGATGTCTTCCGGGCCGCAGTTGAGGTTGTCGAGCATGTACTCGAACGCCGCCAGACGAGGTTTGTAGGCTTGTGCCTGTTCGGCCGTGAAGACTTTGTGAAAAGGTGCGCCGAGTTTTTCGACGTTGGACATGATCTGGCTGTTGCTGGCGTTGGAGAAAATCACCAGAGGAATCTTGTCGGCGATTTTCGACAGGCCGGCCGGTACGTCCGGGTGCGGGCCCCAGGTCGGAACGGCGTCGTAATACAGCTGGCCTTCTTCGCGGTATTCGATTCCCCAACGCTTGCAGGTACGCGCCAGAGCGGTCTTGAGAATCTCGTCATACGGCATCCAGTCGCCCATGACCTGATCCAGGCGATAGGCCGAGAAATCCTTGACGAACTGATCCATCTGCTCAGCGGGAACGCGATCGGCGAAGAGTTCGCGGGTCATTGTGCCCATGTGGAAATTGGTCAGCGTTCCGTAGCAGTCGAAGGTAATGAATTTGGGGCGAAGAAAGCTCATTGAGTGCGTTCCTGAAGTTCGTTGAGGTCAATGGCGCTACAAGCACTTGCCTGGTTTGCGCAGTAGCGATGCAACGCTGCAGCACACCGTCATTACAACACCGTGAAATCAGCAGATGGCGTTAAAAGCGACCTCCGTTCGATACAAATCACCGTTTTGGTCATTCCACTCAGCAGACTTTGCGGTGCGCTCCAGCCTTGGGCAAAGCCCCTGTTTATGCGCACTTATGGGCCTTTATCTGGCGCTTTTGATTTCCGACAGCGACTTTGCCCGCAGAAACTGCGCCCCATCGCAGCCTTGGCATCAGTTGCTGCGGCGCCTGTCAGCCCGGTTCTGAATCGAGGCGATTGAACCTACATCCTGCGCCTGAGCGACGAGACTCGGTACAAGCCTTTTATAGGGTAAAAAGGCCCAAGCATTTGCTGCCGACACAAGGCCCGGATTAAGTAGTAAGTGTGGTCTTCGGGACCGTGCTTCGCGGAATCTGCCGAATATTCCCTGCCCCCTTGTCAGGCTTTCATCTAGATGGGATACAGGCTTCACCTCGCCGCAAAACCCGGCGCCAGCGCACACTCTTGATCGGAGAATCGCCATGTCCACCCCGCTCCCTTCCTACGTCTATCGGCCGATGACTGCCGACGACCTGCCCAAGGCTCATGCACTGTCCGTGCAATTGAAGTGGCCCCATCGACTTGACGACTGGGCCATGCTGCAACGGGTCAGCAAGGGCTTTGTCGTACTCGATGGCGAGCGTTTGATCGGCACCGCGTTTGCCTGCCCGCAAGGTGATTTCACGACCATTGGCCTGGTCATTGTCAGTGACGAATACCAGGGCCAGGGCATCGGGCGAAAGCTCATGGAACACGCGCTGCAGGCTTGCCAGTCAAGCACGGCGATATTGAATGCAACCGTGGCCGGCGCACCGCTGTACGCCAGTCAGGGTTTTGTCGAGTTTGGCCGGATTCAGCAGCACCAGGGCCAGGCGCAAGCCCCCGTGCCCGGGCCATTGGCAGACGGTGAAGAATGCCGCCCATTGCGCGAGTCGGATCATGCGCGGGTGCTGGAACTGGCCAATGCCGGGAGCGGACTGGATCGGCGAGCGGTGCTTACCGATCTGTTCGCCGTCGTCGAGCATTCGGTGGGCATTGTGCGTGACGGTCAGTTGCAGGCCTTCGCCCTGCTGCGCCCATTCGGTCGCGGTCGTTGCATCGGCCCGCTGATCGCCGAAAACCTTGAGCAAGCCCAACACCTGATCGCCACATTGCTGGCCGGGATACCGGATGCCTTTGTGCGCATTGATATTCCAGCGGATTGTGGCCTTTCCGACTGGCTGGAAGCAGCCGGCCTGAAGAAAGTAGACACCGTGGCACAAATGTCCCGCGGTGCAGCACCGCAAGCAAACAATGGCGTTCGGCAGTTTGCCCTGGTCACTCAAGCCATCGGCTGACTATCGCGCTGGCGCTGGTCGCCCCCCAAGAAATCCCCTCAAGACCTGGAGCTTCACCCGTATGTCCGAACCTTGCATCATGCTGTTGGCTCGTGCCGATGGCAGTCGCGTCGACACCGCTTTCAAACAGCAACCCTTGAACGCCGCAGACCCTTTCCCGACCGGACGTCAGGTTGCCTGGTCAGGGAGCGACGGCATATCTGCAGGCATCGTCGAAGCAGGCGCAAGCCTTGATATCGAGGATTTCCCGCACACCGAGGTGATCGTAGTCCATGCGGGGCATGTGACGTTGAAAACCCGGGAGCGGACGCTGGAACTGGCCGTCGGCGCCAGCGCGGTCATCGGCCGGGGCACGGACGTGCGGATCGAAGCACAGACCGGCACCCGGTGGGCGTTTTGCGCCATGGCCAGCGGAGCCGCGACACCCGGCCTGACGTTGCTTGACCCGCTGGCACACCTGTCTCCCTCCGCCGCGCCGGAGCAACAGATTCTGATCGGTCCGACACCGCAATGCCGGTCACGTAATGCCTTCGAAGACGCCACAACCGATCTGCGTGTCGGCGTGTGGGACTCGACGCCCTATGAACGTCACGGTCGCCCGCACAAGCTCAATGAGTTGATGTACCTGATCGAAGGCAGCGTAACGTTGCAGACGCCTGAGGGTTTGAGCGTGACCGTCAATACCGGCGACAGCGTGTTTGTTGCGCGCGGGGCACCGTGCGCGTGGAAAAACACGCGCTATGTACGCAAAGTGTATGCGGTCAAATAGCGTCAGCCATGAAGCGCCTTGTCGAAGCGGAACGAAGCCCCATAGGCCGAGGCTGGCAGGTGGCTGGAGTGATCTGCCCGTAACCGCGAACGGAAGGTGCCGCTTTGCGGTTGAGTCCGGTACAGCCCACGCTTTTGCAGTTCGGGAATCACCAGTTCGACAAAGTCCTCAAGGCTGCCTGGGCTGATCAACGGGTTGAGCATGTAGCCGCTGGTGCCGGAAATTCGCGCGTGTTCTTCAATGCGATCGGCGACTTGCTGCGGTGTTCCGACGAGAATCAGGTCGCTGCCACGGGTAACGCTGGCGAAGCGCTTTTTCACATCACCCGCCGTCAGCGGCTTGCCACTGCCATCGGGGCGCATCACATAAGAGGTCAGGCCTTCGGTGTGCGTCGAGAGTGCATCGCTGTCGGCGTAGCGGCTGATGTCGATGCCGGTGTCGCCGGCGTAACTGACCAGTTGTGCCTGCAAGTGATAGTTGCTTTGCAACTCGTCGTATTTGCGCTGGGCTTCGATTTCGGTTTTGGCCGTGACGATGCGCAGTACCGTCAACGATTTCACGTCTTCACGTTGACGCCCCCGCGCCTCAGCCTGGGCCCAGATGTCTTCCAGGCCCTGACGGATTTCCTGCGGGTTGGATTTGGCGATGAAGATCAGTTCCGCGTGCTTGGCGGCGAACTCTCGACCGCGTCCCGACCAGCCCGCCTGAATCAGCAATGGTGTGCGCTGCGGAGACGGAGCGGTCAGGTGCGGCCCGGCCACGCGATAGTGCGCCCCCTCGTGATTGATCGGGCGCACCCGGTCGCCTCTGGCATACAGCTGGCGGGCCTTGTCGGCAACCACGGCGTCATCGGCCCAACTGCCTTCCCACAGTTTGTACACCACATCGAGAAACTCTTCGGCGCGCTCATAGCGATCGTCATGCTTGATCATTTGCTCCAGCCCGAAATTGCGGGCGGCGCTGGACAGGTAAGAGGTGACGATGTTCCAGCCCACTCGCCCATTGGTGAGGTGATCAAGCGTGCTGAAGCGCCGGGCGTGGGTAAACGGGTGCTCATAACTGGTGGTCACCGTGACACCAAATGCCAGGTTTTCCGTCACGGCCGCCAACGCCGGAATGATCATCAACGGATCGTTGGCCGGTGCTTCCACCGCCCATTTCACTGCCGCATCGGCGTTGCCACCCAGCACATCGTAGAAGCCCAGCACATCACCAAAGAACAACATATCGAGGTGCGCCTGATCAGCAATCCGCGCCAGGTTTGACCAGTAGCCCAGCGAGTTGATCGCCAGGCGTTCGTCAGCCGGGTGCGTCCACAGACTCGGCGCACCGCCGCACCCGACGCTGGCTTGTTCATAGAGTGCAAACAGCAGAGGTTTAGGATCGGACATCTTGGTTCCTGCAAGAAATCATTCAACGGAATGGCTCAGCGCTGATGCTTGAAGCCTCTGCCGTAATGGCGTTCGAGGCGATGCTGGATCAGTTCGAGACCGATAGATAACAGCCAATAGATGGCGGCTGCGGTGGTCAGCATTTCAATGTAACGGTAGGACGAACGCCCGTACGACTGCGCCAGAAACATCACTTCCCAAACACCCATGACCGAAATCAGGGACGAGTCCTTGAGCATCGAAATGAACTGGCTGGTGGTCGGCGGAATGATCGTGCGCATGGCTTGCGGCAGGATGATATGGATGAATGTTGCGGCGGGTCTCAGGCCCAGTGCGGCGGCTGCTTCGCGCTGACCCGGGGCAACCGCGAGGATGCCGGCACGAAAAATCTCACTGAGATAAGCCCCGTAGTTGAGCGACAGCGCGATGATCCCGGCGCTGATCGCGCCTGGCACCACGCCCAGCTGCGGCAGCCCCAGATAGATCAACAGGATCTGGATCAACAACGGCGTGCCGCGAAAGAACGAGGCGTAGAAGCTGGCGATACCAAACGCCACGGCGCTGCTCGACAGCCTGGCCAACGCGGTGACAAAGCCCAGCAATAACGAAAACCAGATCGAGCAGAAACACAGAAATATCGTCAGCGCAGCGCCCTGCAAGAACCCGTTCGGCCCCAAATGCAGGCCGACCAGGTTTGGCCACTTCTCCAGAATGATCGAAAACTTCAGATCGAAGCGCATGAAAAACCACACGCCCAGACCCGACAGCGCCGCCCACGTCAGATACAGGCGCGTGCGAAAGCCGAACAGCTGACGTGTCAGTGGCGGCTGCTTTTGCGGGCTGACAGCCACTTTGGCCGGATGCGGATTGATTGCTGTCATTGGCTGATATCAGAACCGATCCACTTGCGGGATATTTTGCTCAGCGTGCCGTCAGTCTTGAGTTGTGCGATGACCTCGGTGACTTTCGCATTCCATTGCGCATCGCCTTTTTCGACCGCCACGACGTTCGGTTCGGCATACAGTGGATCTCCGGCAATCTTGAAGCGCGGATCCTGAGCGATGCGTTCACGCGCGGTGATCAGGTTGGTGACCATGGCGTCCAGGCGCACGCCGGTACCCAGTGCGAGATCCTGGAAGGCGACGGTTTCATTGTCGTAAGGCGCGATCTGGACATTGTCGAACGGATAGCTCAACGGTTTGTCCTCGGCGCCTTCAATGACCAGATCCTTGTTCAGATAGGCCTCATAAGTCGACGCACTGATCACACCGACTTTTTTGCCGGACAAGTCCTTGCCAGTGGCAATGTCCTTGTCCTTTTCATTGACCACGATCACCGCCGGTGACTGGTAATACTCCACGGGAAAGTCGAACACTTCGGCCCGCGCCTTGCTCGGCGTCATCGAGCACACGCAGATGTCGTATCGACCGTTCCAGTGCCCGGCGGCAATCACGTCCCAGGAAGGCGTTTCAAGTTTCAGCTTGACCCCAAGCCGTTCGGCCACAGCTTTAGCGACATCCACATCGAAGCCGTCGAGCTGGTTCTGGTCATTGAGAAAAGAGAACGGCGGGTAACTCTCCATCAGGACACCGGTGAGTTCACCTTTTTGCGTCACGCGATCAAGGGTTGGCCCCGCAAATGCTGCAGCGCAACTGACGGCGAGCGCCAGGCCAAGTGTCAAATGTGTCGGGATCTTCAAGTGCGAATGCTCCAATCAGGAAAAACCTGATTAGATTAAAACGCACTATAAAATTAATATGAACTTCGTTTTGGGAATAAAAAGCTGCGCTTGGGCTATATGGATTCCAGACCTCACCCTTAAGCAAAGCGCGCTCCACTCCAAGCTCTGTAGGGGCAAGCAAACGATTAACTTGTACGATGTCCTATCACAGGTTATTAGTACGCCTCCCTACAAAAATAAAACCACGGAGATTGCTACATGGACTCATCCCTGTCCGCCAAGCCTGAAAGCCTCGAACAGGTAAAGGGCAATACCCGCCGCAGCTTCCTGAAAAAATCCCTCGCTGTTTCCGCCACGCTCGCTACCGGCTCTGCCTTGCTGCCCAGTCTCGCTGAAGCCACCGAACCGTTGAGTCAACGCTACCCGGATCCACTGATTCACATCCTCGACGACAGCTTCCTCGACTTGCGTATTTTCAACGCCAGTGTGGAAAAACTCGCCACCGGCATGCGCTGGGCCGAAGGACCGGTCTGGGTCGGTGATGGCCGCTATTTGCTGGTCAGCGACATCCCTAATAATCGCATCATGCGTTGGGACGAAATCACCGAGACCTTCACCGTGTACCGTGAGCACTCGAACTTCTCCAACGGAATGTGCCGGGATCGCCAAGGGCGGCTTATCGTCTGCGAAGGCTCTACCACCACCAGCGAAGGCCGCCGCATCACTCGCACCGAGTACAACGGCACGACCACCGTGCTGGCCGACAGTTTCGAGGGCAAGCCCTTCAACTCGCCCAACGACATCGTCTGCAAAAGTGACGGATCAATCTGGTTTACCGATCCGCCATTCCAGACCGGCAACAATTACGAAGGCCACAAAATCACCCCGAGCCAACCCCACGCCGTTTACCGCATCGACGGTGAGAGCAGAAAGGTCACCCGGGTCATCGACGACCTTAACGGCCCTAATGGTCTGTGCTTTTCTCCCGACGAGAAAACCCTGTATGTCGTCGAAGGTCGCGCCAAACCCAATCGCCTGATCTGGGCCATTGCCGTGAAGGAAGACGGCGCACTGGGCGAGCGCCGCAAGCACATCGAGGGGCTGGACTACGCTGCAATCGACGGTATCAAGTGCGACGAAGCGGGCAACCTGTGGTGCGGCTGGGGCGGCAATGGTGATCCCAGGGCCGATCTGGAAAAACTCGACGGCGTGCGTGTTTTCAATCCACAGGGCAAGGCCATCGGCCATATTTCGCTGCCAGAGCGCTGCCCGAACCTGTGCTTCGGGGGGCGCGAAGGGAACAGGCTGTTCATGGCAAGCAGTCACTCGATCTACTCGCTTTTTGTGAATACTCGCGGGACTACGTTCGCTGTGTAAAAACGCCGTTCATCTCGCGGTCGCTTCGTGAGTATCGAAACAATATCTCGCCGCGCAGCCAGGGATGCGCGGCATTCAATCCCGCTCGCCATCCCTGAATCAACGAGGCTGCCTGCGGTCTTTCAACCGATAAGTTCCTGAGCCGTTGCTGCCAGCTGACTACCGACGCGGTCCTTCAAACTGTCGATAAAGCGTGTGATCTTGGCATCGACGAACTGTCGAGACGTGTAGACCGCATACACGTTTCGCTCATACGTATGGTAGTCAGGCAGAACCCGCACCAGTTTTCCGCAGCGCAAATCATCGATGGCAGTAAATCCGGCCAACAAGCCGATTCCGGCCCCTTCCCGAATGGCAATAGCCATCGCGTCCATGTCATTCACGCTGAAGCTCGGTCCGGTGGGAACGAAGGTCGCGTCACCTGCTTTGCTCTTGAGCTGCCACTCATCCCGCACATAGTCCACCGTTCCCAGCAGCAAGCATTGATGAGCGCTGAGTTCGTCAGGCGTGGTCGGGGTTCCGTGTCGATCCAGATATTCGGGCGACGCTGCCAGTACGCAATGACTGACGCCGATCTTCTGACTGACATACGCTGAATCCGGCAGCGTACGAGCAATCAGGATCGAGACATCCAACTGGTCCTCGAGCAGGTTGGGCATGCGTTGCGAGAGCATCAAATCCACGGTGACGTCCGGAAATTCATTGCGGTACGCCAGCACTGCGCCGGTCACCAGGTGCCGAGCGAGTCCAGGTACGCAGTGCACGCGCAAGGTTCCTCTGGGCTTCAAGGCTGCATTGCTCGCTTCGGCTTCTGCACTTTCCAGGTCAGCCAGGATCTTGATGCATCGCTCGTAGAACCGACGACCCGCGTCGGTCACCGAAAGACGTCGGGTAGATCGTTGCAACAGACGCGCATCGAGCACATTTTCAAGTGCCGAGACGGCGCGTGAGACATTGCCGACAGTGGAGTCCAGATGGTTCGCAACGGCCGTGAAACTGCCCATCTCGACCACTTTTATGTACACCGACATATTTGAAAGTTTATCCATCCTGATCGTCCTTCAGACCTGCAATCCGCTCGAGACAAGTGCGGATGCTACACCCTCCCCCCTGGCCCCCGATATTACCTCTGGGGACAACAATGATTCCCTCGTGGCCGGCTAAATCAAGCGACTCACCTTCCATAGACTTGGTTTCACGGAGCGCTTGCCCGTCCCTGACAACCAACCAAAGGCCACACCATGAACAACTCCTACGATCAGCTTTATCTTTTCATCGGTGGTGAATGGATCGATGCGCAAGGTCGCTCTACGGCAGCCGTCGTCAACCCTGCGACCGGGCGTGAAATCGGACGTGTTCCCCTCGCCACTGCCGGCGACCTCGACCGCGCCCTGGAAGTGTCCCGAGTGGGCTTCGAACAATGGCGGCAGACGGTGCCGGACCAGCGCGCGAAAATCCTCAAGCGCGCCGCCGATCTGATCCTGGAACGAGCCCCGCACATTGCAGCGCAGATGACCCTGGAAGAAGGCAAGCCACTGAGCGAAAGCATGGATGAAGTGGTGCGAGCCGCAGAGTATTTCGAATGGTTCGCCGAAAGCGCTCGGCGCATCGACGGCCGTGTTGTACCTGCCAACCGCCCCGGTGTACTGCAACTGGTCAAACGCCAGGCCATTGGCCCGGTCGCAGCTTTCACGCCGTGGAATTTTCCGGCCATCACGCCTGCCCGCAAACTGTCGGCGGCCCTGGCGGCGGGTTGCAGCGTGATTCTCAAACCCGGAGAAGAAAGTCCCTCCACCGCGCTGGCCCTGGCACGGGCGCTGGACGACGCAGGCCTGCCCAAAGGCGTGCTGCAAGTGGTCTTCGGCGTACCGGATCAGGTGTCCAGCCAGCTCATTGCTTCTCCGATCATTCGAAAAGTGACATTCACAGGCTCCGTGCCCATTGGAAGGTTGCTCTCGGCCCGCGCCGCCGAGGGCGTGAAGCCCATTACCCTTGAGCTGGGAGGTCATGGCCCGGTGTTGGTATTTGCAGATGCGGACATCGAAAAAGCCGCGGTAGAGGGTGTCGCGAACCGCTTTCGCGGGACCGGCCAGGTGTGCATCTCGTCGACCCGGTTCATCGTTCAGCGTGGCGCCTATCAAGCGTTTGTCGATCACTTCGTCGCGGCCACCAAAGCCCTGAAAATCGGCGACGGCTTCGATCCACAGACTCAGGTCGGACCGCTCGCCAACCCAAGGCAGTTGGTCAAGATGGAGCAATTGATAGCCGATGCCGTCGAGAAAGGCGCACGGGTCTTGGTCGGTGGCGAGGCGCTTCCCGGAGACGGCTTTTTCTTCCAGCCCACCGTTTTGGCAGACGTGCCCATGAACGCCCGAATCATGCACGAAGAACCTTTCGGCCCCATCGCCGTGTTGATGCCTTTCGACGAGCTGGCCGACGGCCTGCAAGAAGCGAATCGATTGCCGTATGGCCTTTCGGCCTATGCGTTCACTTCCAATGCACGAACAGCCATCGACGTGGCCGACGGACTGGAAGCCGGAATGATCGGGATAAACCAGTACCGCATCGTCGCCACCGAGCTTCCGTTCGGCGGCATGAAAGAAAGTGGTCACGGCTCCGAAGGCGGTGTTGAAGGCATCGAGCACTACCTCACCCACAAATTCATCAGTCAGGTTTAAGGGAGCTCCCATGTCCACGATCAATTTCAGCAGTCCTCGCGAAGCGGCCCGGGCCTTCACGCCCAAGCTGTCGGATTTCGTCGACGCAACGCTTTATCCGCAGATCTGGGCCGATCCTGCCTTGTCACTCCGCGACCGCAGCCTGATTACCGTGGCGGCGTTGATCGCCGGCGGTCACTCAGAAGAATTGCCCGCTCACTTGCGCCGGGCAATCACCAACGGCGTCAGCCTGGACGAAATTGCCGCAGCGATTACCCACCTGGCGTTTTATGTGGGTTTTCCCGGCGCCATCACTGCATCGGCCATCGCCAATGCCACGTTTTCCGACTCGGAGAAGAACCCGCTATGAAAGCGATCAACATCAGAGAATTCGGCGCCGCAGATGTCCTGGAACTCGTCGATGCGCCCAACCCCGAAGTCCGCCCCACCGACCTTCTGGTGCGGGTTTACGCCGCTGGCGTGAACCGTGCCGACCTGACCCATCGCACCGGTGGTTATGGGCATCCGAATTTCGGTGACTCGCTGATCATCGGACTGGAGATCGCTGGCGAGGTGATCCAGACAGGCAGCGAAGTGACCGGCTACGCCGCAGGAGACCGAGTGATGGGCGTCGTTGGCGGTGGCGCCTATGCCGAACTGGCGCGCATCGACTACCGCATGGCCATGCCGATCCCCGCGCAACTGGATTATGTACACGCAGCGGCTATCCCGGAGGTGTTCGTCACCGCCCATGAAGCGATGATGCACCTGGCTCGCCTCAAGTCCGGCGACTCGGTGTTGATTCATGCGGCGGCCGGCGGTGTCGGCTCCGCAGCCGTGCAACTGGCCTACGCCACCGGCGCCACGGTGTATGCCACCACAGAGGGCTGTAAGTTATCGCGTGTCGAACATCTGGGGGCTGACGTCGCGATTGACTACAAGACCCAGGACTTCGCCCAAGTCATTGCCGACAAGACCGAGGGTCGAGGGGTCGATGTTGTCATCGACTTCATCGGCGAACCCTACTTCGCACGCAACATTGCCTCGCTTGCTCACGGTGGCCGACTGGTGCAAGTCGGGATTCTCGGCGGTGGCGGCCAGGTAAGCGTGGAGCTCGAACACATCCTCTATCGGCATCTGCAAATCATCGGCACGGTGATGAAATCCCGCACACAACCGGAAAAGCACGCCATGATCCAGCGCTTCCGTGAGCATTGGCTCGATCGCTTCGACGGCGCAGGGAGCCTGGAACCGGTGGTGGACAGCACATTTGCGCTGGCGCGGGCTGCCGATGCTCACCGGCGAATGGAGTCTTCAGAGAATGTCGGAAAAATTATCCTGACCATGCGTCCGGAGGATTCGCCGTAACACACCCGAAGCGTTCAAGGATGAACATTCATTCATCGAAAACAGGATTCGATGCGTCTAGTCTGCGGGTTACGACATAGTGACTACAGGAGTAACCCACCATGTTCTCGCACGAAAGCATCCCACTGATCATCCTTTTCACCATCCTGCTGCTCGGCGTACTCACCGCCGTCCTTCATCCCGTGCATGCGTTCTACAGTTGGCCCCAGAGGCGCAGGGAAAGATCCGCTGCCGAGGCTGCGAGCGAGGCCGATTCGCACTGATGTGCATGACGGGCCCGGAGGAATCCGGGCCTTTTTCCGCCTGCTGGCGACAGCACCGCAAACCACAGTGAACACTATTCGCGCCCTCTCCCCGCTACCCAGGCAAGCCTTCAGCTTGTGATGTCGGTTCTGCGCATTTGCGCGAAAAAATTGCCACTTGATTGTCAGGTGGCATTTTTCCGCCTATCGTGAACAAAACCTATACAGAATCACCATATTCGTACAATTATTTTGGGTACTGATCCGCCATGCCGCGCAACACTGCAGCGGGAAAGTGAAATTAGACGGCCGCAACCCTGTACGCGCGCTTCATGGCGTACAAGAAACCCTCTCCAGCGCGGTCCCTCGACCCCCTCTGCCATCAGGGAGTAAAGCAATGACTCGATTAGTGCTGTTACTGACACTGCTACTCAGCATCGCAAGCTGCACCAGCGTGGATGTCACCCGCTATGCCGATCAACAACCGGCACTCGATCTGCAGCGTTTTTTCAGCCAGCCCGTCAAGGCCTGGGGAATGTTTCAGAAGCGCGGCGGCGAAGTGACCAAGCGCTTTGAAGTCAACATCGTCAGCCGTCGCGAAGGCAACAACCTGATTCTCGACGAGCGTTTTCTGTATAGCGACGGTACTCGCCAACACCGCGTATGGACATTGACGCCCGAGGGCCAGGGACGGTGGAGTGGTCGCGCCGGTGATGTCGTAGGGGTTGCCCAAGGCCAGGTGGCTGGCAACACATTTCACTGGCGTTATCGTCTCAATGTACCGGTCGACGATTCGACCTATGAAATGAGCATGGACGACTGGATGTACCTGATGGACGAGGACACGTTGATCAACCGCACCAGCATGTCCAAGTTCGGTGTGGAAGTCGGCCAGGTGACCTTGTTCTTCCGCCGCCAGGGCGCCGAAGCAAGCCAATGAACCGTAAAATGGACACTACCCGCCGCTTGTGCCTGGTACTGGGCGACCAGTTATCGTTCGACCTGGCTTCCTTACAGGCACTCGATGCCGAGCGCGACACGGTGTTGCTGGTTGAGGTCATGGAAGAAGCCAGCCACGTGCCCCACCACCCGCAGAAGATTGCCCTGATCTTCAGCGCCATGCGCCATTTCGCCCAGGCGTTGCGGGATCAGGGTGTGCGTGTTGAATACGTCAGGCTGGATGATTCGGATAACAGCGGTTCGGTGCCGGGTGAATTACATCGATGGCAAACGCTGTTGCAGGCCGAAGAAGTGCACGTCACCGAGTGTGGCGACTGGCGGCTGGAGCAATCGATGAAGGAATGCGGTTTGCCAATTCACTGGCACGCCGATACGCGTTTTCTGTGCGGTCGCGAAGAGTTCGCCGCTTGGGCCAAGGGCAAGAAACAACTGCGAATGGAGTTTTTCTACCGGGAGATGCGTCGCAAGAGCCGGTTGTTGCTCAATGGCGACGGCTCGCCGGTGGGTGGCGCATGGAACTTCGATGCCGAGAATCGCAAGGCCCTGCCCAAAGGCGTGAAGGCACCCTACCCGGCGCGCTTCAGCAACGACGCAATCACCAGCGAAGTATTGGCACTGGTCAAGGCGCGTTTCAGCCAGCACTACGGTGCGCTCGATGACTTCAACTATCCCGTCACCCATGCCGATGCGCAGGCTCTTTGGGCGTACTTTCTCGATTACGGTCTGGCCGGGTTTGGCGATTACCAGGACGCGATGGCCAGTGATGAGCCGTTCCTGTTCCACGCACGCGTCAGCGCAGCACTCAACATCGGCCTGCTGGATCTGCGCCAATTGTGCAGCGACGTGGAGTCGGCGTACTGGTCCGGCAGCGTTGCGCTCAATGCTGCCGAAGGCTTCATCCGGCAATTGATCGGCTGGCGTGAATACGTGCGGGGCGTGTACTGGCTGAAGATGCCTGATTACGCACTGGGCAACTCGTTTGGCAACACCCGGCCGCTGCCCGAGTTCTACTGGACCGGCGAGACGCAAATGAACTGCATGCGCCATGCCATCGGGCAAAGCTTGCAACACGCCTACGCGCATCACATTCAGCGGCTGATGGTCACCGGCAACTTCGCCCTGCTCGCCGGCATCGCGCCGAGCCAGATCTGCGAGTGGTATCTGGCGATCTACATGGACGCCTTTGATTGGGTCGAGCTGCCCAACACGCTGGGCATGGTCATGCACGCCGATGGCGGTTATCTCGGTTCCAAACCCTATTGCGCCAGCGGCCAGTACATCAATCGCATGTCGGATTACTGCCGCGGTTGCGCGTACAAGGTCAGCGAAAGCACGGCGGACAATGCCTGCCCGTTCAACTCGCTGTATTGGCATTTCCTGATGCGCCACGGCGAACTGCTGCGCGGCAATCAGCGCATGGCCATGATGTACAGGAACCTCGACCGCATGCCGCAGGCCAAGCAAGAGGCACTGTGGCAACGCGGCCAGTCGTTGCTGGCCCGCCTGGATGACAGCGAATCGATTTGAAATCAGCGTTCACCCAAAACGACCTTGCTCCATCAGTGAAACTTAACGACGAAGCTACCTGTCAACGGATCAGCAGCCACAACGCTTCCCGATATTGACGGCACCTGTCGGGCATGCCCGACACTCTGAATCGGCCCCTGAAAAATTCAACCAAGAAGGCGAGATGGACACCCTCAAACACCTTAGTCGCGAAGCGCTCGAGTCCGAGGTCAAGCGATTACGCGCCGCCTTGCAGAGCACTGAAGCCGACGATGAGCGCGACATCACGGCGCGACTGCAAGCCAGTCAGGCCGCGCTCGCTCGTAGTGAGGCGCGGCAGCGGGCGGTTTTCGAGAGTGCAGTGGATTTCGCGATGGTCGTCACTGACCTTGGCGGATACATCACGGAATGGAACTGCGGCGCGACCAACGTGCTGGGCTGGTCCGCCGAAGAGGTTCGCGGCCAGAGCGCGGCCTGCTTTTTCACACCTGAGGACCGCGCCGCCGGCCGGGTCGAACAGGAAATGCAGCGCGCCCTTGTCGAAGGCCGTGCCTACGATGAGCGATGGCATTTGCGCAAGGACGGCGAGCGATTCTGGGCCTCTGGCGAGCTGATGCCGCTCTACGATGAAGACCAGACTCATTTGGGCTTCGTGAAAATTCTCCGCGACCGTACTCAGGAACATCTGTTCGGGCGCGCCATAATCGAAACCAAGGAACGCTATCGACTGGCCGCCATGGCGACCAGCGATGCGGTGTGGGACTGGGACCTGCAAACCAACCAGATCATCTGGAACCAGGCGTTGCAACAGGCGTACGGTTTCGCGCTGGAGAACGTTGATCCCAGTGGCGACTGGCGGTTCGCGCGGATCCATCCTCAAGATCAGGCGCGGGTGCTGACATCGATCCGCGCCGCCATCGATGGCGACGGCACGACATGGAGCGCCGAGTATCGATTCTGCTGTCAGGATGGTTCCTATGCCGAGGTGCTCGATCGAGGTCACTTGATCCGCAATCAATCCGGCAAGGCCGAACGCATGATCGGCGCGATGCTTGACCTCACGCGCTCGCGCAGTGCCGAAACGGCGTTGCGCGAGAGTGAAGAGCGTTTCAGCACCATTCTGGAAACCATCGAGTCGGCGTTTGCCATCGTCAAAGTCAAATTCGACGCCAACGACGAGCCTGTCGACTACTACTTCGTTGAAGCCAACCCGGCGTTCGAGCGCCAGTGCGGGGTCAACCTGCGCGGTAAATGGGTGACCGAATTCGCGCCCAATCTTGAGCGCTTCTGGTTCGAAACCTACGGCCATGTGGCCAAGACCGGGGAGCCGGCGAACTTCGAGAATTACGCCAATACCTTCGAACGCTGGTTCGATGTGCGTGCCGTGCGGGTCGGCGATCCGGCCGACCGGCAGATCGCGATCCTGTTCAACGACGTCACCGAACGGCGCGACGCCGAGGAGCGCTTGCGCGCCAGTGAGGCGATCGCCCGGGAGAACGTCGAGCGCGTGCAACTGGCGCTCGCGGCCGGCGCCATTATCGGCACCTGGCACTGGGATCTGCTGACCGACCGTTTTGCCATCGACGAAGGCTTCGCCCAGGTGTTCAACCTCGACCCGAGTCTGGGGCGCGAAGGCCTCAGCCTCGAACAGGTGATCACCAGCGTGCACCCCGACGATCGGGATGGACTGACCACGGCGATCGACGAAGCCATTGGCCGCGGTGGCGCCTATTCCCATCAGTACCGTGTGCGCCGCGCGGACGGCAGATACCAGTGGATCGAAGCCAACGGTCGCGTTGAGTGTGCCGATGACAACAAACCACTGCGCTTCCCCGGCGTACTGATCGACGTCGAGGAACGCCGCACCGTCGAGGCAGAGCGCGACGGGGCTATCGCCGCCTTGCGTGCGCTCAACGACACACTCGAACAACGGGTGTCAGCGCGCACCGCCGAGTTGATGCAAGCGGAGGAAAAACTGCGTCAGTCGCAAAAGATGGAAGCGGTCGGCCAACTGACCGGAGGCCTGGCTCATGACTTCAACAATTTGCTGGCCGGCGTTTCCGGTGCACTGGAATTGATGAGTACGCGGATCAGTCAGGGCCGGTTGAGCGAAGTCGACAAATACATGGTCACCGCACAGGGCGCGGTCAAGCGTGCCGCCGCCCTCACCCACCGCCTGCTGGCGTTCTCCAGACGCCAGACCCTCGATCCGCGACCCACCGACGTCAACATGCTGATGACCGGCATGACCGAACTGATCCAGCGCACCGTGGGCCCGAGCATTCTTCTGGAAACCATTGGCTCGCCGGTGCTCTGGCCGACACTGGTGGATGCCAGTCAGCTGGAAAACGCATTGCTCAACCTGTGCATCAATGCCCGCGATGCGATGCCCGACGGCGGACGCATTACCATCGAAACGGCCAATCGCATCATGGACGCCGAGACCGCCGGCGCGCTGGATATGCCCGAGGGTGAATATGTGTGCCTGTGCGTCAGCGATACCGGCACCGGCATGTCGGCGGATGTGATCGCCAAGGCCTTTGACCCGTTCTTTACCACCAAGCCGCTGGGCCAGGGCACGGGGCTGGGCTTGTCGATGATCTACGGGTTTGCCAAACAGTCCGGCGGTCAGGTGCGCGTGCACTCGCAGGTCGATCGGGGCACCACGATGTGCATCTACCTGCCTCGTCACCGTGGCGATCCCGTGCAGAATCACGATGACAAGCATAACGCGCCGGCGGTAGTACCCAAGGCCAGCGAGACCATTCTGGTGGTGGACGATGAACCGACCGTGCGAGCCTTGTTGACCGAAGTGCTTGGCGATCTCGGCTACAACTTGCTCGAAGCAGGCGACAGCGTCGCCGGGCTGAAGGTGCTGCAATCGAATGTGCATATCGACTTGCTGATCACCGACGTCGGCCTGCCGGGTGGCATGAACGGCCGACAACTGGCAGACGCCGGGAGAGAGATCCGGCCGAATCTGACGACACTTTTCATTACCGGATACGCAGAAAACGCAGTGATCGGCGCCGGCCAGTTGGGGCCCGGCATGCAGGTGCTGACCAAACCTTTCGCGGTCGACACGCTGGTGGCGCGGGTCAGTGAACTGATGTGCTCAAGATCCGAATGAACGACCGCTGCGGCGGAATAAACCAGGCAGACTGGCTGCGGCCAAGGAGTGATAAATGGTGAATTTCCTGATTTTTCTGATCGCCTGCGGTGCAGCGGCCACCACCGGCATGGTTTTCAAGCCCGGCCAATGGTACGCGCAGCTCAACAAACCGAAGTTCACCCCACCCAACTGGGTGTTTCCGGTGGCGTGGACGACGATCTATCTACTGCTGGCCTGGGTCGGTTACCGTTTGACGATGATTCCCGGCAGCGAAATGGTCCTGGCGTTGTGGGCGGCGCAGATTGCCCTGAACACGCTGTGGACGCCGGTGTTTTTCGGTGCGCAGCGGATCGTTGCCGCGATGATCATTCTCGTGCTGTTGTGGTTGGTCGTCGCCGTGATGGTGGTCCTGGCCCTGCGCCTGGATGTGATCACCGGGTTGATCCTGTTTCCTTATCTGGCCTGGCTGTGTGTCGCTGCAGCGCTTAATTTTTCGATCATGCGCAACAACCGGGTGGGTCTCGGCTCATGACCGTAGTCCAGGAGCATAAAGCGCCGCTCAAATCCGATAGTACTGGCGATACCAACTCACAAACTGCGCCACACCCTCTGCAACTTCCACTCGTGGAGAAAACCCGATCCATTGTTCCAATGCCGAAACATCAGCCCAGGTCTTGATGACATCGCCTGCCTGCATCGGCAACAGATTGCGCTGGGCTTTTATGCCCAGTGCCTGCTCGAGGCAGTCGACGAAATCCAGTAACGCGACCGGTTTGCCGCGCCCCAGGTTGAAAATCCGGTTGACGCCACTCGCCTCCTTCTCCGGCGCTGGCGGTTTCGGACACAGGCGGACGATGCTTTCGACAACGTCATCGACGTAAGTAAAGTCCCGCGCCATCTGACCCTGGTTGTAGATGTCGATCGGTCGTCCCTGAAGAATGGCTTCGGTAAATTTGAACAGCGCCATATCCGGCCTGCCCCAGGGCCCGTAAACCGTGAAAAAGCGCAGGCCGCTGGCCTTCAAGCCGTAAAGATGGCAGTAGCTGTCGGCGAGAAGCTCATTGGCTCGCTTGGTGGCGGCATAAAGCGATACAGGGTGCTCGACCGCATCATCGACGCTGTATGGCAACTTGCTGTTGGCCCCATATACCGAGCTGCTCGACGCGTAGACCAGATGCGCGGGCGGATAATGTCGGCAGGCTTCCAGCACATTCAGAAACCCCACCAGGTTCGATTGCGCATAGGCATCCGGGTTGTCGAGCGAATAGCGCACACCCGCCTGAGCGGCCAAATGCACCACCTCGGTGAAATCGTGCGCTTTGAATAACGCCATCAAGGCAGGCTTGTCGACAATATCCAGTGTTTCAAAACTGAAACTCTGCAGACCGCTCAACTGTTCAAGCCGCGCCTGTTTGAGATCCACACTGTAGTAATCGTTAAGGTTGTCGATACCGACAACTTCCTGGCCTTGCTGCACCAATCGTTTGACCGCGTGATACCCGATAAAGCCCGCAGCGCCTGTAACAAGAACGGTCATAATCCCTGCTCCACACAAGCCGACAGGCGATAAGTTATAGCGCTGGATGACTTATTCAGTCCAGGCTTTATAACAGCACCCAATAGTGGGGAAAGCTTTCGATCTAAATAATAGTCGCGACCATAACAGGCAGAAAAAGTTTCTACCGTTCAGCCAAAAGAATAAGTCATTAAAAAACAGTTGGTTATCCATCGGTAGAACCATTACTGGATGGATGGCGTGTTTTTTGACTGCTAACGTTTGACAGACCGTAAAGTCTGGCCGATAACTACCAAGGTTGATTTTTTACAGGGCGCGAGCAATCACTTACTCGCGCCCTGTCGCTTCAGGGACAACTACTTAGTTACCTAACCTTAAGCCTGCATGAACAGACCGTGCGGTAGCTTTGCCTTCTAAAAAGTTGAACCGATAATTCCTCCAGAGGTGCCGCATAACAGAGCAAAACTTCACTGCTCGATGCACACCAATGAAACACTTTGTGATTCAACATTGAAACACTTCACAAACCCATAATAAAAAAAATACTTCCGCTGACTGCCCTTACTTAGCCCTCAATAGAGCTTCTGCCTGCCATAAACTTTCGATCATCAAAGAGTTTACAAGCATGCCAGTCATCAGCTCGGACCAACCTAATTGGTACCTTTTACAATGCAAGCCACGTCAGGATGAGCGTGCCCACCTCAACCTGCTGCAACAGAATTACGTGGTCTTTCACCCCCAACTCGTCAGTGAACGCGTCATTCGCGGGAAACGACAGCGAGTCCAGGAATCCCTCTTTCCCGGATACTTGTTCATCCAACTCAGTCGTGACGACAACTGGGCACCCTTGCGCTCTACTCGGGGAGTCAGTCGTTTCGTCGAATTCAACCATGGTCCCGCAACAGTGGCCGAGCACGTCATCGAACACCTGCGTGCACGTTGCCTCGAATCAACGTTGTCGGAGCCGGATGAAGCGCTGAAACCCGGAGAGAATCTGCAGATCGTCAGCGGCCCGCTCGCGCCACTGGAGGGCGTGTTCCTCGGATTGCACGGAACCGACCGCGTGATGATCCTCCTGCAGTTTCTCAACCGTGAGCAGCCGGTCTGCCTGCCACTCAGCGTGATTGAACGACAACAAGCCGGTTTTCACCCCTACAACTAACGACTTGCCTTATATGCCCTTGCTCAGGAGCTATAACATGGCTTTGAAGTCACGATGCCCCGTCGCACTGATGATGGCCTGTCTCTATCCCGAAATGGCCTGGAGCATCAATCCGCAAGCCATTGATGTGTATGGATTCGACTTCACGCCATCGTTCCTGTTTTCGGAAAGTTATGACGACAACTTTCGCGAACTGGAAAACAGCAAACAGTCCTCCATGGTCACCAAACTGGCGCCTTCTTTCGAGCTCAAGGCCGAGGATCGCAACAGTGCCACGCGACTGATCTGGCAACCCACTCGCTACATTTATCACGACGAGTCGGATGCCTCGAACACGGCACAACGCGTGCGTGCGGACAGCATCATGGAGTTCACTGACCGGCATCGTCTGAAGCTCGACGCTGAATACCGCAAATGGGAGCGCACGGAATCGACGGCAGTCGAAGGCATCAACGACAAACTCAACAACAAACGGGTGGGCGGTCTCTACACCTTCGGGGCGAAAAGCGCTGACAACCAAATCGATCTCGGGGCCAGTTACGCACAACTGCGCTACGACAACGCCGATGGCATCAACGACGACAAGGAACGCAATACCACTGCCCTGACGAGCACCTGGTATCACCGCATCGGCAGCAACACGCGGGGTCTGGTGGAATATAACCACACCGACTTTGATTACCAGCAGGCCAACAGCCCGCGCAGCAGTAAATCCGACGCCGTCATGGCCGGTGCCGTATGGGATTTCACGGCACGCACGACGGGTAAAGTCCGCGTCGGTTACGAGAAAAAGAACTTCGACAACAGTGAATCCAAAGACCTCGACAACCCGACATGGCAAGTCGATCTGCAATGGAAACCGCGGACCTATTCGACATTCACCTTCGTCGCTCGCCAGGCCCTCGCCGAGGGTGACGACGGCGCGGATGCCGTGAAGTCGACGTTTACCCAGGTCGGCTGGCGTCACGGCTGGACTGAACGGATTACTACCGTGGCCCAGGCCGGTTACGGGCGTTATGTCTACGAAGGCCAAAGCCGTACCGACAATCTTCAGGACTACAACCTGGCCGTGGTGTACGCCATGCGCCGTTGGCTGGATATCGAACTGGGCTATCGGTACCGCGACAACGATTCCGATGCCGACAATGAAAGCTTCACCCGCAACGTGTTCCAGATCAGCTTCAACGTCAGCCTTTAAGAGGGTCTCGACATGAACACTCGCACACTTGTCCTTTTGTTCGCGTTGTTTCTCTTGCCCCACACCTATGCGGCAGATCCCGATACGCAATACAAACTCGCTGCCGGCGACGTGTTGCGAATCATCGTTTTCGGTGAGCCGGAATTGAGCATGAAAAAGATCCGGCTCAGTGATGCCGGCACCTTTTCCTACCCGTTCCTCGGCGAAATATCCGCCAAGGGACTGACCCCCGGTCAGGTCGAGAAAATCATCGTCGACGGGCTCAAGCAGGGTTATCTGATAGACCCGAAAGTCAGTCTCAGCCAGATCGAATACCGCTCGTTCTACATCAATGGCGAAGTGAAAAAGCCCGGCAGCTATCCGTTCGTGCCCGGACTGACACTGGAAAAGGCCATCGCGCTGGGCGGTGGCCTGACCGAACGGGCCTCGATGAAGCGAGTGACCATCTTGCGCGGCGATGGTGGCGCCACCGTGACCGACAACATCACGCGAAGCACCACGATCGCCCCCGGCGATACCATTTCCATTGCACAAGGCTTTTTCTGATCATGGACAACAGCCCAAGCAACTACGTCGAACGTCCTCTTCAAGCGCATCTGCATCCTCAGCACGGCGAAGACAAGGACACCCTGGATCTGCTCAATCTGTGGAGGGTCATCTGGCGCGCCAAATGGAGCATCGGCTGGCTGGTTCTGCTGAGCTGCGCACTGGCGGCCGCCGTAGTTTCCAGCATCACGCCGCAATACATCGGCAGCACCACCCTGCTGTTCAACGACAAGACACCTCCGCTGATGTCCTTCCAGCAAGTCAAGGAATCAGGCAGCAGCGGCACTGATTACCTGCAGACCCAGCAGGCACTCCTGCAATCGCGGGACCTTGCCGAACGCGCGGTGAAAAAACTCGGTCTCACCACCCACCCGGTCACCGACCCGCGCCAGCAGCCAAAGCCCTGGTTTGCTCCGCGCCAATGGCTGGCCGATCTGGACCTTGATCAATGGATCCCGGGGCTAGGTCGATATCTACCGCAAAAGAAAGAGCCACTCACTGAAGCAGACGTTTTCAACCAGGTCACGCAGAACCTCATGCTGCACACCAGCGTCAAGTTCGTTGGCAAAAGCCAGTTGCTCGAAATCGAAGTCGAGTTGCCAGACCCTGTTCTCGCAGCGGCGGCGGCCAACGCGCTGGCTCAGGGCTTTACCGACAGCCAGCTCGATACCAGCGAGAAATCGTCGCAAACCACCACGGCCTGGATGAACACACGTCTGATCAAGCTGCGCGACAACCTGCGGGCGGCCGAGAAAAAGCTCCAGGGTTACCGCGAAGAGCAGGGGCTGGTGGATGTTGGCGGTGTTGCCACCATCAGCGCCAACGAACTGGAAATGACCGGTAACCGCATGGTCGACGCCCGGCGCAACCGTGCTGAAGCCGAGAGCGAGTACCGGCAGGCCAAGGCCCTGGGCAACGGCGATCTGAGCCGGCTCTCCAGCGTGCCTGCGGTCTTGAGCAATCCCCTGGTGCAGAAATTCCAGGCCGATCGCGCTGTGGCTCAAGCCAAGGTTGATGAACTGGCGGGCCGCTATGGTCCGAAGCACCCCAGCCTGATTTCCGCACAAACCGAGTTGCGCACCGCCACCACCAGCCTGCAATTGCAGGTGCAGCAAGTGGTGGCCGGTATCGAGCGGCAATACCAGCTCGCCACCGCGAGTGAAGCGTCGCTGCGTCAATCCTTCAACAGCAACAAGGCGCAAATCCAGGACATCGCGCGCAAAGAGTTCCAGTTGCGCGAGTTCCAGCGTGAAGTCGACAGCACGCGCGCACTGTATGAAACCTTCGTCACCCGCCTGAAAGAAACTACGGCCACCGCCGACATGGACTCGACGAAAGTGCGCATCGTCGACCCGGCCATTGTGCCTGTCGACGCCAGCAAGCCCCGCAAGACATTGATTGTCGGGATCGTCGGGCTGATCGCTGCGGTCATCGGCGTCGGGCTGGCACTGCTCTTCGAGAGTCTGAGCAATACCTTCAAAACCGATGAGACGGTCGAGAGCGTGTTGAATGTTCCACTGCTCAGCGTCGTGCCGTTGGTGGTGAAAAAAAGTCGCCGGCAACTGGCGCGCCTTTTCGAAGACAACGACAACCCGCGTTTTTCCGAGACCATTCGCAACCTGCGTACCTGGCTGATGCTGCAAAGCAGCGAAAAGCCCTCACAAGTGGTGCTCGTGACCTCCACGGTTGCCGGCGAGGGCAAAAGCACCATCGCCACCAACCTCGCCAGTTCGCTGACACCGCTGGAACGCGTGTTGCTGATCGATGCCGACATGCGTCAGCCAACCCTGTCGCTGAACTTCGATTTCCCACCGGACAGCCCCGGACTGGCGAATGTCATTGCCGGCACGGCCAGGCTTGAAGACTGCATTGTTTCAGTGGGCAATCTGGACATGCTGCCGGCCGGGAAGGTCTTGCCACCGTCGCTGGATATGTTCGTTGCGCCACGCCTGCCGTCCCCTGGCGATCCGCTCAACCCGGTTCAGCCGCCGCCACAGGATTTGCTCAGCTCGCCGCGCATGGCGCGCATGCTCGAGGCGCTCAGATCAAGGTATCGCCACATCATTATCGACTCACCCCCTGCGGAGATGATCAGTGACGCGCTGTTGCTGGCCAGACATTCCGATGCGGTGATCTATGTCGTCAAGGCTGACAGCACCTCGATCAGCCAGGTTCAGCGAGGGATTGCCATGTTGCAACAAAGCCATGTGCCGGTCTTTGGCACGGTGCTCAATCAGGTCGACCTGCGCAAGGCGCGCAAGTACGGCTACCACCATTCCCGGGCGTTCTATAACTACGATTTCGCGCCCAGGTAACCATCGGGCGCATACGCCCGCCGCTACGCCCTCTTCTGCCAACGCACTACTCGCTTCACCTCCGCCGAGCTACGGAAAAGCCATCGGGAGGCACGCCGTGCCTGCTCGATTCGCGCTGATGCATGAATGCTGCCTTGAGGTTAAGCCCATGACTTCGCTCTATACCGCTCACATGACACACCGCCGAGGCCTGACGTTCTGGGGCCAGTGGCTGTGCGCGCTGTCGCTGGTGACGGCGCTGTTGATGTTGCTCGTGCAGTGGCGCGTCGGCAGTCTGACCAGTGAATACCGCATCCTGATCATTCTGACGGTGCTCGGCTCGGTGCCGATATACAGCGTGATGCAGGTCTACCACAAACGCCATGGTTTGCTGGTCGGGCTTGGCAGGTTGCTGGCCGGGTGGTTGACCCTGCTGGCCGTACTGGCGGCGATTGCGTTCTTCACCCAGACCAGCGCCATTTATTCACGCCAGGTGATCATGGTCTGGGCGGTGCTGGGTTTCATGGTTCAGGCCTTGAGCTTTCTGCCCCTGCATTACCTGGCCCGCCTGTACTCGCGCAAGGTCTGCAACGGGCGCCGTTCGGTGATCATCGGTACCTGCCCGACGGCCCATGAACTGGCGAAAAAACTGTCCCGACCGAACCGCGCGCTGGTGCTGGGCTTCATTGCCGCCGAGGACAGCTGCGGCCCTGCCCCCAGCATTCTGCCGTTGCTCGGCCACGTTTCCGCCATCCGCGAGATCATCACGGGCCAGGAAGTGCGCCGCGTCTATATCGTGCTGCCGATGGCCCATGCCGCCACCATCGAAGCCCTCTACATCGACCTGCTGGACATGAATGTCGACGTGGTGTGGATCCCGGATTTCGGCAGCATGGTGTTGCTCAACCATTCGATCTCGGAAATCGAGCGAATGCCGGCCATCTACCTCAACGAGAGCCTGATCAGCTCGCACCCTGCCAGCCTGTTTTGCAAGGATCTGTTTGAGCGAAGCCTCGCCGCCCTGGCGATTATTCTGCTCAGCCCGGTGCTGTTGGTGGTGGCCTTAGCCGTCAAGCTGACCTCCGCCGGCCCGGTGCTGTTCAAGCAGAACCGTCACGGCTGCAACGGCGAAGTGATCAAGGTCTGGAAGTTTCGCTCGATGCACGTCCACGACGACCAGCAGGTACGACAGGCCACCCGCAACGATGACCGCCTGACGCCGATCGGTGGTTTCCTGCGCCGCAGTTCCATCGACGAATTGCCACAGCTGTTCAATGTGCTGTCCGGCCGCATGGCCCTGGTCGGCCCGCGTCCGCACGCCGTCACCCACAACCTTTATTACACCGGCAAGGTGCGCGCCTACATGGCCCGGCATCGCCTCAAGCCGGGCATCACCGGGCTGGCCCAGATCACCGGCCATCGTGGCGAAACCGAGACCGTGGAAAAGATGCAGCTGCGCGTCGCCCAGGACCTCAACTACATCAACCAGTGGTCGCTGTGGCTCGACATCAAAATCCTTATCAAGACCCCCTTCACGCTGTTCTCGAAAAACATCTACTGAGCCCCTTTCCCGCGTCTGCCGCTCCCCTGCCCGACCGTTGATAACCGTCACGACGACCTGAGGTTCGACCATGAATGTGAGCGTATTCGGTATTGGTTACGTAGGCCTTGTCCAGGGTGCTGCATTGGCCGAGGTCGGGCACAACGTGCTCTGCGTCGACGTCGACGCGGGCAGGGTCGAGGCGCTGAAAGAGGGCACGCTGCCGATCTACGAGCCTGGCCTCAAGAGTCTGGTGCGCGACAATTATCAAAGCGGCCGGCTGCGGTTCGGCACAGACCTGGTGGACGCCGTTCACCACGGCGATGTGCTGTTGATCGCCGTCGGCACACCGCCCGACGAAGACGGTTCGGCGGATCTCCAATACGTGCTGAGCGTGGCGCAGACCATCGCGCTGAACATGGATCGGCACCAGATCATCGTCGACAAATCCACCGTGCCCGTCGGTACGGGGGACCGAGTTCGAGCGTGTATCGAGCAGGTGCTGGCCGACAACGGTCGCGGCGATCTGACGTTCGACGTAGTTTCAAACCCGGAATTTCTCAAGGAAGGCTGCGCGGTCGAAGACTGCATGCGCCCGGACCGGATCATCATCGGCACCGACAGCCCGCGTGCCGAGGAGGTCATGCGCGAACTGTATGAACCGTTCAATCGCAGCCGCGAAAAAATCATCGTCATGGATGTTCGCAGCGCCGAGCTGACCAAATACGCCGCCAACTGCATGCTGGCGACCAAGATCAGCTTCATGAACGAAATGGCCTGCCTCGCCGAAAGGCTCGGCGCCGACATCGAAAAGGTGCGCCACGGCATCGGCGCCGACCCGCGCATCGGTTACCAGTTTATCTACCCAGGTCTGGGCTACGGCGGCTCGTGTTTTCCCAAAGACGTGAAGGCGCTGATACAGGCGGCCGACGGTGTCGACATCGACGCCCGGGTGCTCAAGGCCGTGGAAGCGCGCAATCAGGAGCAGAAAGCCAGCCTCTATCGCAAAGTATTCGATCACTTCGACGGTCACCTTCGCGGCAAGACGTTTGCCCTGTGGGGGCTGAGTTTCAAACCCAATACCGACGACATGCGCGAGGCCCCCAGCCGGGTACTGATGGAGGCCTTGTGGCAAGCCGGCGCCAGCGTGCAGGCGTTTGACCCGAAAGCCATGGAAGAGGCCCAGCGCCTTTACGGCTCGCGCGATGACCTGACCCTGACAGGCACCAAAGAGGCGGCGCTGAAAAATGCCGACGCCCTGATCATCGTCACCGAGTGGCAATCGTTTCGGGCACCGGACTTCGACCAGCTCAGCCGGTTGCTCAAACAGCCGTTGATTTTCGACGGACGCAACCTGTTCGATCCGCAGCGCTTGAGCAAACGCGGTTTCACCTACGTCTCCGTGGGTCGGCAGACCCCTTCAGTTCTCTGAAAGGAGCCGCACCATGTTCAAACTGGAGATAGTCGGCCACTACTCGGCGAAATTGCTGGAGGCCAACCAGGCCTATTCCTTCATCAACTTTGCCTCGATCGGCAGTTTTTTCGAGCAAAACCCGAGCAGCGTTGCCTATTTTTGCGACGGCATGCTGATGTCAACCTTCATGTCTCGCGTCACCGGCAGACCGATTGGCCGGGTCAGTTTCGACTTCACCTCGATAGCCGACGTCGTGCTGCGCAGCGCCGAGCAACAGGGCAAACGGGTTTATTTCGTCGGCGCCCGACAAGCCGAACTCGACCTGTTCATCAGCAAGATCAAAAGCCTTTATCCGCAACTGAGCATCGCCGGCTATCACAACGGCTATTTCGACGCCGCCCAGGCCGAAGGCATTCGGAACGACATCTGTCGCAGTGCAGCGGACATTCTGATCGTCGGCCTGGGCGCCGGACGGCAAGAGCAGTTCGAGCAGGATGCCCTGCGCGCAGGCTTTCGCGGGGTCGCCTTCAGCTGTGGCGGGTTCATCCGCCAGGAAGCTTTGGCCACGCGGCAGTACTACCCGGCGCTGATCAATCGCCTGCACTTGCGCGCGTTCTATCGCATGTACCGCGAGCCCCACACGATCAAACGCTACCTCATCGATTACCCGAGCAACTTCCTGCACCTGCTGAACATGATCGTTCGACACAAAGTCGCCATCAGCGTTGGGGAATGACCATGCACATCCTGTTTACCCTCAAGGATTTCAAGCCCGGCGGTGGCGTCGAGCGCGTTCAGCAACGGTTGTCCGAGCAGTTTCTCAAGGACGGCCGGCGCGTGAGCTTTTTCGTCATGAACGCGGACATGCCCGACACCCGGGACATTCAATGCTTCAGCGGTGGCGGCAGCGGCCTCGTCGGCCTGTTCAAGTCCATCGTTTTGCTGCGCCGGCTCATACGGCGTGAAGGTGTCACCCACCTCATTTCCGCCAAGGAGCAGGCCAACCTCTGCACGTGGTTCGCCACCCTGGGCAGTGCCTGCAAGGTCATCTACAGCCGCCATGCGACCCTCGACTGCAGCGAACAGAAAACCGGCCCCTCAAGCCTGCGTCTGCTCTACGCCTTGTACCTGTGTGGCAGTGGCAAGGTGGTGACGGTGTCCTCGGCGTTGCGCCAGACCCTTGCCGATGCCGTGCCTTGGGGGCGGCAGCGCATCCGTTATTGCCCCAACGCGGTCGTCACCGATCAACTGTTTCAAGCCGCCCGGGCGCCCCGGCCCGCCGACTTGCCCCGCAACTACTGGCTGAGTCTGGGGCGTCTGGTCGAACCCAAAGGGTTTCATCTGCTGCTCGATGCCTACGCGTTGGCGCTGCGCAGCGCGGCGCTGCCGGATCTGGTGATCGTCGGCGATGGCCCATTGCGCGAAGCCTTGGTCACCCAGGCCAGGCAATTGGGTATCGCACAACGGGTGCACTTCAGCGGGTTTATGAGCAATCCCTATCCCGTGCTCAGGCAGGCCCGACTGTTCATTTTGAGTTCCCTGCAGGAAGGCATGCCGACCGTGCTGATCGAGGCCTTGGCGCTGGGCACCCCGGTGCTGGCCTGCGATTGCGAGACCGGGCCCAGAGAACTGCTGGACCATGGCCGACTCGGTCAACTGGTGATCGTCGACGACGTACAGGCACTGGCCGACGGCATGCTGCGCAACCTGACCTCAGGTCACATCGCTCCCGGCGAAAAGACGCTCACTGCCACCCTGCGCCCGTACACCAGTCAGTACGCGGCGCAGGCGTATTACCAGGTCTGGAATCAATGAAAAAGTTACTGATCATCCTCCATGACCTCAGCGCCGGCGGTGCTGAAAAAATGATGGCGCGGCTCGCCAAGGCACTGGTGGATGCGGGCAATGACGTGACATTGCTGATGCTCACCGGCGGCGGCCTTCACGCAGCGCATCTCGACCCGCGCGTGAAAAAGATTGAATTGCACAGTCCGCGCAGCGTCCGTGCAGTGCCGGCACTCACGCGTTTTCTGCGTGCCAATCGCTTTGATGCCCAACTGGCGGCCCTCACCCACGTCAACGTGGTGGCGATCGTCGCGGCGGCCCTGTCCGGCACGCTGGCCCGGCTGCACGTCAGCGAGCGCAATGCCTTTTCCCATGACCGGCACGTGAACCCCGATTTCATGGTGCGCATGGCATATCGGGTGGCACCGCTGCTGTATCGGCTGATTCCCAATCCGGTGATCTGCGTTTCGCGCGGCGTCGCTCAGGACCTGGTCGATACCACCCTCGCCCGACGCCAGGACGTGACCATTGCCGACAACCCGGTGCTCGACAACGACTTTCGCGAGAGGCCACCGGGACTGCCCCGCCACCGCTGGCTGCTGGAAAAGTCCGGCACGGTGATCGTCGCCGTGGGGCGCCTGGCACCGCAAAAAGGTTTCGACACGCTGATCACAGCATTCGCCGCACTGCCGGATCGCGATGCCCGCCTGATCATTTTTGGCGAAGGCGCCCTCCGGGCCGAACTGCTAGAACAGGCGAAACAGCTGGGGGTGGCGGAGCGCTTCGATCTGCCGGGCTATGCCGATGATCCCCTGACAGAAGTGGCAGCAGCCGACTGCTTCGTACTCTCGTCGCGTTTCGAGGGCAGCCCCAACGCGCTGGTCGAGGCGTTATCCACGGGTACGCCGGTGGTGGCGACCCGCTGCCCCCATGGCCCTCAGGAGATTCTCGGCGGCGGCGTGGTGGCGCCGCTTGTCGCTGTCGATGATCCAATCGCCCTGGCCCAGGCCATCGCCGAGCAACTGTCCATTCCGCGCGATCTGCAGCGTCAGTCACGCCTCGATGCAGCCGCGCGATTCATGAGTGCCAGCGCGGTGCAGACCTACCTTAAAGCGTTGATCGGGAGCCCGTCATCATGAGCACATTGACGATCAGGTATTCGACGTTACGCGACGCCTTCACCGTGTTCGGGATCCTGTTTTACATACAGGTGATCACTTTTGTGCTCGGTCTGGGCAGTGCCGCGAGCTTTGGCGACATCAATAAAGACCTCGAAGGCAACGTCGCCAATCAGGTCTGCGGCCTTATCACGCTGCTGGTGCCGCTGTTCTTTTTCATCCGCAACAAGGTATTCCTCAGCAAAACCTTTTATCGCAGCAACTTCTTCCTGCTGGTTTTTCTGCTCTGCGTCATCGCGTCGATCGGCTGGTCCCACGACCCGATGCTCAGCCTCAAGCGGTTCATCGCCCTGCTCGGCGTGGTGTTTTTCGCCGGTTTTCTTGCCTATAACTACTCCCTTGAAAAAATCACCTTCATGCTCGGTTGCGCCATCGGCATAGCGGCGCTGATCGGGTTGTTGCTCGCTGTGGTCATGCCTGAAGTGGCGTTTCTCTCCGGGGGGATTCGCGACGGCGCATTCAAAGGCGTTTTCGCTGAAAAGAATGCCGGCGCCCGGCTCAACGCGATCGCCATCGTGCTGTTGCTGCCGATGATCCGGCAGCGCAATCGCTGGGCGCTCTTCTGTTCGTTCTTTTCGCTGGTCGCGATCCTGCTTGCCCAGTCAGCCACCGGCGTGGCGCTGATCATTTCCGGCACGATCAGCTACTGGTACTTCCTCACAATGATCCGCCTGGGCATCAATCGCTCACAGCTGCTGTTCCTCGGATGCACCCTGCTTTACCTGCTGGTTTGCCTGTTTCTGTACAGCAACTTTGCGGTGCTGCTGGAAATGGCCGGTCGCGACCCGTCACTGACCGATCGCACCTTGATCTGGGAATTGCTCGCGCCTTTCATCGACAGCCAGTTTCTCAAGGGCTACGGCTTCGGCGCCTTCTGGTCCAGCCCTGATGCCGATGCGTTCATCACCCGCTGGGGTTATATCGGCAACGCCCACAGCGGCTACATGGAGACCCTGCTCAACGGTGGCCTCATCCAGCTGACGGCGCTGGCGCTGATGTTGGGTGAAGCACTGTTCAAGCAATACCGCGCCGTGACGGCGAATCAGGCAGCCCGGTTTCGCGCCAGTGCGCTGGTCATCATCGGCCTGTTCGCCATCACCAATTATGTGGCCTACGTGATTCCCAACTACCGCTCCGCCGAGTTCCTGGTGTTCTGCACGCTGGCCCTGACCTTCCGGCACCACCACGCGACCTATCCCGAATCCTCACCGGCAGCGCTGCGTCAGCGTTCGTCGGGCAGCGCACTACCGCGCGATTCCGCCCGCGCGTAACCCAAGGAGAATCACCGTGCCAAACCAAGCTCCCCGTTCAGCAGATTCAGTGTGCGTCATCATTCCGATGTACAACGGCGCCGAAAGCATCGAGCAGACACTGACCTCCCTGGCCCGGCAAACCCGACTGCCCGATCACGTCATCGTCATCGACGACGGGTCCACCGATGACGGACCACAGCGGGTCAGAGACTTTGTCGCGCCGTTTCGCTTGACGCTGTTACAGCAACCCAACGAAGGCCAGGCCAGCGCCCGTAATCATGGGATGCGGCACTCCGAAGAAACGTTTGTGGCAATGCTCGATGCCGATGACCAATGGCATCCGCGAAAGTTGGAGTTACAGCTGGCACTGTATGACGAACTCACCCGCCAGGGCCGGCCGGTGGGGCTGATCGACTGCTATGCACAAGTCAATTACAGCGATGGCAGGCGCCAGCTGGACGACCGGTTGAAGAACGGCAGGCACTTCTACGATTTCATCCATGCCAACGTCGTCAATGGCGTCTCTACCGCGCTGGTCAAACGTGACGTGATCATGCAACTGGGCGGCTTCGATGCCAGCCTGCGTTATTCCGAAGACCGTTTCATGTGGACCCGGATCGCCGAGCATTGGGAGATCCACACGGTGCCGGAGGTGTTGCTGGAGCGCACGGTCAATGGCGGCAACATGACCGCGAATCCGAAAAAGTACTACCAGAACAAAATCCGCTTCATCGAGGTGTACCTCGCCCGCTACGGCGCGCAGTTGACCCGGCAGCAGCGGATCGATTTCGTGCTGGGCAACCACACCGATTTTCTCGAGGCGTTTTCCCGACGCGGCGAGCATGACCAGGTCCTCGGCGTGTACCGGCGAATGCTGGATTGCTCCTGGCAGGCCCTGATCTTCGCCAGCGGCAAACCGACCTTGCGCTACCTCTATGCCCGCGCCAGAACCTTGCGCAAGGCAACGGCGTCAACCACGGCTCATTGATACGGTATCCGCCATGGCCAACCACCGTCTGACGACATTGACCTGGATCTTCACCGAGAAATTCGGCCTGATCCTGCTGTCGATGATTACCTTTGTCGCCTACGCCAGGCTGCTGTCGCCTGCCGAGCTGGGTGTGGGCACGGTCATCATTGCCATCGTCGAACTGATCGGTCTGGTGTACTCGTCGGTGCTGGAAGACCCGCTGGTCCGGCTTGAGCGGCTGGAAGACAAGCACATCTGCACCGCCTACTGGGCGGCGGTGCTGGTCAGTCTGGCGAGCATTGGCGTCATTTCGGGCGCGGTCATGCTGTACACCCCCGACCCGGTGCTGCAATGGATGACGGCGATAGCCTCGATAAAGATCCTGTTCACCATGATGGCGCGGGTCTATGTGGCGCAGATGCGCCGCAGCAGCAACTTCAAGATGCTGGCGTCGCGCACATTGCTGGGCAAAGTGGCGGGGGGAGTCGGTGGCATTGCTGTTGCGCTTTGGGGACTGGGTGCGTGGGCGGTCATTGCCCAGGCGCTGATCATGGAATTGATGTCGATCATTGTGTTGATGCGCGCCGACCCGCGACGTATCCCTTTTTACATCGATGGTCCGATCCTGCGTGAATTGTTGAGGTCAGGCGCACCGGTGGCCATCAACGCACTGAGCTCGCAAACCCTGCAGCGCGGGGTCAACGTGGTGCTGGGCATCACCGCCGGGGCGAACGCTGTCGGCATGTTCAACATGGCGATGCGCATCATCGAACTGCCACGCACCGCAATCTACAACGGCTTGCTGAGCTACGCGCTGCCGGCGTTCTCCCGGCGCAGCGCAGAGCCCAGACGATTGATCGGGATCGTTGGCGATTCTACCGCCGTCAGCGGGTTTGTGTTGACGCCCCTGTTCATCGGACTCGCACTCACGGCAAACGACCTGATCCTGTTGATCTTCGGCGCCAAATGGGCAGAGGCCATCCCGCTGCTGCAAGTACTGGCTTGCACGGCCGCCATCGGCAACAGCGCCATGTACGCCACCACCGCACTGGTGGCGGTCAACCGCAGCCACCTCACGATCAAGGCCGAAGTGCTGACCACCGCGCTGGCCCTGGCGCTGGTCTACACCCTCGGCAACCTGTACGGCGGCATGGCCGCAGCCGTCGCTCTGCTGGCGCGCATGCTGGTCATCACGCCGTTGCAAATCCGCGGCCTGAACACGGCGATCGGCTACAGCTGGCGCGGCTTTTTCGAAGCCAGTTACCGCAGCGTGATCGCTTCCCTGGTCATGGCTGCAACCGTGCTGCTGGTGCTACCGCAGCTGGGTCTCCAGGGCTACGTGCATTTGATCGGCAGCGTCGTGCTCGGCGCACTGAGTTATGCCGTGGGTTACAGCGCCCTGCACCCGCACTGGCCGCAGGAATTCAAATCGGTTTTCACCTCCCGCTGAGTTCAGCCCTGAGACAGGAAGGCCTCACCATGCGCAAAACCACGTTGATTACTGGCGGTGCCGGCTACATCGGCTCGCATACTGTGCTAGCCCTGATTAACGCCGGCCACAAAGTGCTGGTGCTCGACAACCTGTGCAACAGCTGTCGAGAGTGCATCCGGCGCCTTGAGCAACTGACCCTGACCCGCGTCGACTTCATCAAGGGCGATATTCGCGACTCGGTCCTGCTCGACGATATCTTCAGCCGGCACGACATCGAGGCCGTGGTGCACTTTGCCAGTCTCAAATCCGTCGAAGAAAGCGTGCGCAAGCCGCTGGATTACTACGTCAACAACGTTGCCGGCACGCTTGGCCTGTGTCAGGCGATGGCCCGCAATAACGTATTCCGGCTGGTGTTCAGCTCGTCAGCCACGGTGTACGGGGAGCCGACGCGCACGCCGATTGCCGAAGATTTTGGCACCGGCAAACCGGTCAATCCCTATGGCCGCACCAAGCTGATGATCGAAGAGTTGCTGACGGATCTGTGCAACTCCGATCCGCGCTGGAGCATTGGATTGTTGCGTTACTTCAACCCGATCGGCGCCCACGAAAGCGGAATGATCGGCGAAGACCCGCGGGGCCGCCCCAACAACCTGTTGCCGTGCCTGACCCAGGTTGCCATAGGCCGGATACCCGAACTCACGGTGTACGGCAGCGACTATCCCACGGTGGACGGGACCTGCGTGCGCGACTACATCCACGTGGTCGACCTGGCCATCGGTCACCTCAAGGCCCTGCAGGTGCTGCAGCACGCCAACGGCATTCACTACTGGAACCTCGGAACGGGCGTTGGCTACAGCGTGTTGCAAATCATCCACAGCTTCGAAGACATCACCGGCATCAGCATTCCCTACCGTTTCGTCCCTCGACGCGCGGGTGACATCGCCAAGTGCTGGGCCGATCCCGCCAAGGCAGGACGCGAACTGGGCTGGAGCGCGCTGCGTGGCCTGGAACAAATGATCACCGATACCTGGCGCTGGCAGTCGTGCAATCCGCAGGGATATCAATCTTCATTCAAGATTCCGGCACCCATTGCGGTGAAGTGATGCCGATGTTCAAAGAATGTCTGTTGGCCGTGCTGTTTTCAGTTTCGCTGATCAGCAACGCCGCGCAGGCACCTCCTGCGGTGCCGACCACCGGGCTCATGTTGTGGCTGGACGCGGCGGATGCGTCAACAGTGACTCTGGATGCGCAGAACCGTCTCCAGCGCTGGAGCGACAAGTCAGGCAAGGCCAATGACGCGACCGTCGATGGCGCTTCTTCGCCGCCACAACGGATGGAGAACAGCCTCAATGGCCATTCGGTGGTGCGCTTGAGCGGCAACTCTGGATTGCTCGGCCGGACCCTGCGCACGGCGAAAGGGCCTGCGACTGTACTGATCGTGTCCCGGCGGTTGCCGGAACAGGCCGGGGTCGATCCCTGGCAACGTTTGTTCAGTTCACGACCGCAGGCCGCCAGCAACGATAACGTGCTGCCGAATTTCGCCGTGAGCCTTCCGCAAACCGGTGCTTATGAGCCGACGGTTTCTGTCCTTGAGCTGCAGGACGTCCCGCTGGGACCGTATGGCGTGGGGCGCAATGCCGTCGGCAATGCCGAAAACTTTCGCGGCGACATCGCCGAAGTCCTGGTGTATGACCGGCCGTTTGCATCGCTCGCGGAGCGCCAGCGCGTATTTCGGTACCTGGCGGACAAGTGGTCCGTGGCCATACCGGTTCAGGCCGATACCTGGACACGTGTCGGCCCGCTGGACGCTCTGCCGTCCCACATCAATCCGGATCTGCCGTTGTCCGATCAGGCCAATGCCGGCCGGTGGTTGCTCAACACCACGCTGTCCGACGAGTTCGATGGCACCACCCTCGACCGCACGCGCTGGCACGTCAACAATGCTATCGGCAACGAGTCGCTGGGACGCAAGCCGGCGTTGTTCACCGAGCGCAATGCCAGCGTCGGCAACGGCTATCTGAAGATTGTCTTTCGCAAGGAAACCCTGCCGCCGAAATACGTGCAGCTAGGTTTCAAGGATTACACCTCGGCGATGGTTCGTACCCTCGAACGTGGCTTCTACGGCTATTACGAAACACGAGCCAAACCCATGAACTCTGCGGCTTCCAGCGCGTTCTGGCTGGCGTGGACAGGCATGGCCGACAACGCCACCGAAATCGATATCTTTGAAATCGGCGGCAAGACCAAAGAGGCGGCCTCGGACCGCGCCTACAACATGAACGCCCACCTCTGGGCCACGCCACAGAGCACCGAACATATCGCCGACGGCAGCACCTGGACCAGCCCCTGGCGGCTGGCCGGCGACTTTCATGTCTACGGCTTCGACTGGCAGCCCGACACCCTGCGCTGGTACGTCGATGGCGTACTGGTCAGGGAGTCGAAGAACAAACACTTTTTCTACCCCATGCAGATCGTCTTTGACAGTGAGGCCATGTGGAAATGGTTCGGCGTGGTCGACGATGCTGACCTGCCCTCCACGTTCGAAGTCGATTACATCCGCATGTGGCTACGCAGTCCTTGAGCACCCTACGCCGCTTTGGCCTTGAGTCGGATGTCACACGACACAGTCCTCAGTGATCGATCCGCGCTGACGAGTCTGGAGCGCCTGTACATGAACAAGCGACGACTGAACGAACTGGACTTGCTGCGCTTCCTCGCCGCGATCGCCGTAGTGTTTTTTCACTATGCGTTTCGCGGCTATGCGAGGGGCGATATGTCGGTAATGCCCTATCCGCTATTGGCTGACGTTGCCAAATACGGTTACCTGGGCGTCGAACTGTTTTTCATGATCAGCGGATTCGTGATCCTGATGACGGCTTCGAACAACGATCTCAAAGCGTTTTTCATTTCCCGCGTCATCCGCCTCTGCCCGGCTTTCTGGGTGTGCTGCACGATCACTTTTCTCGTCACGCTGGCCATTGGTCAGCCAAGATTTTCGGCTGATTTTTATCAATACATGATCAACATGACATTCCTCGGCGACCTGATCGGTGTCCCACCCATCGACGGGGTCTACTGGTCACTGTTCGTCGAAATAAAGTTCTACCTGATGATCGCCGTCCTGTTGGCCTTCAAGAAGATAGAGAAAATAGAAAACTTCCTTGTGCTCTGGCTGCTGATCTCGGCCGCAGCGGAAGTCTTTGCTTTCGAAAAACTGCGCTCGGTCCTGATCACCGACTACGCGGCCTATTTCATCGCTGGCGCGACGTTCTACATCATCTGGGACAAGGGTTTTACCAAATCCCGTATTTCCCTGCTGGCAGCTGCTCAGGCATTGGCCAGCTTCAACGCGATCACCTGGGCCGAGTCGATCGAACTGAAATATTCGACCGAATACGATTCCTTGATTATCTGCGGTGTCATTGCCCTGTTTTTCATGACGTTTCTTTTTATCTCGACGCGTAAAACGGCAGCCTTGGGCAAGTTCGACTGGACAGCACTGGGCGCCCTGACGTACCCGCTTTACCTGCTGCATCAAATGATCGGCTTCATGATCTTCAATATGGCTTATCCGGCTGTGAATCCTCACGTGCTGCTGTGGGGCACCCTCGCTTTGATGATAGGTGCGTCCCATGTCATCCATAAAGAAATAGAAACCCCGATGGCCAGACTGATGAAAAGATCCCTTTCATCCTCCTTCAAGCGTCTCAGAGTTGGTTAGTCGGTAGCGCAACAGGCTTGGCAACATCGGCCTATCGATAAATGAAAAAGACGGGAGAGATTTCGGCGAATACCGAAACCTCTCCCGTCTTTTTTTTGTGGTGCAGAGTGCCCGTCACATCGACGATGAGCGCTTCAAGGTCTCGCTCGGCAACTCCTTGAACATCGCCCGGTAACTGCTTGAAAAACGCCCCAAATGCCAGAACGACCAGTTCATCGCGACCTCCGCCACCGTCGTGTCTGCCGGCGAGCGTTTGAGCAATTCCCGCCGCGCACTGTTGAGCCTGCGCAAACGCAGCCAATGGCTCGGCGACATCCCCGTGTACGCCTTGAAGGTCTGCTGCAATTGGCGCAGGGAAACCCCGGCCACCCGCGACAGCTCCAGCAGATTGAGGGTTTCTTCCGGTGAATCCGCCGCCCACTCCCCTACGCGTTTGAGGGTGATTCGCTCTTCGGCGCGACGCTGCAAGCCACCACCGTCCAGGCACACGCTCGCGTTGTCGAGTATGAACAGGCAGTCCTCGAGCAATTGCTGGGTCAGCGCTTCTTTGCTTGGCTGATCAAGGGTTTGCGACAACTTCGTGAGAGTGGAGCTTAACCAGCGGCTGAACAATCCATTCTGCGCGCCATTGAGCGGAGCCATGAACAGACCTTCCAGCCTGGCCACGTCCAGGCCGTTGCGCTGGACGAATTCCGGGCCGAACACCACGGCGATTTCCTGATAGTTCTCCGGGGTGATCCAGATGTTGCGGCTCTCTTCATTGAGCAGATAGAGCGCGTTGTCGCTGCGATCGAAACAGAACGCCAGCGAGCCTTCCGGCGCGCTGAAATTCTGCTCGACCCGGGTGTTCATCTGTTCTTCGTAAACCTCCACACCCTGCAAATCCAGATAACGGATCTGCCCGGCGAAATGCCCCGGCGACATCTGCTGGTAATGCTGAACCCAACCCGGCGTGGCGCGGATCTGTTCGGTGACATCGGCGGTGTTGAACGCTTGAACCTGAAGCGGATTGCACGTCGTCATGGGGAACCTTGCGCACTCTTTTGGTGCGCTTTGGTGCTGCTGAAAGTGGATAGATGGAACGTCAAGGCCCGCCCAAGATAGTCGTCAACGCGCCACAGGGGAAGCCTGCGAAAGATGAAATCGCTTTTCCCCCGCGTCAACAAAACCAACGACGAGGTCTTTATGAATGCCCCTTTCGATCAGCTGTTCACGTGGCTGAAAGATCACAAGATTACCGAAGTGGAATGCGTGGTCAGCGACCTGACCGGCATCGCCCGCGGCAAGATCGCACCGACCAACAAGTTCCTGCATGAGCGAGGCATGCGCCTGCCGGAAAGTGTGCTGCTGCAAACGGTAACCGGGGATTTTGTCGACGACGACATCTACTATGACCTGCTCGACCCGGCCGACATCGACATGGTCTGCAAGCCGGTGAGCGACGCGGTGTACGTGATTCCATGGGCCATCGAGCCGACCGCCATCGTCATTCACGACACCTTCGACAAGTTCGGCAACCCGATCGAACTGTCGCCGCGCAACGTGCTGAAGAAAGTCCTGCAGCTGTACACCGACAAAGGCTGGAAGCCGATCGTGGCGCCGGAAATGGAGTTCTACCTGACCCAGCGCTGCGAAGACCCGGACTTGCCGCTCAAGGCACCGCTGGGCCGTTCCGGTCGCGCCGAAAGCGGTCGTCAGTCGTTCTCCATCGACGCCGCCAACGAATTCGATCCGCTGTTCGAAGACGTCTACGACTGGTGCGAACTGCAAGGCCTGGACCTGGACACGCTGATCCACGAAGACGGCCCGGCGCAGATGGAAATCAACTTCCGCCACGGCGACGCGCTGGATCTGGCCGACCAGATCACCGTGTTCAAACGCACCCTGCGTGAGGCGGCGCTCAAACACAACGTGACCGCGACCTTCATGGCCAAGCCGATCGGCGATGAGCCCGGCAGCGCCATGCACCTGCACCAGAGCGTGGTCGAGATCGCCAGCGGCCAGCCGATTTTCGCCAATGCCGACGGCAGCATGAGTGACCTGTTCCGCCATCACATCGGCGGCCTGCAGAAATACATCCCGAAAGTGCTGCCGATGTTCGCGCCGAACGTGAACTCGTTCCGCCGCTTCCTGCCGGACACCTCGGCACCGGTCAACGTTGAATGGGGCGAAGAAAACCGCACCGTCGGCCTGCGGGTGCCGACCTCCGGCCCTGAGGCGATGCGGGTTGAAAACCGTCTGCCCGGCGCCGACGCCAACCCGTATCTGGCCATCGCCGCGAGCCTGCTGTGCGGCTACATCGGCATGGTCGAAGGCATCGAACCGAGCGCCGCCGTCGAAGGCCGGGCTTACGAGCGCCGCAACCTGCGCCTGCCGATCACCATCGAAGAAGCCCTGACCCAGATGGAAGAGTGCGACACCGTCGCGCAATACCTGGGCAGCAAGTTCGTGCGCGGCTACGTCGCGGTGAAACGCGCCGAGCATGAAAACTTCAAGCGCGTGATCAGCTCCTGGGAGCGGGAGTTCCTGTTGTTGAGCGTCTGATTAAAACAACAAAAACCAACCCACGATCGTTCCCACGCTCTGCGTGGGAATGCAGCCCGGGACGCTCTGCGTCCCAAGAGCGGACGCGGAGCGTCCATTGAGGCATTCCCACGCGGAGCGTGGGAACGATCAGCACAAGGACCGTGCTCACCTGAAAAATCCAATAATTCGAAGAGGTGTCGATATGCGTCTGTTGAAATACCTGATTCCCGCCACCCTGGCCCTGGCGTGCAGTGCCGGTGCCTTCGCCCAACCCCAGGTCAGCGTCTACAACTGGACCGATTACATCGGCGAAACCACCCTCGCCGACTTCCAGTCATCCAGCGGGATCAAGGTGATCTACGACGTCTTCGACTCCAACGAAACCCTCGAAGGCAAACTGCTCGCCGGGCGTACCGGGTATGACGTGGTGGTGCCGTCCAACCACTTCCTCGCCCGTCAGGTAAAGGCCGGCGCCTTCCTCAAACTGGACCGCTCGCAACTGCCGAACTGGAAAAACCTCGACCCGAAACTGCTGGCCCTGCTCGAGAAGAATGATCCGGGCAACCAGCACTCGGTGCCGTACCTGTGGGGCACAAACGGCATCGGCTACAACGTCGACAAGGTCAAGCAAGTGCTGGGCATCGATCACATCGATTCCTGGGCCGTGCTGTTCGAACCGGAAAACCTGAAGAAACTCACCCAGTGCGGCGTGTCGATGATGGACTCGGCCGATGAAGTGTTCCCGGCGATCCTCAACTACATGGGCATGGACCCGCGCAGCGAGAAACCCGAGGACTACAAGAAGGCCGAAGAGAAACTGCTGAGCATCCGGCCGTACATCACCTATTTCCACTCCTCGAAATACGTGTCCGATCTGGCCAACGGCGACATCTGCGTGGCCTTCGGTTATTCCGGCGACGTGTTCCAGGCCGCCAACCGCGCCAAGGAAGCCAAGAACGGCGTGAACATCGCTTACTCGATTCCCAAGGAAGGCGCGAACCTGTGGTTCGACCTGTTGGCGATTCCCGCCGACGCCGGCAACACCAAGGAAGCCCACGCCTTCATCAATTACCTGCTCGATCCGCAAGTGATTGCCAAGGTCAGCGCCTCGGTGGGTTACGCCAACCCGAACCCGGCGGCCAAGCAATACATGGATCCGGAGCTGGTCAACAATCCCGAGGTCTATCCGTCCCAGGAAGTCCTCGACAAGCTCTACATCTCCTCTACCCCGCCCCAGTCGATCATGCGTCTGATGACCCGGTCCTGGAGCAAAGTGAAGTCGAACAAATGAATCAGTACACCCAGGAACACGCCCACTCCTATTACGCCGCGTCGGCCCGGGCCAGCACACCTTATCCGGAACTGGCGGGTGATCTGATCGCCGATGTCTGCGTAATCGGCGGTGGTTTCACCGGCCTCAACACGGCCATTGAACTGGCGCAGCGCGGGCTTTCGGTAATTCTGCTCGAAGCCCGGCGCATCGGCTGGGGCGCCAGCGGGCGCAATGGCGGGCAACTGATTCGCGGGATCGGTCATGACGTCGAAGGCTTCTCGCGGCATGTTGGCGCCGAAGGCGTGCGCTACCTGCACCGGGCCGGGATCGACTCGGTGGAGCTGGTGCGCCAGCGCATCAGCGACAACGCCATCGAGTGCGACCTGCGCTGGGGTTTCTGTGAGCTGGCGAACACGCCGGCGCAGTTCGACGCCTTCAAGGCCGAGCAGGACAGCCTGGCGCAGCTGGGTTACCGCCATGAAACGCGGCTGGTTGCCCCTGAGCTGATTCGTCAGCAAGTGGTGAACGCGGGTGTCTACAAGGGCGGCCTGATCGACATGGGTTCGGGCCACTTGCACCCGCTCGACCTGGTGCAGGGTGAAGCGCGGCTGGCGGCGTCCCTCGGGGTGCGGATTTTCGAACAGAGCCCGGTGCTGGAAATCGTCCATGGCGCGACCGTTCAAGTACGCACCCCAAGCGGCACCGTGCGCGCCGGCAGTCTGGTGCTCGGCTGCAACGCGCACCTGGAAGAACTCGAACAGCAACTCAGCGGCAAGGTCCTGCCCGCCGGCAGTTACATCATCGCCACCGAACCGCTGTCGCCGGAACGCGCCGCCGAGCTGATTCCGCAAAATCTGGCGCTGTGCGACCAGAAAGTCGGCCTCGACTACTATCGGCTTTCGGCGGACCGGCGCTTGCTGTTCGGCGGCGCCTGCCATTACTCGGGACGGGATCCGGCGGACATCGCCGCCTACATGCGACCGAAGATGCTCAAGGTGTTTCCACAACTGGCGGATGTGCGCATTGACTATCAATGGGGCGGCAAAATCGGCATCACCGCCAACCGCTTCCCGCAGGTCGGCCGTTTGAAGCAGCACCCGAACGTGTTCTACGCCCAGGGCTATTCCGGCCACGGCCTGAACGTCACCCACTGGTGCGCCAGGCTGCTGGGCGAAGCGATTCATGCCGGCCACAGTCAGGGCATGGACGTGTTCAGCAATGTGCCGCACATGACCTTCCCCGGCGGCCCGGCGCTGCGTTCGCCACTGCTGGCACTGGGCATGTTCTGGTATCGCCTGCGGGAGCTGCTGGGATGACGCTTCGCGGTTAAAGCATCCTGCACATTTGCTCTATCGCGAAGCACTTCTATATTGATGAAGTGCTTTTGCGTTCCTGACGCTCAGTGCCCACACACCCTGGAGGTCATGGATGGAGTCGTCAGCCGCCGATCAACCGCGAGCGCCCGGCCACGCGCCGATCAAGACCCGGCGTTTCAGCATTTCGCTGGTGTGGATTGTGCCGATCGTCGCGGTGCTGGTGGGCCTCTCGCTGGTGGTGCACAACCTGATGCAGGAAGGCCCGACCATCACCGTCACCTTCAAGACCGGCAGCGGCCTGACCGCCAACAAGACCGAAGTCAAATACCGCAACGTAGTGATCGGCCAGGTCACGGATGTCGAACTGAGCGACGACCAGAAAAGCGTCAACGCCACGATCAAACTGGCCAAGCAGGCCGAAACCTTCACCCGCGAAGACTCGCAGTTCTGGGTCGTTCGCCCACGCATTGGTGCGGGCGGTGTCTCGGGCATCGACACGTTGCTGTCCGGCGACTACATCGGCGCCGATATCGGTCAGTCGAACTCGCGCGCAAAACACTTCAAAGGCCTGGAAAACCCGCCGCCGATCACCTACGGCGAACCGGGCAAACGCTTCAACCTGCACGCCTCGGACCTCGGCTCGCTGGATATCGGCTCGCCGGTCTATTACCGCAAGATCCCGGTGGGCCAGGTGGTGGCCTACGCGCTGGACGCTGATGGCAAAGGGGTGAACATCGAGGTGTTCATCCACGCACCGAACGACGCCTACGTCACGGAAAACACCCGGTTCTGGAACGCCAGCGGCATTGACGTCAACGTCGGCGCCAACGGTTTTGCGGTGAAAACCGAATCGTTGTCGACCTTGCTGGTGGGCGGCATCGCCTTCCGCGCGCCGGAGTACAGCCCCAACGATGTCGCCGCCGCCGAAGAAAGGACTTACGACCTGTTCGACGACCAGCAAACCGCCCTCGCCCCGCCCAACGGCAAGGCGCAATACCTGAGCCTGCGTTTCGATCAGGCCCTGCGCGGGTTGAAAGTCGGCGCACCGGTGGAGTTTCTCGGCATCGAAATCGGCCGGGTAGTGAGCGTCAACCTGGACTTCGATCCGAAAAAACGCAGCTTCCCGCTCAACGTCGGCATCGTGATCTACCCGCAACGCCTCGGTCAGGCTCACGTCAAGATGCTTAAGGTACTCGAGCACAATCCGGACGACGAAGCCGCCGCCGTGCGCCTGATCGGCACCTTTATCGACAACGGCCTGCGCGCCCAGGCCCGCAGCGGCAACCTGCTGACCGGGCAGTTGTATATCGCGCTGGATTTCTTCCCCAAAGCCGAAAAAGTCGCGTTCGACCCGACCGCCCGCCCGATCAGCGTTCCGACCGTCCCCGGCAGCCTCGAACAGTTGCAGGAAAAACTCGAAGCGATGATCGACAAGCTCAACAAACTGCCGGTGGAACGGATTGCCGGCAACCTCGACAGCAACCTCGTGGAATTGCGCAAAGGCCTGACCCAGTTCAATGCCAGGACCCTGCCCGGCGTGCAGAACACCCTCGCCGACCTGAGCAAGACCCTGCAGTCGGCCAGCTCGACCCTGGCCGAAGATTCGCCGCAACGCGAACAACTGACCGAGACTCTCGACGAGCTTGGGCGCATGTCGCGTTCGTTGCGTGAACTGTCCGATTATCTGGGCCGTCATCCGGAATCGTTGATTCGCGGCCGCCCCGACAACGCCGCGCCGCTGGACCTCAAAGGGCCGCCGCGCAATTGAGCACAGGAGCTGTCCCATGGCTTTACCGCTGAAGTTCACCGTGCTCGCGATCGGCCTGCTGCTGGGCGCCTGTAAAAGCGCCCCGATCAGCTTTCACACCCTGACACCGACGCAACCGATGACCGGCCGCGCCGGTTCGGAAATCGCCATCGAAGGCATCAGCGTGCCGCCGCAGGTCGACCGGCCGCAAATCGTGATCCGCCAGGGCAACAGCGGCCTGGCGATCCTTGAGACCGAATGGTGGGGCGCCAGCCTCAGCGATGAGTTGCGCAGCGCGCTGGTGGATCAGCTCAGTAATGCCGGCGGGCCGCGCAAAACCTCCGTGCGCATTGATGTGCAACGCTTCGATTCGATTCCCGGGCAGTACGGGCTGATCGACGTCAAATGGCGCCTGCGCCAGGCCAACGCCGGAGACGACACCCTGCTCGCCTGCCGCTCGCTGCTGCAAACCCCGTCCGGGCCGACCATCGATGATCTGGTGGTGGCCCAGCAGAACAACGTCAAGCGCCTGGCTGCGTTGATCAGTCAGGCTTCCACCGGCTCACGCGGCTGCCCGCCCGCCTCCTGATCGAAACGCGATGTCTACAAGTCGAAACGATCCACCGCGCGGCGCCGCTCGTTGTCGTCGCGCACGTCGTAATTGGCGGTTGTCTGGATATTGCTGTGATGCGCCAGTTTCTGGGCGATCGACAGGTCATGCTCTTCGATCACCCGAGTGATGAACGAACGGCGGAAATCATGGGGCATGATCTTCACTCCGACCTGGGTGCCGCGTTGGCGGGCGATGTAGTAGATCGCGTGCTTGGTGATGCGCTCGCGGGTAATATGGCTGCCACGGCGGATGCGGTTGAACAGAAACGCGTCGTCGCTTTCGCCCTCCTTGAGTTCCGAACGCCGAAACTCCAGCCAGGCATTGAGTTTGGCGAACGCCCAGGCCGGTGCGTATTTGATCAGTTGTTTATTGCCCTTGGCGGTGACAAAGAGACTGCGTTCGGTGAAGTCGACCTGATTCAGGTCAAGATCCACCGACTCCGACTTGCGCATCCCAGTGCCGTACAACAGCGCAATCACCGCTGCATCGCGCAAACCTTGTGGCCGTGGATCAGCGGCGCAGACTTCCATCAATTCATGAATCAGCGTGCGCTTCAGATTGCGCCCCTGGGACAGTCGCGTGCCGGCAATGCCTTTGACCGAGCGCATCTTCAATAGATGGTCCTGGCTGATCAGGCTCATGCGCCAGGCTTCATTCATCACACCGCGAATTGCGTTTACATAAAGCGAAGACGTATTTGGCGCGTAATTGTCGGCGCGCAATGCGGCGACTAACGCAACGACATCTTCCGGTTGCAGCGCGTGCCACGGAATGTCTTCGACGTTCATGTCTTCGAAACCGAGTCGGTCGGCGGCATCTTGCAAAACGTAACGCATGGTGAGTTGGCTGGAGGGAGCCAGACGCGCCAGATACACGGTCATCGGGTTGGTTTTCAGGGTGTCGGGGGATGCAACGGGTAAGTCAATCAAACGTCGGGCCTTGAGTAAAAGCAGTTCAACACAGCAACTAACAACTGCAACATTCTTAATATAAGGGGAACACTTCCGTAGGACTTTTCTACTAAAAACCGCGATAAACGGTAGAAGTCTGAACAGTGGCTGTATGGGTTTCAGATAAACGATTCGCCGACCGGTTTTTCATGTTCCTTTCACAAAAACGGGCATAACCTTAATTCCACTGAGTCCTGTGCCGGCGCTGTCCAAGCTGCCGGGCAATGCCTGAAAAGTCAACCGAACCCGACGTTATGTCGTCTTGGCAACTTATTGATGCAAAGGATTTTTTCGCGTCTACGCTTTTATTGGATCCAATTATTCAATGGGTCTATTTCTTTTTTCTTTGCAATGAGGTGTGCATGAGTCAGGCGTTTCTCCCCTTCTCCCGCCCCAGTATCGGTGATGAAGAAATTGCCGCCGTGGAGCAAGTCCTGCGCTCCGGCTGGATCACCACCGGGCCGAAAAACCAGGCTCTTGAAGAACAGTTTGCCCAGTACGTCGGTTGCCGCCATGCCGTGGCACTTTCCTCGGCCACCGGTGCCATGCATGTAACTTTACTGGCGCTGGGAGTCGGCCCCGGCGATGAAGTCATCACCCCGTCGCAGACCTGGGTGTCCACCGCCAACATGATTGCCCTGCTCGGCGCCACACCGGTGTTCGTCGATGTCGACCGCGACACCCTGATGACCGACGCCGCGCGCATCGAAGCCGCCATCACCCCGCGCACCAAAGCGATCATTCCCGTGCATTACGCCGGCGCTGCTTTCGATCTCGATCCGCTTTACGCCCTGGCCGACAAGCACGGCATCACCGTGATCGAAGACGCCGCCCACGCCGCCGGCACCCGCTACAAGGGCCGTCACGTGGGTTCGCGACGCACCGCGATCTTCTCGTTCCACGCGATCAAGAATATGACCTGCGCCGAAGGGGCGATGTTCGTCACCGACGACGAAGCCTTGGCCAACCGCGTGCGCATGCTCAAGTTTCATGGTCTGGGCGTCGATGCGTACGACCGCCTGACCCACGGCCGCAAACCCCAGGCCCAGGTGATCGAGCCCGGTTTCAAATACAACCTGGCCGATATCAACGCCGCGATTGCCCTGGTGCAACTGGAGCGTCTGGACGCGATCAACGCCCGTCGCACCGAACTGGCCACGCAATACCTGCAAAAACTCGAAGGCCTGCCGGTGCAACCGCTGGCGGTGCCTGCCTACGCGCAAACCCACGCCTGGCACCTGTTCATCCTGCGCATCGACAGCGAGCGCTGCGGGATCGATCGCGAAGCCTTCATGAAGGGTTTGCAGGAGCAAGGCATCGGCACCGGCATCCACTTCATCGCCACCCACCTGCACACCTGGTATCGCCAGCGTGATCCGCACCTGTCCCTGCCCGACACCGAGTGGAACTCGGCGCGGCTGTGCTCGATTCCGTTGTTTCCCGACATGACCGATCAGGATCTGGACCGGGTCGTCGGGGCCATTGAACACCTGATGGGGAAACGCCCGTGAGACCTTATCCGATTCATTGCGTGTCGATCGTCATCCCGGTCTACAACGAAGAAGACAGCCTGCCGGAGCTGCTGCGCCGCACCCAAGCCGCCTGCCAGCAATTGCGGCATGACTACGAAATCGTGCTGGTCGACGACGGCAGCCGCGACGCCTCCGCGCAACTGCTCGAGGACGCTGCCTCGGTCGATGACAGCCCGTTTGTGGCCGTCATCCTCAACCGCAACTACGGTCAGCACGCGGCGATCATGGCCGGTTTCGAACAGTGCAAGGGCGACGTGGTGATCACTCTCGACGCCGACCTGCAAAATCCGCCGGAAGAAATCCCGCGACTGGTGGCCGAGGCCGAAAAAGGTTTTGACGTGGTCGGTACCGTGCGCGGCAACCGTCAGGATTCGGCCCTGCGCCGCTATCCGTCGAAACTCATCAACCTCGCCGTGCAACGTTCCACCGGCGTCGCCATGAGCGACTACGGCTGCATGCTGCGCGCCTACCGCCGCACCATCATCGACGCGATGCTCGCCTGCCGCGAACGCAGCACGTTCATCCCGATCCTCGCCAACAGCTTCGCCCGCCACACCACGGAAATCACCGTGGCCCACGCCGAGCGCGAACACGGCGATTCGAAATACAGCCCGATGCGCCTGATCAACCTGATGTTCGACTTGATCACCTGCATGACCACCACGCCCCTGCGCCTGCTGAGCATCGTCGGCTTCGCCATGGCCGGCCTGGGCGTGCTGTTCGCGGCGGCGTTGATCGTCATGCGCCTGGCCTTTGGCGCCGGATGGGCCGGCGATGGCCTGTTCGTGCTGTTCGCCGTGCTGTTCGTGTTCACCGGCGGCCAGTTCATCGGCATGGGCCTGCTGGGCGAATACCTGGGGCGCATGTACAGCGATGTGCGCGCCCGCCCGCGATTCTTCATCGAAAAGGTCCTGCGCGGGCACCCCGCCACGCCGGCCCCCGCCATCACCGTTGACGGCCTTACTTCCAACTCCTCGTCTGATCAGGTTCTCTCATGAGCGCAAAAACCGTTGTCTTCGCCTACCACGATATTGGCTGCGCCGGCATTCAAGCCCTGCTCGACAGCGGCTACGACATTGCGGCGGTGTTCACCCATGCCGATGACCCGCAGGAAAACGCGTTCTACGCCTCGGTGGCGCAACTGTGCGCCAACAAAGGCATCGCGGTTCATGCACCGGAAGACGCCAACCACCCGTTGTGGATCGAGCGGATTGCCAAGCTCGATCCGGATTACATCTTCTCCTTCTACTATCGCAACCTGCTGAGCGAGCCATTGCTGGCCACCGCCAAAAAAGGCGCGTTCAACCTGCACGGCTCCCTGCTGCCGCGCTACCGTGGCCGCGCCCCGGCCAACTGGGTGCTGGTCAACGGCGAAACCGAAACCGGCGTCACCCTGCATCGCATGGTCAAGCGTGCCGACGCCGGCGCCATCCTCGCCCAGCAACGCGTGGCCATCGAACGCAGCGACACCGCGCTGAGCCTGCACGGCAAACTGCGGATCGCCGCCAGCGACCTGCTGCGCGATGCACTGCCGGCGATGCTGCACGGCAAACTGCGGGAAACCCCGCAGGACGAATCCCAGGCCACGGTGTTCGGTCGTCGCACCCCGGCAGACGGCAAACTGGTCTGGGCGCAACCTGCCGAAAAACTGTTCAACCTCGTGCGGGCCGTGACTCAGCCTTACCCGGGCGCCTTCTGCGCCGTGGGCGAGCACAAGCTGATCGTGTGGAACGCCGACGTGGTCAAGGGCAACGAAGGTCAGGCGCCGGGCCGCGTCATCAGTGTCGATCCGCTGCGCATCGCCTGCGGTGAAGACTCGCTGGTGATCAACGCCGGCCAGCGCAACGACAACGGCCTGTACCTTAGCGGCCCGCAACTGGCCAATGAACTCGGTCTGGTGGACGGCTCGCTGCTGCGCGGCGCCGAATCCGGTCGTGGCCCGCGCCGTACACGGGTGCTGATCCTCGGCGTCAACGGTTTCATCGGCAACCACTTGTCCGAGCGTCTGCTGCGTGGCGAGCGCTACGAAGTCTATGGCCTGGACATCGGCTCCGACGCCATCGACCGCCTGCGCAGCCACCCGCGTTTTCACTTCGTCGAAGGCGACATCAGCATTCACTCGGAGTGGATCGAGTACCACATCAAGAAATGCGACGTGGTGCTGCCGCTGGTGGCCATCGCCACGCCGATCGAATACACGCGCAACCCGCTGCGGGTGTTCGAGCTCGACTTCGAAGAAAACCTGAAACTGGTGCGCTACTGCGTCAAATACAACAAGCGCGTGATCTTCCCGTCGACCTCGGAAGTCTATGGCATGTGCCAGGACAAGCACTTCGACGAAGACCGCTCGAACCTGATCGTCGGCCCGATCAACAAGCAGCGCTGGATCTACTCGGTGTCCAAGCAACTGCTGGACCGGGTGATCTGGGCCTACGGCGCCAAGGGCCTGAACTTCACCCTGTTCCGTCCCTTCAACTGGATGGGCCCACGCCTGGATCGCCTTGACTCGGCGCGCATCGGCAGCTCCCGCGCCATCACCCAATTGATCCTCAATCTGGTGGAAGGCACGCCGATCCGCCTGTTCGACGGCGGCGAACAGAAACGCTGCTTCACCGACATCGCCGACGGCGTCGAGGCGCTGGCGCGGATCATCGATAACGACAACGACGTCTGCAACGGCCAGATCATCAACATCGGCAACCCGGACAACGAAGCGAGCATTCGTCAGTTGGGCGAAGAACTGTTGCGCCAGTTCGAGGCTCATCCGCTGCGTTCCAACTTCCCGCCGTTCGCCGGTTTCCGCGACGTGGAAAGCAAGGCGTTCTACGGCGCCGGTTACCAGGACGTCGAGCACCGCAAACCGAGCATCGCCAACGCCAAGCGCCTGCTGGACTGGACGCCGACCGTGGAAATGCGCGAGACCATCGGCAACACGCTGGATTTCTTCCTGCGTGAGGCCATGGCCGAAATCGAGAGCAAGCGCTGATGCAGGCCGGTTTGCGCATCGACGTCGACACCTTTCGCGGCACCCGCGAAGGCGTGCCGCGCTTGCTGGAAATCCTCGATGAAGCGCAGATCAAGGCGACGTTTTTCTTCAGTGTCGGCCCGGACAACATGGGCCGGCATCTGTGGCGCCTGATCCGTCCGCAGTTCCTGTGGAAGATGCTGCGCTCCAACGCCGCCGGCCTGTACGGCTGGGACATCCTGCTGGCCGGCACGGCCTGGCCGGGCAAACCGATCGGCCGCGACCTCGGGCACCTGATGCGTCAGGCCCGGGCCGCCGGCCACGAAGTCGGTCTGCACGCCTGGGATCACCACGGCTGGCAGGCCAATGCCGGGCGCTGGAGCGATGCGCAACTGGTCGAGCAGATCCGTCAGGGCGTCGACACCTTGAGCGACATCCTCGGCGAAAAAGTCATGTGTTCGGCCGCCGCCGGTTGGCGCGCGGACGAGCGTGTGATCGAAGCAAAGCAGGCCTTCGGCTTTCGCTACAACAGCGATTGCCGTGGGCAGCGGTTGTTCCGACCGTTGCTGTCTGACGGTTCGGTCGGTGCGCCGCAGATTCCGGTGGACTTGCCGACCTTCGATGAAGTGGTCGGGCCGAGTGTGGCGGCGAAGGATTTCAACGCCTTCATCCTCGACCGGTTCCGCCCGGACAACCTCAACGTCTACACCATTCACGCCGAAGTAGAAGGGATTCTGATGGCCGAAGATTTTCGTCGACTGCTGGCCGACGCACGCCAGCGAAACATCAACTTTCAACCGCTGGGCGACTTGCTGCCCGAGTTTCTCAACACCCTGCCCGTCGGCCGTGTGCAACGCGGTGCCCTCGAAGGCCGCGAAGGGTGGCTGGGAGTGCAAGGCGCATGAGCAAACGCTGGGCATTGCCGCTGTTGCTGGGGATTTTCCTGCTCGCCTATCTGCTGCCGCTGGGCAGTCATGGCTTGTGGATTCCCGATGAAACCCGTTATGCGCAGATCAGCCAGGAAATGCTGCTGAGCGGCAACTGGGTTTCGCCGCATTTCATGAGCCTGCGTTACTTCGAAAAACCGGCGGCCGGTTACTGGATGATCGCCCTCGGGCAGGCCGTGTTCGGCCAGAACCTGTTCGGCGTGCGGTTTGCCTCGGCCCTGAGCACCGGGCTGAGCGTGCTTCTGTGCTTCCTCATCGCTCGCCGTTTGTGGAATGACCCGCGCAGAAGCTTCGTCTGCGCCCTGCTCTACATGAGTTTCGTCATCGTCGCCGGCCAGGCCGGTTACGCCAACCTCGATCCGCAATTCACCTTTTGGGTCAACCTGAGTCTGGTGGCGCTGTGGTTTGCCCTCGACAGCCGCTCCAACGGTCAGCGGCTGGCCGGTTGGGCAGTGCTGGGACTGGCCTGCGGCATGGGCTTCATGACCAAAGGCTTTCTCGCCTGGCTGCTGCCGGTGCTGATCGCCTTGCCGTGGATGCTCTGGCAAAAGCGCTGGAAAGAATTGCTGCTGTACGGCCCGGTGGCCATCGCGGTAGCGATCATCGTCAGCCTGCCGTGGGTGCTGGCGGTGCACGGTCAGGAACCGGATTACTGGCGGTTCTTCTTCTGGCACGAACACATCCGCCGCTTTGCCGGTGACGATGCCCAGCATGATGCGCCGTGGTGGTTCTATCTGCCGCTGCTGGTGGCGTTCAGTCTGCCGTGGGTCGGGATGTTGCCGGTGGCATTCAAGCAGGCGTGGCAGACCCGCCGCGAAACCGGCATCGCGTTTCTCGGCCTGTGGCTGCTGATGCCGCTGCTGTTCTTCAGCCTGAGCAACGGCAAGTTGCCGACCTACATCCTGCCGTGCCTGCTGCCGCTGGCGTTGCTGCTGGGCCACGCGCTGGCCGATCGCTTGCGTCTGGAGCAAGGCCGGGCGCTGGGCCTCAATGGCCTGCTGAACCTGTTGCTGGGCATCGTCACGCTGATCGGGCTGGTTTACGTGCAGCTCAAGCGTCCGCTGTACGACCACGAACTGCACAGCCTGGTGCTGGTGTTCATCGCCCTGACCGGCTGGATCATCAGCAACCTGCTGCAAGCCTTCCGCCCGTTGCAATGCTGGGCGGCACCGGCGGTGGGCAGCCTGCTGCTGATCGCGCTGCTGCCGGCGGCACTGCCCAAATCGGTGGTGGCGAACAAGATGCCTGACCAGTTCGTGCTCGCCCACCAAACAGAACTGGCGGCCACCACGCACCTGTTGAGCAACGACCTGGGCGCCGCGTCGGCCCTGTCCTGGCGGGTCAAACGCCCGCAGGTGGCGATGTACAACACGATAGGCGAATTGAAATATGGCCTTGCCTATCCTGATGGCATTCAACAGCGGGTTGATACCGATCAGGTGCAACAGTGGATGCGCGAAGCCCGCAAGACCGGTTCGGTCGGCGTGGTGATGCGGGTCAAGGGGCAAGACGAACTGGACGAACTCGACAGACTGCCCAAGGACGGCGTTCGTTATGAGCAAGGCAATCTGGTGATCGTGATTCTTCCGCAGGAGGCGTCATGAGCCTGTGGCTGCTGTTGCTCGCCTGCCTGCTGACCTGCCTGGGCCAGGTCGCGCAGAAATTCGCCGTCGAGAGCTGGCGCGGCGCGAGCTTGCCGTGGTCGCGCAAACTGCGCTCGCCGTGGTTGTGGCTGGCCCTGTTTGCCCTCGGCACCGGTCTGCTGGTGTGGCTGCTGGTGTTGCAGCGCCTGCCCGTCGGCATCGCCTACCCGATGCTCAGCCTCAATTTCGTGATCATCACCCTGATCGCCCGCTTCGTGTTCAAGGAGCCCGTCGACGTTCAACACTGGTTCGGCGTGTTTCTGGTAATCGGTGGCGTGGCGCTTTTGGGGCAACAGTCATGAACCAGGGTCGTGGAATCTTCTTCGCCCTGGCCAGCGTGCTGCTGGTCAGCGTGGCGCAACTGAGCATGCGCTGGAGCATGACACGTCTGCCCCGGCCGGATCAGTGGCTGTCCGTACAAAGCGTCGATTCAGTTGCGCTGGCCGTGGTGCTCGCGGCGATCTTCGCCTATGCGCTGTCGATGCTCTGCTGGCTCGCCGCCCTGCGCGATCTGCCGTTGGGGCGGGCCTATTCGCTGCTGAGCATCAGCTACGCGCTGGTGTACCTGCTGGCGGCCAGTCTGCCGCTGTTCAACGAATCCTTCAGTTTCTCTAAATCACTGGGTGTGGCTCTGGTCATGCTCGGGGTCATCACCATCAACACTCGTCCGGCCCGTGCGCCCGAATTGAGGAGTTCGCCATGAAAATCACAGTGTTTGGTAGCGGTTATGTCGGCCTGGTGCAGGCCGCCGTGCTGGCCGAAGTCGGCCATGACGTGGTGTGCATGGACATCGACGAGAAGAAAGTCGAGCTGCTGCGCCAGGGCCACGTCAGCATCTTCGAGCCGGGGCTGGCCAGCCTGGTCCGCGAGGGCCTGGACGCCGGGCGGCTGCAATTCACCTGCGATGAAAAACTCGCTGTGCAGCACGGCAAGGTCGCGTTCATTGCAGTCGGCACCCCGTCGAAAGAAGACGGCTCGGCAGACCTGCGTTACGTGCTGTCGGTAGGCGACGCCGTGGCCCGGCATCGTGAACAACCGCTGATTCTGGTGGAGAAATCCACCGTACCCGTCGGCACCGGCGACACCTTGCGCACCCACCTGGACAAGGCGCTGATCAAGGCCGGGCGCCTGTTGCAGTTCGATATCGTGTCCAACCCGGAATTTCTGAAGGAAGGTTCGGCGGTCGCCGATTGCCGCCGGCCGGACCGGATCGTCATCGGCTGCGAGCGCGAAGAAGTGCGCGACGTGATGCGCGATCTGTATTCGCCGTTCAACCGCAACCACGACCGCATCATGTTCATGGACCTGCGCAGCGCCGAGCTGACCAAGTACGCCGCCAACTGCATGCTGGCGACCAAGATCAGCTTCATCAATCAGATCGCCGAGCTGGCCGAACACCTGGGCGCGGACATCGAATCGGTGCGCCAGGGCATCGGCGCCGACAGCCGCATCGGCTACCACTTCATCTACCCCGGTTGCGGTTACGGCGGTTCATGCTTCCCCAAAGACATGCGCGCGCTGATCCACAGTGCCGAAGAGGCGCACTGCTCCAGCGATTTGCTGCAAGCGGTGGAAGCGATCAACCAGCGGCAGAAGCACAAGCTGTTTGAACGCATTAACGCGTTCTACAAGGGCGAACTGCGCGGCAAGACTTTCGCCCTGTGGGGGCTGGCCTTCAAGCCGAACACCGACGACATGCGCGATGCGCCGAGCCGGGTTCTGCTGGAATCGCTGTGGGCCGCTGGCGCCAGTGTGCGGGCGTTCGACCCGGAAGCGATGCAGGAAACCCAGCATCTGTACCCGGACGAATCGAAACTGATGCTGATGGGCACCCCGGAATCGGTACTCGCCGGTTCCGACGCGCTGATCATCTGCACCGAATGGCAGCAGTTCAAGGCGCCGGATTTCGACCTGATCCAGCAACGCCTCAAGGCCCCGGTGATCTTCGACGGCCGCAACCTGTACGACGCCGAACGCCTGGCCCGCAACGGCTTCCATTACTTCCCGATGGGCCGTGGCGAATCGCGCTCCCTGCCGATTCCGTTGCAGCAATGGCCGCACGCCTCGGACGTGGCTTGATCGGTTTAACCCCTGCCCTGCGCCGGCAGTCCCTGATCGCAGGGCTGCTGGCGTTTCTGCTGTTCATCGCCGGCGTGTACGGGCAGGCGCCCATCGGTTTCGACTCGCGCTTCGTGTTGTTCGCCCAGGAAATGCTGCGGCACGGGCCCAGTATTTTTCCCACCACTTATGGTGAGCCTTACGCCGATTATTCGTCGCTCTCGACCTTGTTCATCTGGCTGTTGTCGTTGCCGTTCGGGACGGTCAACAGCCTGACGGCGTGGCTGCCGAGCGCTGTCGCCGGCGCGGTGATCGTGGCGTTGATGTATCGCTTGCTCGCGCCCGCATCCGTGCGCTGGGCGGTGGTCAGCATCGCGCTGCTGATGCTCACCAGCACCTTCATCAGCGAAACCCGCGCGGTGTCGCAGGACCTGATGCTCGCCGCCGTGGCGTTTTCGGTGTTCTACCTCGGCTATGCCCACGACCATTTCGCTGCCGCTCGACGCTGGCCGCTAGTGTTCATTCTGTTGCTGCTGGGGTTCGGCATTCGCGGGCCGATCGGGCTGGTGGTGCCGACCGGCATGCTGTGCAGTTACTACCTGCTGGATCGCCAATGGTCGCGCCTGTTGACCTTCGGTGTGCTGGCTTCGCTGTTGCTGGCGGCCTGCGTCGGGCTGTTGTTGTGGCTGGCGGAAGTCAGCGGCGGGCCGGCGTTTCGTCAGGACGTGATCCGCATGCAGTTCATGGGGCGCATGGACGGCAGCGAAGGCGTCAGCGGTTCGCTGTATTACTTCACCAGCTCACTGGGCAACTACGCGCTGGCGTATCCGCTGGCGTTGCTGGCACTCGCGGCCGCTTGGCTGAGCAAGCCCCGGCAACGCGGCCCGGCCTTGCGCCTGGTGCAATATTGCGCCGCGGCGGGGTTGATCGTGATGCTCGGGCTGTCGATTCCACAGGCGAAAAAGGCCCGTTATCTGCTGCCGATGCTGCCCATGGCGGCGATTATTGCGGCGTATCCGTTTCAGGTGTTGCATGGTCGGGTGTTTGCCTGGCTGCGCATCGGCATGCAGGGATTGTGGTTGTTGATTCCCGCATTGCTGATCGTCTTGTTGTGGGTGGCGAAGCGACGGTTTCCCCAGACGTTGACCGACCTGATGCCGGTAATGATCGTGCTCGGATTGCTGCAACTGGCCGCGTTGTCGCGGTTGTGGCTGCCGCGCTGGCGAACCGAAGTCCTCGCGTTCAGCGCTGTTTTGGCGGTCTGGTCGGCGTACGCGCTGGTGTTCGAGCCGGTGGAGCGCCAGCTGTATGACACGCGAACCTTCAGCCAGGCGGCACTGGCGCGGATCCACGAGCACCCCGCGCCGCTGGTGCTGCACGGCATGGGCAAGGACGCCAAGGCGATCAAGTTCATGGTCAACGTCGAGCAGGATCTGCAACCGCTGTTCACTGAAACCACGCAAGCGCTCGAAGCGCTCAAGGGGCCGGCGTGGCTGATGATGGATCGCAGCGACTTCCAGGCGTTGCAAGGCACGCCGCTCGGTGCGCTGCAGCCGGTCTTGAGTGGGCGTTTCGACAAAAACGATTATGTGTTGCTGTGGCTGACGCCTTAACCTGCGCGACGTGATTTCGACAGGGACCGCTGACTGATGACCTTTACTGTGCGACAGGCCCTGGCAGCCGATGCCACCGCCCTCCCCGCCATCGAGCGCTCGGCCGCCGCGCTGTTTCGCCTCGACCCTTCATTGGCCTGGCTGGCGGATGCCGCCGTGCCGCAGGCCTCGGCGCATTTACCGGCCATTGAACGGGGTGAAATGTGGATGGCGGAAAACAACGACGGGCAACTTGCAGGTTTTTTAAGGGCGGTGACTGTCGACCAACAGTTGCACATTGAGGAACTGTCCGTCAGCCAACACTTTCAGGGCCGGGGCGTCGGTCGCAAGTTGCTGTTGGCGGCGATTGAACAGGCGCGTCTGTGGCAACTTCGGGCGGTGACGCTGACGACATTTCGCGATTTGCCGTGGAATGCGCCGTTCTATCAACGCATGGGTTTTGCGCTATTGAACACCGAAGACACGGACGCACGTCTGCGCGATGTATTGCGCGATGAAATCACTCACGGATTGCCCGGTGAGCGACGTTGCGCCATGCGCCTGATACTCACGCCGTCGGCTTGAGATCAACCCCCAGTGCCTGGGCGAACGCCTTGACCAACGGACTGCGCACGGTGTTGTGCCGCAGGATCAGATTGAACGGCGTGTCGAAGTGGATCAGCTCCGGGCACACCGCGCGAAACTGCCCGGCGGCCACCAGCGTGGCGGCGTAGTGCCGGGGCAGAAAGCCCACGAAACGCCCGGTCTTGATCAGCAACGCCACCGCTTCGACCTGGGTCGCCGAGGCGGAAAAACTGTCGTAGCGGGCGAAGTTGAGCTTGTCGCGATGGATCGCATAGCGGTGGTTGATGCACTCGTAATCCTGCAGCACGTTGCCGCCCATCTGCTCCGCGGGCATCTCGAACAACGGATGGCCGACGGCGCAGTAGGCCTGCGAGCGTTCTTCATAGAGCGGGTAATAATCGAACTCTTCGCGCCTTTGATAAACCGGGACTATTCCGGCAACTAAGCGCCCTTCAACTACGCCTCTTTCCACTTCATCCAGCTGGGTGGCTTGAAGTTGAAATCTTACTTTCGGCGAATGTTCATTTATCTTTCTGAGCGCAGCAACTAACGGCGAATTATCGTCACTGATCGTATTATCGATCACCCCCACTCCAAGATCGCCGATAAGTTCGTTCTGTGCCGAACTAAGCCGATCCCGAAAGTTGTCGACCGAAGCAAACAGATCGATCGACGCCTGATACACCAGACGCCCTTCTTCGGTCAGGTGAAACCCTTCGCGGCCCCGGGTACACAGGCGCATGCCGATGCGGATTTCCAGGTCGGAGATCTGCTTGCTGATCGCGGCCAGGCCCACATTCAGCTCGTTTTGCGCCGCGCTGAAGCCGCCGGCCTCGACCACCGCCTTGAACACCTTGAGCAGTTTGAAATCCAGTCCGCTGAGGGCCAAAGGTGCCCGGTGAGCGGTTTTGACCGGTGGGTTTCCGGAATTGGAAAGTGGGGTTTCCATAATGCTGATTTACCTCTGGCGCAATGTTCAACAATCTGTGTCCAACAACAAAAACATCGCCGGCTAATAATAATGATCACAGAAAACCAGCCTTGGCAACCGCCAGAAAATCCCGAACATCAGTGCCAACTCACTGATCGCCAAATATTAAAAGCTGACACTTCGATCAGCTCTTGTCTCTTTGCAACTGCCCTCTTGAAAACTGCTTTGGCCTGATTCCGTCTGCTCACTTTTCAGCGTGCTCGACAGGCCCGGCACATCGATTTCAGTTCGCGTTACCGACGAGGAAAACAACAAATGTCTCAAACCACCGACCGTCTCTGGGGTGCCCGTTTCAAAAGCGGCCCGTCCGCAGCCCTGGCGGCCCTGTCCCGTTGCCCCGAGCGCTATTTCCGCCTGACGCCTTACGATCTGGCCGGCTCCAAGGCCCACGCCGGGGAACTGCAACGTGCCGGCCTGCTCGACGAGCAGGAAACCCGCACGATGATCGAAGCCCTGGACGGCATCGGTGCCGATTTCGCTGCCGGGCGCATCGCCCCGACCCTGGACGACGAAGACGTTCACACCTTTATCGAGCGCTTGCTGACCGAGCGCCTCGGCGCACTGGGCGGCAAGCTGCGCGCCGGCCGTTCGCGCAATGACCAGACTGCCAACGACCTGCGCCTGTTCCTGCGGGATCACGTCCGCACCTTGGCCGTGGAAGTGCTGGCCCTGCAAACAGCGCTGGTGGATCAGGCCGAGCAGCACGTCGAGAGCATCTGCCCGGGTTTCACCCACTTGCAGCAGGCGCAACCGATCGTGTTCGCCCATCACCTGCTGGCCCACGCCCAATCGATGCTGCGTGACGTACAGCGTCTGGTGGATTGGGACGCGCGCACTTCGCTGTCGCCCCTCGGTGCTGCGGCCATGGCCGGTTCCGCGATCGCTCGTCAGCCGCAGCAGTCAGCCAAGGAAATGGGTTACGCCGGGGTCTGCGAAAACTCCATCGACGCCGTGGCCAGCCGCGATCACGTCGCCGAATTCCTGTTCATCGCCAGCATGCTCGGGATAAACATCTCGCGTCTGGCCGAAGAGTTTTGCCTGTGGTCGTCGCGCCAGTTCCGCTGGGTCGATCTGGATGACGCCTACGCCACCGGCAGCTCGATCATGCCGCAGAAGAAAAACCCGGACATCGCCGAACTGGCCCGGGGCAAGGCTGGCCGTCTGATCGGCAACCTGACCGGTCTGCTGTCGACGCTCAAATCCCTGCCGCTGTCGTACAACCGCGACCTGAGCGAAGACAAGAACGGCGTGCTCGACAGCGTCGACACCCTGCTGCTGGTGCTGCCGGCGATGGCCGGGATGGTCGCGACCATGACCGTCAACGTCGAGGAACTGCGCCGTCAGGCACCGCTGGGTTTCACCCTCGCCACCGAAGTTGCCGACTGGCTGGCGGTGCGCGGCGTGCCGTTCAAGGAGGCACACGAAATCACCGGCGCACTGGTGCAGGCCTGCGAAAAACACGACCTCGAATTGTGGGAAGCCTCGCCGGCGCTGCTGGCCGAGATCGACCCGCGCCTCACGGCAGACGTGCGTGACAGCCTGACCCTGGAAGCCGCCATCGCTGCCCGCAGCGGCTGGGGAGGCACCGCACCGCAACAGGTGCGCGAGCAGATCGGCCGCCTGAAAACCGCCCTCGCCGCGCAGCAACAGTGGACCGAAAACTACCAGGGCTTCCGCCTCTAAGCCGGGTCCCCCTCCCACCGGGAGGGGGTTGATCGAAAAGTACAGTGTACGGAGAAACACCATGAGCCAGACTCAGGCAGAACGACTCCAGGCGGAGCGCAAACTGGCGGAAAACCAGTTCGACATTACCCAGTACCAGCATGTGCCACGGCGTTATTACGGGCGGATCTTCTTCGCCACGTTGATTGTGATCGCCATCATCGGCCTGGTGCGCGCCTTCGCCGAAGGCAAGATCGAATGGTCGTACATCGGCCAGTTCCTCACCTCCGAAGCAATCATGTGGGGCCTGTTCAACACGATCATCATGGCCGTACTCGCCATGGCGCTGGGCATCGTGTTCGGGGTGATCACCGCGATCATGCGCATGTCGGCCAACCCGATCCTGCGTTACGTGGCCGTGACCTACACCTGGCTGTTTCGCGGTACGCCGCTGATTCTGCAACTGCTGTTGTGGTTCAACCTGGCGCTGATCTTCCCCACCATCGGCATTCCCGGCCTGTTCGAACTCGACACCGTGAGCCTGATGACCCCGTTCGTGGCCGCCCTGCTCGGCTTGAGCATCAATCAGGGCGCCTATACCGCTGAAGTGGTGCGCGCCGGCCTGCTCTCGGTGGACACCGGCCAGTACGAAGCCGCCAAGTCGATCGGCATGCCGCGCCTGCAGGCGCTGCGCCGGATCATCCTGCCCCAGGCCATGCGGATCATCATTCCGCCGGTCGGCAACGAATTCATCGGCATGGTGAAAATGACCTCGCTGGCGAGCGTCATCCAGTACTCGGAACTGCTCTACAACGCCCAGAACATTTACTACGCCAACGCCCGGGTCATGGAGCTGCTGATCGTCGCCGGTATCTGGTACCTGGCCACCGTCACCGTCCTGTCCTTCGGTCAAAGCCGTCTGGAGCGTCGTTTCGCTCGCGGCGCCGGCAAGCGTTCTTGAGGAGTCGAACATGAGAAACATCGTCAAGGCCGTGAGCCTGAACAAATATTACGACCAGTACCACGCGCTCAAGGACATCAACATCGAGGTAGAGCAAGGCGAAGTGCTGTGCATCATCGGCCCGTCCGGCTCGGGCAAGAGCACCCTGCTGCGCTGCGTCAATCAGCTGGAAAAGATCGACAAGGGCGGCCTCTGGGTCGACGGCGAGCTGGTCGGCTACCGCGTGGTCGGGCACAAGCTGCACGAACTCAACGAGTCGCAGATCGCCCGTCAGCGCCTGGCCACCGGCATGGTGTTCCAACGCTTCAACCTGTTCCCGCACATGACCGTGCTGCAAAACATCATCGAAGGCCCGTGCCAGGTGCTCAAGCGTTCGCCCAAGGAGGCGCACGAAGAAGCCTTGGAACTGCTGGCCCGGGTCGGCCTGGCCGACAAACGCAACAGCTACCCGATCGAGTTGTCGGGCGGTCAGCAGCAACGGGTGGCGATTGCCCGCGCCCTGGCCATGCGCCCCAAACTGATGCTGTTCGATGAACCCACTTCGGCACTCGACCCGGAACTGGTCGGTGAGGTGCTGTCGGTGATGCGCGATCTGGCGCAGACCGGCATGACCATGATCGTCGTCACCCATGAACTGGGCTTCGCCCGGGAGGTTTCCAACCGCATGGTGTTCATGGACGGCGGGCAGATCGTGGAGGCTGGAAGCCCCGAAGAAATACTAATAAGTCCGCAAAACCCGCGCACCCAAAGCTTCATTTCTGCCGTTCGAACCTGAGGCCCCTTTGGCCTTCACAACACTCATAAGAGAACGTCCATGAAGAACTTCGTCATTCCAGCAGTACTCACCTCCCTCATGTCTTGCGGTTTCGCCGTGGCCGCCGAGTTGCCGGCCAGCATCAAGGAGAAAGGCGAGATCGTCGTCGCGATCATGCCCAACTATCCGCCGATGGACTTCAAGGACCCGGCCACCAACAAGCTCACCGGCCTTGACTACGACCTGGGCAACGCCCTGGCCGAACGCCTCGGGGTGAAGATCAAGTGGCAGGAAACCGGCTTCGAGCAAATGATCAACGCCCTGACCACCGACCGCGTGGACATGGTCCTGTCAGGCATGACCGACACCGCCGAGCGTCAGGCCAGCGTGACCTTCGTCGACTACTTCACCAGCGGCCCGCAGTTCTACACCTTGCAGAAGAATGCGGCGACCAACGAGATCATCGACCTGTGCGGCAAGAAAGTCGGTACCAGCCGCCGCACCACCTTCCCGGCGGAAATCGCCGCGTGGAGCAAGGAAAACTGTGAAGCGGCCGGCAAACCTGCAATCAACGTGATCGGCACCGAAGGCTCGGCCGATGCCCGCGCGCAACTGCGTCAGAGCCGCATTGATGCGGCGATGCAGGGCAGCGAAACCCTGTCGTACCTCAAGACCCAGGAAAAGGACATGTACAAGACGGTCGGCCAACCGATCTCCGTGCAGTTCACCGGCCTGGGTGTGAGCAAGAAGAAGCCTGAGCTGAGTGAAGCGGTGAAGGTGGCGTTGCAGAGCATGGTGGATGACGGCAGCTATAACGCGATTCTGAAGAAGTGGGATCTGGAGTTGGGTGCGATCAAGGATGTGACCATTAACGCGGGCAAGTAAGGCTCGAGATCGCTCCCCCTCACCCCAGCCCTCTCCCCCAAGGGGGGCGAGGGGGAAAGGGAGCCGATTTTCATGCTGTTCAAAGCCTGAGTTCGACTCGTTTTTTCAGGTCGATGTAACCCTGAAGAACACCCCGATCGGCTCCCTCTCCCTCCGGGCGGTCCGACGTTTCGGGAGGGCTGGGGTGAGGGCTCGATCTGATCAACACCCAGGATCCAACTGACCAAACCCCGGAGCGTCACAACAATGTCCGCCCCCCAACAACCCACCTGGCCCGACCAGCACCACGCCTGCCTCGCCCTGGCCTTCGACCTCGACGGCCCGACCGGCGATGCCATGCTCAACAACTCGATCTGGCACAAACCCGAATACTTCGGCTTCGGCGGCTACGGCCCCTACCGCGCCCTGCCGCGCCTGCTGGATCTGCTCGACGCCTTCAAGATCCCGACCACCTTTTTCGTCCCCGCGTGGGTCGTGGAAAACTGGCCGAAACAATGCCAGGCCATCGTCGAGCGCGGTCATGAAGTCGCCTACCACGGCTACAAACACGAATCCTTCTACGCCCTGACGCTGGACCAGCAGCAGGCCGTGATGAACAAATCCCGCGACGTCTTCTGGCAATACCTGCACATCCGCGCCGAGGGGTTTCGCACTCCGTCTGGCGACTGGCGCGCCGAAACCCCGGCAATGCTGGCCGACAACGGCGTCATCTATTCCAGCAGCATGCGCGGCGACGACCGCCCGTATCTGGTCAACGTCCCCGGCCACGACACGCCACTGGTGGAAATCCCCGGCCGCTGGGAAATGGACGACTACGCCTCCCTCGCCTACACCCGCGCACCGAACTTCCCGTCCGGGCTCGACCGCACCGCCAGCTACGAGCTGACCCTCGACAACTGGCAACGCGAGTACGACGGCGCAATGGACGAAGGCCTGTGCCTGACCACCCTTTTCCACCCGAAAATCACCGGCAAACCGGGGCGCATCCTGTTGCTGGAGAAACTCTTCGAACACATGCGCCAGCGCGATGACGTGTGGTTCGCCACCTGCCGCGACGTCGCCCGCTGGTGGCTGAAGGAGCATCACCATGGCTGACGCTGACAACCTCTGGCCCGCCGGCAAACGCTGCGCGGTGGTGCTGACCGTCGATTACAACGACATCCACGGCATTCTCACCCAGGCCCCGGAAGTCGCCGGGCGCGACAAGACGCTCTCGGTATGGCGCTATGGCACGCAACGCGGCGTCGAGCGTTTGCTCGGCCTGTTCAGGGAACTCGGGGTGCGCAGCAGCTGGTTCGTGCCCGGCATCGTTGCCGAGGAAAATCCGCAGCACATAGCGGCCATCCAGGCTGACGGCCATGAAATCGCCTGCGCCGGCTACCGGCATCAGGATTACGACACGCTGGATCTGGCGGCGCAAAGTGCGGAAGTCGCCAAGGGTTGTGCAGCGCTGGAAACGTTGACCGGCGTGCGTCCGACCGGTTTCCGGATTCCTGCGGGTAACGGAGCGCCGGGCTTCATCGAAGCCTTGAAAGCTCACGGCATTCTCTGGTCGTCATCTTGGCGTGGCGATGACCTGCCGTTCTTGCATCCAACTGCGCCTGAAGTGGTCGAGTTGCCGCTGCATTACGAACTGGAAGACGAGCCTTACTTCGCATTCAATCTGAGCCCGGCCGTGCCGCCGGCGCAATCGCGGATCGCCTCCTACAGCCATACCCTGGGCAACCTGCAAATGGACTTCGCCGGATTCCACCGTTTCGGCCTGTGCTACGTGCTGCGCCTGCACCCGGAAATCATCGCCACGCCGGGGCGTATCGGTGTGCTGCGGGAATTGCTGCAAGGCATTCAGCAGCATGACGGCGTGTGGATCGCCACCGGTGCCGAAGTCGCGCAGTGGTGGGCGCAAACGGCGGCGCCGGTCGCGCAGGATCATCCGGCGTCGGTGTATGAGCGCCACTATCGGGACTACCTCGTATGACCGAACGCATGCAGCGGCTGGCGCAGTTTTGCGTCGACACACGGTTTGAAGATCTGCCGCCAGCGTTGGTGGAACAGGCCAAGCGACACATTCTCGACACCTTCGGCGCAGCACTGGCCGGGGCCGACAGCGCGGTGGCGCTTCAGGCGCGGCAGGTGTTCGGCGCCGAACCCGGCACTGCGTTGGTCTGGGGTTCATCGTTGCGGGTCGGCGCGGGGCATGCGGCATTGCTCAATGGCATCGCCGCCCATGCGCTGGAGCTGGACGACACCGGCGGTTGCGATCATTCCGGCGCGGTGGTGTTGCCGGCGGTGATGGCGGCGCTGTCGCTGGTGGATAGGCCGGTGGACGGTCGCGAATTCATCACCGCCGTGGTCATCGGCTACGAAATCGGCCGGCGGGTGCTGGAAGCCTGCGGCAGTTATTCGGCGCACAACGGCGCCGGCTGGCATTCGACCGCCACTTGCGGCGTGTTCGGCGCGGCGGCGGCCTGTGCACGGATCTTTGCGCTGGATGTCGGGCAAACCGTGTCGGCACTGGGCATCGCCGGCAGTTTCAGCGGCGGGTTGTGGGCGTTCATCCATGATGGTTCGCAAAGCAAGAAACTGCACAGCGGTCGTGCGGCCGAGGGTGGTTTGCTCGCGGCGCGTTTTGCCCGTGAAGGCGTCAGCGGGCCGTCGGTGTTGTTCGAGGATGTCTGGGGCGGGTTTCTCAAAACCCTGGCGCCGGGCAGCGCGCAGCCGGATGCGCTGGATGCCGAATTGGGACAGGTCTGGAAACTCGCGCGCTGCTCGATCAAACCCTATGCCGCCTGCCGTGGCACTCATTCGGCGATCGATGCGCTCGGCTTGTTGCTGGAGCAATTGCAGATCGGCGCGGATCAGGTGGAAGACGTTCAGGTGCACCTGTGCGGGTTTCTGCTCGACATGTGCGGCGGTCGCGACATCCAAAGTCTGGCCGCCGCGCAGATGAGCCTGCCCTATGGCCTCGCCGCGCGACTGGTGCATGGTCATTGCCGATTGGAGGCTTACGACGAACAGCCACGCAACGATCCGCGCATCGCTTACTGGCTGACGCGCATTCGCCTTGAAGTGGATGAGCGACTGTCGGAGGATGGCGAGCCAGTGGTCGTTGTACGAACCCGCGACGGGCGTGAGGCGAGTATGTGTGTCGATGTGCCGCTGGGGGCGCCGGGCAATCCGCTGAGCGAGGCGGCGCTGGAGGAGAAGTTTTTCAGTCTGGCGTTGCGGGTCATTTCACCGGTCAAGGCTGAGCCTTTACTGGCGCAGCTGCGGCAACTGCAAACGCTGGATTCCGTGCGCGATCTCGAGCACCTGTTAACCGAATAAGGACATTTGATTTTCCGTGGCCACCTACTCGCTCGTTATCCGCCGCCTGATGATCGTCTCGCTGACCATCGTCGTCAGCCGCGCCATCACCAGTCCGTTGCTCACCCTGTTTTTGAGCAACAAGCTCGGCCTCAACCAACAGGATGTCGGGTTATTGCTGGGCATCGCGGTGTTCATCGCCACCCTGCTTGCGCTGTACGGCGGCTACATCATCGACCGGCTCGAGAAGCGCCGGTTGCTGATTCTGGCGATGCTCTCCAGCGCCATCGGCTTCGTGCTGCTGACATTCGCCAAAGACCTGTACCTGACGACCGCCACCCTGGTCATCACCGAAACCGCCTCGGCGCTGTTCCTGATCGGCTCCAAGGCGATCCTCAGTGAAAACCTGCCCATGGGCCAACGGGCCAAGGCATTTTCCCTGCGCTATACCCTGACCAACATCGGCTACGCCACGGGCCCGATGCTCGGTGTGGTGATCGCCGGGGTGTACCCGATTGCGCCGTTCCTGATAGCCGCTGGCATCGCCTTCGGCAGCATCTTCCTGATGATCGGCATCCCGAAGGACGCCAGCCCGGTCGCCGCCATCGGCCAGCCGCAAAGCTTCCTGAAGACCCTGATCACCCTGAAAAACGACCGCACGCTGATCATGTTCACCTGCGGCTGTCTGCTCAGCACCGTGGTCCATGGCCGCTTCACCCTGTACCTGTCGCAATACCTGCTGGTGGTCGAGGATTCGCAGCGTGCGTTGCAAACCATGGCCGCCCTGCTCGCCTGCAACGCCATCGCGGTGATCCTGCTGCAATACCAGATCGGTCGTTTCCTCAACCGGGAAAAACTGCGCTACTGGATCGCCGCCGGCACCAGCCTGTTCATCGTTGGATTGATCGGTTTCAGCCTCGCCGACAGCCTGGTGACGTGGTGCATCGCGATGTTCATCTTCACTCTCGGCGAAATGATCATTTACCCGTCGGAATTTCTGTTCGTCGACACCCTGGCCCCGGAAGAACTGCGCGGCAGCTATTACGGCGCGCAGAATCTGGCGGCGCTGGGTGGCGCGCTGAGCCCGGTAATTTGCGGCTTCCTGCTGATGCACACGCCGGCGCCGACCATGTTCTATGCGCTCAGCGCATTGACGGCTATGGGCGGTTTCCTTTGTTTCATGAGCGGGCGACGCGTGGCTTTACTGCATAAATAATGCACTGAAACTGCATTTATATGAATTTGTCAGCATCGTGATTGCTTGGCACACTGTGCGCGTTCCTCCCCCAATAGTTGGAACACTTCGAAGGACTTTCCGCGTTTACGGACAAGTCCTTTTTTTTGCCCTGAATTTCGCAAAGGATCGATTCTGCATGCTCGCTCGCTGGTTGCCCGCCGCCATCAACACCCGCCCCACCGAATGGAGCCGCGCCGCGATCGGCATGGCCTTGGGCACGTTGTTCAGCGTGTGGGCGTGCAGTCAGGTGTTCGGCATTGAAGTGGCCTACCACCTGATCGGCCCACTGGGCGCTTCGGCGGTTTTGCTATTCGCGGTGTCGTCCGGCGCCCTCGCCCAGCCATGGTCGATCATCGGCGGCTACCTGTGCGCAGGCGTCGTTGCGTTGCTGGTGGCCCACGTCCTCGGTCGATCCCTCGGCAGTGCGTGCCTCGCCGCCGGCATGGCGCTGATCCTGATGTGCTGGCTGCGCTGCCTGCACCCACCGGCCGGCGCCGTCGCGTTGACCATGGTGCTGGCCGACCCGATGACCATCGCCATGGACTGGAAAGCCCTGGAACCGGTGATGCTCAGCGCCGCGTGCCTGCTGCTGGCCGCACTGGCCTACAACAACCTCACCCGCATCCGCTACCCGAAACGCCCTGCCGAACCCGCGCCGGCTGTGGCCCCGGTGGATATTCAGTCCATCACGGCTGAAGACCTGAAACGGGCGCTGGCGGACATGGAAGCGTTCATCGACGTCACGCCGGAGGATCTGGAACAGTTGATTCATGCCAGTGAACTGCACGCCAAGCGGCGCAGCATTGGCCAGGTGTTCCGCTGAGTCCGGAGCCAGTCCCTGTCAGCGTTGTCGATTGAAAAGAAGCCCCGATCCCGTGCATTTGGCCTAAGGTAAAAATGCAGACAGCCCGTGCACATATCCCCGTTGTACACGGCAAATTTGCACTGTTACGATCCGGTAACGCTCGCGCGCGAGCTTCTCGAATAAAGACAATAAAAGCAGGGAGTTAGTGATGACTGCTCAGGCTTCATCCCCGCGGACTTCGTCCATGGATGCCACGCCGCACGAAGTGCTGGCCGAGGTTCGCAATCACATCGGTCATCTGACCCTCAACCGCCCCGCCGGCCTCAATGCCCTGACCCTCGACATGGTGCGCCAGCTCCAGCAACACCTGGACGCCTGGGCCGCCGATGCCGATATCCACGCTGTCGTGCTGCGCGGTGCCGGCGAGAAAGCCTTCTGTGCCGGTGGCGACATTCGATCCCTGTACGACAGCCATAAAAGCGGCGACACGCTGCACGAAGATTTCTTCGTCGAGGAATACGCCCTCGACCTGACGATCCACCACTACCGCAAACCGGTGCTGGCGCTGATGGACGGTTTCGTCCTCGGCGGCGGCATGGGTCTGGTGCAAGGCGCCGATCTGCGGGTGGTCACCGAGAAGAGCCGTCTGGCGATGCCGGAAGTGGCGATCGGCTATTTCCCGGATGTCGGCGGCAGTTATTTCCTGCCGCGCATTCCCGGCGAGCTGGGGATTTATCTGGGCGTCAGCGGCGTGCAGATCCGTGCAGCGGATGCGCTGTATTGCGGCCTCGCCGACTGGTATCTGGACAGCAGCAAACTCGGCACTCTCGACGAACAGCTCGATCACCTGGAGTGGCACGACACGCCGCTCAAAGACCTGCAAAACCTGCTGGCCCGCCACGCCGTGCAAACCCTGCCGGATGCGCCGCTTGAGGCCTTGCGCCCGGCCATCGACCATTTCTTCGCCTTGCCTGACGTGCCGAGCATCGTCGAGCAACTGCGCGCCGTCACCGTCGCCGACAGCCACGAATGGGCGACCACCACCGCCGACCTGCTGGAAACCCGCTCGCCGCTGGCCATGGGCGTGACCCTGGAAATGCTGCGTCGCGGCCGGCACCTGAGCCTGGAACACTGCTTCGCCCTCGAACTGCATCTGGATCGCCAATGGTTCGAACGCGGCGACCTGATCGAAGGCGTCCGCGCCTTGCTGATCGACAAAGACAAATCACCACGCTGGAACCCGCCGACCCTGGCTGCACTGCACGCCGAGCAGGTCGAGAGTTTCTTCCACGGTTTCGAAGAGAGCGGGAGCTGAGCCATGCACGATCTCGAATTGACTGAAGACCAGGTAATGATCCGCGACATGGCCCGGGACTTTGCCCGCGGCGAAATCGCCCCCCACGCGCAAGCCTGGGAAAAGGCCGGCTGGATCGATGACGGTCTGGTGGCAAAGATGGGCGAACTCGGCCTGCTGGGCATGGTGGTGCCTGAGGAATGGGGCGGTACTTACGTCGACTACGTGGCCTATGCGCTGGCGGTGGAAGAGATTTCCGCCGGTGACGGCGCCACCGGCGCGTTCATGAGCATCCACAACTCGGTGGGCTGCGGGCCGGTGCTCAACTACGGCAGCGAAGAACAGAAGCAGACCTGGCTGGCGGACCTGGCCAGCGGAGCGGTGATCGGCTGCTTCTGCCTGACCGAGCCCCAGGCCGGCTCCGAAGCACACAACCTGCGCACCCGCGCCGAACTGCGCGACGGGCAATGGGTGATCAACGGCGCCAAGCAATTTGTCAGCAACGGCAAGCGGGCAAAACTGGCGATCGTGTTTGCGGTGACCGATCCGGATCTGGGCAAGCGCGGTATCTCGGCGTTCCTGGTGCCGACCGATACGCCGGGTTTCATCGTTGATCGCACCGAACACAAGATGGGCATCCGCGCCTCCGACACCTGCGCGGTGACGCTGAGTAATTGCAGCATTCCTGAAGCGAATCTGCTGGGTGAACGTGGCAAAGGCCTGGCGATTGCCCTTTCCAACCTGGAAGGCGGACGCATCGGTATTGCCGCGCAAGCATTGGGCATCGCCCGAGCGGCGTTTGAAGCTGCGCTAGGTTACGCCTGTGATCGGGTGCAGTTCGGCAAGGCGATTGTCGAGCACCAGAGCATCGCCAACCTGCTGGCGGACATGCAGATGCAGATCAACGCAGCACGCTTGATGATTTTGCATGCGGCGCGGCTGCGTACGGCGGGCAAACCGTGTCTGTCGGAGGCTTCACAGGCCAAGCTGTTTGCTTCGGAAATGGCCGAGAAGGTGTGTTCGTCAGCGATTCAGATTCATGGCGGGTATGGGTATCTGGAGGATTACCCGGTTGAGAAGTACTACCGGGATGCGCGGATTACCCAAATTTATGAGGGATCTAGCGAGATACAGCGGATGGTGATTGCTCGGGAGTTGAAGAACTATCAGTTGTGACCGTGTCGGCCCCTTTTCCTCACCCCAGCCCTCTCCCGGAGGGAGAGGGAGCTGACCGAGGTGTCTGGCGTCATACATCGACCTGAAACATCCCGGTCGATTATGGAATTGCCAAACGAAGACACCAATCCCGCACTATTCAAGCCTGAGTTCAACTCGGTAGCTCAGGTCGGTGCAACTCCCGAAAACAACTCGGTCAGTCCCCTCTCCCTTTGGGAGAGGGTTAGGGTGAGGGGGCTTTTGAGGGCGCCGCGTTATTTGCCTTGGAACTCGGCAGGCCGCTTCGCCACAAACGCCGCCATCCCTTCCTTCTGATCCTGCGTCGCAAACGCCGCATGGAATACGCGGCGTTCGAAGCGCACGCCTTCAGTCAGATTCACTTCAAACGCGCGGTTGACGCTTTCCTTGACCATCATCGCAATCGGCAGCGACTTGCTGGCGATCACCGCCGCGACTTTCAGCGCTTCATCCAGCAACTCGGCACTCGGCACGATCCGCGCGACGATGCCGCAGCGTTCGGCTTCCACCGCGTCGATCATGCGGCCGCTCAGGCACATTTCCATGGCCTTGGCCTTGCCCACCGCGCGGGTCAGGCGCTGGGTGCCGCCCATGCCCGGCAGCACGCCGAGGTTGATTTCCGGCTGGCCGAATTTGGCGTTGTCGCCGGCCAGGATGAAGTCGCACATCAACGCCAGTTCACAGCCGCCACCCAGGGCAAAACCGTTGACCGCTGCGATGATCGGCTTGCGGCGGTTGGCCACGCGATCGCTGTCGCTGAACAGGTCGTCCATGTAGATCTGCGGGTAGGTCAGATCGGCCATTTCCTTGATGTCGGCGCCGGCGGCGAAGGCTTTGGTCGAGCCGGTGATGACGATGCAGCCGATGTTCGCGTCGGCTTCAAAACCATCGAGCGCGCGGTTCACTTCGCTGACCAGTTGCGCGTTCAGGGCGTTCAGCGCCTGCGGGCGATTGAGGGTGATCAGGCCGACGCGGCCATGGGTTTCCAGCAAAATCGTTTCATAACTCATGTGCAGATTCCTTCTCAAAGATTGCGCGAAATGACCATGCGCTGAATGTCGCTGGTGCCTTCGTAGATCTGGCAGACCCGCACGTCGCGGTAGATGCGCTCCAGCGGGAAGTCGTTGAGGTAACCGTAACCGCCGAGGGTTTGCAATGCCATGGAGCAGACCTTTTCGGCCATTTCCGAGGCGAACAGTTTGGCCATCGACGCTTCGACCAGCGCTGGTTGGCCGCTGTCACGCAGGGCGGCGGCGTAGTGCACCATCTGCCGCGCCACGGCGATCTGGGTGGCCATATCCGCCAAGCGGAACGCCACGGCCTGATGCTCGATGATCGGCTTGCCGAAGGTGTCACGTTCACGGGCGTAATCGCGCGCCGCTTCGAACGCGGCGCGCGCCATGCCCACCGATTGCGAAGCGATGCCGACGCGGCCGCCTTCGAGGTTGGCCAGGGCGATCTTGTAGCCCTCGCCCTCCTCGCCCAACCGGTTGGCTACCGGCACTTTCACGTCTTCGAACAGAATCTGGCAGGTGTCCGAGGCGTGCTGGCCGAGCTTGTCTTCGACGCGGGCGACTTTGTAGCCCGGCGAGTCGGTCGGCACGATGAATGCGCTGATCCCGCGTTTGCCGGCGCTCGGGTCGGTCACCGCAAACACGATCACGATCCCGGCGTTCTGCCCGGAGGTGATGAACTGTTTGCAGCCATTGAGCACGTAGTGATCGCCTTCAAGGCGTGCGCGGGTTTTCAGGCTGCTGGCGTCGGAACCGGCCTGTGGTTCGGTCAACGCGAAAGCGCCGAGCATTTCGCCGCTGGCCAGCGGTTTGAGAAAGCGCTCACGCTGGTCGTCGTTGCCGAACTTGAGGATCGGCACGCAACCCACCGAGTTGTGCACGCTCATGATCGTCGAGCAGGCGCCGTCGCCGGCGGCGATTTCTTCCAGGGCCATGGCGTAGGCCAGGTAACCGGTGTCGCAACCGCCCCACTGCTCCGGCACCAGCATGCCGAAGAAGCCCAGCCCGGCCATTTCGCCGATGGCTTCTTTCGGGAAGCGATGCTCGCGATCCCACTCGGCGGCGAACGGTTTCAACCGTTCCTCGGCAAACTGCCGAGCCATGTCGCGGATTTGTTGCTGGTCGTCATTGGGAATCATGGCAAATCCTTAACTCGGGTTCAGACGCACTCGACAGCCATCGCCGTGGCTTCGCCGCCGCCGATGCAGATCGCCGCGACGCCGCGCTTCAGACCCTTCTGGCGCAGGGCCGAGAGCAAGGTCACCAGAATCCGCGCGCCGGAGGCACCAATCGGATGGCCCAGGGCGCAGGCGCCGCCATGGATGTTGAGCTTGTCGTGAGGGATTTCCAGGTGGGTCATCGCCGCCATGCCGACTACGGCGAAGGCTTCGTTGACTTCAAACAGATCGACCTGATCCAGCGACCAGCCGGTTTTCTTCATCAGCTTCTTGATCGCGCCAATCGGCGCCACCGGGAACAGGCCCGGGGTGTCAGCGAAGGCTGCGTGGCCGTGAATCACCGCCAGCGGTTTCAGGCCCTGCTTCTGCGCTTGCGACTGACGCATCAGCACCAGCGCCGCTGCGCCGTCGGAGATCGAGCTGGAGTTGGCCGCCGTCACGGTGCCGCCCTCGCGGAACGCCGGTTTCAGCGAGGCAATCTTGTCCAGTTTGGCTTTTGGCGGCTGCTCGTCGTTGCTGATCACAACCTGTTCTTTGCCAACGGTCACGGTCAGCGGAACGATCTCGGCCTTGAAGCTGCCGTCCTTGATCGCCTGCTGGGCGCGGGTGGTCGAGGCAATGGCAAAGGCGTCCTGAGCCTCGCGGCTGAAGTCGTTGGTTTCGGCGCAATCCTCGGCGAAGGTGCCCATCAGGCGGCCCTTGTCGTAGGCGTCTTCGAGGCCGTCGAGGAACATCGAATCCAGCACCCGGCCGTGGCCCATGCGGTAACCGGCGCGGGCGCGGTCCAGCAGATACGGCGCGTTGGACATGCTTTCCATGCCGCCGGCGATCACCACATCGGCGCTGCCGGCCAGCAGCATGTCGTGGGCCAGAATGGTGGTTTCCATGCCCGAACCGCACATCTTGTTGACCGTGGTGCAGCGGGTGGATTTATCCAGCCCCGCGCCCAGCGCAGCCTGACGCGCAGGCGCCTGGCCGAGACCGGCCGGCAATACGCAGCCGAACAACACTTCATCGACCGCATCGGCGGCGACACCGGCGCGTTCAACCGCCGCCTTGATCGCAGCGGCGCCGAGTTGCGGCGCGGTCAGGCTTTTCAGTTCGCCCTGAAAACCGCCCATCGGGGTGCGGACGGCGCTGACGATGACAATCGGATCGTTGGAGATGGTCATGGGAAATCCTCCTTACTTGGCGGCCATGCGCAAGGCACCGTCGAGACGGATCACCTCGCCGTTGAGCATGCTGTTTTCAATGATATGCCGCACCAACGCGGCGTACTCGGCCGGTTTGCCCAGGCGCGGCGGGAACGGCACGCCGGCGGCCAGCGAGTCGCGCACTTCCGGGGTCATGCCGGCCATCATCGGGGTTTCGAAAATGCCCGGGGCGATGGTCATCACGCGGATGCCGAAGCGCGCCAGCTCACGGGCGGCAGGCAAGGTCAGGCTGGCGATCGCGCCTTTGGAGGCGGAATACGCGGCCTGGCCGATCTGGCCGTCGAACGCCGCAACGGAGGCAGTGTTGATGATCACGCCGCGCTCGCCGTCAGCGTTGGCTTCGCTTTCGGCAATCGCTGCCGCTGCCAGACGCAGCATGTTGAAGCTGCCGATCAGGTTGACGTTGATCACCTGCGCGAAACTGGACAAGGCGTGCGGGCCGTTCTTGCCGAGGATTTTCTCGCCGCGAACGATGCCGGCGCAGTTCACCAGACCATTCAGACTACCGTAGGCTTTAACGGTCGCCTGCACGGCGGCTTCGGCGGCGGCTTCGTTGCTGATGTCGGCCACCACACTCTGCGCACCGAGGCGCTGGGCCTGGGCGGCGACGGCGTCGGCGTTCATGTCCACCAGCATCACTTTGGCGCCGGCGCTCACCAGCAATTCAGCGGTGGCGGCACCCAGGCCGGATGCGCCGCCGGTGACGATAAAAACCTTGTTTTCGATCTGCATGACTGTTTCCTTGGATTCAAGCTGAAACGTTGTGCGCCGCGGCCTCTTGAGCCTTGGCGATTTCCTGGTTGCGCAAGATAAAGCGCTGCAATTTGCCGCTCGGGGTTTTCGGCAACTCGCTGACAAATTCGATTTCACGGGGGTATGAATGCGCGGCCAGACGCTTGCGCACGTGTTGCCGCAGTTCTTCGGCCAGCGCAGGTTCCGCGCGGTATTGCGGGTTGAGCACGACGAAAGCTTTCACCAGTTCGGTGCGCTCCGGATCGGGCTTGCCGACCACTGCTGCCTCGACGACGGCCGGGTGTTCGATCAGTGCGCTTTCCACGTCGAACGGGCCGACCCGGTAGCCGGACGTGGTGATCACGTCATCGCTGCGGCCGACGAAGCTGATGCTGCCGTCCGGGTTCCACTCGACGGTGTCGCCGCTCAGGTAGTAATTGCCAACGAAGGCCTTGGTCGGCGCGCCTTGGTAACCGGCGAACCAGCACATCGGCGACTGTGTGCGGTCGATGGCGAGGATGCCGGGCTGGCCGACGCCGAGTTCGTTGTTCTGCTCGTCGAGCACCACGATGCGATGGCCCGGCGAAGCAAAACCGGCGGCGCCGAGGTGGATCGGGTGTTCGAGGCCGTGGTGGTTGCACAGCACCATGCCCAGCTCGGTCTGGCCGTAGTGGTCGTGAATGACCACGCCGAGGTTGTCGGCGAACCAGCGGATCACTTCCGGGTTCAACGGCTCGCCGGCGCTGCTGACAATGCGCAGCTTGCCCTTGATCGATTTGGCGAACTCATCGCCACCGGCAATCAGCAGGCGATACGCCGTGGGCGAACCGGTGAGGTTGGTGATCCCGTACTTGTTGATCACCCGGCAAGTGCTTTCGAGGGTGAACGGGCCATCGTAGAACGTGATCGGATGGCCCATCGACAACGGGCCGGTCACGCCAAAATAGATGCCGTAGGCCCAGCCCGGATCGGCGACGTTCCAGAACGCATCTTCCGGGCGCAGATCCACGGCATCGCGGGTGTAGCTCTGAAACGCCACGACTGCCTTGAGCGGCACCGACAGCGCTTTCGACGGGCCGGTGGTGCCCGAGGTGAACATCAGCAGGAACGGGTCTTCGCCGGTCAGCATCACCGGTTCGCAGACATTTGAATGGTTGGGCAGCTCGGCCCAGAAACTGAAATCGCCACGGACGATGCCCTGGCCTTTCGGGCCGCCAACGGTGACCAGCGTCGGGCAGTCGGCGACTTCGCTGAGTTTCGACCGGTTGGCGGCGTCGGTCACCACGACTTTGGCGCCGGAGCTGTTCAGGCGATGTTCAAGGGCTTTGGGGCCGAACGCGGTGAACAGCGGTTGATACACCGCGCCGATGCGCCAGGTGGCGAACACGGTGATCAGCAATTCGATGTTGCGCGGCAGCAGGCCGGCGACTTTGTCGCCCTTCTGCACGCCTTGGGCGAGAAGGAAATTGGCGAAACGCGCGGCTTTGTCCTGCAGGTCGCTGAAGGTATACGTCGCACTGGCGCCGTCGCGGCCTTCCCAGAACAGCGCGATACGCCCCGGCAAGGCGTGGCGGTCACAACATTCGACGCAGGCGTTAAGCGCCTCGAGCGTGCCGCTGAGCGCGGCGTCCACGGTGTGCTGATAATCAAACTGTGCGGTGGCAGACAAGTAATCGCGCATTGCCAGAATCCCTCTGTTCTTATTAGGTTGGGGAACCGTAAACAACAGAGGAATACTCGCGCCGCACGCCGGCTGCGGCAATGGTCAAAGCCCTCAAAGTGGATGACTGGTTTGGCCAAGATTCAAAGGGTGTGATCGTTCCCACGCTCTGCGTGGGAATGCAGCCCGGGACGCTCCGCGTCCCTTCCAGAGCTGGAACGCGGAGCGTCCCTTGAGGCATTCCCACGCAGAGCGTGGGAACGAGAGTTGGCGGTGGGCGCTGAGTCAGTGGTGGATCAGACCGCTTCGTTGAGGATCAAGCTGCGATAGTGCCCAGGATTGGTCCCCGACCACTTGCGAAACGCCTTGTAGAACGAGCTTGCATCGGCAAACCCCAGCCGCGTGGCGATCTCGGCAAAACTGATCGAAGGCTCCGCCAGCCAAGTAATCGCCAGTTCCTTGCGCACGCTGTCCTTGAGGCCCTGATAGGTCTGCCCTTCTTCCGCCAGACGCCGGCGCAGGGTCGAGGCCGACATGCACAACTGCTGGGCCAGCGCGTCGGTTTCCGGCCACTTATCTGCGGATAATTGCCGCAGATCCTGCTTGATCCGGCTCGCAAGGCTTTCCGGGTCGCGGTACTTCACCAGAATGTTGGCCGGGGCATGGGCCAGAAAGCGCTTCAATTCCTCGGCGCTGCGCTTGATTGGCAGATCCAGCACGTCGGCGGCGAAGATCATCCGCGTGCGCGGCCGGTCGAAACGCAGGTTTTCCGAGAACATCACCCGATAGTCATCACAGAAATCCGGCGCCGGGCAGCGCAGCTCGATGGCCAGGATCGGAATCCGCCGCCCCGCCAGCCAGCACGCCACGCCGTGGACGATCATCCAGTAAGTGAAATAGGTGAAGGCGCGGCGCGGTTCCGGGTCGTCTTCCAGCAGCACGATTTCCGCCAGACTCTGCTGGTGCACCAGTTGCGCCGGCAGACGTTCAAGCATCAACGACAGGAAATTCAGACCGGTGCTCAAACCTGCAGCCAGGTTCGGCTGGGCCATCGCGCTGCGGCAGAGGAATTCCAGGCTGCCGGATTTCAGCTTGCGCGGGTCCATGCCAAAGAATTCGTCATCGCCGCGCCGCGCCAGAAGGCGCCACAACCGCGCGTACTGACTGGCCGGGACGCGCGCGTCATCGGTGGACAGCATCGCCGGATCGATCCCGACCTTGCTCAAGACTTCCTCCGTGGGCAGGCCCGGGGCACAACTTTGCAGCAGTGCCTCGCGCACCAGTTGAATGGCGATGGTGTCTTTTTCCGACATGGAACGCGCGCAATCCTGTTGTTGTTCGAGTGGCGGGCATCTTAGCGCAGCTGGCTCGGTGGCGTGGATGTTCAGACTCGTTCAGCTCCGGTTCAGCTAAATGTCAATGAATGCCATGTGAGAATGACTTTCATTATGTTACAACTTGTAACCTCATTTCGTTACACAGTGATCGTCGAATGCTCGTTCCCTTTTTGATCATGTTGCGCGAAGGCATCGAAGCCGCGCTGATCGTTGGCATCATCGCCAGCTACCTGCAACAGACCGGCCGTGGCCAGTGGATGCCGGCGGTGTGGATCGGGGTTTTTCTCGCCGCCGCGCTGGCCTTGCTGGTCGGCGGTGGCCTGGAACTGGTCAGTGCCGAATTCCCGCAAAAGCAGCAGGAACTGTTCGAAGGCGTGGTCGGGCTGGTGGCCGTGGGGATTCTCAGCTCAATGGTGTTCTGGATGCGCAAGGTGGCGCGTTCGATCAAGCATTCGCTGCAAGCCTCCCTCGATCACGCGCTGACCGCGTCAAAGCATCAGGTCATCGCGCTGATCGCCATGGTGTTTTTCGCCGTGGCCCGTGAAGGTCTGGAAACCGTGTTCTTCCTGCTCGCCGTGTTCCAGCAGAGCGAAGGCCCGGCCGCGCCGATCGGCGCCCTGCTCGGCCTGATCCTGGCGATCATCGTCGGCTTCCTGATCTACAGCGGCAGCATGCGCTTGAACCTCTCGGCGTTCTTCCGCTGGACCGGGCTGTTCATCCTCGTGGTTGCCGCCGGGATTCTCGCCAACTCGGTACAGGCCCTGCATGAGGCCGGGGTGTGGAACCACCTGCAAACCGTGCTCTTCGACTTCAGCGCGACGCTGCCGATGGATGGCCCGCTGGGCTCGGTGCTGGCCGGCATGTTCGGTTATCAGGACGCGCCGACCGTCAGCACCCTCGGCGCGTACCTGATTTATCTGCTGGTGGCGCTGGTCATGTTCTTCATGCCGGCGCCCAAGCCCGCTGCCCAATCGTCTTCCGTTTCCAGCCAATAAGGGCCTTCATGTCAAAGCCTAATACTCCTCAGGCCTCGCCTCCCCGCGCCTTGCGCTGGGCGGTGGCCGGTTCGGTGGTCGTGATGATCGCCGCCGGTGGCCTGTTCTACTACGCCTCGAAAATGGCCGCCGCCAAACGTCAGCACAACCATGACGAAGTGGTGGTGAACATCCATCCGCACAGTTGCGAGCCGAACGCCCTGACGGTGCCGGCCGGCCACGCCAGCTTTCGCATCGTCAACCGCTCCGACCGGGCGGTGGAATGGGAAATCCTCGACGGCGTGCTGGTGATCGAAGAACGCGAGAACATCGCGCCGGGCCTGAGCCAGGTGATCAACGCCAACCTGCAACCCGGCGACTACGCCATCACCTGTGGCCTGCTGAGCAACCCGCGCGGCACGCTGCACGTGACGCCGACCGCCGCTTCGGATGCCGCCGCCAAGGCCAAGCCGTCGATGGTTGCCTTTGTCGGGCCGCTGTCGGAGTTCCGCGTCTATCTGGCCAGCCAGGGCAGCGCGCTGATCAAAGCCGTGACGGCGCTGAATCAAGCCATCGACAGCGGCGATCTGGCCCAGGCCCAGGCTTTGTATTTGCCGGCCCGTGCCGCGTATCAGCGTCTGGCCCCCGCCGCACAACGTCTGGCGGAGCTGGACAACAGCATCAACGCCCGCGCCGATTACTTCGAAAAACGCGAGCAGGATCCGGCCTTCGTCGGTTTCCACCGTCTCGAATACGCGCTGTTCCAGCAACGCAAACTCGATGGCCTGACACCGATTGTCCAAGGCTTGCTCGACAACGTCACCACGCTGAAACAACAGCTGCTGGCCCAGTCGCTGCCGCCGGAACAACTGGTGGAAATCGTCGTGCGCAACCTCAACACCCTCGCCGACGTGCGCGCCGCCAGCGGCGAAGAGGAACGCTATAGCCACAGCGACCTCAACGGCTTCGCGGCCAATCAGGAAACCGCGCACAAAGTCGTCGAACTGCTGCGCCCGCTGATAAGCAAATCCGCCGCCGACCTGCTGCCGAAAATCGACGGCGCGCTGGCTGATTTCGATACCACGCTCAACGGCTTCAAGGTCAAGGACGGCTACGCCAGTTACGACACCGTCAACGGTGAGCAACGCAAGCAGATCGCCGACAAGGCCAAGGCCCTGGCCGACGCCCTCGACGCCATTGATCCCGCCCTCGGCCTCTCCGGCCTGTAAGCAGAAGACAAATACCGATGAACGATTCCGAACACTTCAACCTGCAACGTCGCCGCGTACTGATGGGCATGGGCGCCGCCGGCGTCGCACTGGCCGGTACTGCCCTGAGCTGCCCGGCGATGGCCGCCGCCCCTGCGCAAGTCACCGAAGCGCCGAGCAGCGACAAGACCCAGGATCACCACGACTTTCACGGCGTACACCAGAGCGGCATCGTCACCCCGCGCCCGGCGGCCGGCATGCTGGTGTCGTTCGATGTGCTGGCCAGCGACCGTGAAGACCTGGAGCGTCTGTTCCGCACCCTCAACGAGCGCATCGCGTTCCTGATGAAAGGCGGCCCGGTGGCGCAGATCGATCCGAAGCTGCCGCCGCCGGACTCCGGCATCCTCGGCCCGGTGGTGACACCGGACAACCTGACCATCACCGTGTCGGTGGGCGAATCGCTGTTCGACGAGCGCTTCGGCCTCGCCGCCGCCAAACCCAAGCGTCTGGTGCGCATGGTCGGTTTCCCTAACGATGCGCTGGAAGCCGATTGCTGCCACGGCGACCTGAGCCTGCAGTTCTGCTCCAACACCGCCGACACCAACATCCACGCCCTGCGCGACATCGTGAAAAACCTGCCGGACCTGCTGCTGGTGCGCTGGAAACAGGAAGGCAGCGTGCCGCCGCAAGCCCCTGCCAAACCCGGTGTGCCGGCGCAATCGGCGCGCAACTTTCTGGGTTTCCGTGACGGTTCGGCCAACCCGGATTCCAACGACGGCAAGGCCATGGACCGCATCGTCTGGGTGCAACCGGGCAGCGACGAACCGGCCTGGGCGGCCCACGGCAGTTATCAGGCGGTGCGGATCATCCGCAACTTCGTCGAACGCTGGGACCGCACGCCGTTGCAGGAACAGGAAAGCATCATCGGCCGGGTCAAAACCACCGGCGCGCCGATGGGCGCCAGCCATGAAACCGAAGTCCCGGATTACAGCAAGGATCCGGAAGGCAAGCTGACCAAGCTCGACGCGCATATCCGCCTGGCCAACCCGCGCACCGCCGCGAGCCAGGCCAACCTGATCCTCCGCCGTCCGTTCAACTACTCCAACGGCGTGAACAAGAATGGCCAGCTCGACATGGGCCTGCTGTTCATCTGCTACCAGGCCGACCTGGAAAAAGGCTTCATCACCGTGCAGACCCGCCTCAACGGCGAGCCGCTGGAGGAATACCTCAAGCCGGTCGGCGGCGGTTACTTCTTCACCCTGCCGGGTGTCACGGGCGACAAGGATTTCATTGGTCGCTCGCTGCTCAACGCTACTCAACCAAAAACAACTGCATAGCATTCAACAGGAGCCGCCCCCATGAAAAAGACGCCACTTGCGTTATTGCTCACCCTAGGTTTGCTCAACACCCCGCTGTCGGCGTTAGCCGCGACCGCGCCTCTGGATCTGGTGGGGCCGGTGTCGGACTACAAGATCTATGTCACCGAACAACTGGATGAACTGGCCAGCCACACCCAGCAGTTCACCGACGCGGTGAAAAAAGGCGACCTGGCCACCGCGCAGAAGCTCTACGCGCCGACCCGCGTCTATTACGAGTCGATCGAGCCGATCGCCGAGCTGTTCAGTGACCTCGACGCGTCTATCGACTCCCGCGTCGACGACCACGAGCAAGGCGTGAAAGCCGAAGACTTCACCGGTTTCCACCGGATCGAATACTCGCTGTTCTCGGAAAAGAGCACCAAGGATCTCGACGCCCTGGCGGACGGCCTGAACAAGGACGTGAAAGACCTGCAGACCCGCGTCGCCGGCCTGACGTTCCCGCCGGAAAAAGTCGTCGGCGGCGCCGCTGCGCTGCTCGAAGAAGTCGCCGCGACCAAGATCTCCGGTGAAGAAGACCGCTACAGCCACACTGACCTGTACGACTTCCAGGGCAACATCGACGGCGCGAAGAAAATCGTCGACCTGTTCCGTCCGCAGATCGAGAAACAGGACAAGGCCTTCGTCGCCAAAGTCGACAAGAACTTCGCCACCGTGGACAAGATCCTGGCGAAGTACAAGACCAAGGACGGCGGTTTCGAGACTTACGACAAGGTGAAGGACAACGACCGCAAGGCGCTGGTCGGCCCGGTCAATACCCTGGCGGAAGACCTGTCGACATTGCGTGGCAAACTCGGGCTGAACTGAATCCGCGCATAAAAAAATCCCCCGGACGCTTGCTGCGTTCGGGGGATTTTTTGTGGGCCGATTTAGAGAATGCGATAGAGCAACCGCTCGACCCGCACCCGGCTCACGCGCTTGAGGAACTTGGCCACGCCCGCCGGGTAATCCGGCAAAGCTTCCAGATCCTGGAAACGTGCGATTCGCGTGGTGTGAACGAAGATGTTCTCCAGCTCCGCACGGCGCGGCTCGAGCCACTCGCCTTTCGGATCATCGATCAGCAAGGCGTTTTCCAGATCGAGACGGAACGCCCGCGGATTGAGGTTGTTGCCGGTCAGCAGCGTATAGCGCTGGTCGATCCACATGCCTTTGAGGTGATAGCTGTTGTCGCCTTCACGCCACAGATGCAGGTTCAACTGGCCGCTGTCGATGTTGCGCTGATGACGCTTGGCGAAACGGCGCAGGCTGATCTCGTACAGATACGGCAGCGCGGCGATCACCTTGAACGGCTCGGTCGGCGGGATGTAGAAGTCGTTGGCGGTCTTGTCGCCGACCACGATGTCGATCTTCACGCCACGCGCCAGCGCCCGGTTGATCTCGCGGATCACCCCCAGCGGCAGGTTGAAGTACGGCGTACAGATGGTCAGTTGCTTCTGCGCGCTGGCGATCAGTTCCAGAATCACCCGGTTCAGCGGGTTGTTCTTGCCCACGCCGAGCAACGGACTGACCGACAGGCCGGTATGCGCCGTGCTGCCGGCACTGGTGTCATACGCCGCGTATTTGAGGCGGCTGCGCAGATCGCCGATGTCGTTGCGCAGGCTGCGGGTGGTCGGCAGGTTCGGCAGGTCAAGGCGATGCACCGCTTTCGATTCGATCAGGCCGTGCTTGACCAGGTGGTGCATCGAGTCCGCCAGTTCGCGGCTTTGCAGCACGTGATAACGGTCGAAACGGTACTTGTCGAACTTGTGCAGGTAGACGTTGTTCAGGCTGGCACCGCTGTAGACCACGCAATCGTCGATCACGAAGCCTTTGAGGTGCAGCACGCCGAACAACTCGCGGGTCTGCACCGGCACGCCGTAGACCGGCACCACGCTCTGGTGGGTGCGGGTCATTTCCTGATACCACGCCGAGTTGCCCGGCTGTTTGCCGGCACCGATCAAGCCGCGCTGGGCCCGCAGCCAGTCGACGACCACCGCGATTTCAAGCTCGGGACGCTTGAGTTTGGCGGCGTGCAAGGCATCGAGGATTTCCTGGCCGGCTTCATCGTTTTGCAGATAAAGCGCGACGAGGTAGATGCGCTGGGTCGCCTGGGCGATTTTCTCCAGCAGGCAACGGCGGAAATCGGCGGCGCCGGGCAGGATCGTCACGGCCTCGGCGGTCAGCGGAAAGCTGCGCAGTTTGGGCAGCAGAGAGCGTTTGAAAAGCAACGGCATAGGGCTCGCAATGGGTCGAATCCGAAGAACCGAGAGCTTACACCATCAACTCCTTCGGGTCTTCCCGCCTGATTGATCGTTCCCACGCTCTGCGTGGGAACGCAGCCCGGGACGCTCCGCGTCCCTTCCAGAGCTGGAAAGCAGAGCGTCCCTTGAGGCATTCCCACGCAGAGCGTGGGAACGATCAAGTAGAACGCGAGAGCGATCATAAAATAACTGCTTGACCAAGGAGAACGATCGTTCTACTGTTCGCCATATGAACGAAATCACCAGCAACGACACGACCCGAGACATCATTCTGGATGTCACCGAAAAGTTGATCTACAAAAGTGGCATCGCTGCCACCGGCATGGATCTTCTGGTGAAAACCGCCGGCGTTTCCAGAAAGAGTATCTACCGCTACTTCGCCAACAAGGAGGAGCTGACCGTCGCCGCCCTGCAACGCCGAGACGTGCGCTGGATGCACTGGTACAGAAGCGCCGTCGATCAGGCCGAAACCCCGGCCGACCGCCTGCTCAACCTGTTTACCGTGCTCAAGGGCTGGTTCGCCTCGGAAGGTTTCCGGGGCTGCGCCTTCATCAACACCAGCGGCGAGACCGGCGATCCCGAGGATCCGGTCCGCCTGGTCGCCAAAGACCACAAACAGAAACTGCTCGACTACCTGTGCGAGCTGTGTACCGAACATGGGGCCGAGGACCCGCAACTGCTGGCCAAACAGCTGCTGATCCTGATTGACGGCGCCATTACCGTAGCGCTTGTGATGGGTGATCACAGTGCCGCCGATAATGCGCAATGCATGGCGCGAAAGTTATTGGACCTGTAACGCCTTAATAAGCCTGACAAGTTGTTTAACTGTTAATAGATCGGGAGACAAACATGTCTACTGCAGCCGAAGTTCGTCCGCCATTGCCACCGTTCAACCGTGAATCGGCCATTGAAAAAGTTCGTCTGGCCGAGGATGGCTGGAACTCCCGCGACCCGGAGCGCGTGTCGCTGGCCTACACCCTGGACACCAAATGGCGTAACCGCGCCGAATTCGCCAACAACCGCGAAGAAGCCAAGGCTTTCCTGACCCGCAAATGGGCCAAGGAACTGGATTACCGCCTGATCAAGGAACTCTGGGCCTACTCCGACACCCGCATCGCCGTGCGCTACGCCTACGAGTGGCACGACGACTCGGGCAACTGGTTCCGTTCCTACGGCAACGAGAACTGGGAATTCGACGACAACGGCCTGATGTTCCAGCGTTACGCCTGCATCAACGACATGCCGATCAAGGAAAGCGAACGCAAGTTCCACTGGCCGCTGGGCCGCCGCCCGGATGATCATCCGGGATTGTCCGAGCTGGGTCTGTAATTAAGTAGCCGATCCCTCCTGCACAGTGTGCAGGAGGGATTTTCAGGCGAATTCGGCAGTCCGGGCCGATTGCGCTTTGGCCTCAAGTTCCCGCACCAGCGGCAACACCCGCTGACCGAAATACTCCACCTCTTCCTGAAAATGCAGGAACCCCGCCAATACCAGATCAACCCCCACCGCTTTCAACGCGACGATGCGCTCGGCAATCTGCTGCGGCGTGCCGATCAGGTTGGTCTTGAAGCCGTCGTTGTACTGCACCAGATCTTCAAAGGTCGATTTGGCCCAGTTGCCCTCACCTTCCGGCGACGCCCTGCCCGCCTGTTTCGCTGCATCACCGAAGGCATTCACCGCTTCCGGGTCAGCCTGATCGATGATCTGCGCCAGCACCGCTTTGGCTTCTTCTTCGGTATCTCGGGCGATCACAAAAGCATTCACCCCGATTTTTACTGAATGATGGTTTGCCGCCGCTTTGGCGCGAATGTCGTCGACCTGTGCCTTGATGCCCTCGACGCTGTTGCCGTTAGTGAAATACCAATCCGACACCCGCGCCGCCATGTCACGTGCGGCACGGGAGCTGCCGCCCTGAAAGATTTCCGGGCGGCCCAGCGGTTTCGGTTTGAGGCTGTAATTGTCGAAGCGATAGAAATCGCCACGGAAGGTGAAGTTGTCCTGACTCCAGATCCCTCGCAATGAACGGATGAACTCTTCAGAACGACGATAGCGCTCGTCGTGCTCCAGCCAATGCTCGCCAATCGCCTGGAATTCGCCCTTGAACCAGCCGCTGACGATGTTCACCGCAATCCGGCCGTTGGTGAGTTGATCGATGGTCGCCAATTGTTTGGCCGCCAGCGCCGGTTGCCACGGGCCGGGCAAGATGGCGGCGATGACTTTGAGTTGGCTGGTGGCCGCGAGCAGCGCGTGGCTGAAGGCAACCGATTCATGCTGAAACTCGGCGCCGTAACCGGCGGTGAAGCGGATTTGCGTCAGGGCATATTCGAAACCCGCCGCCTCGGCCAATTGCGCCAGTTTGCGGTTGTAGTCGATGCCCCAATCGGTGCGTTGCTCGATCTTGCTGACCACCAGGCCACCGCTGACGTTCGGCACCCAGTAGGCAAATTTCGCGGCTTGCTGACTCATTGGCGTGTCCTCGGGACAGTTGATGAAGGTGAGTAAGCCAGAGCAGCAAGCGTGCCAGCGGCGGGAGACCCGGTTTTATTGGTTTCTCCGGAAATCGGCATGCATGGTGAGAGGGTGAATTGTTGGGTGCGTGTTGGGTGGGCAACAGTTGAGCCGTCGCTGGTCGAGTCTTATGGGTCGCCGCAACATTCGGAAATGAGTAACATGACTGCCCTCCCCGCAGCCCAGCTCTGCGCCCTGCCGAAATAAGCCGATTCCATGCCTTTCGAACTCAGCGTTGACCTCACCACCCTGGCCGTTCTGGCCCTTGTCGCTTTCATTGCCGGATTCATCGACGCCATCGCCGGCGGTGGCGGTCTGTTGACCACGCCTGCGTTGCTCACCGCCGGCCTGCCGCCGCACCTGGTGCTGGGCACTAATAAACTGAGTTCGACCTTCGGTTCGGCCACCGCCAGTTTCACCTTCTACCGACGCAAGCTGTTTCACCCACGGCAGTGGATGCACGCCATCGTCGGCACGCTGGTCGGTGCGCTGACCGGCGCCGTCGTCGCCCATTACCTGCCCGCCGAATGGCTGAACAAGATGCTGCCGGTGATCGTCTTCGCCTGTGGCCTGTACCTGTTGTTTGGCGGCACGCCGAAAGCGCCGCTGGACAGCGACGCACCGATCAAGAAGAAGTGGCAATCGACCCAGGGCTTCAGCCTCGGTTTCTACGACGGCGTAGCCGGCCCCGGCACTGGCGCGTTCTGGACGGTCAGTAGCCTGCTGCTGTACCCGATCGATCTGGTCAAGGCCAGCGGCGTGGCGCGCAGCATGAACTTCGTCAGCAACATTGCGGCGCTGTCGGTGTTCGTGTTTTCCGGGCAGGTGGACTGGATCATCGGCCTGAGCATGGGCCTGTCGGTGATGGTCGGCGCATTCTTCGGGGCGCGCACCGCGATCAGCGGCGGCGCCAAGTTCATTCGTCCGGTGTTCATCACCGTGGTGCTGGGGTTGACCGTGCGTCTAGCCTGGCAGCACTGGTTCAGCGTGGCCTAAGCGCCGCGCCACGTAGACGTCGATCAGATAACGGGCAATCGATTTGGACGCCGGCAACGGCGGCAGATCGTGCACGTTGAACCACTGGGCGTCTTCGATCTCGTCTTCCTGACAGACAATCTCGCCACCGGCATATTCGGCATGGAAGCCGAGCATCATCGAATGCGGGAACGGCCAGCACTGGCTGCCCATGTATTGGATGTTCTTCACCTCGATCTGCACTTCCTCGCGCACTTCGCGAATCAGGCAATCCTCGGCCGACTCACCCGGTTCGGCAAACCCGGCCAGCGTGCTGTAGACCCCGGTGACGAAACGCGGTGAACGCGCCAGCAGCACTTCATCGCCACGGGTCACCAGCACGATCATGCTCGGCGAAATCCGCGGATAACTGCGCAGATCGCAGGGCTGGCAATACATCGCCCGCTCCCGCGGCACCTGGGTCATAGCCTGACCGCAGTTGCCGCAGAAACGGTGTTCGCGCGCCCAAGTACCAATCTGCGCCGCATAACCCAGCACTTTGTAGATCGTGTGATCGCCATCGAGCATGAACGCCCGCAGGCCTTTCCAGCTGCAACCCGGCACCTCGCTGGTGCTGCGCAGTTCCAGCAGATACACCGGCTCGCCATCGAGATGACCGATACCGTGCTCGGCAAGGATCGACAAGTCCTGGCGCTTGAGCCATTCCCGGGGGAACAGCGCGCCGTTGTCATCGAACAGGAAACCCTCGGGGCTGCGCGCCACGGCCCAGCCGCCGGGTTGATCGGTGTCCAGTACTGCAGTGGTCCAGCGAGATGTCATGGTTTCTCAATCCAGAAATTCGGGTTTCTGTTTGCTCATATGGGCGGCCATGGCCACGCGCAAATCGTTGGATTGCAGCATGGCGGCGTTCCAGGTGGCAACGTACTCGAGACCGTCGTCGATGCGATGGTCGCGCATGTAGCTGATCATTTCCTTGGTGCCGGTGACCGCGATCGGCGACTTGCCGGCGATGTCCCGGGCAATGTCCATCACGCCTTCGATAAGGCTGTCCTTGTCGCTGTAGACGCGATTGACCAGACCGATGCTGCGCGCTTCTTCGGCGCCAAAGGTGCGACCGGTGTAAGCCAGCTCACGCAGCATGCCGTCACCGATGATCCGTGGCAACCGTTGCAAAGTGCCTACATCAGCCGCCATGCCGATATCGATTTCTTTAATAGAGAATTGCGCGTCTTCGGCGGCGTAGCGCATGTCGCAGGCGGCGATCAGATCGATGGCGCCGCCCAGGCAGTAACCCTGGATCGCCGCGAGTACCGGTTTGCGGCAATTGTCGACCGCATTGAAGGATGCTTGCAGGGTCAGGATCTTCTTGCGCAGCAGGCGCGCATTGCGGCCGACGTCCTTGCCCAGCTCATTGGCCACGCCGGCCAGCATCATCAGGTCGATGCCCGAGGAAAAGTGTTTGCCGGCGCCGCTGAGCACCACCACCCGCACTTCGTCGGTGTCGTCGATCCACTGGAACACCTCGACGATTTCGCTCCAGAACGCGGCGTTCATCGAGTTGATCTTTTCCGGACGATTGATCTGCACATGGGCGATGTTGTCGGCCAGTTCGACGCTGAAGGCGGTGTATTGAGTCATGGCAGAAGTCCTTTACCGGGCTGAAAATGAGGCCCGAACTATAACAAGGCATCAGCACGGCGGTTCGGCCAAATGCGGGACTCTAGCCGTTCTTCACCGCGACGAAGGCGGCGGTCTCGTAAGGCACCGTCACCACTTCCCTGCCCCGCAACTGCGGCTCGCCGGCAATCAGTTGAGCAATCTGCTCGTCGATCTTCGCACGTTGTCGGTCACTCAACGCCGCAATGAAACTGGTGGAGCGCACCCGGGTGAAAATCACATCCTCCGGCGAGCCGGTATGGCCATGCTGAAAGTGCTGCGCCTGCAACGGCCCGAACGCCGGATGGGGAAAGGCCTTGCGCCATTCGCCGGTGTAGAAGCGCGGTGTGTCACCTTCCAGCGCATTGACGATGGCGTCCAGCTTGGGCACCCAGTCGATCCGGGTGTCGCGCAGGTTCCAGATCAGGCCCAGCTTGCCTCCCGGTTTAAGGACCCGGGCGATTTCATCCAGCGCTTCTGTGCTGGCAAACCAGTGAAAGGCCTGGGCGCAGACCACGGCATCCACCGAGGCGTCGGGCAGCGGCAAATCCGTCGCCGTACCGCTGACGGCCAGCACCTGCGGCCAGGCCAGCGACAGTTTTTCCAGCATCTGCGCCACCGGTTCCACGGCGATCACCTGGGCGCCGGTCGCCACCAGCCGTCCGGTGAACTTGCCGGTGCCGGCGCCGAGGTCGATAACGGTCTTGTGGCCATCGAGGCCCAGTGTGCCCGTCAGCCATTCACTGACGGCCGGCGGATAGTCGGGCCGGCCTTTGACGTAGGTGTCGGCAGCGGTTTTGTAGCCGCTGGCGGCCGAGTGGTGAACCTGATCTTTCATGGCCAAACTCCCATGGTAGAACTGCAGATCGACAACGAGTGCTGACGAGCATAGCGCCGGAAAAAGGGCTTTCCTTTAACAAAGCCTGACAAAGCAATGAATAAATTTTCACCCTGCGGTGTTCAAAGTGAAACATGACCCCCTGTGGAGCCTTGCCCATGACTATCCGTTCCGTTATGTTCGCCGCCCCGTTGCTGGTGGCCGCCGTTTTCGCGAGCCCCCTCGCCTTCGCCAATGGCGATGAAGAGGCGCCGGTGCAGAAACCCAACTGCCCCAAAGGCCAGGTATTCGACACCAAGACCCAGAAGTGCGTGATGCAGACCAGCCATCTGGTGCCCGACGCCGACCGGACCGACTACGCCTACCGTCTGGCCAAGGCCGGCCGTTATGAAGAAGCCCTGGCCCTGCTCGACACGCTGGAACAACCGAACACCGCCAAGGCCCTCAACTATCGCGGTTACGCCACGCGCAAACTGGGGCGCACCGACGAAGGCATCGGTTACTACCTGCAATCGGTCAAACTTGATCCGCAGTACGTGCAAGTCCGCGAATACCTGGGCGAAGCCTATATGATCAAGGGCCGCGTCGATCTGGCGCAGGAGCAGTTGCAGCACATCCAGAAGATCTGCGGCACTACCTGCGAGGAATACCGGGACCTGGCCGAAGCCATCAACGATTCATCGAAAACCTGACACGACACGCGGAGGCGAACATTTTCAGCGATCAGGCCTTCAGAGCCGAACTCGGGCAACACCTGGCGCGCCTGTGGCGTTACGGTTTGCTGCTGTCGCGCAATCGGCACGTGGCCGAGGATCTGGTGCAAGCCACCTGCGTGCGGGCGCTCGAACGTTCGGGCCAGTACGTGGCCGGCACACGCATGGATCGGTGGCTGCTGAGCATCCTGCATTCGATCTGGCTCAATGAGGTGCGCGCCCGCCGGGTGCGCCAGGGCCAGGGTGTGGCGGATGCCGAAAGCCAGCTGACGTTCGATGGTGAATACGCCGCGCAGACTCATGTGATGGCAGCGCAGGTGATCCGCCGGGTCGATGCGCTGCCGGAAACCCAGCGCGAAACGGTTTATCTGGCCTACGTCGAAGGCCTGTCCTATCGCGAAATCGCCGAGATCCTGCAAGTGCCGATCGGCACGGTCATGAGCCGTCTGGCCACCGCGCGCCTGAAACTGGCCGAATACCCGCCGCTGCAAGCGGTACCGAACACCCCCGCAGGAGACCGGCAATGAATGCGCCTTCCGACGAGCAACTGGTGGCGTATCTGGACGATGAACTTGACCGCGAACAGCGCAGCCAACTCGACAGCCTCATCGCCGACGATCCGCTGCTGAGTTTGCGCGTGCAATGGCTGAGTCGCAGCAACCTGCCATTCAAGGCTGCCTACGACGAACTGGCCCAACAGGCGCCGCTCGACCGTTTGCAGGCCCGGCTCGATGCCGCGCCGTCACCGCAGAAGCCCGGTTTGAGCCGGCGCTGGTTCATAGGCGCCGCAGCAGCGGGCGTGGCGCTCGCAGGTGTCGCGGCGGACCGCTTGTTCCTGGCCTGGCAAACGCAGCAATCGCACAACTGGCGCGAGCTGGTGGGCGATTACATGGCGCTGTATGTGCCGCAGACCCTCGAACATCTGCCCACCGACGAAGCCTCGCAACTGGCGCAGCTGCGAACCGTCGATGCGCGGCTGGGCGTGAGCCTGTCGCCGGCGAAACTGAAACTGCCGGGCGCACAGTTCAAACGCGCGCAATTGCTCGAGTATGACGGCGTGCCCATCGCCCAGATGACCTGGCTCGACGCCACCCACGGCCCGCTGGCGCTATGCGTCACGCGCACCAACAGCGGCAGCCAGCCGCTGGCCCATGAACGCCGGCACGGGATGAACGTGGTTTACTGGACCGAACGCGAACACGCCTGGATGCTGATCGGCCACCACCCGGCTTCCGAGCTGGAGGACATGGCAAAAATGTTTAAGACCCGGCTGAACGTTTAAAGAACTTTGTCACTATGCTGCTCGGGTGATTTTCCAAGAAGGATGGATTTATGCCGATTTCGCCACGCACAGCCCTGCTGGTCATCGACGTACAGAACGACTTCATTCCCGGTGGCCAGTTGGCCGTGCCCGAAGGTGACATGATCGTTCCGCTGATCAACCGGCTCGCCGGGCAGTTCAAGCAAGTGGTCATCGCCCAGGACTGGCATCCGGCGGGGCATGCTTCGTTTGCTTCCAGCCATCCCGGGCGTCAGCCTTACGATGTGATTCAACTGCCGTACGGTGAGCAGACGCTGTGGCCGGATCATTGCATTCAGGGTTCACGCGGTGCCGAGTTTCACTCGGGACTCGATCTGCCCCACGCGCAGTTGGTCATCCGCAAGGGCTGCAACCCGGACATCGACAGCTATTCGGCGTTTCTGGAAGCGGATCGCGTCACGACCACGGGTCTGGCCGGTTATCTGAAGGAACGCGGGGTCGACACGGTGTACATGGTTGGCCTGGCGCTGGATTTCTGCGTGATGTTCTCCGCGCTGGATGCACGGGCGGCGGGGTTCAATGCGTTTGTGGTGCTGGATGCTTGCCGGGCGATTGATTTGAACGGCTCGCTGGCGTCGGCGATCGAGCGGATGCAGGTAGCTGGGGTTGGGTTGATCCAGTCCACGGAACTGCTTTGACCCACTTGCTGATCGTTCCCACGCTCCGCGTGGGAATGCATACGGTGACGCTCTGCGTCACAAAGGACGCGGAGCGTCCTGGGCGGCATTCCCACGCAGAGCGTGGGAACGATCAGCGCTCTGGGTGGGACCTCAGCGATCATCAGGTCGGGGTTGGCAGCCAAAGCCTGAAACGCGCCCCGCCCAATGGCGAACCCTCCACCGTCAACGTCCCGCCCTGCGCTTCCAGCGCCCGCCGGCTGATCGCCAGCCCCAGGCCAAACCCGCCGGTCGCCCGATCGCGACTGCGATCCAGTCGATAGAACGGCTCGAAAATCCGCTCCCGCTCGTCTTCCGGAATGCCGATGCCGTCATCATCGACCCAGATCTCGCAGCCTTTCGGGCAGACCTGCACACCGATCTGAATGCGTTTCTCGCAGTAGCGCATGGCGTTGCGCAGCAGGTTCTGAATCGCGCGGGCCGTCAGGCGCGGGTCGAGGGAGAAGCGTTCCAGCTGATTGTGCAGCAGCACATCGATGACGATTTCCGGGGATTCCAGTTCTTCATCGACGCTGCCCAGAATGCTGTCGATGAACTCGTCCAGCGACACTTCGACCTGCTCCGGCAACTTCGCCGGATTCTGCAGGCGACTGTAGGACAGCAACTCCAGCACCAATTCATCCAGTTCGCGAATGTGCGCGACCAGCCCCTGCAGGCGTTCGCGGCTGGCTTGCGGCAAGTCATCGGACAGCGCCAGCGCCAGGCCGAAGTCCAGGCGGGTCAGCGGCGTGCGCAATTCGTGGGACACGGCGTTGAGCAGGTCCCGCTGCTGGTTGAGCAGGTTTTCGATATCGCCGGCCATGGTGTCGAACACATTGGCCAGACTGCCGATGTTGGAGCTTGCGCCAATCTGCGTGCGCTCGCTCAAATGGCCCTTGCCGAAACGTTCGGCCGTGCCCTTGAGGCGTTCCAGATCGCGCCAGTGCGGGCGAAACCAGAGCAACAGGCACGCCAGCAGACTGGCGCCGATCAGCACGTTGATGCTCCAGTACAACAGGTTCACGTCCATCGGATCCGGCGGCACCACCATCTGCACCGCCATTTCGTCGTTGAGCGGCGTGACCGCCAGCGTGCGCCAGCCCCAGTCGCCCACCCGCACCATGTTCTCACCACGCCGCAGCCGCTCTTGCTCGATGGCGGTGAAGCCAGGGTCATCAATACGGGCGAGCACGATGTGCAGCGGTTGAAAATCCTTGTCCATCGATGCTGCCAGCGCCGGCCACTGATCCTGCGGCACCGCGCGAAACTGCTTGGTGATCAGCGATTGCAGGCCTCGGGAATAGTCGAGGTTGTAAGTGACGAATCGCTGCTTGAACGCCATCACTACCAGATCCGGCACCAGATAGATCGCCGCACTGTAGGAGACGATCGTCACCAGATAGAGGCGAAACAGGATTCTGAACATCGAATCAGCATTCCCACTCGGAACGGCTGAACAGATAACCCTTGCCCCACACGGTCTTGATCTTGCGCGCCTCGCCGGCGTGGTCGTCGAACTTGCGCCGCAGCTTGGAGATCGCCACATCCACCGAGCGATCGGTGCCGTTGAATTCGATGCCGCGCAGACGTTGCAGGATCTGGTCGCGGCTCAGCACTTCGCCGGCATGACGGGCCAGCACCACCAGCAGGTTGTATTCGCCGCTGGACAGCTCGACCGGTTGCTCGCGCCAGGTCACCGTGCGTTCCGACAGGTCGATGCACAGATTGCCCATCAGGATCCGGTCGTTGGCGGTCATCGGCTCGCCGAGGCTGCTGCGCCGCAGTAAAGTCCGGACCCGCGCCAGCAGGACGCGCGGCTCACAGGGTTTGGTGACGTAATCGTCGGCACCCATTTCCAGGCCCAGCACCTGATCGTGGCTGTCATCGCGAGCGGTGAGCATCAGGATGGGTAGCGTTGCCGAGTCGGCGCGCAGCAATCGACAGACCTGTAAGCCATCCAGGCCCGGCAGCATCAGGTCGAGAATCACCAGATCCGGCGGATTGAGCCGCGCCCGCTCGCGCACATGGTCGCCGCGGCCGATCACGCTGACGGAGTAACCGTTGCGTTCGAGGTAACTGGAGATCAGTTCGGCGAGGGCGGTGTCGTCTTCGACCAGAAGAATGTTGGGCATTGAGGTGATCCAGAAATACAGTGGCGACCCATCGTCCGCTATCGCGAGCAGGCTCGCTCTCACACTTGGAATGCAATCCCTTGTGGGAGCGAGCCTGCTCGCGATGCTTTATCTGTCGCAATAAATATCAAGGCGTAAAGGATATACGCCCTCACTCGTCCCGGAGCAAAACCCTTACACAATTTCACACAGCGCCTACAAAGCTTCACCGCTACCCTCGGCGACTGTCCGTAGGATGCGCAGATCAATATTGGGGGTTGTACATGTCGAAGAATCTGCTGGCCGGGCTCGGCCTGATCGCATTGGCGCTGACGCTGAGTGCCTGTGATAAATCCTCGAACGCCGAGGAACAGGCGCCGCCGGCCACCGTGCGGATCGAAACCCTTGAGGCGCGCCCCCTGTCGATCAGCAGCGAACTCAGCGGGCGGATTGCCGCGCCGCGCATTGCCGAAGTCCGCGCCCGGGTCGCCGGCGTCGTGCTGCAACGCACCTACCGCGAAGGCAGCGACGTGAAAAAGGGCGATGTTTTGTTCCGCATCGATCCGGCACCGTTCAAGGCTGACCTCGATAGCGCCGAAGCCGCCCTGCGCAAGGCCGAGGCCAACGCGTTCCAGGCAAAACTGCAGGAACAGCGCTACGCCCAGTTGATCGACGACAAGGCCATCAGCGCACAGGATTACGACAACGCCCGCGCCAATGCCCGGCAGACTGCCGCCGACGTGGCCGCCAACAAGGCTGCCGTCGAGCGCGCGAAGTTGAACCTTGGTTACGCCACCGTCACCGCGCCGATTTCCGGCCGCGTTGGTCGCGCGCTGGTGACCGAAGGCGCACTGGTGGGCCAGAACGAAACCACGCCCATGGCGCTGATCCAGCAACTGAACCCGATCCACGCCGACCTCACCCAGTCGACCCGCGAACTCAATGAGCTGCGCCGGGCATTCCGGTCCGGCCAGTTGCAGCAGGTCGGCCAGGATCAGGTCAAGGCCACGCTGATCCAGGACGACGGCAGCCTTTATCCGCTGCCAGGCAAATTGCTGTTCAGTGACATCACCGTCGATCCGGGCACCGGCCAGATCATCCTGCGCAGCGAGTTTCCCAACCCGGATCTCGATCTGCTGCCCGGCAGCTACGTTCGCGTGCGCCTGGAACAAGGCTTGATCCAGCACGGCCTTACCGTGCCGCAACGCGCGGTGCAGCGCGACAGCGCCGGTGTGGCCCAAGTGCTGACCATCGACGATCAGATGCGCGTCGCCCAGCAGCCGGTTCAGCTTGGTGCCGTGCAGAACGACCGCTGGATCGTCACCGGCGGCCTGAAGGCCGGCGACCGCATTGTCATCGAAGGCCTGCAACACGCCCGTCCGGGCGAAGTGGTGCAGATCGACGACACCCCTCTTCCACTTGCCCAGACCTCTGGTCAGTAAGCAGGACGCTCTTCTATGCCGCAGTTCTTTATCGACCGCCCGGTGTTCGCCTGGGTCGTCGCGCTGTTCATCCTGTTGGCCGGTGCACTGGCCATCCCGCAATTGCCGGTGGCGCAATACCCCGACGTCGCGCCGCCGCAGATCGAAATCTATGCCGTGTACCCGGGCGCCTCGGCGCAGACCGTCGACGAAAGCGTGGTCAGCCTGATCGAGGAAGAGCTCAACGGCGCCGATCACCTGCTGTATTTCGAATCGCAGAGCAGCCTCGGCAGCGCCACCATCAAGGCCACTTTCCAGCCGGGCACCAATCCGGAACTGGCACAGGTTGACGTGCAAAACCGCCTTAAAGTGGTCGAGTCGCGCCTGCCGCAAGCGGTCAACCAGCAAGGTTTGCAGGTGGAGAAAGTCTCCGCCGGTTTCCTGTTGCTGATCACCCTCACCTCCAGCGACGGCAAGCTCGACGACGTAGCGCTCAGCGATTATCTGGCGCGCAACGTGATGAACGAGATCAAGCGCATCGACGGCGTCGGCAAGGCCCAGCTGTATGGCGCCGAACGGGCGATGCGGATCTGGGTCGACCCGCAGAAGCTGATCGGTTTCAACCTGACGCCGGCCGACGTCAACGCCGCCATCGTCGCGCAGAACGCCCAGGTCTCGGCGGGCAGCATCGGCGATCTGCCAAACCCGAGCACTCAGGAAATCACCGCGACGATTCTGGTCAAGGGACAACTGTCGACCCCGGAAGAGTTCGCCGACATCGTGCTCAAGGCCAACCCGGACGGCTCCACCGTGCGCATCAAGGATGTGGCGCGGGTCGAGATCGGCAGCCAGGAATACCAGTTCGGCACCCGTCTTAACGGCAAGCCGTCCACCGCCGTCGGCGTACAACTGGCGCCGGGCGCCAACGCCCTCAGCACTGCAACGCTGATCCGCGCCAAAATGGATGAACTGTCGCGCTACTTTCCGGCCGGCGTGGAATACAAGATTCCCTACGACACGTCGCCATTCGTGAAGGTCTCGATCACCAAAGTGGTCTACACCCTTGGCGAGGCGATGTTGCTGGTGTTCGCAGTGATGTTCCTGTTCCTGCAGAACATCCGCTACACCCTGATTCCGACGCTGGTGGTGCCGGTGGCGCTGATGGGCACCTTCGCGACCATGCTTGCGCTGGGGTTCTCGATCAACGTGCTGACCATGTTCGGCATGGTGCTGGCCATCGGCATTCTGGTGGACGACGCCATCGTGGTGGTGGAGAACGTCGAACGGATTATGGCCACCGAAGGCCTGTCGCCGAAAGAAGCGACGCGTAAGGCGATGACCCAGATCACCGGCGCGATCATCGGCATTACGCTGGTGCTTGTCGCGGTGTTCATTCCGATGGCGTTCATGCAGGGTTCGGTGGGCGTCATCTATCGCCAGTTCTCACTGTCGATGGCCACTTCGATTCTGTTCTCGGCCTTCCTCGCCCTGACCTTGACCCCGGCACTGTGTGCAACCTTGCTCAAGCCGATTGCCAAGGGTGAACACCACGAGAAAACCGGGTTCTTCGGCTGGTTCAACCGTCGCTTCGAGCAACTGACCGATCGCTATCAAGGCTGGGTCGGTTACGCGCTGAAGCGCACCGGTCGTTATCTGCTGATCTACGTTGTGTTGCTGGTGGGTCTGGGCCTGTGCTTCGCGCGCCTGCCGTCCTCGTTCCTGCCGGTTGAAGATCAGGGTTACACCATCACCGACATCCAACTGCCGCCCGGTGCGAGCAAGAACCGTACGGTGCAGGTGGTCGAGCAGATCGAAGCGCACAACGCCGGCGAACCGGGCGTGGGCGACAGCACTGTGATTCTCGGTTTCAGCTTCTCCGGCAGCGGGCAGAACGCCGCATTGGCGTTTACCACGCTCAAGGACTGGTCGCAGCGTGGCGGCGACGACTCGGCAAGTTCGATTGCCGACCGCGCCAACATTGCCCTCAGCCAGATCAAGGACGCCGTGGCGTTCGCCGTGCTGCCGCCGCCGGTTGACGGTCTCGGTACGTCCAGCGGCTTCGAGTTCCGCCTGCAGGATCGTGGCGGCCTCGGCCATGCGACCTTGATGGAGGCGCGCACCCAGTTGCTGGAAGCCGCCGAGAAAAGCCCGATCCTGATGAACGTGCGTGAAAGCGCACTGGCCGAAGCGCCGCAAGTGCAACTGGAAGTGGACCGCAAGCAGGCCAACGCCTTGGGGGTTTCGTTCGCCGATGTTGGCAACGTGCTGTCCACCGCCATTGGCTCTTCGTACGTCAACGACTTCCCCAATCAGGGGCGGATGCAACGCGTTGTCGTGCAGGCTGAAGGTGACCGTCGCAGTCAGGTCGATGACCTGCTGAAAATGCATGTGCGCAACGACGCCGGAAAAATGGTGCCGCTGTCGGCGTTCGTCCGAGCCACGTGGACTCAAGGCCCGGCGCAGTTGACCCGCTACAACGGCTACCCGGCGATCTCGATTTCCGGTGAGCCGAAACCCGGCCACAGTACCGGCGAAGCCATGGCGGAAATCGAACGGCTGGTCGCTCAGGGGCCGAAAGGCCTGGGTCAGGAATGGACTGGTCTGTCGTTGCAGGAACGTTTGTCCGGCAGTCAGGCGCCGATTCTGCTCGGGCTGTCGCTGCTGATCGTGTTCCTGTGCCTGGCGGCGTTGTACGAAAGCTGGTCGATTCCAACATCGGTGTTGCTGGTTGTACCGCTGGGCGTACTCGGCGCGGTGCTGGCGGTGACTTTGCGCGGGATGCCCAACGACGTGTTCTTCAAGGTCGGCCTGATCACCATCATCGGCCTGTCGGCGAAGAACGCGATCCTGATCATCGAGTTTGCCAAGAGTCTTTATGACGAAGGGCATGACCTGATTGACGCCACGCTGCAAGCAGCGCGCCTGCGGTTGCGGCCGATTGTCATGACTTCGCTGGCGTTCATTCTGGGCGTGGTGCCGCTGGCGATTGCCACCGGCGCAAGTTCGGCGAGCCAGCAGGCGATCGGTACCGGAGTGATTGGCGGGATGATTACCGCGACGTTGGCGGTGATTTTTGTGCCGGTGTTTTTTGTGGTGGTGGTGAAAGCCGTAACCCGATGGGCCGGCAAAAAATGAAGTTTCGCTATAAGTCGATCGGTTTTTACACCTGTCAAAGTTGACAGGTTCGCCAATTGCTCCAAAAACTTAGGCTAGCTCCTGTCACGTTTGACTTAGCGGTTTGACTTGAATCAGGAGCTTCTCATGACGAATGTAAAGGGCAATGCAGATGGCAAATTCACAGCCACCACGAGCGATCCCGAACTCCGGAATTTTAACGCAGAAGAAAAGTTCTACTCATTGGGTATGGGCCGCTCCCTTCAGGGGTGGGCCTCGTTGGTGCAATCGCCGAATGAACGCAGAAACATTGCCCTGAATTTCATAAACAAGGGCGATATGGAAAACCAGACCTTCGATTTCGCCGATCCTGAACGCCAAGCGACAGGCCGCTGGTGGAAAAGTACATCAAGCTCTGTCGAAGCGCCTTTCCTTGCGCAAAGCGGCACAGTCACTGTCACCGTGGACGCCGCTAAAGATGAAGCCATGGCAACGTTCGACTTCGTTGCGGTGTCGCAGAATGGAAAAGAGAAAGTGACTGTCAAGGGAAAACTGCATCTGGTGCCGAACGACCAAAGGAGAGCAAAACCATGAGTGCTGCTCAACCAGTGTCCGAAGATAGCTTGACCGCTGACGTCGATGGCCTGGAGCCGCCAGTGAAGAATAGCTACACGGCAGAAACGGTTCTCCTCACGACTCAATACGATCAACTTTTCAAACAAGAGGCCTGGTCAGCCAGGGGAGAATGGTGGATTGATGGCCCGAGTCGTCCTCAACGGAGTCTGAGCATTGTTCTGAATGTGGTGCAAACCGCCAGTTTGAATACCCCCTACGACTTGAATACGGATGTCAGTCTGGTCAGAGCGGTTTTCGTGGAAAGACTCGCGCTTGGTATCGATCCTTTTTACAAAGCGATTCAAGGGACAGTCACCTTTCTCAGCTTCCCTGTTGCCGGCTCGGAGAAGGGGCAAATTGAAGCCGAGTTCGACTTCCTCGGCCAGAACGGTGACGCTGTTCCAAAAACCGTGACAGTCTCCAAAGGCAAGCTTCAGATCCATAACTGATCCAGCTTCCCGCCCATCCTTCTGAAACATAAAAACCTTGGGCTTCTTGTCGATGCTGACAGAGTCACAAGGTTTCTTTTTGCAGTCCTCCGCGCCAGCCAGAACCCACACCCATGCTATGGTTTGCTCGACGCCGTCAACAAAGAGCCGCCCATGCGCTTCCTCGCCCGCACCCACCCTCGCCTCTCTGCCGCGTTCCTGGTCGGCCTTGCCGTCGGCCTTCTGGTACCCGCCGATTCCGTCATCAGTAAAATACTCATTGGCTGGAATGCCGGGGTCTGGACCTACCTGGCGCTGATGCTCTGGCTCACCGCCAGGGCCAAGGCGCCGGACGTCAAGCAGATCGCCGTCGTCGAAGATGAAAACGCCGGGCTGGTGCTGTTCGTGGTGTGTATTGCGGCGCTGGCCAGCCTGGCGGCCATCACCCTGGAACTTGTCGGCAGCAAGGATCTGGATACCCACCACAAATTGATGCACTACGGTTTTACCGCACTGACGGTCATTGGCTCATGGCTGCTGATCGGGGTGATTTTCTGCGTCCACTACGCCCGGCTGTTTTACACCTGGGACGGCAAAGAGCCGGCGCTGCGCTTTGCCGAAGGCCTGACGACGCCCAATTACTGGGACTTTCTGTACTTCTCGTTCACCATCGGCGTCGCGGTGCAGACGGCGGATGTCGGCGTGGCCACGCGGGAGATCCGCAAGATCGTGCTGGCGCAGTCGCTGATCGGTTTCGTATTCAACACAGCGATTCTGGGTTTCTCGATCAACATCGCCGCCGGATTGTTTGGCTGAGGGCTGGCGTCAGTGGCTATTCGCTCACAGATTTCAAGGGCTGTAACCTGTCAAGTCTGACAGTGTACAGATCGCCTGAATCGCGCTTTTATGATGCATCCAGAGTTAGGGCCCAATGGCCTTTGGATACTTCCCCAAAGTGAACGGAGATCCAATTCATGAACGCTGTGATCAGACGCACCAGTTTTGCCCCCGGTAATTTTGTGACCGCAAAAGCTTTCGCCAACGGTGGAGCCCCTGTCGCGGACTTCACTGCCTCTTCCCGACTGATTGAAACCAAAAAGGTCGGCCCTGACAAAATCGACGCGGTAGAGATAACCGCCATTGATCGGCCACCTTCGGGCACGAAAGCCAAAACAAACCCGGCACGTGAACTTACCCTGATCGTCCCCGATGGTTTCCCGATCGGGAAACATGTCTTGACCAGCCGCTCTGACGTAGCCGTCAGCTATAAAGACGGCACTGCGATCAGTGAAGGCATTTCAGGTGACATCGAGATCAAGCCTGCGAGCGATCAAAAGAATGTCGCGGCCGATTTCAATGTGACGCTGGAGAACGCCGATGGCACTACCTTCCAGTTGAAGGGAGGTTTTCAAGTCTTGAAGTGATGCAGCCGCAGGCACAAAAAAGGGAAGCCATCGCTTCCCTTTTTAGTTTCCGTTCCCTCAGAACCTGTAATGCGCCCCCATGTTCACACCGAAGTCTTTGGTGACGTTGTCGCCCTTGCTGGTGTCCAGCTCCGCGTGCAGCTGCCAGCGGTCATTCAGGGTCCAGGATGCGCCGGCGGCCACTTCGAAGCGCGTGCCGGAAAGATCATTGTTGAACTTGTTGTCGTTGACCCGCACTTCGTTGGTTTTGACGAACTCATGTACGGCAGCCACCCGCACGTGGGGTTGCAGGACACTGCCATCCGCCAGTTTCATGCCTCGCCCTAAGTTCAGGCCCGCCTTGCCCAGCATGGAACGGGTTGTATCAGCGTCGACACTCAGACCATTGTCCAGACGAAAATCCTTGCCTTGCACCGAGGCTCCCTGCCATTGGGTGAACGGTTCGATGTAATAGCCATCCGCGAACTCAATATGCTTGCCGAACTCCACCGACGCGCTTGCACCCAGACTGTTGTAACTGCCTTTGGTTTTGGTGTTGTCACTCAGCATCACGTCGGCCTTGTTGCGAAAGTGATTGAGCTTGGCCACCGTGTCCAGGTAGTAACCGCTGTCGCCCAGCCAGGTGCCGTAAAGACCGAGTGAGGTGCTGCCGATTTCCCCGGAGCTGCCGCGGCTCAAATCCAGATCGGATTTGCTGTAACCGGCAAACACACCGAGCAGTACACGCTCGCCGGCGATATGCACCGGCGTATCGACGCCCATCGAGAAACCATACTGTCGTTGTTTGTAACCATTTCCGTAAGCATTGTTACTGATGCTGTACTGGCTGCCGAAAGAGCGCACCCATCCGCCCGTTTGCCCGCCATTGACCCGCAAATCACCCATGCGGTTGTTCAGCAGAACCGTTTCGCCATAGGTCACTGTCGGGGCTGTACCGGCAATGGCCAATGCGGCGCGTGTCGGTGTGCTGACAACAGTCTTGTCCGGTTGCAGGAACCAGTCATCTCCCTTCTTCACCAGAAGATAAGTGAATGCGCCTACGTCGACACGGTTGTTCACCAGGCCGTACTGCGCGCCTGACGCCACGCTCTGCACCACTTTGATGGACGAGTCATTGATCGGATCAAGACCGGAACTGGTGACCAGCAACTGATGGTAGCCGGAAGCACTGCGCGTGACATTCAGCAGATCGCTGAGACCCTGATTGAAGTCGGTGCCCATCCGGAACGTGCCGTTGCCCGACAGGTTGGCGACGTTCAATTGAAAGTATTGCTGAGGAGTGCCAAAACTTACCGTGCCACCATTGCCCAGTGACAGATTGTTCACCGATTGGCTGCCAGTCATCTGCCATAGCGCCTGATTGTTGATCGCAAAATTGGCGACATTGTTCACCTGGCCGGTGAGCGTGGCAGCATTGTCCAGCGTCAGACTCGAAGCACTATTGGCAGAAGCATTGACGTCACCGTTCATGACGCTCTGATTGTTGATCGTCACCGTGGCGACGTTGTCGAGATTGCCGGTCAGGGTCGAGCCGTTGTCGAGCGCCACACTCGAAGCACCGAGCACATTGCCGGTCATGCGCGCCTGATTGTTCAACACCGCGGTCGTGACGTTTTGCAGATCACCGGTCAGCGACGCATTGTTCTGCAACGTGACATTCGCGGAACTGCCCGAAACCACCGTGACGTTACCGGTCAGGTCACTGTTGTCGACGAGGAATCCAGCCGAAGCACCTTGTCGGACTTCAAGCAACGTGTTGTTGCCGGCCACCAGCGTCGAACGGTTACGCACTTCGATGTCTGCCACTGTCGGGAAATTCGGCGCGTTGATGCCGACCACCAGTGCCGAGCCGGTCTGGCCTTCGACACGAGTGCCGTCCAGAATTATTTTGGTCGGGATAACGGCGTTCACCTGAGTGTCAGTGCCAACCGTCACGCCATTAAGACCGCCGCTAATCGTACTGCCGGTGGCCGACAGTGAACCTTCCAGCATCCTGATCCCGAAGCTGTTCGCACCAGTGCCTTCGGCGGTGGAGTTTTGCAGACTGATGACGCTGAATCGGTTGCCCGCAATGCCCCCCGTCAAGCCCTGAACACCTGAGCCATTACGCAGCGTCACGCTTGAACCGCCTACGCTGTTGTTATTGCGTACTGCCGAAATGCCGATGCCAGTGGCATTGTTAACCGTTGAGTTGTCCAGGGTTGCGCTGGCGTTGACCAGTGAAATCCCCGAGACCGCTGCGGCGTTGACATTCGAGCCCGTCAGATTGATCAGGCCACCGGGATTGCTGTTCATTTCCAGTGTCGTGGCATTGGTGGCATTCAGGATGGCGTTGTCTTGAAGTTGCCAGATTTGCACCGGCGTCGTGCCGTCAATGGCAAGCATGGTACCCGCCGGAACGGTACCCGCCTGGGTGAGCGGCGAATTCATCAATAGGGGCAGCAGGGACAAAATTCCCAAGCTGATCGAGGTTTTCTGAAACGGGGTGTTCAATTTGGGCGACATGGTTGAGTCCTACTCGATTACATTCCGTGAGGAACGAGCGTCCGACTCAAACGAGTTGCGAGCCGGAACTGAAGCGGTCGCCAGACTACGGATAACTTTCCGAGGGATATGTAGGACTAATCTCCATCTTCGTACGACTTATCCCCTTGTCCCGTAAGAGCACCCGTATCTGACTTCGATTCCCACGATGGGGACGGTATTGACTGCCGTCCCCATCGCAGGAAACTTCACTCGAAGTACTGTTGATGCACGATCAAGGACGGTTCTGGTCGCAATACACCAGGCTCGAGTTCAAGAGCGCGACAGGGACGATGACCGACGCTGTAATGCCGTTGACCCCATACTCGATGTACGCATATTGAGTCGCCGGACGCTGGCCAGGACCGGGGCTCGGCAGCTGGATCGGACGGACATTGGTGTATGGCACGTCAAATTCCAGAGGGCCCGTTGCAGGCATGAGCTTGGAATCTGTGAATGGCGTGTTGGGTATCACCGTCCCGCCAGCTCCGTTGGTCGTCCGCCCCTCAAATTTTAACGCAACCGTTGCACCTGTCGGGATGTTGGCATCCCGCTCGACCCTGATCCGCAGTCTGCGTGTAGCCTCATACGGCGGCATCGGTCCGTTCGCGACAGCCGGGTGATCCAGACACGGGCAGTTGACGGACATCAAGAAGCTCTCGGGAACCACCGCACCGGTGGGGGTTCTGAACGCCGAAACGACAATCTTCGGCGCCGGCAGATTGATCACGATCGCTGTCACGTTGACACGCGTAACAGGCGTCTGCGTCATCGCGTTTGAACTGCCGGGGTAGGAGACAACAATGTAGGCCTCGCGCGCGGTAGCGCCGGTGCCGTTCCCTTCCAACAGAATCTCGGCCCAAGGCAATCGCGTGGTGACCCTCGTCGCGCCAACCTGCACGCCCACAGGCTGACCCACTTGTTTGCCCTGATAGAAGAACGTGACGATTTCTCGACCGGTAATCGGCCGCAGAGGATTTGTCCACAAGTTCCAGATCATGGTTGCATCAAGACCGGCCTGAGCCGGGCCAAGCGTGTTGGGTGCAGGCACAGGCGTGCCGCCACCCTGAACGATCACCGGGATGGCATTGGGGTTTTCCAGTTCAGGAAGGTTCGGCTGCTCATCCCCGGCGTATGCAAAATCGACAGTAGCAAATTGCTGAGGCGTGGAAACCGGATTCGGTGTAATCGTCGAGCGAATCAATTCGTACCAGTACTCGACCTGCTCTTCGGTGTCCCGGTTAGGGTCGCCGAAGACCACCGCCCAAAAGGCGTAATCAATCACGAATTTCAGCGGCCCGGCAGTGCCTGGCGCCGGGATTGTCTGTTCCGCAAGATCATGGACAATACCCTTCGAATCCATGATATGCGGCAGGATTCGGTCATCTTGCAACGAGTTGGTCGGGAAATCGATCTCCATTACCACTGCATCTGGATCAGATTTGAATGATGCGAGCGTAATGGGCGTCTGACCGTTGATACCGGTCGCCGGAATCCTTGGAATACCCAGCACCGGGGCCGGTGCGCTGACCCGATTGAACAGCAGCGTGATGGGTGCGTTGTTGCTGATATTGCCCGCGTCATCCTCTAGGTTGTAGGAGTAAAAATACGCGCCATCCTTCAACGCTTGCAGAATGACCAGTGAAATATTGATAACGCCGTCAGGCCGCACCGGCAAATCTACAACAACAGCGCCCTCACCTTGCATGCCGGTGAATGTGGTGAGTTGGGAGATGAAGAAGTTGACCAGATCAAGGCCTGGTTCGAATTTTGTCCAGCCCGTTGGAATGGTGATGTTCAAGCCGCCAGCGTTGGCAGGGTTGTTCAACCAAGCGTCATCGATGAGGGTTGGCAAACCTGTCAGGCTGATCTGCGGCGGCCGATTGCCGGTGCCATTGCCAGTGCCGGGTTGGCGCTGCCATTGTGCAGTCAGGTCGATGAGGATCACGAGATGCGGTTGAGAGTTGTCGAGGTTCCCGAATGCGTCAATGATAACGAACGCTGCAAAAAACTTGTTGTAATCCCCGCTAGCCGAGAACTTGTCGACGAAGATACTGAGCTGCGTGCCGGTCCGGTCAAAACTGACCGGAAAAGTCCAGTCACCTCCTGGCTGGCTGGCTTTAAGCTTAGTGTCCACTAAATAAGTCGGATCTCCCGGTATCAGCGTCGCCCCTTCCGGAAAGATATACAGTTGAATTTGGTGCGCACCATCCGGAGTTTTGTCATCAACGTCCGCCAACTGAAAGGTCACTTTTTTATCAACTTTCAGTTGCTGATACGTCAGTCGACCATCTGCCAACTGACCCACAATCGTTGGCGGCAACGCCAGAGCACCACCACCCGTTTTAGCCTGCATATTCATGTTCGTGAACTCCATCGATGAGTGTGTTGTTGAACCATCAACGTTGTTTCCCAATGAAGAATTTCGCGACTGCGGGCTGCGTGTTCCTGGGATTGACGTTCTGCCAACGTTTTGTTGGATCTATCGCTTTTCACTGCTTTTTTGGACTGCTTGATTCAAGGACCGCAAGGCGGTTTCCCGGAAAGGCGCCTGTCGATCTTCACGAATTCCGGATATGAACTGGCCAGCGCAACACCGTTTCGGTAGTGGGTGTAGGTGCACATCGCAGATCCGAATTCGATCGGTTTGATGTATTGGACGTAGTAGCTACTGTCGAGTCTGAAATCGAACCCTTGGGGAGAGGTCGCTTCCTGTTGCGACAGCGTTTTTCGAATTCGTAGCGCTGTGCCCGGAATTGGGTTGACACCGTTCAGGCTCGTGCAGCCTTCCCAATTCAGTACGCACTCATCATTCGCCAGAAACGTTCCCGGTTGCGCCGGAACCCGCACGACCACCACATCCCAGATCGCCGGGAATGTTAAACACATGAGCCAGCCCCAAAGGTTCGCGTCGGGATAAACCACCTCTTTCAATTTGACCGGAACCGGGCGCTTGAGGATGAACACTTGCGGTATCGAGTCATCTTCATTACTGGTGTCGCCGGAGGTCACCCGGTACCTCAACGTGATGTCGCCTGTCTGTTGCAAGTACTGCGCAGGCAGGTGGATCGTGCCCGGAAAGACCACCGGAACCGGAAACAGGTTGTTGTAGAAACGCGTCTCGGATATTGCCCCGGGCTCAAGTATCCAGATCTCCAGCAAATCACTTTTGCCGGGGATGATCGAAGGTGCAACCCACGGCGACATGCGCAGTGTGACGCCGTTGATATGCGCATCCAGAGGCAGCACTTTGTCGGCACCCACCCCTTCGATGGTCAACGGCAAGGCGAATGTCCCGATGGATTTTTTGGCGCTCATCCACTGTTCTCCAGAGGCGTAAAAAACACTTTGCTTCGGAAGAAATTAAACGCAGTAACCGCGCTTTCGCCTACTGTCAGATCTGACAGGTTTGATGACCGCTGGTCGGAATTGACCTTCAGCTGTTTCTGATTCAGATCCTCTCGGGCTTGACGAAGCGATGGTTAATGCGGTTATCTGAAACCGGTTTCAGCCTTGCCGTGCTGACTCGAACAATTCCAATAAAAAGGCTTTTTCAACCGTGAACGATTTCTCCGCCGCCCAGCGCAGCCGCGTGACCATGCTCGATGTCGCCGAACACGCTGGCGTGTCCAAGGCCAGCGTCTCGCGCTTTATCGGCGATGACCGCGCCCTGCTCTCCGATGCCATTGCCCGGCGCATCGAGCAGGCGATTGCCGAACTGGGCTACCGCCCCAATCAGATGGCCCGAGGCCTGAAACGCGGGCGCACTCGTCTGATCGGCATGCTGGTGGCCGATATCCGCAACCCTTATTCGATTGCCGTGATGCACGGTGTGGAAACCGCCTGCCGCCGGCACGGTTACAGCCTGGTGGTGTGCAACACCGACCGCGATGACGAGCAGGAACGCCAGCACCTGGCGCTGCTGCGCTCGTACAACATCGAAGGGCTGATCGTGAACACCCTGGGCCATCATCGGGATGAGCTGGATGGGCTGAAGCGGGAAATGCCGCTGGTACTGGTGGATCGCAAGGTCGAGGGGCTCGACAGTGACATGGTCGGATTGAACAACCCGCAGGCCATCGAGATGGCGCTCGAACATCTTCAGCAGCGTGGCTATCGCAATGTGCTGCTGGTGACCGAACCCTATGACGGCACCAGTTCGCGGATCGAGCGGGTCAGCAGTTTTCAGCAGCAGATTGGTCAGCGCAAAGACATGCGTGGCGCGGTGCTGGAAACCGGTTCGAGTCTTGCGAACGATCTTCAAACCTTTTTGAACACACCTGATTCGGGCCCGAAAGCCCTGTTCTGCGCCAACGGCGTGGCGGCGTTGGCTTGCACCCTGGCCTTGCGCGAGATTGGCTGCCGGTTGTTCGAGGATGTCGGGTTGATCGCGCTGGATGATCTGGACTGGTATCCGTTGGTGGGCAGCGGGATTACTGCCCTCGCTCAGCCGACGGAGGAGATTGGTGCGCGGGCGTTTGAGTGCTTGCTCAAGCGGTTGCGTGGGGATGATGAAGCGGCGCGGACGCGGGATTTTGCACCGGTGCTGATTGAGCGCGGTTCGACGCGCAGCAAGGCAGAATAAGGCCCTGCGGGGCCACCCAAAATTTTTTGAACAAAAATGAAACCGGTTTCAGAGGTAGATAACAATGAATAAACCTGCCGTTTCCATCAGCCTGTCCAGCTACGGCGCCGATCTTGTTCGCCGTCGCGGCCAAGGCTCTTTCATCGAAGTGCTGGCCGCTGCCGGCGCCCATCGCATCGAATGGCGCGAAGAGTTGCTGACCAACGAAGTCCCGGAACAACTCTCCACCGCCACGCAAGCCCAAGGCCTGCAAAGCATCTATTCCTCACCGACCGAACTGTGGCTCGCCGGTCAGTCGCGGCCCAATCCGGAACTCATCACCGCGCTGCAAAACGCCGAAGCGTTCGGCTCGAAGTGGCTGAAGGTCTCCCTTGGTTTTTTCACCGACAACAACGATCTGCAGACGCTGGCGCAAATCCTTGCGCAAAGCCCGGTGCAGTTGCTGGTAGAGAATGATCAGACGCTGCACGGCGGGCGGATCGAACCGTTCCAGCGCTTCTTCGCCGCCGTCGAGCAACACAACTTGCCAATCAAGATGACTTTCGATATCGGCAACTGGCAGTGGCAAGACCAGTCCGCCACCGGTGCCGCTCGACTGTTGGGCCGTCATGTCGGTTACGTGCATTGCAAAGCCGTGGCCCGCCGTGCCGACGGCAAACTGGTCGCGGTGCCGCCCGCCGCCACCGACCTGCATCTGTGGGAACAACTGCTGCGGCACATGGCCCAAGGGGTCATGCGCGCCGCCGAATACCCGTTGCAGGGCGATGACCTGGTGCAGTTGACCACCGAACACGTCGCCGCCCTTGCCCGCCTCGGCCAGTCCCGTCTGGAGCCTGCTCATGTCTGAGATCGATATTCTGTCGTTCGGCGAAACCATGGCCATGTTTGTTGCTGAACAGAGCGGCGATCTGGCCTCGGTCGAGCAGTTTCACAAGCGGATTGCCGGGGCCGACAGCAACGTCGCCATCGGATTGTCACGGCTGGGTTTCAAGGTGGCCTGGCTGAGCCGTGTCGGTGCCGATTCGCTGGGACGATTTGTCGTCGAAACCCTGGCCCGCGAAGGCCTGGATTGCAGCCATGTCGAAGTCGACAACGCGCACCCGACCGGTTTCCAGCTCAAATCGCGCAACGATGACGGCAGCGATCCGACGGTCGAATACTTCCGTCGCGGCTCGGCGGCCAGTCATCTATCGCCGCAGTCGATCACCCCGACGTTGTTAAGCGCCCGGCACCTGCACGCCACCGGCATTCCGCCGGCGCTGTCGGCTTCGGCGCGGGAAATGTCCCGTGAACTGATGACCCGCATGCGCAACGCCGGGCGCAGCGTGTCGTTCGACCCGAACCTGCGCCAGAGCCTGTGGGCCAGCGAGCGGGAGATGATCACTGAAATCAACCGCCTCGCCGCCCTCGCCCACTGGGTGTTGCCGGGGTTGAGCGAAGGCCGGCTGCTGACCGGGTTTGAGGATCCGGCGGACATCGCCGCGTTCTATCTCGATCAGGGCGCCGAAGCCGTGGCGATCAAGCTCGGGCCGCAGGGCGCGTATTACCGCACGCATCTGGATCAGGGATTTGTCGCCGGGGTGCCGGTCGAAACCGTGGTCGATACGGTCGGTGCCGGGGATGGGTTTGCGGTGGGGATGATCAGTGCCCTGCTGGAGCACCAGAGTTTTCCCGAGGCGGTCAGACGTGCCAACTGGATTGGCAGCCGGGCGGTGCAGAGCCGGGGGGACATGGAGGGTTTGCCGACCCGATCCGAACTCACCGCTGATCGTTCCCACGCTCCTGCGTGGGAATGCAGCTCGTGACGCTCTGCGTCACATGGGACGCCGAGCGTCCCCGGAGGCGTTCCCACGCGGACGGTTCGACGCCTCGACGTGGGAACGAGCAAGCAATAAACCATTGAACCTGCTGCGACAAAAACAACAAGCTCAGGAGCAAGACCATGAAAACCGCAACCCTCGCCACCCGCCGCTGGTGGTACATCATGCCGATCGTGTTCATCACCTACAGCCTGGCGTACCTCGACCGCGCCAATTACGGCTTCGCTGCTGCCTCCGGGATGGCCGCCGACCTGATGATCACGCCGGGCCTGTCCTCGCTGCTCGGCGCGCTATTCTTCCTCGGTTACTTTTTCTTCCAGGTGCCCGGCGCGATCTACGCGCAGAAGCATAGCGTCAAGAAGCTGATCTTCGTCAGCCTGATCCTCTGGGGCGGGCTCGCCACCTTGACCGGCGTGGTTTCCAACGCCTATTGGCTGATCGTCATCCGCTTCATGCTCGGCGTGGTCGAAGCGGCGGTGATGCCGGCGATGCTGGTGTACCTGTGCCACTGGTTTACCCGCGCCGAACGCTCGCGGGCCAATACCTTCCTGATCCTCGGCAACCCGGTAACGATGCTGTGGATGTCGGTGGTTTCGGGCTATCTGGTGCAGCATTTCAGTTGGCGCTGGATGTTCATCATCGAAGGCTTGCCGGCGGTGCTCTGGGCATTCATCTGGTGGAAGCTCGCCGATGATCGTCCGGCCCAGGCCAAGTGGCTCAGCGAGCAGGAAAAGCACGATCTGGAAAGCGCGCTCGCTGCCGAACAGGTCGGCATCAAAGCGGTGAAGAACTACGCCGAGGCCTTCCGTTCGCCGAAGGTGATCATTCTGGCGCTGCAATTTTTCTGCTGGAGCATCGGCGTCTACGGCTTCGTGCTGTGGCTGCCGTCGATCCTCAAGGCCGGTGCGCAGATGGACATGATCGAGGCCGGCTGGCTGTCGGCCCTGCCGTATCTGGCGGCAGTGATCGGCATGCTGCTGGTGTCGTGGGGCTCGGACAAACTGCAAAAGCGCAAACGTTTCGTCTGGCCGCCGCTGCTGATTGCCTCGGTGGCGTTCTACGGCTCCTACGCCTTGGGCGCGGAGCATTTCTGGTGGTCGTACACGCTGCTGGTGATTGCCGGCGCCTGCATGTACGCGCCGTACGGGCCGTTCTTCGCCATCGTCCCGGAGATCCTGCCGGCCAACGTTGCCGGCGGCGCCATGGCGCTGATCAACAGCATGGGCGCCCTCGGTTCTTTCGGCGGTTCGTATCTGGTCGGTTACCTGAACAGCTCCACCGGTTCGCCCGGCGCTTCGTACCTGTTGATGAGCGGCGCGCTGATGCTCTCGGTGGTGCTGACGATTTTTCTCAAGCCCGGCGCAAGCGACCGGGTGACGGCCAAGCGCGTCGCACCGCGTCCGCAGCCGGCTCATTCCTGAATTGATAGAGAGATGACTGCGATGAAAAAGCAGGTTGTGCTGTACAAGAAACTGTCGCCGCAATTGATGGCGCGTCTTGAGGAACAGGTCGATGTGACACTGATCGACAGCCTCGACGCCGATGGCCTGATGAAACTGCGCGACGCCCTGCCCGGTGCCCACGGCTTGCTCGGCGCGAGCCTGAAACTGGACGCGGCGCTGCTCGATCTGGCGCCGAAGCTTGAAGCGATTTCCAGCGTTTCGGTGGGCGTCGACAACTACGACATCGACTACCTGACCCGGCGCAAAATCCTGCTGACCAACACCCCGGACGTGCTCACCGAAACCACCGCCGACACCGGTTTCGCACTGATCCTGGCCACTGCCCGGCGCGTGGTGGAACTGGCGAACATGGTGCGTGGCGGTCACTGGCACCGCAGCATCGGCCCGGCGCATTTCGGTACCGATGTGCATGGCAAGACGCTGGGCATCATCGGTATGGGGCGGATCGGTGAGGCGTTGGCCCAGCGTGGGCATTTCGGGTTCGGGATGCCGGTGATCTATCACAGCCAGTCGCGCAAACCGGCGGTTGAAGAACGTTTTGATGCGCAGTACCGCAGTTTGGAGGATCTGTTGCGACAGGCGGATTTCATCTGTCTGACCTTGCCGTTGACGGCGCAGACCGAAGGTCTGATCGGCGCCGAGCAGTTTGCGCTGATGCGACCGGAGAGCATCTTCATCAACATCTCACGGGGCAAGGTAGTAGACGAAGCTGCAATGATCGAAACCTTGCGGCATAACCGGATTCGCGCGGCGGGACTGGATGTGTTCGAGCGTGAGCCGTTGAATCATGACTCGCCGTTGTTGCAACTGAATAACGTGGTGGCAACGCCACACATGGGTTCGGCGACTCATGAAACGCGCGAGGCTATGGCGCGGTGTGCGGTGGAGAATCTGTTGGCGGGGTTGGCCGGTGAAAAACCCGCCAACCTGGTGAATTCTCTCCACTGATGATCGTTCCCACGCTCTGCGTGGGAATGCCTCAAGGGACGCTCCGCGTTCCAGCTCTGGAAGGGACGCGGAGCGTCCCGGGCTGCATTCCCACGCGGAGCGTGGGAACGATCAGGAGGAAACCCTCAGGCGCTGCGCACCTGGAGAAGCTGCGCAGCGCACAGTGCAATCCGCGAACACGCATCCGCCAGTTTTACTCTATCCACCACCAGCCCGATGCGAATATGCCCCGCCGCACTCGGCCCGAACGCCTCACCCGCCAGCACCGAAACCCCATACCCCTCCAGCAATCGCTCGGCAAAATCCTGCGCGCCGAGCCCGGTCTGGCGCACGTCGACCATCACGAACATCCCGCCATCCGGTTTGATCGGGTACAACCCCGGACAACCACGCAACCGCTCGCACACCAGATCCCGACGCAACCGGTATTCCTCGCGCATCTGCATCACTTCCGGCAGATCTTTCTCCAGCGCGATCTGCGCCGCTTTCTGCACAAAGTCCGGCAGACCGAACAACATGCTCAGCGACAGATTCACCAGATGCTCGGCCAACGGTTTCGGCCCGATCATCCAGCCGATCCGCCACCCGGTCATCGCATGGGATTTGGACAGACTGTTGATGGTCGCGGTGCGCTCGGCCATGCCCGGCAGGCTCGCCGGGCTGACGTGCTCGCCTTCGTATAACAATTCGCTGTAGACCTCATCGCTGATCAGCCACAGGTCATGACGAATGCACAACGCCGCCAGCTCCTGCCAGATCAACAACGACAGGCTCGCACCGGAAGGATTGTTGGGACTGTTGAGCAACATGGCCCGTGTCTTCGGAGTGATCCGCGTCGCGACATCCACCGGGTCGACGCGAAAACCGTTTTCCGGCCGCACCGGAACAGGCACCACGGTTGCGCCACAGGCACCGAACACACCTTCATAAGTCACGTACATCGGTTCGGCGACGATCACTTCATCGCCCGGATCCAGCAGACATTGCGCCACCGAATACACCGCGCATTGCGCGCCGGGCAGCACGATCACATGCTCGGCATCGACGTCCTGGCCGCTGCGTTGCCGATGGTGCTCGGCGATGTGCCTGCGCAACTCCAGCCGGCCGCGCACTTCGGAATAATGGGTATCGCCCGCCAACAGGCTGTCGATGGCGCCGTGGATGATCGGCAGCGGCGTATCGAAATCCGGATCACCCACCGACAGCAGCAACACATCGACCCCTTCGGCGCGCAGCTCCAGCGCTCGGTCGTGAATCCGCCAGGCTGCTGCTCCCTCCCCGGCGATTCGTTGGGTCAAGGCTGAATAGCGCATGTACGTCTCCTGATTGCGCGGTCTCCAGCCTTCACCCTAGGTCAAATCACAAAGCGCGCCACCATCGCATTCAAATCCACCGCCAGACGCGACAGTTCGTGGGTCGCGGCGCTGGTTTGATTCGCGCCGGCAGCTGATTGGGTGGCCAGGTCGCGAATGTTGACCAGGTTGCGATCGACCTCGCGGGACACCTGCGCCTGTTCTTCCGAAGCGCTGGCGATCACCAGGTTGCGCTCGTTGATCTGGTGAATCGATTGGGTGATCTGCTCGAGTGCAACACCGGCGGCGCGGGCCATTTCCAGGGTGGTCTGGGTGCGCTGGTTGCTTTGCTGCATCGACTCGACCGCTTCGCCGGTGCCGTTCTGGATGCCGGCGACCATTTTTTCGATTTCCTGAGTCGATTGCGCAGTGCGATGGGCCAGGGCGCGAACCTCGTCCGCCACCACGGCGAAACCGCGACCCGCTTCACCGGCACGGGCCGCTTCGATGGCGGCGTTGAGCGCCAGCAGGTTGGTCTGTTCGGCGATGGCGCGGATCACGTCCAGCACCTTGCCGATGTCGCGGCCCTGAGCGGCCAGGCCTTCGATCATTTGCGCGGTGTTCTGGACGTCGTGGGTCATGGTCTGGATCGCATCGACGGTTTTCACCACTTGGTCGCGACCTTCACGGGCAGCGTGGGTCGACTGGTTCGAGGCTTCGGAAGTCGACACCGCGTTGCGTGCGACCTCTTCTACAGCAGCGGTCATTTCGTTGACGGCGGTGGCGGCCTGTTCGATTTCGTCGTTCTGCTGTTGCAGGCCACGGGACGCTTCTTCGGTCACGGCGCTGAGTTCTTCGGCAGCGGCGCCCAGTTGCGTGGCGGAGCCGGCAATCTGTTCGATGGTTTTACGCAGATTGGTCTGCATCGCCGCCAGCGCTTCAAGCAGGCGCGCCGGTTCGTCCTTGCCGTCGATTTCGATGGCTTTGGTCAGGTTGCCGCCAGCGATGGTTTGCGCGGCAGCGACGGCGCGGTTCAGCGGGGTGACGATGCTGCGGGTCAGCAGCCAGGCCAACAGCACGGTCAGCAACGCGGCAATCACGGCCACGGCGATGATTCCAGTAATGGCACTGTTGTAATACTCACCCGCTTGAGTGGAAGCGGTTTTCGCATCGGCAGCGTTGATCGCGATCAGCTTGTTGAGCTGTTCGCCCATCTTGTCGGTGCCGTCCTTGATCTTCGTGTTGATAAGGGCGCGCATCTCGTCGAGCTTGTCCTGGCGCGACAGCTCCATCATCTGGTTCTGCGCTTGCACATAGTTGTCGAGAGTCGTCGAAAACTCCTGATATAACGCGCGTTCCTCCGGGCCGGCCGGCAATGCCGCGTAACTGGCCTGGGCAGCGCGCACCTTGTCCACCAGCACACCGATGCGGGTCTGGGCTTCCTGCAAACCGGCCGGTTCGCGGTTGACCAGAATGCGGAACGACAGAATGCGCAGACGCAAGACGTTTTCCGTGACCACGGCGAGTTGGGTGACGCTTGGCAACTGCGTCGAGTCCATCTCCAGGGAAGCCTGACGGATGATCGACATGCGGTTGACGGCGAACACGCCAAGCACGATCACCAGCAAGGCAATAAAAGCAAAACCGAGGAAGGCACGGGGCGCGATATTCAGATTACGCAAGGACATAGGAGGACTCTCGGATGATTGAAACTACGAGCGTCCATGCCGTGATCACTGGCCCTTGGGGCGGGCTTCAGTCCGGCGTCACTATTTTAAGAAGTCTTGTGTGCGCCTGACTTCTGTATCGGCCAGGCTTGAGGAAGTTTGCGGGGAAAGATGAAATATTTTTCAAAGTGTTGCGGGTGTTTCAGCGGTGAAACACCCTTCGCTTCAGATGATGACTGACAGGTCAGGCTGGAGCTGCCATACCCCATACGCGAGCAATATCTGTTGCACGTTCACGCAACAGGCGCGGGGCTTCGGCGCAGGCTTGTTCCAGGGACATCGGGCCGCTGGTGACCGCGAATGCAGCGTCGATGCCGTGATCGTAGAGCGCTTGATAGCCCTCGCCCAACGTACCGGCTATGACGATTACCGGTACGCCGTGTTGCTTGGCGATCCGCGCCACGCCAAACGGGGTTTTTCCGCGCAGGGTCTGGGCATCGAAGCGCCCTTCTCCGGTAATCACCAGATCTGCGCCCTTCACTGCGTCGGACAGTCCGACCAGTTCTGCGACGACTTCGACACCGGCCTGGAAGCGTGCGCCGAGAAACGCTTTGGCGGCAAAGCCCAACCCACCTGCGGCACCACTGCCCGGTTCATCGCGTACGTCCTTGCCCAACGCCTGCGCGCAGAGTCCGGCGAAGTGGCCGAGGGCCTGATCCAGTTGTTGAACTTGCGCCGGTGATGCGCCCTTTTGTGGGCCAAAAATCGCCGAAGCGCCGTGGGGGCCGCACAGTGGATTGTTGACGTCAGCGGCGATGTCGAAACGGACGTGAGCCAGACGCGGGTCGAGTTCGCTCAGGTCCAGACGTGCGAGTTGCGCCAACGCCAATCCGCCCGGCACCAGAGCTTGCCCTTGAGCATTCAGCAGTTTCACGCCCAGCGCCTGCATCGCGCCAGCGCCGCCGTCGTTGGTGGCGCTGCCGCCGATGGCCAGAATGACGCGTTGTGCGCCGGCATCCAGCGCAGCGCGGATCAGCTCACCCGTGCCGAACGTGCTGCTGATGCACGCATCGCGTTGCCCCGGCGGCACCAATTGCAGGCCGCTGGCTTCAGCCATTTCGATGATTGCGGTGTGATTGTGCGGCAACCAGCCCCATGCAGCTTCAACTGCTGCGCCCAACGGGCCACGCACGCGGGTGCGGCGCAGTTCGCCTTCGCAGGCGGCGAGAATCGACTCCACCGTGCCTTCGCCACCGTCGGCCATCGGGCATTTGACCAGCGTCGCCTGCGGCCAGACCTGCGCCAGACCCAGCGCGATGGCTTCTGCAACGCCTTGGGCACTCAGGCTGTCCTTGAACGAATCGGGGGCGATGACGATTTTCATGCAAATTCTCCAGTTCCAATGCCCCTCATGCTGCCAGTCGCCTTGCCGGTTGACGCCTGTCCGCTGCACAAGTTGGATTGGCGTTTATTGTTCATTTCGACAAATCGTCAGTCTGCGGCAGCAATTGCACCCCCAGATACAACGCCAGCATGCCGTCGAGCTTCAGCGGATCGACCCCGCTCAACTCGGCAATTCGCTCCATCCGGTAACGCAGGCTGTTGCGGTGAATGCCCAATGCATCTGCGCAGGCCTGGCTCTGCCCGTCGTGATCGCACCAGCTGCGCAAAGTCGCGAGCAACTGGCCGTTGCTGTCCTTGGCGATCACCTTGCGCAACGGCTTGAGCAGTTCATCCAGCGCATCATCGTTGCGATGGCGCCAGAGCATCACCGGCAAACGATAGCGATTGAGGGTCAGCAGCCGTGAACGCGGCAGCACTTCGCGGCCATAGGCGAGCAAGTCGCCGACCCGCCGATAGCAACGGCGCAACCCGGTCAACCCGTCGGCCTGCCCGCCCACCGCGATACGCAGAATGTTCCAGCCCAGACCATCGAGCTTTTCCAGCAGGCGATCATGCTCGACGGCCTGACTCGCCGGCCGGCACCAGAGCAGTGACGACTTGGCCGAGCTCACACACCAACTGTCGGGATAGCGCGACATCAGCCAGGCACTCAGCGCCTCGACGGTTTGCCCCGGTCCGTGTTCCAGGCCCAACTCGAACAGATACGGCACTCGTGTCAGTTGCGGTTTGAGCCCTAGCTGCTGGGCTTCATCCACCAAGCGCGGCGAATCCCCTGCTTCACTCAACAGCAGCGCGAGCAAGTCATCGCAACGCTGCCGCCGCCATTGCTGCTCGGATTGCTGGTTGCGCTGGCCGACCAGCATTTCAGCGGTCATGCGCACCAGTTCGGCGTAAGTGCGCAGCTGCTCCGGCTCACCGGTGATGCCAAGCACGCCGATCAAGCGTTGATCGAGCAACAGCGGAAGATTGATCCCCGGCTGCACACCTTTCAAATGCACCGCCGTCTGCGCGTCAATCTCCACCACCCGTCCGTTGGCCAGCACCAGTTGCGCGCCCTCGTGGCGGGTGTTGATGCGCTCCGGCTCGCCACTGCCCAGGATCAGCCCCTGGCTGTCCATGACGTTGACGTTGTACGGCAAAATGGCCATGGCCCGGTCGACGATGTCCTGGGCGAGGTCGTGATCGAGTTCGAACATAGGGGCTGGAATCCTTGAAAACAGGCGCGGACGGTTGTTCACCCGCACAGGGTCTGGCGGCAAACCCTGTGCTCAGGCACAAAGACAATCCGGCCAAAGGTGGCCGAGACTCTCAGGGCGATCAACGTTACCCTTTGCATCGCAAAAAATCATAATAAAGAGAGAGCCGCCATGTCGCAGAGCGCCGCTGCCGCCCAGACCATCGATGACGATAAAAACGCCGTCTACAAACGCATCACCCTGCGTTTGATCCCCTTCATCTTCATCTGCTACCTGTTCAACTACCTCGACCGGGTCAACGTTGGATTCGCCAAACTGCAGATGCTCGACGCGCTGAAATTCAGCGAAACCGTGTACGGCCTCGGTGCCGGTATCTTCTTCATCGGCTACGTGCTGTGCGGCGTACCGAGCAACCTGGCGCTGACCAAGTTCGGCCCCCGGCGCTGGATTGCGCTGATGATGATCACCTGGGGCACGCTGTCGACCTGCCTGCTGTTCGTCACCACGCCAACCCAGTTCTACACCCTGCGCCTGTTCACTGGCGCCGCCGAAGCCGGGTTCTTCCCGGGCGTTGTGCTGTATCTCTCGCAGTGGTTCCCGACTTTCCGCCGTGGCCGGATCATGGCGCTGTTCATGTCGGCAATCCCTGTTTCGGGTTTGCTCGGCAGCCCGTTTTCCGGCTGGATCCTCAATCACTTCGCCGCAGGGCAAGGTGGCCTCGCCGGCTGGCAGTGGATGTTCCTGCTGCAAGGCATTCCGACTGTAATCCTCGGCGCACTCGCCTACTTCCTGTTGAGCGATAACTTCGCGAACGCCAAATGGCTGACCCCGCATGAACGTTCGGTGCTGGAAGCGGATCAGGCAGAAGACCTGGCGAACAAGCCGAAAACCACTTCCGATTCGCTGATTGCCGTGTTCAAGAACCCGGCCATCTGGGCCTTCGGCCTGATCTACTTCTGCATCCAGAGCGGCGTATATGCGATCAACTTCTGGCTGCCGTCGATCATCAAGAACCTCGGCTTCAGCGACAACCTGGTGATTGGCTGGTTGAGTGCGATTCCGTATCTGTTGGCCGCCGTGTTCATGCTGGTAGTGGGTCGTTCGGCGGACTTGCGTAAAGAACGTCGCTGGCATTTGGTGGTGCCGATGTTGATGGGCGCTGTCGGCCTGCTGATCGCGGTGAACTTCGCGGCGAATCCGGCGATTGCGATTCTCGGCCTGACCATTGCGACCATGGGCGCGCTGACCGGTCTGCCGATGTTCTGGCCGGTGCCGACGGCCATGCTGAGCGCGGGCGCTGCGGCGGGTGGGTTGGCGTTGATCAACTCGATGGGGCAGATGGCGGGGTTCTTGAGCCCTTACCTTGTTGGTTGGGTGAAGGACAGCACTGGGTCGACCGATGCGGCGTTGTATCTGCTGGCGGGTGTGATTGTTGGCGGGAGTCTGCTGGCGTTGCGGATGACGCGGACGTTGCGGGCTTAAGCATTAGTCGAAATACAGAAACGGCCCATTACGGGCCGTTTTTCTTTTAGATCTGGCTACAGCGGCGCTTCAGCCTTCAGTTCCAGATTATCCAGCGCCCGATTCACCGCCAGTTCCCCCAGCATGATCAGTTGCGCGATCCCCAGCAGCACATGCCGATGCGAGCCGTCCACCAGCCCGGCGAAGTCGGTGGCCATGGTTTTGGCGCAGGTCAGGGTTTCAGAGGCATCGGCCAGCAGTTCTTCACTGTCGATGCCGGGGGCGATGAGGTAGCGGGTGTTGGGTTTGAGCAGCGGTTTTCTGGGGAGCAGCGGATTGAGGTAGTGATCGAGGGCGCGTTCGGCGGCTTCGTGGAAGGTCTTGGAGTCGAGGGACTCGTAGGGCGAGGTGGTGTCGGTTTCGGGTGGGTTGGGTGTTGGTTTGATCATGGTGAAACTCCTAAGGCGCTTATTGGAGCCACCACACTCGCTACCAAACGATGGTGGTGGCCAGACGCAGGTTGGTAGACCGGGCCTTAGGAGAAACGGCGCACCCGAAGGTGCCCTGCGAATGACCACCATAAAACAGAGACAAAAGACTCTACAAAATGGAGCACTCTGCACTTAAAGACCCGGGCTACCAAACCCGATCGCTGTTCTTTTCAGCGACGGGACAACGATAAAACCCGGCCCTTGAGCGCACAAGCCGGCGGATTCTGGCTTAGTCGTAGGCAACGGCGCAAGGTTGTGTAGCCTGGGGTGCGTGTCTGAACGTGTCCTTTAAACACCACACTTAAACACTCACCAAATCCCGAAAAATAAATCCGCCACTGAGCAGCCCATGACGAAAATGCTCCGTATCTTTAAATACGGAGCATTTTTTACATCGGGCGGATTACCTGGTTTCCACATACCCCAGAAAGACAGGTTTCTTATTTCCATTAATTAACTGTCAATATGACTGGGCTTCACCAGCATCTTTAATTATGACCTTGTCGTGCTGTCCTGCTCAGCTTCCCACTCTGGCTTTTTGCTTTAATCAAGAATACGTAATAGTTAACGCCTGCGAAACGATTGCTACCGAAGTTGGAGAAGTCCAGTATGTGACTTTTATCTCATAGGTCCCTAGTGGGACTTGGTTATTTTTCAGCCCTTCCCACAACCCCCACCACTTGAATACACCGTTCTGATCCTTGTACATAATTGATAACAAATTTTGATCTAGTGTCACACTGTAAAGAGTCCAGAGTTGGGCGTTGGCGGGATTTGACAAATAAATAATTATAGTTTGCCCATTCCTGGCAGTAGCCGGTATTGGGTGTTGAACAACACGACCCGAGGAGTCCAGCACCGGTGCTGGGGCGCCGTTTGGTACCCCTGGCGGATTCAAGGGAGGGGTAGTAGTACTAAGAGCTGTTATTAGGGGAATCGATGGGGACGTCGGAAGTGGTGCAATTGGCTGCTTCTGTGTGACGGTCATGATGCATTCCTTTTTCGATGTACATCGACGTGTGCTTGCTTCATTTTTCAATGAAGTCAATTTTTGATGTGTGATGCCGGGTTTAATACCGATTTGAATAGCTCTTGGTGCTTGAATAAATCCTGATGTGTCGCGGAGCGAATTTCCACTGTCAGTTCTGACAGTTTTCAAGTGCATTTTTGAATAACCAAGTCTCGCTTATAGCCAAGTGCGCTAATTGAGCTGAAAATCTCAAGAATCAAAGGACAAAATGCTAATTGTGAAAAATATTAGAGTGAAACAAGTGGTGGCTTAATTTCACAAAACCTCCGTTTTCGCATCCAGCTCCAGCACCAATCCTCCCGGCATCCTCACAAAAATCTGCCAGATCCCGTCCTCCGGCACCTGCGCCACCTGATACGGCAACCCACTGCCCTGCACCCGCTTCAAAACCGCGGCTGCGTCTTCATCGGTACGAAACGCAATATGACTCAACGCCGCCTCATCCAGCGCCGGCTGCTCAATCACATGCACCAACGCCTGCTCATCCTGATACAACCACCGCCCGGGAAACGGAAACGGCGGCCGGCGCCCCGGCATCAATCCCAACAACCCACCAAAAGCGTCCTGCAGCGCCTGACCGTCAGCAGTGTTGAAGGCCAGATGATCAAATGTCCACGTCATGTCTGTCTCCTGCGGTTATTCAGGATTTCAGTATCTGCGCTTGCCAATCCCGGAAAAATCCCGCAAAACGCCAAGGATCTTCAACGGATTTTTACTAATGAGCTCAATCCTCGATCTGGAAATCTTCGTCCGCACCGCCGACTCCGGCAGCATCTCCGCCGCCGCCCGGGCGCTGGAGCTGACGCCGGCGGCCGCCAGCATCGCATTGAAACGTCTGGAAACCCGCCTTGGCATTCGCCTGTTCGCCCGCTCGACCCGCAGCATGCGCCTGACTGAAGAAGGCCGGCGGTATCTGGAAAGCGTGCGATTGGCGCTGGCCACCCTGGCGGAAGGCGAGCAGGCGCTGAAGCAGCAGACCGAAGGCTTGAGCGGCGTGCTGCAACTGGCGGCGCCGTCGGACTTCGGGCGCAATGTGTTGCTGCCGTGGCTGGACGATTTCAAGCGCGAGCACCCGCACATTCAGCTGCAATTGCTGCTCAACGACCGACATGCGGATCTGTTTCGCGAGACGGTGGATGTTGCGCTGCGCTTTGGCGTGCCAAGTGATTCGACGATGGTGGCGTTGCCGATTCTGCAGGAGCATCGCCGCGTGGCCTGCGCCAGCCCTGTGTATTTGAAACGCCACGGCACACCGCAAAATCCTGCTGAACTGAGCGAGCACAGCGCCCTGCTCTACCTGCGCAACGGCCGTCCCTACAACACCTGGCGTTTCCATCGCGACGACGAAACGGTCGAGGTCGAAGTGCGCGGCGACTACCTCAGCGACGACGGCGAAGTCGCCCGCCGCTGGGCACTAGCCGGGCACGGCATCGCCTATAAAGCCTGGCTCGACGTGGCCGAAGACGTACGCGCCGGACGGCTGCTGACGCTGTTCGATGACTGGCTCGGCGAGAGCGTGCCGTTCAATCTGTTGTGCCCGCACCGGGTGCAGGTGTCGGAACGGGTCAAGGTGTTGCAGGCGTTTTTACGCGAGCGCTGCGAGGCATTGCGTCGATAAATTCACTTTGCCGCGCCGGGCGCTTCTGGTATTTGATGGAAGCTTTCCCACCGACAAAAGGATTTCGGCATGAGCTATCGCACACTGGGTCACTCGGGATTGCAGGTGTCCACCCTCACCCTCGGCACGATGATGTTCGGCGAGCAGACCAGCGCGGAAGACTCGCTGCGCATCATCGACAAGGCCTGGGATCAGGGTATCAACTTCATCGACACCGCAGACGTCTACACCAACGGCCGCTCGGAAGAGATCGTCGGCGAAGCCATCGCCCGTCATCGGCATGAATGGGTGCTGGCGACCAAAGTCGGTTTCGGCCCGGTGGATGGCGTGCCGAACCGCAGCGGCTTGAGCCGCAAGCACATCTTCAACGGTCTGGAGGCCAGCCTGACCCGGCTCGGCACCGACTACCTCGACATCTATTACTTGCACCGCGAAGACCACAACACCCCGCTTGAAGTGACGATCTCGGCGATTGGCGATCTGATTCGCCAGGGCAAGATCCGTTATTGGGGCCTGTCGAACTATCGCGGCTGGCGGATTGCCGAGGTGATTCGCGTGGCGGACAAACTCGGCGTCGATCGCCCGGTGATCAGCCAGCCGCTGTACAACATCGTCAACCGTCAGGCCGAAACCGAGCAGATCACCGCCGCCCAGACTTACGGCCTTGGCGTGGTGCCTTACAGCCCGCTGGCCCGTGGCGTGCTCAGCGGCAAGTACGCACCGGACGTGACCCCGGACGCCAACAGCCGTGCCGGGCGTCAGGACAAACGGATTCTGGAAACCGAGTGGCGCGTGGAGTCGTTGCGCATTGCCCAGCAGATTCAGCAATACACCCAGGAGCGTGGGGTCGGGATCGTTGAATTCGCAATTGCCTGGGTACTGAACAACAGCGCGGTGACGTCGGCGATTGTCGGGCCGCGTACTGAAGAACAGTGGGATGCGTACACCAAGGCGCAGGCGGTGAAGATTACGGCTGAGGATGAAGCGTTTATCGACTCACTGGTGACGCCGGGGCATGCTTCTACGCCGGGGTTTAATGATGTGAGCCATTTTGTGTCGGGGCGTAAACCGCATCAGGCTTAAGCACCTATGCTTCGACACAGGTCCGTGCTCTCACCGGACCTGTGTCGAATGTTGGAAATATTGATCACTCGGCCAATATTCAGCACAAAAACCACGTATCCTGCGCGCCCCGTTTCACCATCACCCCCGCGAGGACAGTTTGTCTAAAGGCATTGCTTTATCGGTGACAGCATCGACGCTGTTTGCCGTCATGTATTACTACACCTCGTTGCTCACCCCGTTGAGCGGCGTGGAAATCTTCGGTTGGCGCATGCTGCTGACCGTGCCCTGCATGACCGTGTTCATGCTGGTTTCCGGCGAATGGCGGCGGGTGCTGGAGCTGCTGCGCCGGATCCCTGCGCTGCCGAAGTTGATCGGTGGCCTGATTCTTTCGTCAGCGCTGCTGGGCGTGCAGTTGTGGCTGTTCATGTGGGCGCCGCTCAATGGCTACAGCCTTGACGTCTCGCTGGGTTACTTCCTGCTGCCGTTGTCCATGGTCCTGACCGGACGCATCGCTTATGGCGAAAACCTGTCATACCTGCAAAAAGTCGCGGTGTTTTTTGCCAGCCTCGGCGTGTTGAACGAGTTGTATCAGGTCGGCGGGTTTTCCTGGGCGACGCTGGTGGTGGTCGTCGGCTACCCGCTGTACTTCGTGCTGCGCAAATACCTCAAGACCGACAACCTCGGCGGTTTGTGGGTCGACATGACCCTGATGCTGCCGGTGGCGTACTGGTTTGTGCGCGGCGGCGAACAGGGTTTCGGCGTGTTCGATCTGTACCCGGCGCTGACATGGCTGATTCCGTTGCTCGGTCTGATCAGTGCATCGGCGCTGGTGGTGTACATCATTGCCAGTCGCCTTCTGCCGTTCAGTCTGTTTGGTTTGTTGAGTTACGTAGAGCCAGTGTTGTTGCTCGGCGTGGCGCTGCTGCTGGGTGAGAGCATCAAGCCCGGAGAATGGCTGACCTACATCCCGATCTGGCTCGCCGTGGTGGTGCTGGTGTTTGAAGGCTTCAAGCATCTGATGCGCCAACGGCGCCCGTAAGACGCGCAATAAAAAGCCCGGCCTGCATTTCTGCAGGCCGGGCTTTTTTACATCTGGTGCGGATTACTCGGTAGCGAGTACGCCACGACGCACCTGGTCACGCTCGATCGATTCGAACAGAGCCTTGAAGTTGCCTTCGCCGAAACCATCATCGCCCTTACGCTGAATGAATTCGAAGAACACCGGGCCCATCAGGGTTTCCGAGAAGATCTGCAGCAGCAGACGCTTGTCTTCTTTATCCGACGCACCGTCGAGCAGGATGCCGCGCGATTGCAGTTGATCCACCGGCTCGCCGTGGTTCGGCAGGCGGCCTTCGAGCATTTCATAGTAGGTGTCCGGCGGCGCGGTCATGAAGCGCATGCCGATCTTCTTCAACTGATCCCAGGTCTTGACCAGGTCGTCGGTGAGGAACGCCACGTGCTGGATGCCTTCGCCGTTGAACTGCATCAGGAACTCTTCGATCTGCCCGGCGCCCTTCGACGATTCTTCATTGAGCGGGATGCGGATCATGCCGTCCGGCGCTGTCATCGCTTTCGAGGTCAGGCCGGTGTATTCGCCCTTGATGTCGAAGTAGCGGATTTCGCGGAAGTTGAACAACTTCTCGTAGAAGTTCGCCCAGTAGGCCATGCGACCGCGATACACGTTGTGGGTCAGGTGGTCGATGATCTTCAGGCCGGCACCGACCGGGTTGCGGTCAACGCCTTCGAGGAACACGAAGTCGATGTCATAGATCGAGCTGCCTTCGCCGAAACGGTCGATCAGGTACAGTGGCGCACCGCCAATGCCTTTGATCGCCGGCAGATTCAGTTCCATCGGGCCAGTTTCGATGTGGATCGGCTGGGCGCCGAGTTCCAGTGCGCGGTTGTAGGCCTTCTGCGAATCCTTGACCCGGAACGCCATGCCGCAAACGGACGGGCCGTGCTCGGCCGCGAAGTACGAAGCAACGCTGTGGGGTTCGTTGTTGAGGATCAGGTTGATCGCGCCCTGACGATACAGGTGCACGTTCTTGGAACGGTGGGTCGCGACCTTGGTGAAGCCCATGATCTCGAAGATCGGCTCCAGGGTGCCAGGTGTCGGCGATGCGAACTCGATGAACTCGAAGCCCATCAGGCCCATTGGGTTTTCGTATAAATCTGCCATGGTTGGCGCCTCATCATTCTTATCAATTAACCAGAGTTATTTGTCAGTAATGCTGAGACCGGTGGGTGGCGCACAGGAGATGCCACGCACACTGCGGGCGAGGAAGTCACCGTAGATCAGTTGAAACCCGAATATCTTCATTGTCGACCCAAGGCTCTTGCGGGCGAGGCTTCTGCTGCCAGAAGACGATTATTATTGTATGCGTAACCCGATTCTACACAGCGTAAATAGGGTTGTCTGCCCTCTCTATAAAATCCGCTTTTTTCCGGCCGGTGCAAGGGGTTTGTTGCACAGCCAGATGCCCGCCAGAATCAGCACGCCGCCCAGGCACATGGCCAGCGTCAGCTGTTCACCCAGCAGGATTGCACCGGCCAGCACGGCGGTCAGCGGATTGAGCGCAATGAACACGCCGGAGCGTGTGGCGCCGATTTTACGGATGCCATCGTAGTAACCGATGTAGGCCAGCGCCGAACCGAGTACGCCCAGATAAGCCAGGCTCAGCCATTGGCGTGTGCCAAGTGCCGCCAGCGCTGCAACGTCCACTTCGCCCCGGCTCAGGGCCAGCGCCCACAACATCAGGGTGCCCAGCAGAATCGAAAAGGTCACGGTCTGCACCGGACCGATGCTCTGGTTCAGGCCGCGAGAGAACAGCGAATAGACGCCCCAGCTCAAAACGCAGCCGAGGATCAGCAGATCGCCAATCCACGCGTCCGGCGTTTCGCTCAACAGCTGCGGGTTGCGACTGACGATCACCACACCCGCCCCGCCGATGCAGATTGCGATGCCGGTCACCTTCAACGGGCTCAGCCGCTCCTTGAACAGCAGCCATGACGCCAGACCAATGACCGCCGGATTCAGCGCCACGATCAACGAGGCCCGGGAAGCGTTGATGTATTGCAACCCGTAAAAGAAGCACAGGTTGTAGAAGAAAATTCCGAAGAACCCCAACAGGGCCAGTTGCAGCCATTGCCTGAACGTAGGCCGCGCCAACCGTATTCGAGCGAGCCTTAAACACACGAGCAACGCCACGCTGGCCAGCAGAAACCGCAGGCTGGCAGCAAACACCGGGCTCAGGCTGCCGGCCAGAAAACGCCCGGCCACCCACGTTCCGCCCCAGATCATGGTGACCAAGGCCAGGTTCAAATAGACGGGCATGTCCGAGGCGACCGGACGAACAGGTTCATGACAACTCATAACGCTCCAACGATGAGACTGACGGATGACGTATCATTCGATTGATTCCTCATCATCGTAAAATGAGTCTTTACTCATGACCCTGACCCAACTCGAAATTTTCTCGCTGGTGGCCGAACTGCGCGGCTTCACCCTCGCCGCCCATCGTCTGGGAATTTCCCAGTCAGCGGTGTCTCATGCATTGAAGTCGCTGGAACAGGAACTGGGCGTCGAGCTGCTGCGCCGGCATCAATCGCAAGTGGAACTGAGCGACATCGGCGAACAACTGCTGTTGCGGGCACGGGCGATGCTTGGGCTGGCGAACACCTTGCGTCAGGAGGCGGCGGATGCGCGCGGCATGAAACGCGGCACGCTGCGCATCGGCTCGTTCGGGCCGACGTCTTCGATCAAATTGTTGCCGCGGATTCTTCAGCAGTATCGCGAGGCGCATCCGGGGATCGAAGTGCACATCGATGAAGGCCCGGATCGGCAGGTCATTCAGTGGCTGGAGGAGCGGCGGATCGATATCGGTTTTGTGGTGCTGCCCGAGGAGCGCTTCGACACGTTCACCTTGATTGAAGATCAGATGGTCGCCCTTCTTCCGCTCGGTCACCCGCTGGCGGCGCACGACTCAGTGAGTCTTAAAGACCTGTGCAACGATCCGTTTGTGCTGACCGAGGCGGGTTCGTCGGAACTGGTTTCGCGCCTGTTCAACGCCGCGCGGTTGAGCCCCAACATCCGCTATCGCTGTTCGCAGCTGCTCAGCACGCTCGACACCGTGGGCCGGGGCGATGCGATGACCGTGGTGGCCGAAGGTTCGTTGCCTTTCGATCCGGAACCGCGATACATCAAGCGACCGCTGTCCCCCGTAGTCACCCGGCAGGTCGGCCTGGCGGTGCTGGACCAGCGCCAGGCATCGCCTGCCACGCTGGCATTCATTCAGCTGGCAACCCGGCTGGATTATCGTTGAGCGGCGCAGGTGTCATTGGCCATCTATCATGGGCTCAGACCTCGGGCTTTGCGCGCACGCTTCGCCTGCCATCAAGAGCCCCACTCCACCGCGACAGGATGCGCCCATGCCACTGACCGTCAGGCCCCGCCGCAAGCGCAGCACACGGATTATCGTGACATTGCTGTGCGGCTTGCTGCCGATCGTACTCGGCAGCGTGATTCTTTATATGCAGGCCGGACGCGCCCTTCAGCAGAGTTCGCAACACACCGCCGATGAAGCCCTGCGGCAGTTCGAACTGATGCTCGACAACACTGCCCAGGCCGCCCGCGAACTGTTGCCTCTGGCCGGCCAGACCTGCGAGACGGTTAAACTGGCCCTGCGCGAACAAGTCACCCGCCGCCCGTTTGTGCGCTCGACCAATCTGGTGTGGGACGACAACCTCTATTGCAGTTCGCTGTTCGGCGACTTCAAGGAAGTCGTGAATCCCGGCGACTACGCCCAAGGCAAGTTGTGGCTCATGAACGGCAACCCGGTGACGCCAAACACCGCGCTGCTGGTGTATCGCCTGAGCGAGGGACGCGGTGGCGCACTGAGCACGCTGGACGGCTATCACCTGAGCAACATCCTGCGCCTGATCGGCCGGCACACGTTGTTGTTGCTGCAAGTCGGCAACAACTGGCTCTCCGCCGACGGCAAAGTGCATCAGGGCGCCCTGCCCGCGTTGCCCGTGGCGCAAAGTACCTTGCACTCATCACACTATGCATTCTCAGTGACAGCGGCTTTTCCGGAAGGCGAAACCTGGCGCTACATGAAAGACGAGTATCCGCCGCTGTTCAGTCTGCTGATGTTCTTCGGCGCCGTATCAGGAGCGATCGGCTACATCGTTCAGAAGCGCTCCACCTCGCCCAGCCATGAAATGCTTCGGGCATTGGAAGCAGGTGAATTCATTCCCTATTTTCAACCGGTGGTGCACAGCGACAGCAAACGCTGGTCGGGCGCGGAAGTGCTGATGCGCTGGAAACATCCCAAGGAGGGGCTGGTGCGTCCGGACCTGTTCATTCCCTTTGCCGAACACTCCGGGTTGATCGTGCCGATGACCCGCGCCTTGATGCAACAAACGGCTGTTGTGCTGGGGCCGCTGTCATCGACCTTTACCGCGCCCTTCCACATCGGCATCAACATCACCGCCAGCCACTGCCACGATCTGGAGCTGGTTGAAGATTGCCGTGAATTTTTGTCAGCGTTCCAGCCTGGCAGCATCAGCCTGGTACTGGAGCTGACCGAACGCGAGCTGATCGAGCCGTCCGACATCACCCATCAACTGTTCGCGCAACTGCGCGCAATGGGCGTGAAGATCGCGATTGACGACTTTGGCACCGGTCATTCAAGCCTCGGCTATTTGAGGACCTTCAATGTCGACTTCCTCAAGATCGATCAGACATTCGTGGCCATGATCGATAAAGATGCCCTGTCGCGGCACATTCTGGACACCATCATCGAGCTTTCTACCAAACTGGATCTGGGCATCGTGGCCGAAGGTGTGGAGACGCAAGCCCAGTGTGATTATCTGGCCGCTCACCATGTCAACTTTCTGCAAGGTTACCTTTTCGGCAAACCGATGCCGGCTGCAGACTTCATCGAAGCATTAACTCATCATTAACTTGGCGGGATAAATCCAGACTCGCCGACAGCGCGCACCAAATTGATACAAAACAGCGTTGTTGTTACATGAAGAAAAAGTCAGGATTTACTCTTGTCGCATTAACTACTACAATTTTTCTTACCTGTTGCAAGATGGGCAGGTGAGCCATTATCACCGAGTCGCTTCAAGGCTCTTGGCTTATAGCTTTGTTTGCGGTTGGTATCAGCCAAACACACTATTGGAGTAAAGATATTGTCCAGACTCGCTGAATTTCGTGCAGCTGAAAAGGCCCTTCAGGAACAGCTCAAGCAGCTGGAATCGCTGAAGAACGATGCCGGGCTCAAGAAAGAAATCGAATTCGAAGAAAAGCTCCAGGGGCTGATGAAAACCTACGGCAAAGGCCTGAAAGACATCATCGCCATTCTCGATCCGAACCCGGCGAAATCCGGTCTGCAATCGACCGCCGCACCTAAAACCCGCCGCGCTCGCGTGGTCAAGGTCTATCAGAACCCGCACACCGGCGAGCTGATCGAGACCAAGGGTGGCAACCATCGCGGCCTGAAGGCCTGGAAGGAACAATACGGTGCAGCTACCGTTGATTCCTGGTTGCGCGGTTAATCCCTCGCAAACATGAAAGCCCTGCATATGCAGGGCTTTTTTTTGGACAATATTTAACAAATACAACGATTTTTCTGGCGGGAAAGTTGAGTCTCAAACCGCTCTCGCACTGAAACTATGCTTCCGAATGTTGCCCTGTTAGCCGGAGATTAACTTTATGTTTAATCAGTTCCGGTATCTAACACCAGACCGGCCACGAACAGACGACTAGAATTTCAAGCTGTTTCGCGCAGCCACTATGTCGTCGCCGCTCGCCTTATAAACCTCTGCCTGCCCTGCATACGAAAGTACGTAAGCCTTATCCGCCTCGACCGCTGCAACCAATGTTTGCGACAACACATGGCGGCCGTTTTCAGTCACCGTACAAGTGGTTTCAAGCGCGGTCAGCGAGCCCAGCGTACTCGCGTGAACCTTGTTGCAGACACTCTGATAACCGCTCTGGAAAAAGTCTTTCTGAACCGACTTGCGCATCTCCAGCAACACGCCTTGCAAGTTGACCTGATGGCCGCTTTCCACGCGGGTCATCGTCAACTCCATCACCATCACCTGATTGCCATCGGCGTCAGTCTTCACTGCCCGCTGACGGGAGACTTCCGGGGAGGTTTCAGGCAGCGCCTCGACTTCCCAGCCAGCCGGCCAGGTGATGCTCGGCGCCTCGGCAAAGGCAGGCAGAGCAAGCAGGGAAAAACCCAGGAAAACGAACAGCGATTTGAACGGTCGGATCATTACCAGAGGCACTCGCGGATTGAGCCGTAAAGTCTGAGGCCCGCCCGCTCACAGGGCAAGCCCGCGCTTTCGGTTTGGCGATGCTGCCAGGCATGCGTATCATTGCGCCCATTCACTCGCCCCAATTTGTTACGGAGGGCCCATGAGCCTGCAAGAACTGAACACCTTCCCTGGCGTCACCGCCACCCCGGACAGCGCAACCCGCAACTTCGTGTTCAACCACACCATGCTGCGCGTCAAAGACATCACCAAGTCGCTGGACTTCTACACCCGTGTATTGGGTTTCTCGCTGGTAGAGAAGCGTGATTTTCCGGAAGCTGAATTCAGCCTGTACTTCCTCGCCCTGGTCGACAAATCGCAGATCCCGGCCGACGCCGCTGCCCGCACCGAGTGGATGAAGTCGATTCCCGGCATCCTGGAACTGACCCACAACCACGGCACCGAAAACGACGCGGACTTTGCCTACCACAACGGCAACACCGACCCGCGTGGCTTCGGCCACATCTGCATCTCGGTACCGGACATCGTCGCTGCCTGCGCACGCTTTGAAGAACTGGGCTGCGACTTCCAGAAGCGCCTGACCGATGGCCGCATGAAGAGTCTGGCGTTCATCAAGGATCCGGATGGCTACTGGGTCGAGATCATCCAGCCGGCACCGCTGTAAAGCTGAACCTGGCTAGAAAGCACCCCCGCAAAGAAAAACCCCCATCATCACTGATGGGGGTTTTCTTTTTCAGGCCCGGGATTTACGCCGGAGCCGAAGTGCGGATCAGGTGATCGAAAGCGCTGAGAGAAGCCTTGGCGCCCTCGCCCACTGCAATCACGATCTGCTTGTACGGCACGGTGGTCACGTCACCGGCAGCGAAGATGCCGGGGATCGAGGTTTCACCGCGGTTGTCGACGATGATCTCGCCGCGCGGCGACAGCTCGATGGTGCCTTTGAGCCAATCAGTGTTAGGCAGCAGACCGATCTGCACGAAGATCCCTTCCAGCTCGACCGTGCGCAGCTCGTCAGTATTGCGATCCTTGTAGCGCAGGCCGTTGACCTTCTGGCCGTCGCCGGTGACTTCAGTGGTCAACGCACTGGTGATCACGGTGACGTTCGGCAGGCTGTGCAGCTTGCGTTGCAATACGGCGTCGGCGCGCAGCTGAACGTCGAACTCCAGCAGGGTCACGTGGGAGACGATACCCGCCAGGTCGATGGCCGCTTCGACGCCGGAGTTACCGCCGCCAATCACCGCCACACGCTTGCTTTTGAACAGCGGGCCGTCGCAGTGCGGGCAGTACGCCACGCCTTTGTTGCGGTACTCCTGCTCGCCCGGCACGTTCATTTCACGCCACCGTGCACCGGTCGCCAGAATCACGCTCTTGGCCTTGAGGGTCGCGCCGCTGGCAAAGCGGACTTCATGCAGCTCGCCATTCTTGCCGGGGATCAGCTTGTCGGCGCGTTGCAGGTTCATGATGTCGACGTCGTACTGCTTGACGTGTTCTTCCAGCGCGGTCGCCAGTTTCGGGCCTTCGGTTTCCTGCACGGAAATGAAGTTCTCGATGGCCATGGTGTCCAGCACCTGACCGCCGAAGCGCTCGGCTGCAACACCGGTGCGAATGCCTTTACGTGCGGCGTAGATCGCCGCGGAAGCACCCGCCGGGCCACCGCCGACTACCAGCACATCAAAAGACTCTTTGGCGCTGATTTTCTCGGCCTGACGCTCGATGGCGCCGGTGTCGAGTTTGGCGAGGATTTCTTCCAGGCCCATGCGGCCCTGGCCGAAGTTTTCGCCGTTGAGGTAGATGCTCGGCACGGCCATGATCTTGCGATCATTGACTTCGTCCTGGAACAGCGCGCCGTCGATGGCGACGTGGCGGATGTTCGGGTTCAGCACGGCCATCAGGTTCAGCGCCTGAACGACGTCCGGGCAGTTCTGGCAGGACAGCGAGAAGTAAGTCTCGAAGTTGAAGTCGCCCTTGAGCGAGCGGATCTGTTCGATCACTTCGACACTGGCCTTCGAAGGGTGGCCGCCGACTTGCAGCAGGGCCAGCACCAACGAAGTGAATTCATGGCCCATCGGGATACCGGCGAAACGCAGGCTGATATCGGCACCCGGGCGGTTGATCGAGAACGACGGCTTGCGTGCATCGTCGCCGCTGTCGATCAAGGTAATTTGGTGCGAAAGACTGGCAACGTCTTTCAGCAGATCGAGCATTTCACGGGATTTCGCACCGTCGTCGAGTGAAGCAACGATCTCGATCGGCTGGGTGACCCGTTCCAGGTACGATTTCAACTGGGCTTTAAGATTGGCGTCCAACATACGGGCGATCTCCTGACTTTATTTGAGGCGAAAAAAAGCCCGAGCGAATCTCGCCCGGGCTTTTCTATTGGGCGGTGCAGCTTACTTAAGTAGGTGCGGAATCCCGCCCTGCATTGCGTGTGTCACAGACTTAGATCTTGCCGACCAGGTCCAGGGACGGAGCCAGAGTGGCCTCGCCTTCTTTCCACTTGGCCGGGCAAACTTCGCCTGGGTGAGCAGCGACGTACTGAGCAGCCTTGATTTTGCGCAGCAGCTCGGAAGCGTCACGGCCAACGCCGCCATCGTTCAGTTCAACGATTTTGATTTGGCCTTCAGGGTTGATCACGAAGGTGCCACGGTCAGCCAGACCAGCTTCTTCGATCAGCACGTCGAAGTTGCGGGAGATGACCTGAGTCGGGTCGCCGATCATGGTGTATTGGATTTTGCCGATGGCTGGCGAAGTGTTGTGCCAGGCAGCGTGGGCAAAGTGGGTGTCGGTCGAAACGCTGTAGATCTCTACGCCCAGTTTCTGGAAGGCGGTGTAGTTGTCAGCCAGGTCTTCGAGCTCGGTTGGGCAAACGAAAGTGAAGTCGGCCGGGTAGAAGAACACTACGGACCATTTGCCTTTCAGGTCAGCGTCCGAGACTTGTACGAAGTCGCCGTTTTTGAACGCGGTAGCTTTGAACGGTTTTACTTGGCTGTTGATGATAGGCATTGATGACTCTCCGTCAGGGTTGTGAATTCGATGGGTGAATCCTACCCAGTCACTCGACGGATGGCTCATTGGCAAACCTGATGCTGCTGATTTGTTTTCGCTATTAGCGGACTGTATTAATAGAAGAAAACGATATCTACGGCGACAGCGGCTTATCCGTAATCCGGGCCATCCCGTGAAAGGGGCTCGCTTCAACATAGCGCATGGCGGACTTCATATCCTTCCAGCCCACGTAACTCATCAACGATTTGAGATCCCAGCCGCTTTGGTGGGCCCATGTTGCGAAGCCGCGTCGCAGGGAATGGCTGGTGTAGCGCTCGGCGGAGATCCCGGCGCGCTCCAGGGCCTGGCGCAGCAACGGAATCACGCTGTTGGCGTGCAAGCCCTCCTCGCTCAGATTGCCCCAGCGGTCGACGGCGCGGAACACCGGGCCTCGTACCAGTGCTGCCTCGGTGATCCATTCGATATAAGCCTGCACCGGGCATAGCTTGAGCAACGCCGGGGCCTGATAGGTCTGGCCGAGGTTTTCCCGATCACCCTTGCTGCGGGGCAGGTACAGGGTGATGCCGCTGCCGGCGTGCGCCTGCACATGCTCGATCTGCACACGACACAATTCATCGCTGCGAAAGCCACGCCAGAAGCCCAGCAGGATCAATGCTCGATCACGGCAGGCCCGCAGCAGCAACGGTCGATCCTGTTTTTCCCGGGCGTCTTTCATCTCCTGCTCAAGCCAGGCGACGGTCTGCTCAAGATCCCGCAGTTGCAATGGCTCGGCCTGCTTCTCCTGGGCGGGATGCAGGGCGCGAATGCCCTTGAACACTTTGCGCACCACCGGCGACTTGGTGGGATCGGCGAAGCCCTGACTGTTGTGCCACTGCGCCAGCGCCGACAGACGCAACTTCAGCGTGTTGACCGACAACACGCCCGCATGCGCCACCAGATACCGCGCGATGCTGTCCGCTGTCGCGGGCAGGAACCCACCCCATACCGTTTCGAAATGCTCGACGGCCGCACGATAGCTGCGGCGGGTGTTGTCACGGGTGGCGGCTTGCAGGTAGCGATCGATATCGCTCATGGGCTGATTTTCTCGTGGCGTACTGAGGGTTTGTGCGGAAACCGATTTTAGGGGTTTCACATGGGGTAATACCAGTATATCCCGCCCGTTTATCGGTGCTTGTTTCACTTTATTTTCAACATGGTACACTGCGTACTTTGGTGGCATGTACCACAGTACGAAATGGTAGGAGCAGATATGGCACGTGGCGGCGTTAACAAAGCAGTAGTTCAGATCGCGCGCACAGCGATCCTCGCCCGTGGCGAACACCCCAGCATCGACGCAGTACGCATCGAGCTGGGTAATACGGGTTCAAAAACCACGATTCATCGTTATCTGAAGGAGCTGGATGACGGCAGCGAGCCGGCCGATCCTTCAGCAGAACCCATCGATGACGAGCTGCTGGCACTCGTCACGCGCCTTGCCCAACGCCTGAAAGAACAGGCGCAGGAGCCGATTGATCAGGCGCGCGAGCAGTACGAGCAACAGCGTCAGGCACTGGAGGACGAGCTGAATCAGCTTCGTCAGGATCACGCGCAACTGGAGAAGAAGCACGACATCCAGGCCGCCGCGCTGGCCAAGGAATCCGAAGCCTTGAGCGATACACGCTCGATGCTGCAGACCGAGCAGACTCGCAATGCCGGACTGAATCAGGCGCTGGCCGATTTTGAATTGCGCTTGCAGGACAAGGATGAGCAGATCCGCTCGCTGGAAGAGAAACACCTGCATGCCCGCGATGCGCTTGAACACTACCGCAACGCCATCAAGGAACAGCGCGAGCAGGAGCAAAGCCGTCACGAAACTCAGGTGCAGCAGTTGCAGATGGAGCTGCGCCAGGCGCAACAAAGTGCGCTGGTACGTCAGGACGAGATCACCCAGCTGCACCGCGACAACGAGCGCCTGCTGACCGAAAATCGCGGCACCGTGCGTGAACTGAGCTTGGTGCAGGATCAGCTCAAGCACAGCAATCAGCGACAGGATCAATTGCTGGAGCAAGCGTCCCGCGTCGACAGCGAACGCACCCTCCTCCAGGAACGCCTGCGCGTGGCGTTGCTGGAAAGCCAGACGCTCAAGCAAAACGTCGACGAACAGTCGCAGCTCAATCAGTCACTGGAAAAGGAATTGACCAAGGCGCAAGACAGTCTGCGCCTGGCCACCACCGTTGCGGCAGCGCCAGACGCAGCAGAACCGAAAAAGACTTAAGCGCCGACCGGCGTACGCATGGTGACAAATTCTTCGGCCGCCGTCGGGTGCACCCCGATGGTGTCGTCGAAGTCACGCTTGGTGGCGCCAGCCTTCAACGCGATTGCCAGACCTTGCACGATCTCGCCAGCATCCGGCCCGACCATGTGACAGCCCAGCACCTTGTCGGACTTCCCATCGACCACCAGCTTCATCAGCGTGCGCTCCTGGCAGTCAGTCAGGGTCAGCTTCATCGGCCGGAAGCGGCTTTCGTAGATCACCACGTCATGACCCGCGTCCCGCGCCTCTTCTTCGGTCAGGCCGACGGTGCCGATGTTCGGCAGACTGAACACTGCTGTCGGGATCATCTTGTAATCCACTGGGCGGTATTGCTCAGGTTTGAACAGACGCCGTGCCACTGCCATGCCTTCAGCCAGCGCCACTGGCGTCAACTGCACACGACCGATGACATCGCCCAGCGCCAGAATTGACGGCTCGGTGGTTTGATATTGCTCGTCGACTTTGATGAAACCCTTGTCGTCTAGCTGCACATCGGTATTTTCCAGCCCCAGGTTGTCCAGCATCGGACGCCGACCGGTGGCGTAGAACACACAATCCGCTTCCAGCACGCGACCATCCTTGAGGGTGGCCTTCAGGCTGCCGTCGGATTGCTTGTCGATGCGGGCAATGTCGGCATTGAATTGCAGATCCAGACCGCGCTTGGTCAGCTCTTCCTGCAGATGATTACGCACCGAACCGTCGAAACCGCGCAGGAACAGATCCCCGCGATACAGCAACGTCGTGTTGGCGCCCAACCCATGGAAAATCCCGGCAAATTCGACGGCAATGTAACCGCCACCGACGACCAGTACACGCTTGGGCAGTTCTTTGAGGAAGAACGCCTGGTTCGAGCTGATCGCATGCTCATGCCCCGGAATCTCCGGGATCTGCGGCCAGCCACCGGTGGCGATCAGAATATTCTTCGCGGTGTAGCGCTCGCCGTTGACCTCAACTTCGTGCGGACCAACGATTTTCGCGTGGGCTTCATGCAGCGTCACACCGCTATTAACCAGCAGACTGCGATAAATGCCGTTCAGGCGATTGATCTCGCGATCCTTGTTGGCAATCAGCGTGGCCCAATCGAAATCCGCCTCGCCCAGGCTCCAGCCAAAACCCGAGGACTGTTCGAAGTCTTCGGCAAAGTGGGCGCCGTACACCAACAGTTTTTTCGGTACGCAACCGACGTTGACGCAAGTACCACCCAGATAACGGCTCTCGGCCACCGCCACTTTCGCACCATACCCGGCAGCAAAACGCGCAGCCCGCACACCGCCGGAACCGGCGCCAATCACATAAAGGTCAAAATCGTAGGCCATTTCTATCTCCTCGGCAGGCGATCAGCATACCCGCCGTCGTCCGTTGGGCAAGCACTCCTGCCGATATAGGGGCGGAAAATGAAAAAGCCACCCGAAGGTGGCTTTTTCGTACAGACAGATCAGGCTTTATCAGTAAGCCTTGCCAGTCTTGTAGAAGTTCTCGAAGCAGAAGTTGGTTGCTTCGATGTAGCCTTCTGCACCACCGCAGTCGAAACGCTTGCCCTTGAACTTGTAGGCCATTACGCAGCCGTTCTGGGCTTGTTTCATCAGGGCGTCTGTGATCTGGATTTCACCGCCCTTGCCTGGCTCGGTCTGTTCGATCAGGTCGAAGATGTCCGGGGTCAGGATGTAGCGGCCGATGATCGCCAGGTTCGACGGCGCGTCTTCCGGCTTTGGCTTCTCGACCATGCTGTGTACGCGATAGATGTCGTCGCGGATCATTTCGCCAGCGATCACGCCGTACTTGCTGGTTTCCTGCGGATCGACTTCCTGGATGGCAATGATCGAGCAGCGGAACTGCTTGTACAGCTTGACCATCTGGGTCAATACGCCGTCGCCTTCGAGGTTGACGCAAAGGTCGTCCGCCAGCACCACAGCGAACGGTTCGTCACCGATCAATGGGCGACCGGTCAGGATCGCGTGACCCAGGCCTTTCATTTCGGTCTGACGAGTGTAGGAAAACGAGCACTCGTCCAACAACTTGCGGATACCGACCAGGTATTTTTCCTTGTCGGTGCCCTTGATCTGGTTTTCCAGCTCGTAGCTGATGTCGAAGTGGTCTTCCAGGGCGCGCTTGCCACGGCCGGTCACGATGGAGATTTCAGTCAGACCAGCGTCCAGAGCTTCTTCGACGCCGTACTGGATCAGTGGCTTGTTTACCACCGGCAGCATTTCTTTGGGCATGGCCTTCGTCGCTGGGAGGAAGCGAGTACCGTAACCGGCTGCTGGGAACAAGCATTTCTTGATCATATAAGTCCTTGAAAGGGCTGTGTGTACGAGTTTCGGCGCAGTCTAATCAGGCGGCGTGCACCTTACAATGCCCCGCACTGGCTAACCGATGTCAACATAGAGAAATAATCTGGCAGATAGTTCAATCCGCACACGGAGGCTGCGCATTCAGCTTAGCCCAAAGATCTCGGAACGCCGCATCGACCTGCGCCCGTTCGCCCATTTACCGTTATCATGGCGCCTTTGAACCAGCCAACGAGGCCGCTAGATGTCCGCAGCAAAAATCATCAACGGGTACACCGTCGCCAAGGCGAAAGATGGCCAGTGGCATATCACTGCCGCCAACGGCGAAGACGTGTCCGGCCCGTTGCCCACTGAAGCGATGGCGATTGAAGTGGCCGCGGTGCTTGATTACACGCCTCCTTCACCGAAGCGTCGCGGCAAGGATCAAGACTGATCGACGACTGCAAATCACGGCCCTGCCTTCGCGCAGGGCTTTTTTTTGGGCTTCGCACAAAGAACTGGCCAATCGCTATAACCTTTTCATGTCGGCGCTGTCATAGCGTCTAGCCCTCTCCCTCTCGAAGACGACATCGCCATGATCAACCGCCCCTGCATCAACTTCCTGCCCTTGATTGCGCTCGTGGCTCTGGCCGGTTGCGCTACCTCGCAGACCACCTACCTGAACAACGGCGAACAAGGGTTGAGCATCGACTGTTCCGGTGAAGCCAATTCCTGGGCCACCTGCTATGAAAAGGCTGACGCGTCCTGCGCCGGAACCGGCTACCGCATCGTCGGGACCGACGGCACACCGGCGCCCAAGGAAGACGACAAGACACTGGGCGTCGATGTCGGCAACTACAAAAACCGCAGCGTGGTGGTCGTGTGTAAATAGCCTTACATATGAATTTCGGCGAACTTGATCCCCAGCCCGCGCACGACCTCGATCAGGTCGTCGAGCCGGTTGAAGGACTCGACTTCGTCGTTATCGTCGACCAGGAAGTAACTGCGGCCGGCGCTCTTCTTGAAAAACACGATCCACTCCCCCGGATTCGCCGGGTTCTGGATCACATGGGTCGCCGCAATGAGCCCTTCCTTGTGTCGCTCCCGCACCTGCTCTCTCTTCATTCACCTCTCCAGAAATGACAATGCCGCCACAGCAACGCTGTGACGGCATCAATGCTGACTGCTGACAGTCTATCAGCCGGAAATACAGGCCGTGGCGGCTTTGCGCACATCCCAGGGGCGCAGCGGCACATTGGACATTCGCTCATGCAGCTTGATGCTGCTGCCGCCGGAGCGATCCTCGATGTCAAACACCGCGGCCGGACCCGATCCCAGCTTGCCTGGAACGATGACCCGAACCTCATCCTTGTGTCGCTCGACCTGCAAGGCACCCCGGCTGTCGGACAGCTTTTCGGCCAGGCACTCAGCATATTCATGGGGTTTCTTGCCGGAAATGACGTTCATGGTTGGCAGCGTTTCATTGATTTCCGAAACGCTTGCGCAACCACCCATTGCCAATGCCAACGGCAGAATCACCACACCCCATTTCATACAAAACCTCCAATAAAGACCCTCCGACAGCACGAATGCCGTTTTTCTCCGAGGCTCACTGCATTTAACCCACATCAAATCGTGAATATCTGTTTTTAATTGTCAAAGCGGCGCCCGACGGCCGGATAATAACCCGTCCGGGCTGATAAACTGCGCCAATCGACAATGCTATCGTTTTGATTTTGTAGAAAAAGCCCTTCTGGAGGCGCCCATGAAATTCATTCACCAGCGCGAGCACCTCAACGAAGACGACATCGTCGTCATCCAATGCTCGCAAACCTGCAACATCCGCTTGATGAACGACGCCAACTTCCGCAGCTTCAAAAATGGCGGCCGTCACACCTATCACGGCGGCGCTTTCGACACGTTCCCGGCCCGTATCACCGCGCCGAGCACCGGTTTCTGGAACATCACCATCGACACCGTCAACCGCCGCGCGATCAGCGTGACTCGCAAACCGACCTTGACGCACTCGATCAAGATCATTCGCCGCTCGAGCTCCAAACTCAGCTGAGCGGTTCCGCCAACGCAGACAGGTAAGCATCAACGTGGCCCAAACGACCAAATACGTGATCAAGTACAAACTCAACGGTGAGCGCCGTTTCGAGTTCGCCCAGCTGGAAAATGGCACGCCGGAAGAAGCCAAAGCTGCACTGGATGCTCTGCACGGCCAGAGCGACGATGTGATCAGCGACATCCGCGTCAGCAAGGCCCTGTAAGACCCGGACGAAATTCGACCGCAAGCGGCGGAGTGTTGCGGCCGGGTGGACGACCCAGACTGATACCTGAATGTACGCCAAGGAATCAGCATGTCACCCTCACCCGCCTCCCCGCTCGATGCGCTCGACTGGATCGCCCTGGAGCAGCAACTGGATCAGGACGGTTGTGCTGTCATCAGCACGCTGCTGCGCCCGGACACCTGTGATCGGTTGAGTGCGCTTTACCCGCACAGCGAACCGTTTCGGTCCCAGGTCATCATGGCTCGCCACGGTTTCGGGCGCGGGGAATACAAATACCTGCGCTATCCGCTTCCGCCCGCTGTGGAACGCCTACGCAGCGCGCTTTACCCGCGACTCGTGCCACTGGCCAACCGCTGGCATGAACGAATGGGCCTGCCAGCGCGCTTTCCAGAGCAACACCGCGAGTTTCTCGAGCGCTGCCACGCCGCCGGTCAACTGCGACCCACCCCGCTCTTGCTGCAATACGGCCCGCAGGACTACAACTGTCTGCATCAGGACCTGTACGGCGAACATGTCTTTCCGCTGCAAGTGGCGATTCTTCTGTCAGAACCTGGCGAAGACTTCACCGGCGGTGAGTTCGTCATGACCGAACAGCGTCCGAGAATGCAGTCCCGGCCGCTGGTAATGGACCTGAGAAAAGGCGATGCGCTGATCTTTGCCGTCAACCAGCGCCCGGTCAAAGGCGTGCGCGGCGACTATCGGGTGACCATGCGCCACGGTGTCAGCCGACTGCACAGCGGAACACGGCATACTCTGGGCATCATCTTCCACGACGCGACCTGACGATCATGCAAACCACCTTCGATCTGTTCGCCGACACAGAATCCGAGCAACCCCGGCGCGCCGAACAGATCGGCGAGCAGTCCTGGGTGCTGCGCGGGTTTGCCCTGCCGCAAATCGAGCAATTGTTGCCGGCCCTGGAATCGATCATCGCCTGCGCCCCGTTGCGCCACATGATGACGCCCGGGGGCTTCAGCATGTCGGTGGCCACCAGCAGTTGCGGCGCACTGGGCTGGATCACCGATCGGAGCGGCTACCGCTATTCATCCGAAGATCCCGTGAGCCACCAACCCTGGCCAGTCATGCCCGAGGTGTTTCGCGAGCTGGCCCAGGCCGCAGCGAAACGCGCCGGATTTGCCGACTTCATGCCGGATTCCTGCCTGATCAATCGTTATGTCCCAGGCGCGAAGATGTCGTTGCATCAGGACAAAGACGAAAACGCCTACGAAGCGCCGATCGTTTCTCTGTCATTGGGCTTGCCCGCGACGTTCCTGTTCGGCGGTTTCGCACGCGGCGACAGGAGCCAGAAAATCTCGCTGCTGCACGGCGACATGGTGATCTGGGGCGGCGTAGACCGGCTGCGCTATCACGGCATCCTGCCGATCAAACCCGGCCGGCACCCGCGCCTGGGCGAACAGCGTTTCAACCTGACGTTTCGCACCGCCGGATAATCCTGCAAAGTTTGACCGCAAGGGTCGGAGTGTTCCGGCCGGTGGCACTGGTTAACCTGAAATTCAACAGGTCAACGGACTCTCCATCATGAAAACGCTTTCCACCTCACTGAACACTGAAGACGATCCACGCTGGGCCGCTGTCGTGGCACGCGACCCTCGGGCGGACGGCCAGTTTGTCTACGCCGTAAAAACCACCGGCATCTATTGCCGCCCCAGCAGCCTGGCGCGCTTGCCGAAACCGCAGAACGTCGAGTTTTTCGACAACGCCGAGGACGCCGAAGCCGCGGGCTATCGCCCCAGCAAACGGGCGAGCAAGGATCAGACCGAAGTCGCCGCGCAGCATACCGCCACTGTCGCGGCAGCCTGTCGACAGATCGAGGCTTCGGACAGCCTGCCGGCGCTCAACGATCTTGCCGAAACCGCCGGTCTGAGCGCCTTTCACTTTCATCGTGTCTTCAAGGCCGCAACCGGCCTGACGCCAAAGGGCTACGCCGCCGCGCATCGCTCGCGCCGGGTTCGTCAGCGTCTGGCCGACGGCGGCTCGGTGACCGAAGCGCTGTATGACGCCGGTTTCAATTCCAACAGCCGGTTCTACGAGGCGGCCGATCAGGTGCTGGGCATGAAACCCGGCGACTTCCGGGCCGCCGGCCAGAACAATGACATCCGCTTCGCCGTCGGCCAATGCTCGCTCGGGGCTATTCTGGTGGCACAGAGTGAGCGCGGGATTTGCGCGATTCTGCTGGGCGACGATCCGCACCAATTGGTGTGCGCCCTGCAGGACCAGTTTCGCCGGGCCAACCTGATCGGTGCCGATGCCGAGTTCGAACAACTGATCGCTCGCGTCGTCGGTTTCATCGAAGCGCCTGCCATCGGACTGGACTTGCCGCTGGATGTGCGCGGCACAGCATTTCAGGAACGGGTGTGGCAGGCGCTGCGGGAAATACCGGTCGGCAGCACCGCCAGCTACGCGGACATCGCCCTGCGGATCGGCTCGCCAAAAGCCGTGCGCGCAGTGGCTCAGGCTTGCGGCGCCAACAGCCTCGCGGTGGCCATTCCGTGCCACCGGGTGGTGCGCAGCGACGGCAACCTCAGCGGCTATCGCTGGGGCGTGGAGCGCAAGCGCAAATTGCTCGAGCGTGAAGGCAAACCCTGACAGTAATCAGCGATTCACATCAACGACAACTCGCCCCCGGAGTTGCCCCGCCAGCAACTTCGGTGCCGCGTCGATAGCTTCGCCGAGGCCGATTTCATGGCTGATCAGCGGCAACAGGGCAAAATCCAGATCCTTCGCCAAGCGATCCCAAGCCTCGATGCGGCGCGCCTTGGGTTGGGTCACGCTGTTGATCCCGGCCAGCGTCACGCCACGCAAAATGAACGGCGCCACGGATGCGGGGAAATCCATGCCCTGAGCCAGACCGCACGCAGCCACGGTGCCTTCGGCCCGGGTACTGGCACAGGCATTGGCGAGCGTGTGGCTGCCGACCGAATCGATAACGCCCGCCCAGCGCTCCTTGGCCAGCGGCTTGCCGGGTTCGGACAGGGTGGCGCGATCAATGATTTCGCCCGCGCCCAGTTGTTTCAGGTATTCGTGTTCCGACACCCGACCGGTCGAAGCGACCACGCGGTAGCCCAGCTTGCTCAGCAATGCGATGGCAAAACTGCCGACGCCGCCGTTGGCCCCCGTTACCAGCACTTCGCCCTGTTGCGGGGTCACGCCGTTTCGCTCCAGCGCCATGACGCAAAGCATCGCCGTATAGCCGGCCGTGCCGATGGCCATGGCTTGCGCGGCGGTGAATGCCTTGGGCAGCGGAATCAGCCAGTCACCGTTCAATCGCGCTTTTTGCGCCAGACCGCCCCAGTGGTTTTCACCGACGCCCCAGCCGTTGAGCAGAACCGCATCGCCAACCTTGTAATCGGGGTGCGAGCTGACTTCAACGGTACCCGCCAGATCGATCCCCGGCACCATCGGAAACTTGCGCACCACCGGGCTACTGCCGGTGATCGCCAGGCCGTCCTTGAAGTTCAGCGTGCTGTACGCGACGCGAACCGTCACATCGCCCTCGGGCAACTGCTCGTCGTTGATCTCATGCAGGTTGGCGCGATAACCGCTGTCGTCTTTGTCGATCAAAATGCCTTTGAACATGACTGCCTCTCACGGGTGGAATTCAGGATGTCGAGGGTTTGGAATAGCACACTGAAACATTTTGCCCCACTCGACCTTTAGCCAATCGGGCCCGAACGCCGAGCCAGCGCCGGCTGTTCAAGCTACAAATCTGTGCTGGTCATGGGGGGTGGCTTTGCGTTAAAAAACCGGCTGCTACCGTCCCTGCCCTGTTTCGTCGTCGGAGAAGCTATTCCATGAGCCAATGGCCTGATACCCGCATTCTTGACCTGTTCGGTATCGAACTGCCGATCATCCAGGGCCCCATGGCCGGAGCCACTAATTCATCCATGGTCATCGCAGCGTGCAACGCCGGTGGCCTGGGTTCGATGCCGGCCGCGATGCTGACCATCGAGCAACTGCGCGAAGAGCTGAAGACCATTCGCCAGGGCACGAACAAGCCGTTCAACGTCAACTTCTTCTGCCATCAACCGCCGGCCGCCGATGAGCAAAAGGCCCGTGACTGGAAAAACCTGCTGGAACCTTACTATCGCGAACTGGGTGTCGATTTCGATGCACCGACGCCGGTATCCAACCGCGCGCCCTTCGATGCGGCCGCCTGCGAAGTGCTGGAAGAATTTCGCCCTGAAGTGGTGAGCTTCCACTTCGGCCTGCCGGAAAAATCCCTGCTGGATCGGGTCAAGGCCACCGGTGCGAAAATCATCTCGTCGGCAACCACCGTCGACGAAGCGATCTGGCTGGAGCAGAACGGTTGCGACGCGATCATCGCCATGGGTTACGAGGCCGGCGGCCATCGCGGGATGTTCCTCAGCGCTGACCTGAGCAGTCAGGTCGGTACGTTTGCCTTGGTGCCGCAAGTGGTCGACGCCGTGAGTGTGCCGGTGATTGCCGCCGGTGCGATTGCCGATGCGCGCGGCGTCGCGGCAGCGTTCATGCTCGGTGCTTCGGCGGTTCAAGTCGGGACGGCGTATCTGTTTACCCCGGAAGCGAAAGTCAGTGCGTCGCATCACAAGGCCTTACGCACCGCCAAGGAAAGCGAGACAGCGGTGACCAATCTGTTTACCGGGCGCCCGGCGCGGGGGATTCTCAATCGGGTGATGCGCGAGCTGGGCCCGATGTCGGACAAGGCCCCCGCCTTTCCGCTGGCCGGCGGTGCCTTGATGCCGTTGCGCGCGAAGGGTGAAGCCGAATTCAGTAACCTTTGGGCCGGCCAGGCCTTCACACTTGGTAAGGACCTCGGCACCGCCGAACTGACCCGGCAACTGGCGGAAGGCGCACTGGCGAAACTGACGCGATGATGAACCCGAACGGGTGAGGAGCGTGGCGCTCTCACCCGGTTTAAAAGCAGTGCTTTCCGTTTGGCGGCATTTCGCTATATATTTCTCTATATAGCGTTTCACCCCCTCGCATCGGCGCAGTCTACCTTCCAATAACAACTGCCCACTGCACTTGCCATCCACGGAGCCGTTACATGATCAATCGTGCCTCACGTTTTGCCCCTGCCCTGCTCGCGGTATTCGCCATCGGCGCCGCGCAGGCCGACGAAGTGCAAGTCGCTGTCGCGGCCAACTTCACCGCGCCGATCCGGGCGATTGCCGCCGATTTCGAAAAAGACACCGGGCACAAACTGGTCGCAGCCTATGGCGCCACCGGCCAGTTCTACACCCAGATCAAAAACGGCGCGCCGTTCGAAGTATTCCTTTCGGCGGACGACACCACCCCTGAAAAACTCGAAAAAGAAGGCGACACCGTCAAGGGTTCGCGCTTCACCTACGCCATCGGCACCCTGGCACTGTGGTCGGCCAAGGAAGGTTACGTCGACGCCAAAGGCGACGTCCTGAAGAAAAACCAGTACCAGCACCTGTCCATCGCCAATCCGAAAGCCGCCCCTTATGGTCTGGCCGCCACTCAGGTGCTGGAAAAACTGAAACTGACCGACGCCACCAAAGCCAAGATCGTCGAAGGCCAGAACATCACCCAGGCCTACCAGTTCGTGTCCACCGGCAACGCCGAGCTGGGCTTCGTCGCCCTGTCGCAGATCTACAAGGACGGCAAGGTCAGCAGCGGTTCGGCGTGGATCGTTCCGGCGAGCATGCACGACCCGATCAAGCAAGACGCAGTGATCCTCAACAAAGGCAAGGACAACGCCGCTGCCAAGGCGCTGGTTGATTACCTCAAAGGCCCGAAAGCCGCTGCGGTCATCAAGTCCTACGGTTATCAGCTGTAAATGTCGCTGACGAGTGCCGATTTCGCGGCGATCTGGCTGACCCTGAAACTGGCGTCCCTCACCACCGCGATCCTGCTGGTCGTCGGCACGCCGATTGCCCTGTGGTTGTCGCGCAGCCGTTCCTGGCTGCGCGGCCCCATCGGCGCGATTGTCGCGCTGCCGTTGGTGCTGCCACCGACGGTCATCGGTTTCTATCTGCTGCTGGCCCTCGGCCCCAATGGCTTCATTGGCCATTTCACCCAGTGGCTGGGGCTTGGCACCTTGACGTTCAGCTTCACCGGCCTTGTGATCGGCTCGGTGCTCTATTCCATGCCGTTCGTGGTGCAGCCGTTGCAAAACGCCTTCTCCGCGATCGGCACTCGCCCACTGGAAGTGGCCGCGACCTTGCGCGCCAATCCCTGGGATACCTTCTTCAGCGTGATTCTGCCCCTGGCCCGCCCCGGTTTCATCACTGCAGCAATCCTCGGCTTCGCCCACACCGTCGGCGAATTCGGTGTGGTGCTGATGATCGGCGGGAATATTCCTGACAAGACCCGGGTGGTTTCCGTACAAATCTACGACCACGTCGAAGCCATGGAGTACGCGCAGGCGCACTGGCTGGCCGGGGCGATGCTGGTGTTTTCGTTTCTGGTGTTGCTGGCGCTGTATTCCAGCCGCAAGACCCGCGCGGGCTGGAGCTGATCGATGATTGATGCACGTCTGAAACTGGCTTGGTCGGGCTTCAGCCTCGATGTCGATCTGCAGATGCCCGGTCGCGGTGTGACGGCGCTGTTCGGTCAGTCCGGCTCGGGCAAGACCACATGCCTGCGCTGCATCGCCGGGCTCGAACGCGCGCCACAGGCCTTTATCCGCATCAATGACGAGGTCTGGCAGGACAGCGAGAAAGGCATTTTCGTGCCGCCGCACAAACGCGCGCTCGGCTATGTCTTTCAGGAAGCCAGCCTGTTTCCGCATCTGTCGGTGCTGGCCAATCTGCAATTCGGCCTCAAGCGCATTGCCAAGGCACAGCGCCGGGTCGACATGACCCAAGCCACAGAACTGCTAGGGATCGGCCACTTGCTCGATCGTCATCCGCAGCACTTGTCCGGCGGTGAGCGTCAGCGTGTCGGCATCGCTCGCGCGCTGTTGACGAGCCCCAGACTGCTGCTGATGGACGAGCCTTTGGCGGCCCTCGACAGTCAGCGCAAAAGCGAAATCCTGCCCTACCTGCAACGCCTGCACGACGAACTGGAAATCCCGGTGTTGTATGTCAGCCACGCTCAGGACGAAGTGGCCAGGCTCGCCGATCATCTGGTGCTGCTCAGCGACGGCAAAGCGCTGGCCAGCGGTCCGATTGGCGAAACCCTGGCGCGGCTCGACCTGCCACTGGCCATGGACAACGACGCAGGCGTGATCATTGAAGGCCAGGTCAGCGGCTACGATGCCGACTATCAATTGCTCGCCCTGCAACTGCCGGACTCGTCACTGAATATCCGCGTGACTCACGCGCCGATGACGACGGGCCAGAGACTGCGATGCAAGGTGCACGCACGCGACATCAGCCTGACCCTGCAAAACAGCGAGTTCAGCAGCATCCTCAATCGCCTCCCGGTCACGGTCGTCAGCGAACAACCGGCCGACAACGCCGCGCACGTGCTCATTCGCCTCGATGCCGGCGGGACACCGTTGCTGGCGCGCATCACTCGCTACTCGCGGGATCAGCTTGGCGTGCATCCGGGCCAGTCATTGTGGGCCCAGATCAAGGCCGTCGCGGTGTTGGCGTAAATCCGCGGGCACGACCGTCATGGCGTGCGGTCAATGGCTTTAACAGCCTGATTTGACGCGAAGGAAGTCCGCCATGCCCGATACTGCGCTCACCGAAGTGTTGCCTTCGGATCTGCATTACGTCGATGACACACAGCCCGGTATCACCCGAAAAAAACTGCGCGGAAAATTCGCCTATTTCGACCCCGCAGGCCAGCGCATCACCGATCCTGACGAGATCAAACGCATCAACGCACTGGCTGTTCCGCCGGCCTACGTCGACGTGTGGATCTGCGCCGACCCGCGCGGCCATCTGCAAGCCACCGGCCGGGACGCACGTGGGCGCAAGCAATATCGCTATCACGCTCGCTGGCGCGAAGTGCGCGACGCGGACAAGTATTCGCGTCTGCGTGAGTTCGGTCTGGCGCTGCCCAAACTGCGCAAACAGCTGGAGGCGCTGCTGGCCTCGCCGGGCTTCAGCCGCGACAAAGTCATGGCGACGGTCATCACGCTGCTCGACGCCACGCTGATCCGCGTCGGCAACACGCAATACGCGCGGGACAATCGCTCCTACGGCCTGACAACCCTGCGCAGCCGGCATGTCGAGGTCAACGGCAGCGCGATCCTGTTCCAGTTTCGCGGCAAGAGCGGCATCGAACATCAGATCACGGTGAAGGACCGGCGACTGGCGCGGATCATCAAGCGCTGCCTGGAAATTCCGGGGCAGAACCTGTTTCAGTATCTGGATGAAAATGGCGAGCGGCATACCGTCAGCTCTTCTGACGTCAACACCTACCTGCAAACCCTGACCGGCGCGGATTTCACCGCCAAGGACTACCGAACCTGGGCCGGCAGCGCCCTCGCTTTGGCGGTTCTGCGGGAGCTGCAATGGGAATCCGAGACCGAGGCCAAGCGGCATGTGGTCGAGATGGTGAAGGGCGTCGCCCGCCAACTGGGCAACACGCCGGCGGTCTGTAGAAAGTGCTACATCCACCCGGCGGTGGTCGAGCATTTCATGCTCGGCGCCTTGGCCGAGCTGCCGAAGCCGCGCATCCGCAAAGGCCTGCGCAAGGAAGAAGTCGCATTGGCGCTATTCCTTGAGCGGATGGTCGAGCAGGCAGGCACGCCTTGAAGCCTTCGGCCGTCTCGACTAGGCTACGCCCTCCTACCTCCCCGGGACGACCGCAGAAGTGAACAACTAAGCCTTCAAAAATGTAATCGCGACACGCCATTCATGGCGCGTGTCAGTGTTCACGACATTTTCTGGAGGTGCCGATGACTCACGTCTCGCGTACGCCTGCTCTCGTCTCCCTGAATCAACTGGGTTTTCAGTTCGCCAATGGCGAGACGATTTTCACTGCACTCAATCTGAAATTCGATCACACCCCGACCGCCATCGTCGGGCGCAATGGCGTTGGCAAAAGCGTACTGGCGCGCCTGATCGCCGGAGAATGGCAACCCACCAGCGGCAGCGTGACGCGCGCCGTGGCGACAACCTACGTGGCGCAGAGCTTTGTCGCTGCACCCGGCGAGACGGTCGCCGAGTCCACCGGCAGCGCCGCGATTCTTCAGGCTCTGGACCGAATGAACCGGGGCTGCGGATCAGTCGAGGATTTCGATCTCATTGGCGAACAATGGGATCTGGCGGACCGTCTGCGCCGCCTGCTCGATGACGCCGGCCTGGCCGAAGTCGCCTTCACCGACGAGACCGGAAACCTCAGTGGTGGCCAGCAAGCGCGCATCGCACTGATTGGCGCGTTTTTGAGTCAGGCTCCGCTGCTGGTTCTCGATGAGCCGACCAACCATCTGGATGCACCAGGACGACAATGGCTGATGAACTTACTGGAACGCTGGCACACTGGTTTGATCGTCGTCAGCCATGATCGGCAGCTGCTCGACCGGATGCTGCGGATTGTCGAGTTGAGCGCGTCGGGGGCTATCGAATTCGGTGGCAATTACTCGGCATTCCGCGAGCATCAGCGGATCCATCAAGCCGCGGCGCAGGCACGCCTCGACCACGCCAGAAGCGAACGCCAGCGAGAGCGGATTCGGCTACGGCGCGAACACGACACGATACAGCGCCACGCCGCCAACTCGCGGCGCAACGCCGAAACCGCCAACATTGCCAGTTTCGAATACGTGGCGATCAAGGGCGCCGCGCGAGAGATCATGGGGCATGTACGTCAGGGTCATCAGGCCCGCAAGTCAGAGCTCGATGCCCAGGTGCGCGAGGCTTACGCCAAGGTGCAACCCGAGGACAGCGTGCTGATCAACCTGCCCGGGAGCGCGGTGCCGAACAACCGCCAGATCTGCTCGCTGGTTGACGCTCGGCTGCCCTGGCTGTCAAACGGCGCACTGAGCCTTACGATCCACGGCCCGATGCGCATCGCTGTCAGCGGTCCCAACGGCTGTGGCAAATCAACCCTGTTGAAAGCGCTCGCCGGGGAACTGACACCCGTCGATGGAACCGCCACGACTCACGTGCCATTCGCATTCCTGGATCAGCAACTGGCGCAACTGGACGATCAGCGTTCCATCACCGAACAGCTGATGATGCAAGGAACTGCACTGACCGAGGGCACCCTGCGCAGCTATCTCGCACACTTGCAGCTGGATGCAAGCCGCGCCACGGCTCCCTGCGTTTCGTTGAGCGGTGGCGAGCGCCTGAAAGCCGCACTGGCGCTGGCCTTGTGGCGAACGGATCCTGCGCAGCTGTTGCTGCTGGATGAGCCGACCAACCATCTGGATCTGCCGTCGGTGGAAGCGTTCGAACGGGCGTTGCAGTCATTTCCGGGTGCCATTGTCGCCGTTTCCCACGATCAGGACTTCCTCGAGGCGTTGAATCCGACTCACCATCTGCGCTGGCACCCATTAGGCTGGCAACTGCACCCGACGAACTGACTTGGCTATTTTTTGCACGATTGCTCAGGGCTTCTATAGTTGATCTGGTACGAATCAGCCGCGGTGACGCCATGGAAGACATATTCGTCGTGAAGCGCTGCAACAAGATCGTCATCCACGGCCGGCGCGCCGGAGAGACTCTCCATGAGCCCGCAGAAGCCCTGGGCTGGTATCGCATCTGCGACACGCGAACCGGCGGTTTCATCGGCGATGGCTACGATCGGGAAGAAGACGCCCGCAAGGAATGTCATCGGCTCAACGCCGCCAGCTCGCGAGTGACCGCCCCCGAGTCGTCGGGCTGATAGCTGTCATTTACGGGTCTATACTCAAACCAGCTGAAGGAGCAGCGCCCCAACGGCAGAAAGCTCGCCCTTCGCGGGCTTTTTGCTGCCACCGAGCGGATTAATGAACGGAGGTGTTCCATGTCCGAAAGAGAGTCCATCACCACTCTCCTCACCTTGCTCGATGCCCGCGAAGCACGCCTGGCCGCGGCCTGCAAAGAGATCGCCGACTGGGTCGACCATCAAGGCGGGCACCCCACCGCCCTGCGCATCCGCGACCGGCTGAACGATATCGAAAAGGATACCCCGCTGATTCGCAGCACCCTGTCATCGCTCAAACCGATCGACCGGCCGTTGCCACGCTTCAGGTAAGCCATCGATTCACGGTGCGCGAATAAAGAACGTCCTTGGTCGTGAGAGGTCAATACCTTTACACGTCACCAAGGAGACGTCTTATGGTCATTCATTTCAAAGTCGACGGGCACCTGGCCTGCGGGCACAAGGGCAACAACCTCTCCTCCAGCAGCGAACTCAATCGTGTGAAGTGCCGCAGCTGCCGCAATACCGACGCATACAAGGATGCGCGCAAAGACCAGCGCAATGCGGCGCGGCGCGCGGCTCGCCATTCCAGGGCTGCACACTCCGCGTCCGACTGGCGTTCGGAGTGGATCGAGCGGTTGACCGCGATGGCCGGACTTCAGCGCTTGCCTAGAGGGTTTACTGGGCAAACTTTTGTCTGAGCAAAAAAAATGGGCCGATTAAATCGGCCCATTTTTTTGTTTGCTCAACGCCCCGCTGATCATTGCTTATTAATGGAACAACCCGAATTACTTTGTTTCCTTCACCTGACAAACCCCATTGGCTTTGTTCTTGCCCGTGTAAGAAACATCAGGTGAGCCGTCGGGCATGATTGTCAGCGAGATGGTCACGCCACTGCCTTTGGCTTCGAAGGCGTTATCGTTGAATTTCTTCAGTTTCCCTTCTTTACCGTTGATATAGATCGGGCCGCCCTTGTCAGCATGGACCTCGATATTGCCCGGGCATGTTGCGTTCAACAGCGGGATGCCGGCTTGAGCAAAGCCTGAAGACATCAGCAAAACGCTCAATAGCAGTCGCTTCATCATCATTGTCCTGTGTTCGGTTGAGCCAGAAAGAAACACTAGCTCACTTCGCTCGCAATGACCGAAAAGTACACCTGGGATAGGAAAGGGAAAAAGGTGGTGGCTTTTCAAAACAGCGTTCAGACAAGAATCATGCGCATAAAAAGCCCGGCTCGGTGGCCGGGTTTTGGATGTTTTCAAACTCAGTATCGTTCTAACTGCCTTGTCTCGGTCTTGTTACACCGGATGCACGAAAGCGTTTTATGCGTATCGTTACGGGAGACCTCAGTCATGTAGTGGTCCTCCTTCTTCACCTGAGTGAAGCCGCATCTGATGCATTTTTCCTTCACCTTGCAAAAATCATCTGTGCCCATCTCGACGAAATCTTCATGCTTCACCTTTGAATCTTCGTGTTCGCAATGTACGCAGTTGCGAATCATCGTACAGGTATGATGGTTCTTGTAGGTAAACTCACCAAACTCATGCTTGTGTTTGGTCAAATGCTCAAAACAGTCAGGGCATGTTTTTTCCAGCAAACACGCCGGGCCACTAACAGCCTTGACATAGTCTCCGGCGTGAATGCCGACTCCGCATTTAGCTTTGAGAGCCAGCTCCTTGACCTTGTCGAAAAATCCCATTTTTTCCTCCGGCGTATTGTTCTTAACACCACTATGTCGTCTGCAAAGCTGAAATCTTTAATACAAACCCCGACGCTAGGCCGAGTTAAAGAAAGCCGTGCGCGTTTCGCGATACTTGTGCGCTATGGAAAACAAGGAGCAGCTCGGGCACACCACAGAAGTGTCGACGGAGAATGACACCCGGAAAAGGATCGGCAAGAAAGTCACCCCGACCAAGTGAGTTGCGGAGCAGGCTCCGAAATTGCGGAGCGCAAATGATAAGGGCCTGCATGAGTAAACTCACGCAAGCCCTTGATATTCATGGTGCCCGAAGCCGGAATCGAACCGGCACGCCCTTACGAGCGGGGGATTTTAAGTCCCATGCGTCTACCAGTTTCGCCATTCGGGCGGTAGCGCGGTGTTGCTTGGTTCTGACGACGATTCACAGTCCTGACAGGAACTGCATGTCGGCGGCAGAGGGGGAAATATATACATCACTTCCCGGTGAAGCAAGTTTGCAGTTGCGGTTTCAAAGACTAAATCTTTCAGTGCAACGCAAATAAAAAAGCTCCGTAAATCATGGATCTACGGAGCTTGTTTATAGTGGAGGCCGAGGTCGGAATCGAACCGGCGTAGGCGGATTTGCAATCCGCTGCATAACCATTTTGCTACTCGGCCTCAAAACATTTGCTGTCAGTAGCGCAACAACAAACGTTGTACAAACTTGGAGCGGGAAACGAGACTCGAACTCGCGACCCCGACCTTGGCAAGGTCGTGCTCTACCAACTGAGCTATTCCCGCTTGGTGTGGCGCATTCTATAGATTCCAGATGCCCCGTCAACCCTTTGATTCAAAAAAGTTTTATTTCTTTTCAACATCGGTCTTCAGATGTGGCCAGGCAGCGCGGAGGTATTGAACCATCGACCACAGGGTCAGGCCTGCAGAGACCATCAGCAACGCATAACCGACCAGAACCCAAAAGCTGAAATCTTTTGGATTGGCCAGCAGGATCACCAGCGCGAGCATCTGTGCAGCAGTTTTCCACTTGCCCAGATTCGACACGGCCACATGGGCCCGCGCACCAAGCTCGGCCATCCACTCACGCAATGCCGAAACTACGATCTCGCGACCGATGATGACAGCCGCCGGAAGTGTGAGCCAAAGATTGCCGTGTTCTTGCACCAGTAGCACCAGGGCAACGGCAACCATCAGTTTGTCAGCGACAGGATCCAGAAACGCACCAAACGGCGTGCTCTGCTCCAGGCGTCGCGCGAGATAGCCGTCCAGCCAGTCCGTTGCCGCCGCAAAGGCGAAAACCGAACTTGAGGCCAGATAGCTCCATTGGTAAGGCAGATAGAACAACAGAATGAAGATCGGGATGAGCAGGACGCGGAGAACGGTAATCAGATTAGGGATATTCATCGGCACAACTGGCTACGAGGTGAATGGGCATTCTACTCACTATGCAGGTTTGCATAAATCGACTCTGCTAGCTTTTTGCTGATCCCCGGTGCTTTGGCGATCTCTTCGATGCTTGCACGAGACAGCTCCTGCAATCCACCAAAATGTTTCAACAAGTCCCGACGCCGGGTTGGCCCGACGCCTGCTACGCCTTCGAGCGTTGACGTGCGGCGGGTCTTGCCGCGGCGTGCGCGGTGGCCAGTGATTGCAAAGCGATGGGCTTCGTCACGAATCTGCTGGATCAGATGCAGCGCCGGCGAATCACCCCGCAAGGTGAACTCGTGCGCCGCATCATTCAGATACAAAGTCTCGAATCCCGCCTTGCGCGTGGCACCCTTGGCGACCCCCAGCAAGATCAGATCCGGGACAGCCAGCTCGTTGAGCACATCACGCGCCATCGACAGCTGCCCCTTGCCGCCGTCCACCAACAGGATGTCCGGCAATTTGCCCTCGCCTTCCTTCAACTTGCTGAAGCGTCGGGTCAGGGCCTGATGCATGGCGGCATAATCGTCGCCGGCGGTCACGCCTTCTATGTTGTACCGACGGTAATCCGATTTGATCGCCCCCTCCGGGCCGAACACCACGCAGGAGGCCACCGTGGCTTCACCGCTGGAGTGGCTGATGTCATAGCACTCCAGCCGTTGCGGCGGCTCGTCGAGGTTCAACACTTCTGCCAATGCCTCGAAACGCGCGGCAACGTGCTGACGGTTGGCCAGCCGGGCGCCCAGCGCCTGTTCGGCATTGGTCACAGCCAGTTGCTGCCAGCGCGCCCGTGTGCCGCGTACCCGATGGCTGATAGTCAGCTCACGTCCGCGCAGCGCCTGAATGGCCTCGATCAGCGCAGGGAAGTCTTCGTGCACGACGTTGACGATCAGTTCGCTCGGCAAATCGCGTTCAGGGCTGCTGATGAAGTATTGCCCGAGGAAAGCGGCCATGACCTCGGCCACTTCTTCTTCAATCCCGACTTGTGGGAAGAAGTTCTTGCTGCCAAGCACCCGCCCTCCCCGCACGCTGATCAGGTGGACACAGGCACCGCCCGGATTGACGAACGCAGCGATCACATCGATGTCGCCGGTACCGCCCTCCATGCTCTGTTGATCCTGCACCCGACGCAGCAAGGCAATCTGGTCGCGCAGTTCGGCGGCGCGTTCGAATTCGAGGTTGATTGCTGCCTCTTCCATCGCCGTCGACAGCTCATTGGTCAACGCATGACTGCGCCCTTCGAGGAACATCACCGAGTGACGCACGTCCTCGGCGTAAACCTCAGGCTCGACCAATCCGACGCAGGGCGCCTTGCAACGCTTGATCTGATATTGCAGGCACGGCCGGGTCCGGTTCTTGTAGTAGCTGTCCTCGCACTGACGCACGAAGAACGTTTTCTGCAGAAGACTGAGACTTTCGCGAATCGCCCCGGCACTCGGATAGGGACCGAAATACTTGCCCTTGGCCTTTTTAGCCCCGCGATGAATGCTCAGGCGCGGGAATTGCCCGTCAGACAAAAAGACATAGGGATAGGATTTATCGTCGCGCAGCAGGATGTTGTACGGCGGCCGCCACTCCTTGATCAGGGTTTGCTCGAGCAGCAACGCCTCTGTCTCGTTGGACGTGATGGTGGTTTCGACCTGGGCGATACGCCCGACCAGTGCCGCGGTTTTCGGCGCCAGGCCTGTCTTGCGAAAGTAACTGGCCAGACGTTTCTTGAGGTTCTTCGCCTTGCCGACGTACAGCAGACGCGCATCGCTGTCGAACATGCGGTACACGCCGGGGCGCCCACTGACGGTCGAAAGAAAGGCGCCCGAATCGAATGCTTCAGTCATGGTCAGAGGCTGGCATCAACCATGCCGTGTCGAACCGCCAACAGCGTCAGTTCGACATCGCTGCTGATCGAGAGCTTCTCGAAAATGCGGTAGCGGTAGGTGTTAACGGTTTTCGGCGAAAGGCACAATTTGTCGGAAATGATCTGAACCTTCTGACAGCCGACAATCATCAGCGCAATCTGGATTTCCCGTTCAGACAACGCATCGAACGGTGAATCGTTGGTCGGCTGAAAGGATTTGATTGCCAGTTGCTGGGCAATTTGCGGGCTGATGTAGCGCTGGCCGGCAAATACCAGGCGAATGGCCTGAACCATTTCCGGCAATCCGGCGCCCTTGGTCAGATACCCCGCCGCACCGGCCTGCAACAACCGTGTGGGAAACGGATCTTCCTCGCACACAGTGACCGCGACCACTTTGATGTCGGGATGACTTCGCAACAGTTTGCGCGTGGCTTCGAGACCGCCGATGCCTGGCATCTTGACGTCCATCAGCACCACGTCGGGCTTCAACTCACGAGCCTTGATGAGGGATTCTTCCCCGGACTCGGCCTGGCCTACCACCTGCAGGCCATCGATATCGGCCAGCATCCGTGTAATGCCTGTACGAACGAGATCATGGTCGTCGACCACTAGCACCCTAATCAAGCAGACACCTCGCGATATGGTCTTATTGGGATGCCGGACACCTTAGCAAAAAGTGCCGGGCAGACCTAGCGGCAAGCAACATATAAAAAGTTTCAACTTTTCATCGAGAGCTTGCCAGCCGTGGGTTTCAGAGCACAGGTGTACTGAAATCGAGCTGCATTCGCAGGAAACACTCGTCCTCGCCCTGCACAATCATTCCTTTTCTTCGATACAGGTTTTGCGCCGGATTATTTTTGAACACTGTCAGGCGCAAGGCCGGGCGACTCTCACGCCGAGCCATCGCAACAACCTGATCGATCGCCCAGGATCCCGCGCCCTGGCCTTGAGCGCTTTCGACGATCTGCAATTCTCGGATGTACAAAGCCCGCGCATCTCGACTCAGACTGAAATACCCCTTCAATTCGCCATCACGAAGGATCAACCAGCTTTCGCGGCCAGCCCAAGCGACATCAAACGCCTCGTCCTGCCACAGCAAGTCATAGTGAATGTAGTAGCGGAGCATGTTTCGGCAAGTCAGCTCTCGTACAAACGACAGGTCGGCGGACGTTGCCTGGCGCAACTCAAAACTCATTCCTGCCTCGATCTTAGTCAAGTTCATGCACCTTCCTTGAGCGCAAGTTCAGAAAGCAGAGTGTGTCACACCTTTGCAGGCGCTCAACCCATAGAGGCCCTCTTAAGCGTTCAATAGCATTTTCTGATTGCTGACGCGCAGCAGCCTCTAGTAAGCTCGGCGCATTCTTTGGAGACAGTTCATGTTCAACGCCCTTTCACAGCTTCGTACTGCCAGCGCCTCGCGTTCGGTTGCGGCTGCCCGGGCGAATGGCGTCTGCGCTGCTCCTGCAAGCTTTTATTTTGGGTATTGGTTTAGCCACTGGCGCGCCTGATACCCAACCGGCGCCCATTTGAACGGGTCGCCTACCAGAGATTTCTCAACCCCCGGTCGGCCTCCCGACCGGGGGTTTTGTTTTTTCAGGCCCTAATTTTTTCAGCAACACACCAGACACTTTGAGGATTCAACCAATGAACTACGCCACTTATTACCGTTACGACAGTTTTACCGCCTGGCGATTTACCAGCCTCCGCTCGGGACAGCCTGCCGCCTCCGATCGGTCACCCACAGGTGGCAAGCCAACACACGTAGCCAATCCGGCCAATTGTCGAACACCCCAGTAGGGCCGAGTGAGCGGGAAGCACCCGCCGTCCGCCCAGGAAGACCGAATATGAACTCGTCCGTTTCTGCTCTGCCACTGTCCACTCTTAACCCTGCCAACGAAGCATTGACCCTGCGTCTGCCGAGTTCGCTGCAACTCAAACAGCAATTGCCCCTGAGCAGTGCGCTGAACCAGCAAGTCGTCGCCCACCGCCAGGCGGTCCGCGCAATTCTCGATGGCCATGACCCGCGTCTGCTGGTGATCGTCGGCCCCTGCTCGATTCACGACCCCGAGTCCGCGCTTGAATACGCCAGCAAACTTTCGCGCCTGGCCGAAGAAGTCCGTGATGACATGCTGCTCGTGATGCGTGCCTACGTCGAAAAACCTCGCACCACCGTCGGCTGGAAAGGCCTTGCCTACGACCCTCATCTGAATGGCAGCGACGACATGGCTGCCGGCCTCACGCTGTCGCGCGAACTGATGCTGGAAATGATCCGCCTCGGGCTCCCGATTGCCACCGAACTGCTGCAGCCCATGGCTGCCGGGTACTTCGATGACTTGCTGAGCTGGGTCGCCATTGGCGCCCGCACAACCGAGTCACAGATCCACCGGGAAATGGCCAGCGGACTGAGCATGCCGGTCGGCTTCAAGAACGGCACCGATGGCGGTGTGACCGTCGCCGTTGACGCAATGCGTTCGGCAGCCCATGCCCATCGCCATTTCGGCGTAGACAGCCAGGGCCACCCGGCGATCATCCAGACCCCGGGCAACCCGGACACCCACCTGGTGCTGCGTGGAGGTCACCAAGGGCCGAACTACGACCGCGAAAGCGTTGCCGTCATCAATACCGAGTTGAACCGCCTGAAAATTCCGAGCCGGATCATGGTCGATTGCAGCCATGCCAACAGTGGCAAGGACCCGCTCCGCCAGCCGGGCGTGTTCAACGATGTGCTGGAGCAGCGACTGCAAGGTAACCGCTCGTTGATCGGCATGATGCTCGAGTCGCACCTGTTCGAGGGATGCCAGCCCCTGAGCGAGTCGCTTCGTTATGGCGTTTCGGTGACAGATGGCTGTCTCGGGTTCGATGCAACAGAACGCTTGTTGCTGGATGCCGCGCAACGCATTCGACAACAGTCCTGACAGCCAAGCCGCCCTCCGGTGTGTCATTCACCCGGAGGGCCAGCCGATGCTCAATGTCGACACATCAACCCTTTACTCGCAGCAGCTTCACGCCGGACATTTGACTCACATCATCAAGCCTCTCGACCGAATAGGACACTTGCACAAGGGTGTCCACATGTTCGCGCCAGAATCGATACGGCACGATGAAAATCAACGGCTGCATCGCCATTCCGTTGATTATTTCGCGATCATCGCGGTGAAAGAATGACTCGCCGTCGCATTTGAGATAAACCAGCTCACCCTCTTCCACCCGCGCATCGCTGATCAGCACACTCACGCCGTCGATTGCATCCTCCACGTTGAGCACTCCGTCATCGGCTTCGAGTACTTGGGGCGCCGCCAATACACCTCTTTCAAGAGGAGCGATGCTGATTCGAGTCTCACCTGATTCTCGAATCGCGCCGCTCTGCTGTTCGACACAGTATCGGACCACCACCTCCCCGCCGAGATGCGGCGTGATGAATTCGGGCGCGATCCCCAGCACCAGAGGCCGACCGACAGCAAAGGACTCGACGATCAGCGTGTCTCGAAGTGATGCTCCCTGCACGGCCCCCTCCCAGATCAACCGCACCCGGTCGCCAGCACTCATACCCGCATAAGGCTGAAGCGTGACCGATGTCCCATCGATCACACGTGCGGGGTCGAGGCTGCCCCCAACGGCATCCTCGAGAGTGGCTGGCAGCAGGCTGCACCGAACGTCTCCGACATCCAGTTGCCTGCGCAAGGAAATCACTGGTTCCGGCCGCGCGGCACTGGTCAATGTCCAGAACATCTCCAGCGAACCTCCGTCCAGCGCTGCCACGTGTGCGCCCCGGACGACCAGAACGATCGCCCTTCCCAGTTGGGCTTCGCTGATAAATCGCGGTATTTCATGGTGATAAGGCAGACCTTCGATATCGTGGCCACGCCAGCTCAACACGATCCGGTCCCCGCATGCCATACCCGGATAGGGAGCAATCCGCACGACAACCCGGCTCAGTGAGGGATCAAGGACAGCACCCTCCAACGAATCGATTGAGGGTACGGGCAGTGATAAAGACTGCTCGCGTGCATGACAATGCTCGAACGCCCCGACTCTTTCAGCATCCATCCCATTGGCTCGCTCCCGCGAAGCTGTTGCCTGTGCATCCGTCATGTTCATTAGCTGCTCCATTCCCTGGAAGTGACACGCCGCCGAAGAGCAGCGTGAAAGAGCCTCTATTTAACGCGCTTCATCGATCACCCGATGTCAGCCCCACACCCGGCGGGACAGGGTTAACTGCACTGAAGCGAGTAGGCAAAAAAAGGAAAAACACGCTTGATAAGGCGAGAACCCTCCAAATATTCAGAACGGGACCTCATTCAAAAGTGAAATTTCATACACACACTGATCCAGATTCCAACGCATTAGGAGGATTCTTCAGGCATCGCAAGCGCAGCGACTGTTTTAGAGTGGCACGCAGACAACTTCGATGAATCTCTGCGATCAAGGACGAAAAATGCAACGAAATGCAACGACTCTTTATCCCGTTCTGCTGGTGCATGGTCTGTTCGGATTCGAGCGCATCGGCCCTTTCGAACTGTTCCATGACGTCAAACAGGCACTCAAGGCTGCCGGAGTACAGGTATTCGTGCCGCACTTGTCGGCCGTCCATGACAACGAAATGCGAGGCGAGCAACTGTTATCGCAAATCGAATGTGTGCTAAGAGGCACAGGTGCCACCAAAGTCAACCTGGTCGGGCACAGCCAGGGTGCACTGTCTGCTCGATATGCTGCAGCGCTTGCCCCACACAAGGTCGCGTCCGTGACTTCGGTCAGCGGCCCCAACCACGGCTCGGAGCTGGCAGACTTCCTGCGCAAGGCGTTGATCCCCGGACGACTGCCGGAGGCCGTTGCCCAGAACGTTGCCACGCTGTTTGCCGACTTTCTGTCATTGGTCAGCGGGCAAGAAAAACTGCCTCGCAATGCGCTGGCTGCACTCAACGCGCTGACGACAGAGGGCGTTGGCAAATTCAATGACAAATACCCGCAGGGCCTTCCCGAAACCTGGGGTGGCCAGGGTGCCGAGCGGGTCGATGGCGTTCGCTATTATTCGTGGAGTGGCGTTGTGCCGGAATTGACCGTGCAGTCCCTCGACCCGGTGCAAGGCATCTGCCTGGCCCTGTCGGAATATTTCATTACAGAACCCGCACAGAACGACGGTTTTGTCGGCCGTTTCAGCTCTCACCTCGGCACCGTGATCCGCTCCGATTATCCGCTCGACCATTTGCGCAGCCTGCGTCGGGGCATCGGCCAGCGCACCACAGAAAACGATCCCGTCGAGCTCTACATCGAACACGCCCTGCGCCTGCAAGCAGCTAATCTCTAGGGGCCGGTATCAGACGAGCGAATGGAACTTTGGCGAGAAATCGGCCACTGAATCCGGTAGGCTCCCCCCTTTACTGATTTGATTGGAGAGTTTCCCCATGGCTAAAGCCACTGCCCGCCACATCCTGGTTTCCAGCGAAGCCAAGTGCAACGAACTCAAGGCCCAGATCGAAGGTGGCGCTGATTTCGCCGAAGTGGCCAAGGCCAACTCCACTTGCCCGTCCAGCCGTCAGGGCGGCGACCTGGGTTCGTTCGGTCCTGGCCAGATGGTCAAGGAATTCGACACCGTGGTATTCAGCGCACCGATCAACGTCGTGCAAGGCCCGGTGAAGACCCAGTTCGGCTACCACCTGCTGGAAGTCACCAGCCGTCAGGACTGATTTCAGCCCGACCTGCTGTGCAACGGCCCGCCTGATGGCGGGCCGTTTTGTTTTGGTTACACCACACCGCTGGCGAACGGCGCGCCGCTCGCGTACAAATTGCGCTTATCGATTACCCGGCTTTAAGGCTGACAATGCGACTGGCTTTCCCGACTTTGATGTTCACTGCCGTGACCCTGCTGCTCGGGATCACCGGTGTGGACGCCGCACCGCAGCATGCGATGACCGTCTATGGCGAACCGGCAAAATACCCGCCCGGTTTCAGTCACTTCGATTACACCAACGTCCGGGCGCCCAAGGGCGGGACGATGCGCCGCTCGGCCATCGAGATCGGCCACTTCGACCATGTCCTGCCGTACATCGACAAAGGCATCGGCGTCAGCCAGATCGACGGCCTGCTGTATTCCCCGTTGGCCCAGCGCTCGCTCGACGAGCCCTACACCGTATACGGCCTCGTGGCGCAGAAAATGGAACGCTCGGATGACGGCCTGTCGTTGCGCTTCTTTATCAATCCCAAGGCCCGCTTCGCCGATGGCAAGCCGATTACTGCCGAAGACGTGCGCTACACCTATGATTTGCTGATGACCCAAGGCAGCCTGCGTTATCGCACCCAGTTCGCCGACGTCAAAGGCGTCGAAGTCGAAGCCCCGCTCACCGTACGTTTCGATTTCAAGAGCAACGAAAACCGCACCCTGCCCCTGGACATCGCGACCCTGCCGGTATTTCCCGAGCATTGGTGGAAGACCCGTGATTTCGCCGGCGGTGGCGGCTATGAACCGCCGCTGGGCAGCGGCCCGTATCGGGTAGGCAAGGTCGACTCCGGGCGCAGCATCACCTTTGAACGCAATCCCGACTGGTGGGGCAAGGACCTGCCGGTCAGCCGTGGCCTGTACAACTTCGATCACTTCAGCATCGAGTACTTCGGCGACACCGACGTCGCCCGCCAGGTCCTGCGCGGCGGCGCCTACGACTACAACCGTGAGTTCTCCGCCACCGGCTACTCCATCGGCTACGAGAGCCCGGCCCTGAGCGACGGTCGTCTGCAAAAGGCTCATCTTGCCACCGAAGCACCGCAGTCGGCACAGGGCTTCGTGTTCAACCTGCAAAAGCCGATATTCCAGGATCGCCGCGTCCGTCAGGCACTGGCCATGCTCTGGGATTTCGAATGGAGCAACCGGCAGATGATGCGCAACATGTACATCCGCCAGCAGAGTTACTTTTCCAATACTGATCTGGCCGCCCGCCAGTTGCCGGATGCCGCCGAACTGAAGATTCTCGAACCCTTGCGCGGACAGATTCCCGACGAAGTGTTCACTCAGGTCTTCGAAGCACCGAAGACCGATGGCAGCGGCATTATTCGCGACAAACAACTGCAAGCGCTGGAGCTACTGGAACAGGCCGGCTGGAAACCCGATGGCGACCAGTTGGTCAACGACCGCGGCGAGCCGTTGAGCTTTACTTTTCTGGTCAGCCAGAACGGGATGGACCGTCTGCTGCTGCCTTACAAGCGCACGCTGAAACAGATCGGCATCAACCTCGACATCCGTCGCATCGACTCCTCGCAGTACGTCAATCGCCTGATGAGCCGCGACTACGACATGATCGTCACCGGTTACCCGGTCACCACCTCCCCCGGCGGCGAACTGTTGAACTACTTCGGTTCGGCATCGGCCAACGATCCCGGCGCCAACAATTACATGGTGCTGAAGAACCCGGCGGTCGACACCTTGATCAACGGCCTGATCCGCGCCTCGACCCAGGCCGACATGCTGCGTTATGCCCATGCGCTGGACCGGGTGCTGCAATGGAACTACTACTGGATTCCCAACTATTACCCGCCGGGCACGTCGACCGTGTGGTGGAACCGCTTCGGCATTCCCACCGTGCAGGCGAGCAATGACGAAGCGATCGAGAGCTGGTGGGAAATCAGCAGCACGCCGCTGACCAACCAGCAGATGACGGCCGAGAAAATCAGCCGTGGCAGACCCGGAGGGCCGCACTGATGTGGGCTTACATACTGCGACGCCTGCTGCTGATCATTCCAACGCTGGTGATCATTCTGCTGGTGAATTTTGTGATCATCCAGGCCGCGCCGGGTGGTCCGGTCGAACAGGCCATCGCCCACCTGCAAGGCATCGGCGGCGCCAGTGTCGGCGGCGGTGCGAGCGAGACCATGAGCGGCACGTCCCGCGCCAGTCGCGGCCTCGATCCGCAGCTGATCAAGGACATCGAAAAACAGTACGGCTTCGACAAACCCGCCCATGAACGCCTGTGGCTGATGCTCAAGAACTACGCGCAGCTGGATTTCGGCAAGAGCTTCTTCCGCGGCGCCACGGTCACCGACCTGATCCTGCAGAAAATGCCGGTGACCATTTCCCTCGGCCTGTGGGCGACGCTGATCACTTATCTGGTGTCGATCCCGCTGGGTATCCGCAAAGCCGTGCACCACGGCAGTCATTTCGATATCTGGAGCAGCACGGCAATCATCATCGGCTACGCCATGCCGGCATTCCTGTTCGCGATGTTCCTGATCGTGGTGTTCGCCGGTGGCACCTCGCTGAACTGGTTTCCGGTGCGCGGTCTGGTGTCCGATAACTTCGAATCCCTGTCGACGCTGGGCAAGATCACCGACTACTTCTGGCATCTGGTATTGCCGGTCACGGCGCTGGTGATCGGCGGCTTCGCCACCCTGACCATCCTCACCAAGAACTCCTTCCTCAATGAGATCACCCGCCAATACGTGGTCACCGCTCGCGCCAAAGGCCTGAGCGAAAACCGGGTGCTGTACGGGCATGTGTTCCGCAACGCGATGCTGCTGGTGGTGTCGGGCATTCCCCAGGCGTTCATCAGCGTGTTCTTTGCCGGTTCGTTGCTGATCGAAGTGATCTTCTCGCTCGACGGCCTCGGGCGCATGAGTTACGAAGCAGCCGTGTCCCGTGACTATCCGGTGGTGTTTGGCTCGCTGTTCATCTTCACCCTGTTCGGCCTGCTGATAAAACTGATCGGCGACCTGTGCTACACGCTGGTCGACCCGCGCATCGACTTCGCCGCGAGGAACGCCTGATGTTCAAGCTCTCGCCTCTGGGCCGTCGCCGCTTCGAACGCTTCAAGAAAAACCGCCGGGGCTGGTGGTCGCTGTGGCTGTTTATCGGCCTGTTTCTGCTTAGCCTCGGCGGCGAACTGATAGCCAACGACAAGCCATTGGTCGTCAGTTATCAGGGCCAATGGTACTTCCCGGTATTCAAGCGACACACCGAACAGGAGTTCGGCGGACAACTGCCGTTCCAGGCCGACTACCGCAGCGACTACGTGCAGAAGCTGATCCGCAAGGACGGTGGCTGGCTATTGTTTCCGCCGATTCCATTCAGTGACGACACCCCGAACTACGACCTCAACAAACCGGCACCGAGCCCGCCGACTTCGGTCAACTGGCTGGGCACCGACGATCAGGCGCGTGACGTACTGGCTCGGGTGATCTTCGGCGCGCGGGTGTCGATCCTGTTCGCCCTGATGCTGACCTTCGTCAGCGCCCTGATCGGCATCGCGGCCGGCGCCCTGCAGGGCTATTACGGCGGCTGGGTCGATCTGCTCGGCCAGCGATTGCTGGAGGTCTGGTCAGGACTGCCGGTGCTTTACCTGCTGATCATTCTTTCGGGATTCGTCGAGCCGAACTTCTGGTGGCTGCTGGGGATCATGGCGCTGTTCTCCTGGCTGGCGCTGGTGGACGTGGTACGCGCCGAGTTTCTGCGCGGTCGTAATCTCGAGTACGTCAAGGCTGCCCGAGCCTTGGGCTTGAGCGATCGCAAGGTGATTGTCCGGCACATCCTGCCCAACGCGATGAACGCAACCCTGAGCTATCTGCCCTTTATTCTGACCGGGGCGATTTCGACCCTGACCGCGCTGGATTTCCTCGGCTTCGGCATGCCCGCCGGCAGCGCTTCACTGGGCGAGCTGATCAGTCAGGGCAAGCAGAACCTGCAAGCGCCGTGGCTCGGGTTGACCGCATTTTTCACCCTGGCGCTGATTCTTTCCCTGTTGGTATTCATCGGCGAAGCGCTGCGCGATGCCTTTGACCCGCGCTCATGAACGGATATTTGATATGACTGACAACCTGATCGAAATCCGTGACCTCAGCGTCGCCTTCCATGGCCAGACCGTGGTGCGCAACCTGTGCCTGGACATCCGCCCCGGCGAGTGCCTGGCCCTGGTCGGTGAGTCGGGTTCGGGCAAGTCGGTGACGGCCCACTCGATCCTGCAACTGCTCCCCGAATGCGATGCCCGGACCACCGGCAGTATTCGTTATCGCGGACAGGAACTGGTCGGCGCCGATCCCAAGACCCTTCGCGATCTGCGAGGCAACCGCATCGCCATGATTTTCCAGGAGCCGATGACCTCGCTCAATCCGTTGCACACGATTGAAAAGCAGATCGGCGAAACCCTGTTGCTGCACCGTGGCCTCGGTGGCAAGGAAGCTCAGGCGCGAATCCTCGAACTGCTCGAACTGGTGGGCATCCAGAAACCGAAAGAACGGCTGAAGGCTTATCCGCATCAACTTTCCGGCGGCCAGCGCCAACGGGTGATGATCGCGATGGCCCTGGCCTGCGAACCTGAATTACTGATCGCCGACGAGCCGACCACCGCCCTCGACGTGACCGTACAGCGCAAGATCCTGTTGCTGCTCAAGTCCCTGCAACGGCGCCTGGGCATGTCGCTGCTGCTGATCAGCCATGACCTCAATCTGGTGCGCAGCATCGCCCAACGGGTGTGCGTGATGAAGGCCGGGGAAATCGTCGAGCAGGCGCCGTGCGAAACCCTGTTCACCGAACCGAAACACCCTTACAGCTGCGTGTTGCTCAACGCTGAACCGGAAGGCGAAGCACTGCCCCGGGACGAACGCGAGAACGTGCTGGAAGTCGATGACCTGCGGGTTGATTTCACGGTCGGCGGCGGGCTGTTCCAGCGCAAGCAATACCTGCGCGCGGTGGATGGCATCAGCCTGAACATCCAGCGCGGCAAGACGCTGGGCATTGTCGGCGAGTCCGGCTCGGGCAAGTCGACCCTCGGGCAGGCGATTCTACGGCTGCTCGACTCCAAGGGCAGCATCCGCTTCCAGGGCACGGCCCTCGACGGCCTCGACCAGAAACAGATGCGGCCGTGGCGCCGGCAGATGCAGGTGGTGTTCCAGGACCCGTTCGGGAGCCTCAGCCCGCGCATGTCGGTGGCGCAGATCATCAGCGAAGGGCTGGAAGTGCATTGCCAGTCCACTGCCGACGAGTGCGACGACCAGGTGATCCGCGTGCTCAAGGAAGTAGGGCTCGATCCCGAAAGCCGTCATCGCTATCCCCACGAATTCTCCGGTGGCCAGCGTCAGCGCATTGCCATCGCCCGGGCATTGGTACTCAAACCCGCGCTGATCCTGCTCGACGAACCGACCTCGGCACTGGATCGCACCGTGCAGAAACAGGTGGTCGCCCTGCTCCGCCAGCTTCAGGAAAAACATGGCCTGACGTATCTGTTCATCAGCCACGATCTGGCCGTGGTGCGGGCGTTGGCCCACGACATGATCGTGATCAAGGACGGCAAGGTGGTCGAAAGCGGCGCCAGCCATGACGTGTTCGACTCACCGCAGCATCCCTATACCAAAGAGCTGTTGGCGGCGGCGCATCCGGGATAGGCATAATCGCGCCACCTGACTTCCGCCAATGGACGCCGCCATGAACACCACCGAAAGCCTCAAGGATTACCAACGGGTTCGCACGCTGGCGATCCGTTCGTTGTTCGAGATCATCGAGCAATCCAGTGAAGGCACGGTGATTGTCGACCGCGACGCGAACATCGTCTGGATGAATGAGCGCTATGCCCGGCGATTCGGGCTCGACTCCGCCGCCGGGGCCATCGGCAAGCCTTGCGAAAGCGTGATCCCCGGCAGCCTGCTGCGCGAAGTGGTGCGCACCGGGCGGCCGATTCTGCTGGACATGCAGGACACCCCGAAAGAACCGCTGGTGGTGATGCGCCTGCCGATTCATGACGACGCCGGCGCGGTGATCGGCGCCATCGGTTTTGCCCTGTTCGACGAACTGCGCACGCTGTCGCCGATGCTCAAGCGCTACCTGAGCATGCAGGAAGAGCTGGCCTCGACCCGCTCGCTGCTGCGTGCCCGCCAGACCAAATACAACTTCGCCCACTTCATCGGCACCAGCGCTGCCAGCCTCGAGGTCAAGCGCCGTGCCCGTCGCAGCGCGAGCGCCGAGTCGCCGGTTCTGTTGCTGGGCGAAACCGGCAGCGGCAAGGAATTGCTGGCCCAGGCGATCCATGGCGCTTCACCTCGGGCGCACAAGGCGTTTGTCAGTATCAATAGCGCGGCAATTCCCGAAGCGCTGCTCGAAGCCGAGTTCTTCGGCACCGCCCCCGGCGCCTTCACCGGCGCCGATCGCAAGGGTCGCACCGGCAAGTTGCAGATCGCTCAGGGCGGGACGCTGTTTCTCGACGAGATCGGCGACATGCCACTGCCGCTGCAAAGCAAATTGCTGCGGGTGTTGCAGGAAAAGGAATTCGAACCTGTCGGTTCCAATGAAGTAATCCAGAGCGATGTGCGGGTGATTGCCGCGACCTCGACGGATCTGGAAGCGGCGATCAAGCGCGGCGAGTTCCGCGCGGATTTGTACTACCGCCTCAACGTGTTGCCGATTCAGGTGCCGCCGCTGCGGGAGCGGCTGGATGATCTGCCGGCGCTCAGTGAAGCGATTCTTGAGGAGTTGCGCAGTCAGCACGAGTTGAACCGCGAAGCGCTGGAGCTGTTGGGACAGCACGCGTGGCCGGGGAATATCCGCGAGTTGCGCAACGTGCTGGAGCGAGCAGCACTGCTCAGTGATGACTTGATGCTGACGGCGGATGACATTCGTGCCGCGATTGGCACGTTTACACCGGTTGAGCGAGCGCTGGCGCCTCTGTCAGAGCCCGCAATCCACGAGACTTTCAGTCAGGCCCGCGAGCGGTTTGACCGGCAGTTGATTCAATCCACCCTCGCGCAATGCGGGGGCAAGGTGATCGAGGCGGCTGAGCGGCTGGGACTGGGTCGGTCGACGCTTTACAAGAAGATGATTGCGCTTGGGATCGCAGAGTCTCAATAAAGAGACACAATTCCCCATAAAGAGACAATATCAAAAGCATCGCGGGCGAACCCGCTTCCACAGGAGAATGCGCCCAACTGTGGGAGCGGGCATGCCCGCGAAAGCGTCCTCACAGTCATAGCAGTCTCAAAATAGAGACAAAACCACGAAAACAACCGCCAAACATCAAATTAATTCCTTTTACTTCAATAACTTAACTATCTGGCACAGATCTCGCTATTGCCCTCCCCACACCCGTTCCACCCACAAAAATAACAATCGAAGGAGCACACCATGAGTGTGATCATCGCCTTGGCAGCCCTCGCGCTGCTGATGCTCGCGGCCTACCGTGGCTACAGCGTTATCCTTTTTGCCCCGATCGCCGCCCTCGGCGCCGTCCTGCTCACCGACCCGTCTGCCGTCGCCCCTGCTTTCACCGGGGTGTTCATGGAGAAGATGGTCGGTTTCATCAAACTCTACTTTCCCGTATTCCTGCTCGGCGCCGTGTTCGGCAAGCTGATCGAACTGTCGGGTTTCTCCCGCTCGATCGTCGCGGCAGCGATTCGTCTGCTCGGCACCCGCCAGGCGATGCTGGTGATCGTGCTGGTCTGCGCCCTGCTGACCTACGGCGGCGTTTCGCTTTTCGTGGTGGTGTTCGCGGTCTACCCGTTCGCAGCGGAAATGTTCCGCCAGAGCAACATCCCCAAGCGCCTGATTCCGGCGACCATCGCCCTCGGCGCGTTTTCGTTCACCATGGACGCCCTGCCCGGCACGCCGCAGATCCAGAACATCATCCCCAGCACCTTTTTCAACACCACGGCGTGGGCAGCGCCATGGCTGGGTGTGATCGGCACGATTTTCGTGTTCTGCGCCGGCATGCTGTTCCTGCAGCGCCAACGCAACAAGGCGCAGCGTGCCGGTGAAGGCTACGGCACCGAACTGCGCAACGAACCGGAAACCGCCGAAGACCTTAAGCTGCCGAACCCGTGGATTGCCCTGTCGCCGCTGCTGGCGGTGGGCATCATGAACCTGCTGTTCACCCAATGGATTCCGCAGTGGTACGGCAAGACCCACAGCCTCGCGCTGCCGGGAATGGCCGCGCCGGTCACTACCGAGATCGCCAAACTCACGGCGATCTGGGCGGTGCAGGCAGCCCTGTTGGTCGGCATTCTGATGGTGCTGGCATTCGGTTTTAAAGCGATCAAAAGCAAGCTCGCCGAAGGCAGCAAAAGCGCAGTCAGCGGTGCGCTGCTGGCGGCGATGAACACTGCGTCGGAATACGGTTTCGGCGCAGTCATCGCCTCACTGCCAGGTTTTCTGGTGCTGGCCGACTGGCTCAAAAGCATCCCCAATCCGCTGGTCAACGAAGCGATCACCGTGACCCTGCTGGCTGGTATCACCGGTTCCGCTTCGGGCGGCATGAGCATCGCGCTCGCGGCGATGTCGGAGCAATTCATCAGCGCTGCCCACGCCGCCAACATTCCACTGGAAGTGCTGCACCGGGTGGCCGCGATGGCCAGCGGCGGCATGGACACCCTGCCGCACAACGGCGCGGTGATCACCCTGCTCGCCGTCACCGGCCTGACTCACCGTGAGGCCTACAAGGACATTTTCTGTATTACGCTGATCAAGACCCTGGCGGTTTTCGTGGTGATCGGCACTTTCTACGCCACTGGCATTGTGTGAGGTATTGATGACGACTCTTTCTGGCAAGACCGCACTGGTTACCGGTTCCACCAGCGGCATCGGGCTGGGCATCGCCCTGACGCTGGCCAAGGCCGGCGCCAACTTGATCCTCAACGGTTTTGGCGACGCCTCCAAGGTGATCGCCGAAGTCGAGCAGTTCGGCGGCAAGGTCGGCCATCACCCGGCAGACGTCAGCGATCCGGCGCAGATCGCCGACATGATCGCCTACGCCGACCGCGAGTTTGGCGGCGTGGACATTCTGGTCAATAACGCCGGTATCCAGCATGTCGCAGCGGTGGAAGAATTTCCGGTGGAGCGCTGGGATTCGATCATCGCGATCAACCTGTCGTCGGTGTTTCACAGCACTCGCCTGAGCCTGCCGGGCATGCGCGCCAAGGGATGGGGGCGGATCGTCAACATCGCCTCGGTGCACGGCCTGGTCGGCTCCACCGGTAAAGCTGCGTATGTGGCGGCCAAGCATGGCGTGATCGGCCTGACCAAGGTGGTCGGCCTGGAAACCGCCGCCAGCAACGTGACCTGCAACGCGATCTGCCCGGGCTGGGTGCTGACGCCGCTGGTGCAGAAACAGATCGACGATCGCGCAGCCAAGGGTGTCGACCCGCAGCAGGCGCAGCACGATCTGCTGGCCGAGAAACAGCCGTCGCTGGAGTTCGTCACCCCGGCACATCTGGGTGAGCTGGTGTTGTTTCTCTGCAGCGAGGCCGGCAGCCAAGTGCGTGGTGCCGCGTGGAATATCGATGGCGGGTGGCTCGCGCAATAAGCTTGCAATTGATCGCTCCCACGCTGTCGTGGGAGCCTTCTGACCAACAATAAGAGGCAAACCATGTCCGACATTCTCTGGCAGCCCGATGCCAAACGCATTGCCCGGTCCCGCATGGACGGCTTTCGGCACTTCATCAATCAACGCCATCACCTGCACCTCGACGATTACCCCGCCCTGCATCAATGGTCCATCGACCAGCGCGAAGCGTTCTGGCAGGCGATCGTGGATTTCTTCGGCATCAGATTTCACACCCAACCGGACACCGTTCTGCGTGGAGGCCTGAAAATGCCGGGTGCCGAATGGTTTCCCGGCGCCACGTTGAATTTCGCCGAACACCTGCTGAGTCGCCGCGACGATGCCATCGCCGTGATCGCTATCGGGGAAAACGGCCAGCGTGAACTGCTGACCTGGGCCGAACTGGCCCAGCAAGTCGCCGGCTTCCAGGCCAGTCTGCAAGCAGCCGGTGTCGTGGTCGGCGACCGGGTTGCCGCCTGCATGCCCAACACCTGGCAAACCCTGGTGGCGATGCTCGCGACCACCAGTCTCGGCGCAATCTGGTCGTGCTCATCGCCGGACTTCGGCACCCACGGCGTGATCGACCGCTTTGGCCAGATCGAACCGAAAGTGCTGATCACCTGCGCCGGTTACCGCTATGCCGGCAAAGAGATCGACCAGACCGTCAAGATCAATGAAATCCTCGAACAACTGCCGACCTTGCAGCAGTTGATCATCGTGCCCTACGCGCGACCTCAGGCCCATGCCACGGATTACCGGACACCCGCCAACGTCACGCTGTGGGACGACTTCTATGAACCGGGCGATGAGCCGCAGTTCGTCCCGGTGCCGTTCGATCATCCGCTGTACGTGCTGTATTCCAGCGGCACCACCGGCGTGCCGAAATGCATCGTTCACAGCACCGGCGGCGTGTTGCTGCAACACGCCAAGGAACATGGGCTGCATGTCGATCTCGGCCCCGGCGACCGCTTGTTCTACTACACCACCTGCGGCTGGATGATGTGGAACTGGCTGGTCTCGGCACTGGCGGTCGGCAGCGCGGTGGTGCTGTATGACGGCTCACCGTTTTATCCGGACAACGAGCGATTGCTGGAGCTGCTCGACGACGAGCAGGTCAGCGTGTTCGGCACCAGCCCGAAATTCCTCGCGACCCTGGAAAGCAGCGGCATCAAGCCGCGCGAAAGCTACGACCTGAGCCACCTGAAAACCCTGCTTTGCACCGGCTCCGCGCTGTCGCCGCAGAGTTATGACTTCGTTTATCGCGACTTCAAACCGGACGTGTGCCTGTCCTCGATGTCCGGTGGTACGGACATCGTGTCCTGCTTCGTCAACGGTAACCCGATGTCGGCGGTTCGCCGGGGCGAGATCATGGGCAAGAGCCTGGCCATGGCGGTGGAAGTGTGGAATGACGCCGGACAACCGGTGATCGGCGAAAAAGGTGAATTGGTATGCACTCGACCATTCCCGGCGATGCCCATCGGACTCTGGAACGATCCCGATGGCGAAAAGCTGCGCAAATCCTATTTCAGCCAGTTCCCCGGCGTCTGGGCCCAGGGTGACTATGCCGAACAACTGCCCCACGGCGGGATGCTGATTCACGGCCGCTCCGACGCTGTCCTCAACCCCGGCGGCGTGCGCATCGGCACGGCGGAGATCTACCGGCAGGTGGAAAAAGTCCCGCAAGTGCTGGACAGCGTCGCCATCGGCCAACAGTGGCAGGACGACGTGCGCGTGGTGCTGTTCGTACGCCTCAAGGACGGCCTAACGCTGGATGAGGCACTGCAACAGCAGATCCGCCAGGTGATCCGCGCCAACACCACACCGCGCCATGTGCCGGCGAAGATCGTCGCGGTCACTGACATTCCGCGCACCATCAGCGGCAAGGTGGTGGAGCTGGCCGTGCGCAATGTGGTGCACGGTGATCCGGTGAAAAACACCGATGCCCTCGCCAATCCGCAAGCGCTTGAGCAGTTTCGCGACCGGGTCGAACTTCGCGACTGAAGCCTGTCAGTCCATCAGTCCCCATTCGCCGGTCGAGGGCGGTGGGGACGGCATGGTGTCGGCGTGCAGCTTCAGACGCAGGCGCAGGTTATTCACCGAATCAGCATTTTTCAGGGCCTCGTCTTCATCGATCACCCCTTCTGCTACCAGCGCGAACAGTGCACCGTCAAAGGTCTGCATGCCCAGTTCCGCCGATTTTTCCATGATGGTTTTCAGCTCACCAAAATCATTGCGCCGGATCAGGTCGGCAATCGTCGGCGTGCCCAGCATCACCTCGGCGGCGGCCCGTCGCTGACCGTCCCGGGTTCGCACCAGACGCTGGGAGACGAACGCCTTGAGGTGATTGCCCAAGGCATGCAGCAATTGCGGGCGGCGCTCTTCGGGAAAGAAATTGATGATCCGGTCCAGCGCCTGATTGGCGTTGTTGGCGTGCAATGTCGACAGCACCAGATGCCCGGTTTCGGCGAAGGCCAGCGCATGTTCCATGGTCTCGCGATCACGGATTTCGCCGATCAGCACCACGTCCGGGGCCTGGCGCAGAGTATTTTTCAGCGCAGCGTGAAAGCTGCGGGTATCGACCCCGACTTCGCGCTGGTTGATGATTGATTTTTTGTGGCGATGGATGTATTCCACCGGGTCTTCAATGGTGATGATGTGCCCGCTGCTGTGGCGATTGCGATGGTCGATCAGCGCCGCCAGCGACGTCGACTTGCCCGAGTCGGTGGCGCCGACGAACAGGATCAGGCCTTGCTTGAGCATCACCGAATCGAGCAATACCGGCGGCAGTTTCAAATCTTCGAATCGCGGAATGTCGAGTTTGACGTTACGAATAACGATCGACACGTCATTGCGTTGTTTGAAGATGTTGACCCGGAAGCGGCCGATCCCGGTGCGGGAAATCGCCAGGTTCATTTCCAGATCCCGGTCGAACTCCCGTCGTTGTTCGGCGTCCATCAGGGAGACCGCGATACTGGCCACCTCACCGGGTTTGAAGGGCTGCTCGCTCAAGGGCGTGAGCACCCCGTCGAACCGCGCACTGGGTGGTGCGCCCGTGGACAGGAACAGATCCGAACCGTGGCGGCTCGCCAGTTGTTTGAGCAATGCATCGATTTCCATGGCCAAAAGCACCTGCGAAGCTTTCAATGAACACAAGACCGCGCCGTGACGCGACGTGCCTTACAGCGTCTACCGCACTAGGATAGTAGACGCCGCCTCACCGACCGACGCCCAGGATTGATGTGATGAACGCTGTACCGAACACCAACGACGCCCAGGCATTGATTGCCCGCACCGACTGGAGCCGCAGCCCGCTGGGCGCCGCTGGCACCTGGCCACAGAGCCTGCGCACCGCGGTGGACATCGTGATTCACTCGCCGATGCCGATGCTGCTGTTGTGGGGCCCGCAACTCACCCAGATCTATAACAACGGCTTTGCACTGCTCGCCGGGAGCAAGCATCCGCACGCTTTCGGACAACCGGCGCACCAGATATGGCCGGAACTTAGAGACTTTACCGACCCGATTTACAGCGCCGTCCTACAAGGCCAGGTGCGAACCTACAGCGAACGGCGCTTTACCCTGCAACGGGACGGCCAGGACTCCGACTTCTGGCTGGACCTGACCTACAGCCCGATCCGCGACGAAAGCGCGCAAGTGGCCGGGATTCTGGTCACCGCCATCGAAACCAACGAACGCCGGCGCATCGCCCTGGAACTGCAGCAGCGCTCCGAAGACAGCCTCAAGGCCCAACGCGAAAGCGAAGAGCGCCTGCAACTGGCGCTGGCGGCCACCGATGCGGTCGGCACCTGGGATTGGGACATTGGCGAAGACCGCTTCATCGCCGATGCGCATTTCGCCCAGTTGCACGGTGTCGATCCGGCCCTGGCCGGTCAGTTGCCGATCAGCGAGTACCTGCACGGCGTGCACCCCGAAGACCGCGCTATGATCGCCCGCAGTATCAAGCATTGCATTACCCACGGCACCGAATACGCTGAGGAATACCGCCTGCTGCAAGCCAATGGCGAGCTGCGCTGGGTGTTCGCCCGCGGGCGCTGCTACAAGGATCATCACGGCCGGCCGATACGTTTTCTCGGCGCGGCGCTGGACCTGACCGAACGCAAGCACACCGAACAGGCACTGCGGCAAAGCCAGACCGAGCTGCAACTGATCATCAACGCCATGCCGATCCTGATCAGCTATGTCGACCACGAAGAACGCTTTCGCCTGAACAACGCCGCGTACCTCGACTGGTACGGGCTCACGCCGCAAGAGCTGTACGGTCGCACGATCCGTGAGGTGATCGGCGAAGAGGCCTATTTCCTGCGGGCGCCGTACATCGCCGAAGCACTCGCCGGTCGGCCCTGCTCGTTCAGCCTGTACACGCCGCACCGTGATGGCAGTCAGCGGCACGCCTTGATGAACTACCTGCCGCGCCACGGTGCGGATGGAGCAGTGAACGGTTTCTACATCTTCGTGATCGACGAGACCGAACGCAAAAAGACCGAAGAAGCCCTGCGCAACCTCAATGAAACTCTTGAGGAACGCGTCAGTGCGCGCACCGAACAACTGGCCCAGGCCAACCAGCGTTTGCAGAACGAGATGTTCGAACGCGAGCGCGCCGAAGATGCCTTGCGCCACGCGCAGAAAATGGAAGCGGTCGGCCAGCTCACCGGCGGCATCGCCCATGACTTCAACAACATGCTGACCGGCATCATCGGCAGCCTCGACCTGATGCAGCGCTACATCGCCAATGGCCGCGCCGATGAGATCGGCCGTTTCACTGACGCGGCGGTGTCCTCGGCCAACCGCGCGGCGGCACTGACCCACCGTCTGCTGGCGTTCTCCCGGCGTCAGTCGCTGGATCGCAAGACCCTCGACGTCAACGAGCTGATCCACTCGCTGGAAGACCTGATCCGCCGCACCAAGGGTGATCCGATCGAGCTCAAGTTGCGCCTGGCCGACAATGTATGGCCGGTCAGCACCGATGTCAGCCAACTGGAAAACGCCCTGCTCAACCTGGTGATCAACGCCCGCGACGCCATGCCCGACGGCGGCGAGCTGTTGATCGAAACGGCCAACGTCTACCTCGACGGCAACGACATCACTACCCTCGAACCGGTCAAGGCCGGTGATTACCTGATGCTGGCGGTGAGCGACAACGGCACCGGCATGACGCCTTCAGTACGTTCCAAAGCGTTCGATCCGTTCTTTACGACCAAACCCATCGGGCAAGGCACCGGGCTCGGCTTGTCGATGATTTATGGCTTTGCCCAGCAATCGGGTGGGCACGTCAGCCTCGACAGCCTGCCGGGTCAGGGCACCTGCGTGCGCCTGTACTTGCCGCGCTTGTATGCACTGGAAGCGGAGCTGCCGGCAATCGAAGCGGTTGCCGAGGCCCCCGCTGTGGCGACCGGCGAAACCGTGGTGGTGGTCGAGGACGATCCGGCGGTGCGCATGCTGGTCATGGACCTGCTCAAGGAGTTGGGTTATCGCGCCCATGAGGCCGAAGACGCCAAGGGAGCCTTGCCGCTACTGGAATCCGACCTGCGGGTGGACCTGCTGGTAACCGATGTCGGCCTGCCGGGCATGAACGGCCGGCAAATGGCGGAGATCGCCCGGCAGCATCGTCCGTGCCTCAAGGTGTTGTTCATGACCGGTTACGCGCAGAAAGCCGCCGAGCGCCAGGGCTTCCTCGAAGACGGCATGGACATGGTCGCCAAACCGTTTTCCATCGAACAGCTGGCCGGCAAGATCCGCACGATGATCAGCCAAAACCCGTGACTTGAGGCATAATCCGCGACCCGCCGTCACCCCGCTACAGGTATTGCACGATGAAAGCCCAAGCCCGCCACATTCTGGTGAAGACCGCCGAAGAGGCTGAAAAACTCAAACAACGCATCGCCAACGGTGAGGCGTTCGATGTCCTGGCGAAGAAATTTTCGACTTGTCCGTCCGGCAAGCGCGGCGGCGATCTGGGTGAAGTGCGGCCGGGGCAGATGGTCGGTGCGATCGATGCGGTGATCTTCAAAAAACCGCTGCGCACCGTGCACGGGCCGATCAAGAGCAAGTTCGGGTATCACCTGGTACAGGTGTTTTACCGCGACTGATCCAGTGCCCGAAGGCGCGGCTTTCGGCAGCGCCTTCAGGGATCGGCATCAATCCTTGGGGATCAACGCCCCAGGCACTTGAATGACCTGACTGGCCAAGCGATGCCCCGCCTCCGCCGCCTGCACAGGGCTTGCGCCGGACAAGCGACTCGCCAGATACGCCGCACTGAACGAATCCCCCGCTGCCGTGGTGTCCACCACCTTCTCGACCTTCTGCGCCGGGACTTCGAACGCTTCCCCGTCGCAACGGATCAGACAGGCTTCAGCGCCACGCTTGAGCACCACTTCCGGCGTGCCGATCTGCGCGTACGCTTCAAACACCGCGTCACAGTCTTCGAAATGGAACAGCGCCTGTTCGTCGTCCACCGTCAGCAACGCCAGATCGACATGGGGCAACACGCTGCGATACGCCACCCGCGCCTCTTCCACCGAAGCCCACAGGCGTGGGCGGTAGTTGTTGTCGAAGACGATTCGCGCGTCACGCTGACGGGCTTCGATCAAGGTCTCGATCAGTTTTTCCCGCCCCTGCGCACCGAGTACCGCCAGCGTGATACCGCTGAAATACAGCACGTCGTAATCCGGCAGCGCCGCCAGAATCGGCGCGGCCGTCGGCGTGGTGAAGCAGTCGCGAACGGCGGCTTCGTTGCGCCAGTACAGAAAACGACGTTCGCCGGCGGCGTCGGTCTGGATGCAATACAGGCCCGGCAAACGACCGGGTAAACGCTGGACCATATCCAGACCAATGCCTTCGTCGGCCCAAATGCGGCACATCGCGTCACTGAAGCTGTCATCACCCAGCGCCGTGACGTAATCGACCTCCGCGTTGTCGCCCATGGCGCGGGACAGATAGACCGCCGTGTTCAGCGTGTCACCGCCAAAGCTCTGTTGCAGGCTGCCATCGGCACGTTGCTGGAGTTCGATCATGCATTCGCCGATCAGCGCGATGCGCGGGGTGTTCGGACCCAATGGACTGAGCGTGTTCATCAGAAACAGGTTTCCATGGTTTCGATCACCGACAGCTGCTCGTCCACCAGCAGCCATACGCGCCACTTGTCGAAGGTCAGGCATGGGTGCGAAGTGCCAAAGGAAATGATGTCTCCGACGCGCAACTCCACGCCCGGCGCCACGGTCATGAACGCGTGCTGGTCCATCACCGCCGTCACCTTGCAGGCGCCGACATCGTCGCCCACTGCCGGCAGCACGCCGGCCTTGTAACGCAGCAACGCCACCGGCATCCCGGCATCGAACGCCACGTCACGCTTGCCCAGGGCAATCACCGCAAACCCCGGCTCCGGCAGCGACTGCACGTGCGCCCAGACTTCCAGCGCCGGGCGCAGGCCTTCGTGCAGGTCGCTGCGACGGTCGAGCACGCAGCACTGCGCCTCTTTATAGATGCCATGGTCGTGAGCGACATAACTGCCGGGACGCAGCACGCTGAGGAAACGCCCGCCAGCGTTCTGCGCTTCGAATGATTCGGCGATCAGGTCGTACCACGCCGAACCCGACGCGGTGATGATCGGCTTGGCGATGGCGAACGCGCCGCTGTCCTGCAACTGCACCGCCAGGCGCACGAGCGAGGCGGCGAACTCACGGATGCTGCTGACCGCGTGATCGCCATGGATCACGCCTTCGTAACCTTCGATACCGGTCAGGGCCAGCGCCGATTGCGCGCCGATGGCTTTGGCCAGTTCGATGACTTCCTGCTCGCTGCGGCAACCGCAACGGCCGCCGACCACGCCGTATTCGATCATCACGTTAAGCCGCACGCCGCGCGATGCGAAATAAGCGCCCAGATCGGCGACGTTGTCCGGGTGATCGACCATGCAATAGAAATCGAAGCCGGAATCGGCCGCCAGCAGATCGGCGATCAGCGCCATGTTCGGTGTGCCGACCAGTTGGTTGGCCATCAGCACCCGGCGCACGCCGTGGGCGTATGCAGCGCGGGTCTGGGTGGCGCTGGCCAGGGTGATGCCCCAAGCGCCGGCGTCGAGCTGACGACGAAACAGCGCCGGGGTCATGCTGGTCTTGCCGTGGGGCGCGAGTTCGGCGCCGCTGTCGCTGACGAATTTCTGCATCCAGCGGATGTTGTGTTCCAGCGCTTCGCGGTGCAGCACCAGCGCCGGCAGGCTGATGTCACGCACCAGTTGCGCGCCGACGGCGGCATCGCCCTTTTCCACGGCAGCAGTGTTGTTGGCAGTCGTCATGGTCGAACTCCTCACAGTCGCGCCCGCAGGCAGGCGCGGTTATTCGTTGATTCGCCGGGCGAGGCTGTTGGCACTCTCGATCAAGACCCGGCGATAGTCGTTGTAATTAGTCTTGGCATCGGCGCGCGGGGCGACGATGCACAGGGTGCAGATGGCCACGCCTTGAGGGTCTTTGACCGGGGCGGCGAAGCAATGGGTAAAGGTGTCGGCGACACTGTCGAAGGAGAAGAAACCGTCGATGCCGGCCTGACGGATTTCCGCCAGAAACGTCTCCATCGGCAGGCGTTCGCCACCCGGCAGAATGAAATCGTCTGGGTCGATCAGGTCACTGATCTGCTGATCGCTCAAGTGCGCCAGCAGCAGGCGCCCGGACGCGGTCCACGGGATCGGCGCGTTTTCACCGATATCGGAAGAAATGCGGAAATGCCGCTCGCCCTCCTTCATCAGCGCCACCGTGTATTTGCGCCCGTTGAGCAGGCACATCTGCGCCGTTTCCCGGGTCTGGCTGACAATCTCCTGCAACGCGTGATCGGCCTCGCGACTGAGGTCGAAATGGCGCAAGTGCGCCTGGCCAAGGAAGTACAGCTGACGACCGAGATAGACGTGACCGTCCTTGCCCACCGGCTCCAGAATCCGCCGCTCGAGCAATGACGCCACTAGCTCGTAGACCGTGGATTTCGGGCTGCCGATGCCGTTAGCGATGTCGTTCGGGCGCAGTGGCTGGCCGATTTCCTTGAGGAAATCGAGGATATCGAACGCCCGGTCCAGACCGCGTGCCCGGCGCTTGATGGTGTCTTCGGTCATTTCTGTGGTTCCCTTAAAAGATGCCGGGATGGTAACTGGCCCTTGGCGTTGTGTCAGTTGGATCGCAGCCCTCACCCCCCGCCCTCTCCCAGGGGGAGAGGGAGCCTGATCGCATCGATGCAAATGCCAGCGTCTGACACAACAATCTGCATCGATGGAAATCAGTCCCCTCTCCTGGGGGAGAGGGCCAGGGTGAGGGGGCTATGGGCTCAGCAACGCCACACCTCTCAAGCTTTCTTCTTGTACGCAATGCAGTCGATCTCGACCTTGCAGTCGACCATCATGCTCGCCTGCACACAGGCCCGGGCCGGTGCGTGTTCAGGCTTGAAGTATTCGCCGAAGACCTTGTTGAAACTGCTGAAATCCCGCGGATCGTCCAGCCACACGCCGGCGCGTACCACGTCTTCCAGGCCATAACCGGCCTCTTCGAGAATCGCGATCAGGTTCTTCATGGTCTGGTGCGTCTGCTCGACGATGCCGCCCACAATGATCTCGCCATCCACCGCCGGCACCTGCCCGGAAACGTGCAGCCAGCCATCGGCTTCAACGGCGCGGGCGAATGGACGCGGCTGGCCGCCAGCGGCGGTGCTGCCGGTGCCGTAACGAGTAATGCTCATGGGTGTTTCTCCTGATTGAAAAAGTGAAAAGTCAGAACCGCGTGCTTTTGAGAAATTCCGCCAGCCGCGGCGATTGCGGACGCTCGAACAGTTCCTTGGGAAGCCCCTGCTCTTCGATGCGCCCCTGATTCATGAAAACGATCTTGTCCGAGACCTCGAAGGCAAAACGCATTTCGTGGGTCACCAGCAACATGGTCATGCCGTCCTCGGCCAGGCCTTTGATCACGTTCAGCACTTCGCCGACCAGTTCCGGATCGAGGGCCGAAGTGACTTCGTCGAACAGCATCAGGCTAGGGTTCATCGCAATCGCCCGGGCAATCGCCACGCGCTGTTGCTGACCGCCGGACAACTGACCGGGAAAGTGATTGCGCCGTTCCAGCAGGCCGACCCGCTCCAGCCATTTCTCGGCCAGGGCCACGGCTTCGTCCTTGTGCATCTTTTTGACTTTCAGCAGGCCGAGCGTGACGTTCTGCAACGCGGTGAGGTGCGGGAACAGGTTGAATTGCTGGAACGCCATGCCGGTCATCGCCCGATGACGGGCAATGACTTTTTCCGGGTGGCGCACGCGCTTGCCGTTGAGTTCGTCATAGCCGATGGATTCGCCGTCGAGCAGGATCTGTCCGCCCTGGAATTCCTCGAGCATGTTCACGCAGCGCAACAGCGTGGTCTTGCCCGAGCCGCTGGAACCGATCAGCGTCACCACATTGCCGCGCTGCATGCTCAGGTCGACACCCTTGAGCACTTCGACCGCGCCGTATTGTTTGTGCAGGCCACGGATGTCCAGCAGCGGCTGACCGTTCTGGACGTTGGAAACTTGAGCTTGAGTCATGGCAGGGCCACCCGCTTTTCAATGTGCCGGCCGAGTAATTCGATGCCGTAGTTGATGACGAAGAACAGAAAACCGGCGAACAGGTAAAACTCCAGGGTCATGAACGTCCGGGCGATGATTTGCTGGGTGCTGAGCAACAGCTCGGCCACGCCGATCACCGACAGCAAGGTCGAGGCCTTGACGATTTCCGTGGACGAGTTGACCCAGGTCGGCAGGATCTGCCGCAGCGCCTGAGGCAACAGCACGTAGCCGAGGGACTGATAGAACGTCAGGCCAATGGCCTTGCCGGCTTCCATCTGCCCGCGTGGCAACGCCTGCAACGCGCCGCGCACGATTTCGGCCACGTGGGAGCCGCAAAACAGCGTCAGACCCAATGCGCCGGCCTGAAATGCGCTGATCTGCCAACCAAGCGCCGGAGCCATGTAGAAGCACGCCAACACCAGCACGAACACCGGCGTACCGCGAATCAGGTCGACATAAAAGCGGAACGGCGCGCGCATCCAGAACTTGCCGTAGGTCAGCACCAGACCGGCGAAAACGCCGATGACCGTGCCGAACAGAATGGCCAGCGCCGACACCTGCACGCTGGTCAAAAAGCCTTGCCACAAGACTTCGCGGGCAATCCACAACTCATGCAACCAACTGGGGGATTGGTACATCGCAGCCTCCTATCGGCGAATCGCCAGACGCTGCTCGAGGTAACGCAGCAGCATGGCAATGAGGTAACAGGCCGCGACATACAACGCCGTGGTCACCAGCCAGGTTTCGATCACCCGGTAGCTCTCGACGTTGATCTTGCGCGCATAGTAGGTCAGCTCCGGCACCGCGATTGCGGCGGCCATCGAGGTGTCCTTGAACAGCGAAATGAAGTTGTTCGACAGCGCCGGCAGCACGTTGCGCAACATCACCGGCACGGTGACGTAGGCTTTCACCTGCCACTCGCCCAGCCCAATGGCCAGCCCCGCTTCGCGCTGGCCCTTGGGAATGCTCAACAAACCACCGCGGAACACTTCGGTCAGGTACGCCCCGGCATACAGCGACAGGGTGATGATGAACGACGGGATCTTGTCCAGCCGGATCCCCAGGCTCGGCAACGCAAAGTAGATCAACAGAATCAACACCAGAATCGGCGTGTTACGGATCACCGTCACATACACCGATGCCAGCACCCGCAAGGCGCGATGCCTGGACAGCAAGGCAAACGCCATCAGCAGGCCGATCACGCAACCGATGGCGATCGACACCAGCGCCAGTTCGAGGCCCAGAGCGAGCCCCGCCAGCAAGGTGTCGAAATCGCGCCACACGGCAGCAAAGTTCAACTGATAGTTCATGGTCGGCAGTACCTTGAGCGGGGCGCATCAGGGCGCCCCACTCTCACGGGATCATTTGAATTCGACAGGAAAACCGATGGCAGGCGATGGCAGATCCACGCCGAACCATTGCTTGAACGACGCGGCATAAGTCGGGAACTCGACGCCGGTCATGGCTTCATGCAGGGCGGTGTTGACGAAGTTCAGCCAGTCCTGATCGCCGCGTTTGACGGCGCAGGCGTAGGTCTGCGGGCTCCAGGCATAAGTCGGGCTACGGTAGCGACCAGGGTTCTGCACCATCAGGTATTTGACCGAAGACTGGTCAGTGGCGGCAGCATCGGCGCGGCCGGAGTTCACCGCCTGGTACATCAGATCGACGCTGTCGTACTGATCGACCTTGGCCTTGGGCAGCGCCTGATGCACCAGTTCTTCGGCGTACACGTTCTGCAACACGGCGACGGTCACGCCGTCACCACCGGCCTGCAGGTCTTCGATTTCCTTGTACTTGCTGTTGTTCGGCAGCAGCAGGCCGACGCCTTCGCGGTAGTACGGCAGAGTGAACGCCACTTGCTGCGCACGGCTGGCGGTGACAGTGATGAACTGGCAGCTCATGTCGACCTTGTCGGTCAGCAGGTTGGGAATCCGCGCATCGGACGACTGCACCACGAACTCGACCTTGCTCGGATCATTGAACAGACCTTTGGCCACCATCCGGGCGATGTCGATATCAAAGCCCTGCAACTTGCCGTCCGCGCCCTGGAAGTGCCACGGCGCATTGGTGCTGCCGGTGCCCACAATCAGTTTTCCACGGGCCAGGACGCTGTCGAGCTTGCTGTCAGCCGCCTGGGCCATACCCATGACAGCGGACGAAGCCGCGAGAACAAAAACACACGCTTTGAACAAGGAAGGTCGGCGATGCATGGCAAGCACTCCAGAGAATTGTTTATTCCGCTATACCGGAACACGGTTTGTTACTACGGAATAGACAGCAGAAAGTGTGCCACAGGATTCGCGGGGAATCTGCAAAGGATTGAAAATTCTGAGGAATCAAAGAGATATGTAAAAAGAAAAAATAGATAGACAGTGAGAGAGCGGAGCGTGCGCTACCGTTGGCTACAACAATGCGGGTAGCAGGTTCCCAGTCGGTGCACGGGTGATCGATTCAGGGGCAGTGTTTATTTCCGAGAACCAAGCTCAAAAGTCGTCTATCGAAACTTTTATGGTCGGATCATTTTCCCGCTCCTTGCAGAGAGCTATCAGCTCCAGATCCTCAAGGCGATTCATAAGCTCCTCATCAGTTTGTACTACGGAAACTGCTTTAAAACCTGCGTCGCTGCCCATCAGGAGCTCCTTTGATAAATGTCTGAAAACGATACCAGCTGCTTGGCCTCCGCGGATCTGAGTCTTCTGAGGGAATGCTCTTGCATCAAAGTAGGACGAAATCATCCTTTGTAGGACCTACCTGTAATTTCTGACAGTAGACCGCCGTTTTGCCCTGCTTTAACGTCAAAGGCCTTCCAGACTCATTGAAAAGGAGGCTCCAATGAGAACCCGTCCCCCCCACACAACGTTGCACCCCGCCTACCGCAAAGTGTTGAAGGGATGGCGTCCAGTGATTCTGTATTTCTACAGCGAGCACTGCGGTGCCTGTACCTATGCCAGCCCGGTTTTTCGTGAAATCGCGGAGCCTTATCGACTTCGGGCGAACATCTACATGCTCGAAGCGGAAAAGTCGCCCAATATTTCTCATGTCGACGGATTCCCTACGGTGCTTTTCTTTCAGGACGGGAAACTGCGGAAAAAACTCAAAGGCATTGGAGATGAAAGATCCCTTCATGAGCATTTCGCCGAACACATCGGCAAGGTGAAAGCACCCGCCACTTGCCGCAAACCCCGACACACCCTCTCCTGGCTGCACCAAACCCTCAGCACCCTCTGCACCATCCCCCGCGCAAAACGATGGAACTTTTCCTGAAAGTGCCACCTAAGAGCCATCAGGAAATGGCACCGTCGTTCCAATTGATCTGTAACAACTAGCCTCGAAGCCGGATTGGACAAGCTCCCATCCGGCTGCTTTTCTTTAGTTCTCAGAAAGAGATAAGTGCTGCCGGCCCTTTGGCCGCGGCCTTGCTTCGTCCCAGGAGGGGTCAATGTCCTTTAATGTCATGATGGTTTTCGGTACTCGCCCGGAGGCCATCAAAATGGCCCCGCTGGCCCGGGTTCTGCGTCAGTGGCCCGACATCACACTCAACATCTGTTCCAACCGCCTCTACGCCTGGCTGAGCGCACGCTCGGCGGCGGGTAAAGGGGTATGAGTCTGGGTTGGGTCGATTTTTTCGCGTATGTGCTGTTCGGTCTCAAATATGTGGCGATTGCCCTCGCCCTGTTGATGTTCATCCTCGGCCTCGATGACCTGTTCATCGACCTCGTTTACTGGAGCCGCAAATTCATCCGGCGCTGGCGGATCTACGAGAAATTCAAGCGTGCCGACGAGGAACGCCTGTATTCGATTCCCGAGAAACCGCTGGCAATCATGGTGCCGGCGTGGAACGAAGTCGGCGTGGTCGGTGAAATGGCGCGTCTGGCCGCCTCGACCATCGACTACGAGAACTATCAGATTTTCGTCGGCACCTACCCCAACGATGCCGAAACCCAGGCCGATGTCGACGCGGTGTGCCAGCACTACCCCAACGTGCACAAAGTGGTGTGCGCCCGCCCCGGCCCGACCAGCAAGGCCGACTGCCTGAACAACATCATCGACGCGATCCTGCGCTTCGAGAGCGAGGCGAAAATCCAGTTCGCCGGGTTCATCCTGCACGACGCCGAAGACGTGATTTCGCCGATGGAATTGCGCCTCTACAACTACCTGCTGCCGAACAAAGACCTGATCCAGATACCGGTCTACCCCTACGCGCCGGAGTGGAAAGGCTTCACCGCCGGGCACTACGTCGATGAGTTCGCCGAGAACCACGGCAAGGACGTGATCGTCCGCGAAGCCCTCACCGGCCAGGTGCCCAGCGCCGGCGTCGGCACCTGCTTCAGCCGTAAAGCCATCAGCGCCCTGCTGGAAGACGGCGATGGCATTGCCTTCGATGTGCAGAGTCTCACCGAGGACTACGACATCGGTTTCCGCCTCAAACAGAAAGGCATGAAATGCATCTTCGCCCGCTATTCGGTCAGCGATCCGAAACTGGCGCTGGAGCAACCCTGGGTGTTCGGCATGAACCGCGAATTCTCCCAGGTGATCTGCGTGCGCGAGCACTTTCCCCGTGACCTGCAACATGCGATCCGGCAGAAGTCGCGGTGGATTGTCGGCATCGTGTTCCAAGGGACAAAGAACCTCGGCTGGAGCCGCAAGGGTCTTCTCAACTACTTCCTGTGGCGCGACCGTCGCGGGCTGATCGCCTACCTGCTGAGTTTTTTGGTGAACCTGCTGTTCCTGGTACTGCTGGCGATGTGGGCGGTGACGATCATTTCCCCGGACTCTTGGCGCTACCCCTCGATTCTCGCCGACAGCTCGCTGCTCTCAGTGCTGCTGTGGCTCAACGGCCTGATGCTGCTCAACCGCCTGTTCCAGCGCGGCTGGTTCGTCACTCGTTACTACGGATTGGTTGAAGGTCTGCTGTCAGCGCCGCGCATGATGTGGAGCAACTTCGTCAATTTCTTCGCCAACCTGCGCGCCTTGCGTCAGGTCATGGAAATGGGCGATTCGCGGCGTGTGGCCTGGGACAAAACCACTCACGAATTCCCGGCGCTGACCAAGGCCCAGCGCACTCCACTTGGCCATCGGCTGGTGGAAAAAGGCCTGCTTACCGAAGAGCAACTGGAAGCGGCGATCACCAGCCCGGTACGCCGGCGCCTCGGGCGCGAACTGCTGTTGCGTGAATACATCAACAGCACCCAACTCGTGCAAACCCTGGCCGAACAGCTTGATCTGGAATGGGCGCCACTCAATCCGTTCAAGCTCGACAAGCGCCTGATCGATGCCGTACCGCGCCGGGTCGCCTCCCATTACGGCATTTTGCCGGTGGCCGAAGAAGGCGACACCCTGATTCTGGCCTCCGAAGGCCCGGTCAGTCAGGTCTCGCTCGGCGCCATCAGCCGTCAATTGAAACGCCCGGTGCGCAGCCGTCTCGCACCTCAGGGCCGAGTCACATTGGGGATTCGTTACTGGTACGCCAGCCCCCGCCAGAATGAGGAAGTGCGTCATATGCTCGAAGTGCTTGAGCGCCATCAGGACGATGAAGCCCTGCTGGAACGGGTCAGCCGCCATCAAGTGCTGCTGGGCAATCTGTTGCAGGTGCGCGGCATGGTTCCGCCGACCCTGTTCAATCAGGCGCTGATCGACTTCGATGCCGAGAAGATGTCACTCGGTGAACACCTGATTTCCCGGGGCATGATTACCCAGGAAGTACTGGAACAGGCCCTGGCCGATCAGGCCAGCGAACAGCAAGCCGCCTACCGCATTGTCCGGGAGGTCGCATGAAGCCTGTGCATCGTCAAACCTTGCTGATGGGCAGCCTGCTGCTGGGCCTGAGCACCGCGTATCCGCTGCAGGCTGCACCGCTGAGCGACTTTGAACAGTTCCGCAGCTACCCCTACATGGACCGCAGCTATCGCGAGGCGAAAAAGGGCAACTGGAAAGAAGTCGAACGACTGATGCGCCACTTGCTGGAAAAGGTCCCGAAAAACGATGAGGCGCGGGCACTGCTGGTGGAGTCACTGGCCAATCAACGCCGTTACAAGGAAGCGCTGCAAGCATTGCCGGACAACAGCGATGCCCTGCTCGACCTGCGCCTGACCTGGATCGAACAGGATCCGCCGACCAGCACGCAAGTTGAAAGCTGGATGGCCACCAGCAGCCTGAATGACCGTGTGCGTCTGTGGCAGGCCTACAGCCTGAGCCTGGCCAAGTTCGGCGGCGCGGCCAAGGCCCATGACTGGTTGGCACAACTGGCGCCCAAGGGTGACGACAACATCTTGCGCCTGGCCCGCGCCAACTGGTCGGAGCAACTGCGCGACTGGAGCGGCACCATCGACCAACTGGCGCCGCTGGCCGCACGCAAACAACTGGACGCCGAAGGCTGGCAACGGCTGGCCAACGCTTACGTGCAGCGTCTCGATGAAAAGCCGCTGCAGCAACTGCTGCAACAGGCGCCGAGTCCCGAGGCCGCACGCAACATTCGCCTGGCGATGGTCGACCGCGCCATCGCCATGGGCCACGAGCAACAGGCCCAACGCTGGATGCAGTCGTTGCCGGCCAGCGATCTCGCCGATCCGGCGCAACGTCAGCGTCTGTGGGAACTGGCACGCAAGACCGAAGACGTGCCCACCGTGCAGCGTCTGAGCAACGATCTGCAACGGCCTTGCCTGGAAACCGCGGAATGGCTGTCGCGCCAGGATCCGGAAGCCGCGCTCAAGCAACTGCGCAGCTGCCCGCCGACCGACGACCCACAGACCTGGCTGGTACTCGCCCAGCGCCTGCAAGCCACGGATCTATTGCAAAGCACCCGTCTGCCGGCACCCTGGGACAGTCGACGACAAACACAGGTGCTCGACATCTGGCAGGAGCAAGGTCGCAGTGCCGAAGTCAACGCCTGGCTGGCCGGTCAGAAACAGACGCCCGATATCGTCAAGCGCCGTGCGGAACTGACGCAGCGCATGGGACGGATGATCGAAGCGGAGACCCTGTGGGAACTGCATTACCGACAGACCGACAATCTTTCCTCGCTCAATCAGGCCACCTATCTTGCGGTGAATGCCGGCGACCGCGCGCACGCTCAACAGTTGCTGGAATCCGCGTTCGATCGTCATGGCGGGCGTTTGCCAGCGACGGCGTTGCAGCGTCTGGCCGGCTTGTATGCAGCAGCGCCCTCCACGACGCCGGAGCAACAGCGACGCATGGCGCTCCTGCTCAACCGGGTGGACGGTGCCACGCGCGGCCAACTGCTCGCGCAACTTGCGGAGACCGGCCAGTGCGACGCCGTGCAGCAAGCCATCGGCAGCCACCCGCAAGCGGCTGGCGATTACCGCGCGCTCGGTCGCTGCGCCATGCCTGATCGCCCGGGTGAAGCCGTCGTCTATTACCAGCAGGCTGAAAAGCTCGGCGATCGCGGCAGTCGTCTGCCGCTGGCCTATGCCCTGGAAGCGGCCGGTGATTCTGCCGGTGCACTGACGATCTGGCGCAGCATCCCGACCGCCGAACTCAGCGACAACGCGCGTCTGACAGCCAGTCGCAGCGCCCTGAATGTTGGTGACAGCCAGACCGCCGAAACCTACTGGCAACAGAGCACCACTCGCGGTGCCAATGAATGGGCCCTCGGCGCAGCCATCGCCGACGCACGGGGTGATCACGCCCAGGCACTGCAACGTCAGCGCCAGGCCCTGCAGCAGGCACCGGATGCCGGGCACTTCTACGCCGCGTCGGTCACCGCGCAAAAGGCCGGTGACCTGCCGCAAAGCACTGCATGGCTGGCCGAAGCGGTACGCCGCGAGCCGAACAATCCGCGTTATCGCGCCGACTACGGCATGCGTCTGGCCGGCGCCGAAACCCGCGAAGAACGCGCCACGGCGATTCCGTATCTGCAACAGGCCACCCGCGATTTCCCCGAGGATTACCGCCTCGGCGAAACCCTGGCCTGGCGCTACGACGAAGTCGAAGACAGCGCCTCCGCGCGCAAGGAACTGCGCCGGGTGATCGATCTGGAGCAGAACCCGGTGGCGGCCGATGGCGAAGACGGCAGCATGGAGGCCCGCCGTTATCGCCAGCGCCGTGCCCATGAAACCTTGTCACGGCGTGACAGCCGGACGATTGCCAGCACCTGGTCGCCGGCCGGGATCTCGACCAACGACTTCGTGCGCCCGGACGACAGCAAAGGTTCACGCCGTCGCTCGGATTCGCAGAATGTGCAATTGGCAATGTGGGACCACGCCTTGGGCGAAGAACCAAGCCGCGCCGGCAGCACGCTGTCGGTGTACGGTCGCGTCCTGCTGGGCGGACAAGGTCGCTCAAGTTACGCCGAGTCCCTCGCCGCCGGTGTCGGCCTGCGCTACAAACCGTGGGGCACACAGAACATCAACTTCTACGGCGAGATCTACAAGCAGAGCCAGCTCGACGATGACGACAGTCACAGCCTGAGCCTCGGCCAGATGCTGGTGCCGGAAAAGCTGTTCGATCAGGTCAACGATCACCGCAAGGACGGTCACACCACCACTGATTACCTGCTGCGCGCCACCGCCTCATTCCTCGATCAGGGCAAGTACCGCAACGACTGGCGGGTCGATGAAAACGATTGGGACGAGCGTTTTCTCTACCTCGACGCCGCGTGGTGGACCAAGGCCGGCGATCACCAGTGGCTGTCGCGCTTCCAGCAAGGTCACGCCTGGAAACTTCTCGACAGTGGCGCCCAGACGATCATGCCTTACGGCTTCCTCGAGTTTGCCAGCCAGGACCCGAGCAACGACTGGCGCCAGGACCTGCGCACCGGTGTCGGTCTGCGCTGGCAATGGTGGTACGACGAGGATCGTTACAACGCCTACCGGTCGAAACTGACGGTTCGCACCGAATATCAACAGTCGCTGGGCGGCAATCTGTATGAAGGCGGCAACGGTGTGCTGCTGGGCGTGGAGTGGAATTTCTGATGGCTCGATGGATGTTGTGTTTGTGTCTGCTGATGAGTGCCACTGTCGCCAAGGCCGATGAGCGTGTCTTCTATCAGCCGCTGAATGTCGATGCCGGCCTGACCCAGGCGCAGTGGCAGAAGGTCTGGCAAGACACCGCGAAACAAGGCACGCGAACCGTGATCGTCCAGTGGACGGCCTATGGCGACTCGGACTTCGGCGGCGCCAATGGCTGGCTCGCCAACAGCCTGAAACTCGCTCAGCGGGAAGGTCTGCAACTGGTGCTCGGCCTGGCGATGGACCCGGCCTACTACAAACGCATCGATGAACTGGACAGCGCCGGTCTCGGCGCCTACTGGCAGGCACAACTGGGCCAGTCACTGGCCCAGCAGCAGAAGCTCCGCCAGGACTGGAAGCTGCAGGTCAGCGGGTGGTATCTGCCGCTGGAACTGGACGACCTGCACTTTCTGGCGGCAGATCGACGGGCCACACTTCAGCGCCAATTGAAGGACTTTGCCGCGAAGCTGGATGCGCCGCTGCATGTCAGCGCCTTCAGTGCCGGCAAGCTGGCCCCGGCGGTCAACGGTCAATGGCTGGGCGAATTGACGGCGGCGGGTGCGCAGATCTGGTGGCAGGACGGCGCGGGCACCGGTCGTTTGTCACCGCTGGTGCGCAACGGTTACGCCAGTGCACTGCCCTGCTCCGTGGGTATCGTGCGCGAAGCCTTCCGGCAGGTCAGCCGCGAGGGCGAACCCTTCCGTGCCGAGCCGGCCAGCCCGGATGCGACCTCGACCGGCTGCCATCAGAACGCGGTGTTTTCCCTGCGCTACCGACCGTGGGGTTCGGTCATCCTCGATAATCAACGCAAGCATCCGGGCAGCAATGTACAAAACCATTGAAGACGAAGTCCTGAAGAAGACCGCGCCCGCCGAACTGTGGAGCGAGTTCATTCAGCATGAATTCGAGCGGCTGCACACATTCTGCCTGCTGATTTATCTGGCAAGCATCAGTGTCTGGATTGTCTTCGATCTGATCGTCAGTTTCCTTGGAGGCCAGGGTTTTACCTGGCGATCGATGGTGTTTCTGACGGTGTTTTCGATTCAGGCGGTCATTCTGCTGTTCACGCGAAAGGCCGCCCATTTCGACATCCTGAACATCCTGTTCGTCGTTGCCATGACCGTTGGTGTGCGACTGCTGATCGACGGCCTGCCCGCCAGTTTTCAACCTGCGTGGCTGGTGCTGGGCGCCTCGAGCATGCTTTACAGCATTTCGGTTCTGCCCATCAGTCGCTGGTCGTTCTACACCTCGCAAGGGGTGATATGGCTGGTGCTCAATCCGTTTTTTGGTACCGAAGTCGGGCTGTTCGAACTCAAAGGCGTGATGACCATCGCTTACGCCGTGTTTCTCTGCGGGTTGACGATCTATACGTTTTTGAAGCTGCGCGAGGCCAAGCTCTACAACTACATCATGTCCAAGCTGTTGCTGGACCAGGCCTATAACGACACCCTCACCGAAATTCCCAACCGTCGCTCATTCATGACCCGCGCCGGAAAAACCCTGCAAGCCGTGCCGCGCGAACACGACCATTACCTGGCGATGATCGACATCGACAACTTCAAGAAAGTGAATGATGTGTACGGCCACGACATCGGCGATGAGGTGCTCAAGCGCATCGCGGCGGACATCAAAACCGTGATGTCACGCTTCGAATATGCACGATTGGGCGGTGAGGAGTTTGCGATCTATCTGGCCGGTGTGCGCCGCGAGGATGTCGAGGCGCTGGCCGGAGAATTGTGCCGGGTGGTGCGTGAGCAACCGACCCGGCACCCGGTGACCATCAGCATCGGTCTGGCCCGGGTCGAAGATGGCGACACCCTCAACCAGGCGCTGATCAAGGCTGACGAAGCACTGTACGAGTCAAAGCATACCGGCAAGGACCGGTACACTTTTCATCAGTGAGGCCGTCAGGCCTCACGCACCAGCAATACTCGCGTCACGCGACGTTCTTCGACCGCCATCACGGTCATGCCCCAACCTTCATGTTCCAGTCGATCGCCCTTCATCGGCAGGCGATCCAGCAGGCTCATCACCAGCCCGGCGAGGGTCTGGTAATCCTCGGTCGGCTCGGCGCGAAAACCGGTGTGCTCGCGGATACGGGTCAGGTTCAGCGCACCGTTGACGATGTACCCGCCCTGCTCCTCGACCACGTCCGGGCCGGCGATTTCGCTGGCATCCGGCAGTTCACCGGCAATCGATTCGAGAATGTCGGTCATGGTCAACACGCCGACAAAGTCACCGAACTCGTTGACCACGAAGGCAATGTGGGTCGAGGCCGCACGCATTTGTTCCAGTGCGTTGAGGATCGAATAACTGTCCAGCAGATTGACGGTCTTGCGCGCCAGGTGTTCAAGGTTCGGCTCGTTGCCGGCCAGATACTCCTTGAGCAATTCCTTCTTGTGCACGAAGCCCAACGGCTCATCCACTGCGCCGTTACGAATCAACGGCAAGCGCGAGTAGGACGAATGCATCAACCGTGTACGAATAGCCTCGGCATCGTCGGCCAGATCAATGTGATCGACATCGGCGCGCACCGTCATCAAGGCACGAATCGGGCGTTCAGCCAGTTGCAGCACGCCGCTGATCATCACCCGCTCGCGACGGTCGAACAGCTCCGCACTCGGCGCTTCACCGTTATCCAGCAAGTCGGAAATTTCCTCGCCAACCTCCTCCACCGCCAGTTTGCGACCGCCCAGCAGACGCATCACCGCGTGGGCCGTGCGCTCGCGCATCGGGCGCAAGCCCTGCATCGAGCGCTTGCGACGAGCGCGGGCGATCTGGTTGAAGATCTCGATCAGGATCGAGAAACCAATGGCCGCGTACAGATAACCTTTCGGGATGTGGAAGCCCAGGCCTTCGGCCGTCAGGGCAAAACCGATCATCATCAGGAAGCCCAGACACAGCATGATCACCGTCGGATGGGCGTTGACGAAGCGGGTCAGCGGCTTGCTGGCAACGATCATCACACCAATGGACACGACCACCGCGATCATCATCACCGCCAGTTCATCGACCATGCCCACAGCGGTAATCACCGCGTCCAGGGAGAACACCGCGTCGAGCACAACGATCTGCGCCACGATCGGCCAGAACAGCGCATAAGCGGTGTTGGTCGAGCGCTCGCCGATATGGCCTTCCAGCCGTTCGTGCAACTCCATGGTCGCCTTGAACAACAGGAACACACCACCGAACAGCATGATCAGGTCACGGCCGGAGAAGCTCTTGCCGAACACTTCGAACAACGGTGCCGTGAGGGTGACCAGCCAGGAAATACTCGCCAGCAGGCCAAGACGCATGATCAGCGCCAGGCTCAAGCCGATGATCCGCGCGCGGTCGCGCTGATGCGGCGGCAGTTTGTCCGCCAGGATCGCGATGAACACCAGGTTGTCGATACCCAGTACCAGTTCCAGCACGATCAGTGTCAACAAGCCCAACCATGCCGTGGGATCCGCTAACCATTCCATAATCTTTCTCTATCTCTCGTCAGTGAATTCAGGCTGCCGGACACGGCAAAGTGCGGCGCGCAAGCTCGAAGGCTGCGCCAACAACGATAGTCGGTAGTCGGAAGACTGGATGCTGGAAGTGCGTCAAGAGCGCGCCGTGGCGCGAGGGGAACGTGGTTCCTGGAATAGAACTGGGAGGCTCCGAGAGGGTGTTCATGCAAATCCTGAATGAAAAAAGGCCTTGAAGCGTACAGGCTCTGATGACTTTTCCTACAGCTGGAAATCATTTCAAAATCTGTACGCCGCCAGCTTATCGCCGTCCCCGTCAGCATCGGCAACCAACGGATGTGTAAGGGCTAACGCCCGGCAAACCTGAGGCGAGACAACTGGCGCAGATCGCCCTCGACGTAGTAGTCATTGGTCCAGCTGTCATCCGCCGCCAGCGGCTGCACCTGCTTCAACGCCAGTTTTTTCGCGAAGTAGCGAAAACGGTAATGCTCGTAGAACCGCAGCAGCTCCAGGCCATAGCGGTCCGCCAGATCGGTGTCGCCGCGAATGATCAGATAGTTCTCGTCATTGCCGTTGCTGGCGGAAGTGCTGAGGTTATGGCTGCCGCTGATGAGGGTCGGGCTGTCGCTGGTGAAGTCGGTGACCACGGCTTTGGTGTGCACCAGCAGGTTGCCTTTCTGCCCTTTCATGTTTTCCCGCAGCCAGCCTTCCAGCCCGGTGTTGAGCAACGCGGTGGCGGCAAACTCGGCGGTTCGGTCGGCGTGAAACCCGGTGATGCGGCTGACGGTGTTTTGCAGGCCGTAACGCAGGATGTCGTCGTGGGGCTGGCCGAGCAACGCGTTGAGAATCGCGTCGGGCAAGGCGAATGCGGTGACGAACAGCAGGTCTTTTTTCGCTCCTTCGATGATATCGACGAACTCCCGCAGATCGGCGCCGCCGGTACGCGGTGAAAACCCGGCGAACAAGGGCTGCGCCGGGTTCATCGGGTTGTGTTGGGTGATCCAGTCGCGGGTGGCGCCGACGTCCGCCGGCTCGGCCCAGATCTGCTCGAAGGTTTTCAGGTAACTCGCACTGATCGCCGAATCGTCCAGTACATGCACCACGTTGGCCTGGCGGTACACGCCGTTGGCGGTGAAGTTGGTGCTGCCGCACAGCACCGCTTGCGGCTGGCGCTCACCGCCTCCGTCCAGGCGGCTGAGGACGATGAACTTGTTATGGAAAATGTTATGAGTGACCCGCCCGCGCTTGCTGGTCGACGGCAGTTTCGCAAGGCTCGCTTCGTTGATCGTCGTGTCTTCGTCGTCGGGCCGGGCGTGATACAGCACGCGCACCTGAACACCTCGTTCGAACGCCGCGTTCACCGTGTCGATGATGGCTTGTAACTGATATTCGTAGATCGCGATGTCCAGCGCCCACTGCCCGTCCACCGCACGCTCGATAAACCCCTGCAGACGCCCGAGCAGGCCGTTCTCCAGCCACTGACGCGCCGCATCGGGCCATGCTTCGATGGGCATGTTTTTGTTGGCGCTGATCTGTGCGTCGAGATCGGGAAATTTGCGCTGAAACGCCTGACTGGCAGCCACGGCGCGGTTGAAGATCACGCACTGATTGGCGGGATGACCGTCGTCGGAACAAATCGTCAGCTCTAGCGCTTCACCCAGTTGCGGCGCATCCGGCGAGCCATACGCCAGGTGCACGCGATAGTTAATCGTCATGCCTGGATTGACCGCGTAATCGGCCCAGCGAAATTTCTGCAACGGTGCCTTGTCGCTCGGCGTGGCGTGAAACTGCGGGAACGTGTGAACCTTGCCGGGAAAAGTCAGGCTGTTGAACAGGAACAGCCACGGCTTGTCGCCCTGCTGCTTTTCGATGGCAAACCCCAGCAGGCCTTTGCGGCGGGGTTCGGCGAGGTCCATCGCGAGCAGCACGCCGTTGGTGCCGGCGTAGGCCTTGACGCGAAAATCGTCCTGCGGATTGGCGACCAGTACGCGCATGATTCACTTCCTGTGATTTGGCCTCACTGCAGCATAGCTCTCAGACCGACAACAATTCGTCGATATGCCGGTAATCGGCGTCCAGTGCTGTCGCCAATCGTTTCGCGCGGCCCAGCCGAATCGGCCCGCGCTCGATATCGATCAACAGGCCCGGGCACGCGAGCCCTGGCAGTTCCGGACAGTCTTTCAACCGGCCATCGGTGATCACCAGCAACCGTTGCTGTTCGGCGGGGAAACGCTTGCGCCGCACCGCCAGCCAATGCCCGGCTTCCGTCAGCGCTGCCAACAGAGGCGTGCCGCCTCCCGCGCCCAATCCATCGAGCCATGTGCGTAACCCTCTGGAGGCCTTCAGCCCTTGCACCTGCCATTTCGGCGCCGCGCCGCTCGCGGTCAACAACGCAAGGCGCGCGCGCTGCCGGTAAGCGTCGTCGAACAGTTGCGCGAGTACGCCCTTGGCATCGATCAAGGCTTGATGGCGACGGGTCGAGGCCGAGGCGTCGACGATCACCAGCCAGAGTTCATGGGGCGTGCGGGTGCGCAGTTGAAACAGCAGATCCGCGCGGACTTTGGGGCGACCATTGAGCAAGGTTCCGGGCCAGTTCACCGAGCCACTGCGAGCCGCGTGACGCTTGCCCTGGCGACCGTTATCGAGGCGTCCGGCGCGGGGTCTGGCATTCGCCCCCGCGTCGGATCGGGGGCGAATGCCTAAGGCTTTTTTGGCCAGGTCGGCACTTCGCGGCGAGCACCGGTGGCGAGGGCCGGCGCCGGCATTTCGCCCCACTGGCCCTGCCCTTCACTCGGCTCGGCGTTAGTGCCGGACGGCGATTGCGCCGGTGGCTGTGCAGAGGGTGAAGACTGCTCGCGACGACGATGACGCAAGGCAAACTCAGCCACGGCATCAATGTCTTGCTCGGCGATGGCTTCAGCCCCGCGCCACGCCGCATGAGCACGCGCCGCACGCAGCCAGACCAGATCGGCGCGCAAACCATCGACGCCAGCCGCGAAGCAGCGCTCGGTGATCTGCGCCAACGCCGCATCATCCAGCGGAATACCCGGTAAAACCTTGCGGGCGTTCTCGCAGCGCTGACGCAGAGCTTGCTGCTCAGCCTCCCACTGCGCACAGAACGCCTGCGGATCACTATCGAAATCCAGTCGACGACGAATGATCTGACCACGCTCGACCGGCGCTGTGTGACCGCTCAGTGCGACGTTCAAACCAAAGCGATCCAGCAATTGCGGACGCAATTCACCCTCTTCCGGGTTCATCGTGCCGATCAATACGAACTTCGCCGAATGCCGATGGGAAATCCCGTCACGCTCGATCAGGTTGGTGCCGCTGGCAGCCACATCAAGCAGCAAATCCACCAGATGATCCGGCAGCAAATTCACTTCATCGACATACAACACGCCGCCATCAGCCTTGGCCAGCACGCCCGGAGAAAACTGCGCACGACCGTCGCTCAACGCCGCGTCCAGATCCAGCGTGCCAACCAGCCGCTCTTCCGTCGCCCCCAACGGCAAGGTGACGAACTGACCGCTGGCCAGCAAATCCGCAAGGCCCCGGGCCAGAGTCGACTTGGCCATGCCGCGGGGGCCTTCGATCAGCACGCCGCCAATTTTCGGGTCGATGGCCGTCAGGTACAACGCCAGCTTCAGATCCTCGGCGCCGACCACGGCGGAGAGCGGGAAATGCGGGGTGTCGGTCATGTTCAGTCTCAGCTCTCTTCTTCTATGTCCAGCAGCAGGTTTTCCAGCGCCTCTTTGTAGGCGCCCGGTTCCTGCCACATCCCGCGTTGCTGCGCTTCGAGCATGCGTTCGGTCATGTCGCGCAAGGCGTGGGGATTATGCTCGCGCACGAAGTCGCGGGTCGCCGGGTCCAGCAGATACGCATCGGCCAGCAACGCGTACTGGTGATCATCGATCAGTTGCGTGGTGGCGTCGAAGGCAAACAGGTTATCGACCGTCGCCGCCAGTTCGAACGCGCCTTTATAGCCGTGGCGCTTGATCCCGTCGATCCATTTCGGATTCGCCGCCCGGGAGCGGATGACCCGGTTCAGTTCTTCTTTCAAGGTGCGGATCTTCGGCAGATCCGGCTGACTGTGATCGCCGTGATAACTGGCCGCTGCTTCGCCGCGCAGACTTTCCACGGCAGCGAGCATGCCGCCCTGGAACTGGTAATAATCATTGGAATCGAGCAGGTCGTGCTCGCGGTTGTCCTGGTTTTGCAGCACCGCCTGCACCTGGCTCAGGCGCTGGACGAATTGCTCGCGGGCGGCAGTGCCTTCGTCGGAACCGCCGTAAGCGTAGGCGCCCCAGTTCAGGTAGACCTCGGCCAGATCCTCGCGAGTTTGCCAGAGGCGACCATCGATGGCCCCCTGCACACCCGCCCCATAAGCACCGGGTTTGGCACCGAAGATCCGCCAGCCGGCCTGACGTCGGGCAGCGTCTTCATCCAGCCCGGACTGGCGCAGCGCCTCACGTTCGGCACGCACTTTGGCGGCCAGCGGGTTGAGGTCGTCCGGCTCGTCCAGCTCCGCCACGGCTTGTACGGCGGCGTCGAACAGGCGGATCAGGTTGGCAAACGCATCGCGGAAAAATCCGGAGACCCGCAGCGTGACATCGACCCGAGGTCGGTCGAGCAGGCTCAGCGGCAGAATCTCGAAATCATCGACCCGCTGACTACCGGTGGCCCACACCGGACGCACGCCCATCAGCGCCATGGCCTGTGCGATGTCGTCACCGCCGGTGCGCATGGTCGCGGTGCCCCAGACCGAAAGGCCGAGCTGGCGCAGGTGGTCGCCGTGATCCTGCAGGTGTCGCTCCAGAATCAGCGTGGCCGACTGGAAACCGATTCGCCACGCCGTGGTGGTCGGCAGATTGCGCACGTCCACCGAGTAGAAATTGCGCCCGGTCGGCAACACGTCGAGGCGACCGCGACTCGGCGCGCCGCTCGGGCCGGCCGGGACGAATCGGCCGCTCAACGCGTCGAGCAAGCCGTGCATTTCGGCCGGGCCGCAGGCATCGAGGCGTGGGGCAATCACTTCGCGCAGGTTGTCGAGGATTGCACCGACTTCAACCCAGCGCGGTCCCTGTGGGAGCGGGCTTTCCCCCGGGCGGCGATCCGACGAAAGCGATATGTCAGTGAAAGAGATATTGACTGACACGACGCCTTCGCGGGCAAGCCCGCTCCCACAGGGATTGTGCAAGGCTTGATTTTGGTTGAGTGTCTGCTCAATCAATTGCGCCGCGAACAGCTCCAGACGCTCGCGGGTATCCCCCGCCGTGCGCCAGACCTCGTCGCTGACCGACAGCAACTCCATTGGACGCGGGCCGGCCCAGGGATCAGCCAGTGCGCAATCCAGCGGATCGAACCCCAACTGAAACGCTTTGGCCAACGCCCGCAACAGACTCGACTGCGCCCCTTTGCCATCGCCACGCGGGATGCGCAGCAACGCGAGCAAGGTATCAATACGCAAACGCCCGGTCGGCGACTCACCAAAGATGTGCAGACCATCGCGGATCTGCGACTCCTTCAAGTCACACAGATAGGTGTCCAGGCGCGGCAGCCAGATCGCCGCGTCGGCATCGCTGTCGAGGGCGGCATCCAGTTGCAGTTCGCGATCGATCTGCGTGTCACGCACCAGTTGCAGAATGTCGCGCTGCAATTCCCGGGCGCGGCGCGGATCGAGCAATTGTGCTTCGTAATACTCGTCCGCCAACAGCTCCAGATTGCGCAACGGGCCGTAGGTTTCTGCGCGGGTCAGCGGCGGCATCAGGTGATCGATGATCACCGCCTGAGTGCGACGCTTGGCCTGGGCGCCCTCGCCCGGGTCGTTGACGATGAACGGATAGATATTCGGCAGCGGCCCGAGCAGCGCGTCCGGCCAGCAATTCTCCGACAGACCCACGCCCTTGCCCGGCAGCCATTCGAGGTTGCCGTGCTTGCCGACGTGGATAACGCCATGAGCCCCGTAGGTCCGGCGCAGCCAGAAATAGAACGCGAGGTACGCGTGCGGTGGCACCAGATCGGGGTCGTGATACACCGCGCTCGGATCGACCTGATAACCCCGCGCCGGTTGAATCCCGACGAAGGTCAGACCAAAACGCAGACCAGCGATCATCATCCGCCCGTCACGGCACATCGGATCGTTCTGCGGCGAACCCCAACGTTCCAGCACCGCCGCGCGATTGGCTTCGGGCAGTGCGTTGAACATCGTCAGGTAGTCGTTCATCGCCAGGCTTTGCTGGCACGGGCGCTGATCAAGGGTGTCGAGGTCATTGCTGACGCCGCCGAGCAATTGCCGGATCAGTTCGGTGCCGCTGTCCGGCAGTTCGGCCGGCAGCGGATAACCTTCGGCCTGCAACGCCCGCAGGATATTCAGCGCAGCAGCCGGCGTGTCGAGGCCGACACCGTTGCCGATGCGTCCGTCCCGGGTCGGGTAGTTGGCGAGAATCAGCGCGATGCGCTTTTCAGCGTTCGGCACCCGCGCCAGATCGACCCAGCGCCGCGCCAGTTCGGCTACAAAATCCATACGCTCGGGCTGGGCCCGATAACACACCACGTCGGACTGACTGCGCTCGCTGCGCCAGGCCAGATCCTTGAAGCTGATCGGTCGGCTGATGATCCGGCCGTCCAGCTCCGGCAATGCGATGTGCATCGCCAGATCCCGCGGACCGAGGCCCTGTTCGCTCTCGCGCCAACCGGGCTCGTTGTCTTGGGCACAGATTGCCTGGATCACCGGAATGTTGCGACGGAACGGCCGCAGATGCGGCGCTTCCGGGCTGGACTGGGCGAAACCGGTGGTGTTCAGAATCACCGAGGCTTGGACCTCATCCAGCCAGTCCTCGACCACCGACAAGCAGCCAGGCTCTTTCAAACTGGCCACGGCAATCGGCAGCGGATTGAGTCCCGCCACCTGAAGCCGTTGGCAGAACACGTCGATAAACGCCGTGTTCGCCGCTTGCAAATGCGAGCGATAAAACAACACCGCCGCGACCGGTTGACCGGGCAGCCAATCGGCTTGCCAGTCACTCAGTGCGGCGGTGTTTTTGTTCGGGTGATAAATCGCCGTGCGCGGCAGCGTTTGCGGCTCGCCCCACACGTAATCCCGTTCCAGCCAGCGATTGGCCAGACACCGGAAAAAGTCCAGCGCATTGCCCATGCCGCCCTGACGCAAAAACTGCCAGAGCCGGTCGCGATCCTCGGCGCCCACGGTGCTCAGGTCGCTGAGCTCCGGGTCGGGCCGGTCATCGCCCGGCACCAGAATCACCTGCACGCCACGCTCGGACAACTCGACCAGCCGCTCGACGCCATAACGCCAATAAGCGATGCCGCCGTGCAGCGAAATCAGAATGACCTTGGCGTGGCGCAGCACTTCATCGACGTAGAGGTCGACCGACGCATGGTTCTGCACCTGCATCGGGTTGGCCAGGCGCACGCTCGGGTAATCCTCGGGCAGTTGCTGCGCGGCTTCGGCGAGCAGTGCCAGGCTGGAATCGCCGCTGCACAGGATCACCAGTTCGGCGGGGGTTTGTCCAAGGTCGGCAATGTTGTCGTCCGACACGAAACCGCCGGGCTGGGTCCTGAGCAGGTGCATGGCTTAAACGCTGAGCGCGGCGCGCAGTTGCGCTTCGAGTTGAGCGGCATCCAGTTCCTGACCGATCAACACCAGACGCGTCACGCGCACCTCATCGGCGCCCCACTGACGGTCGAAGTGCTTGTCGAAACGCGTACCCACGCCCTGGATCAGCAGACGCATCGGCTTGTTCGGAATCGCCGCGAAGCCTTTGACCCGCAGAATGCCGTGCTGAACCACCAGTTGCGTCAGCGCGTCGAGCAACAGGCTTTCGTCGGCTTGCGGCAGCTCGATGGAGATCGAGTCGAAGGCGTCGTGATCGTGGTCGTCGTGATCGTCATCGCCTTCACCGTGGTGGTGATCGTGATGGCTGTGGCGGCTGTCGATGTGTTCTTCGGAGCCGGCACCGAGGCCGATCAGCACGTCCAGCGGCAGACGACCGTTGCTGGCTTCGATGATTTTCACTGCTGGCGGCAGCTCTTCGGCGACTTCCAGACGGACGCGCGCGAGGTCTTCGGGGCTGGTCTGGTCGGCCTTGTTGAGGATCACTAGGTCGGCGCTGGCCAGTTGGTCGGCGAACAGTTCGTGCAGCGGCGATTCGTGGTCCAGGTTCGGGTCGAGCTTGCGCTGGGCATCGACCTGATCCGGGAACGCGGCGAAAGTGCCGGCGGCCACGGCCGGGCTGTCGACCACGGTGATCACCGCATCAACGGTGCAGGCGCTGCGGATTTCCGGCCACTGGAAGGCTTGCACCAGCGGCTTTGGCAGGGCCAGGCCCGAGGTTTCGATCAGGATGTGGTCGAGGTCGCCGCGACGGGCCACCAGTTCACGCATCACCGGGAAAAACTCTTCCTGCACCGTGCAGCACAGGCAGCCGTTGGCCAGTTCGTAGACGCGGCCGGTGGCTTCTTCTTCGGTGCAGCCGATGGTGCACTGCTTGAGGATTTCACCGTCGATGCCCAGCTCGCCAAACTCGTTGACGATCACCGCGATGCGGCGGCCCTGAGCGTTATCGAGCATGTGCCGCAGCAAGGTGGTTTTGCCCGAGCCGAGGAAGCCGGTGACGATGGTGACGGGGAGTTTGGCCAGTGTTTTCATCGGATGCCCTTTGGCAAGGTGGCGGGCATACGGGACGAGACCGGCAACGCGGGTGCGTGCCTGGAGAGTTCGCCACCGGATCACCCCGCCCGGTTGAAAGTGAGAATCTGTGACGAGGCAGGTCTCCTGGCTGACGGTGTTCGGGCCTTGGCCCGGTATCCGCTGCGCCTTCCCGCTGGCTCTGGATTGAGTTGGCAGTGGCGTGGCAGCGAACAGCACCGTTCACAGTTGCGGGGGCAGCCGCGGCTTGGACCGCGTTCCCTTCTTAGCTTCGGCGTGGGCCGAAGAACCTCGAAAGCGCAAGGCTACGCATGGGTTCGTGATGGGTCAATGGCCGTTGTTTTTTGGTTTTGGGATTTGTGAGCATATCCGTTGCTGCGGTAACGGCTTCTTAGGGTTCCGCCCTTACGGCGGGTCACTTTTTCCAAACGCCGAAAAAGTAACCAAAAAGGCTGAGCCCCGGCGTACGGCACTTCGCCTAGGCTCAGTGTTCCCTCGCTACGGTGTCCATCAGGGGGCATCGCCTACGGTTTGCTTCGCTGCACCTCCTCTCGATGTATGCGGCTTCGCCGCACGGCGCTGCGCGCCTACCCCCTGATGGACACCTCCGCTCGGCCTGCCGAAGGGGCAAAAAATCAAAAGCCAGAGCCAGAGCCAGAGCCAGAGCAAAGGCCAGATCAAGAGCCTTCCCTCACCCTAACCCTCTCCCGGAGGGAGAGGGAACTGACCGAGGTGTTTGCGGGAGCTACGCCGACGTGCAATACCGAGTCGACCTCAGGCTTTGAAAAGCACAAAAATCGGCTCCCTCTCCTCGGGGAGAGGGCTGGGGTGAGGGGTAAACCCACCAAAAAACCAAAGCCGAACACCCCAAGCTCCCCCCACTCAAAACGATGAGCGTTAGCTCGAGTACCGCTTTTGATCGCAGGGCCCGTCGGCAGGCTGAGTGGAGGGATTGATCCGGGGGTGGGAGCGCAGCGACCGTTTGGCGAAGCCAAACACATCGAGAGGAGGTGCAGCGAAGCAAACCGTAGGCGATGCCCCCGGATCAATCCCGGAGCGAAGGAACCCGAGCCACAGCGAGGGCCGAACGTCAGGGTAAAGCCTTTTTGGTTACTTTTTCGGCGTTTGGAAAAAGTGACCCGCCGTAAGGGCGGAACCCTAAGCAGCCATAACCGCAGCAACGGATCTGCCCCCAATCCCAATCCCAATCCCAATTGACTCAAATCCCCCGCGCATGGTCTCCTACACAACTTGTTACGGGTGCCCTTCACAGGGTGAAACGGGAAACCGGTGAATCATGTGCTTTACTCTAAAGCCATGTCAGTCCGGTGCTGCCCCCGCAACGGTAAGCGAGCGAAGCGTCAGATCCACTGTGCCCACAGGCATGGGAAGGTGACGCTTGCAGGTCGGCCAGACGCCAACCCCTCGTGAGCCCGGAGACCGGCCCGCAACACACAGTGCGCATCTTGCGTTACTGAACATAACAAACCCGCGGTGGGCGGGCGCTGTTCGAACCTCTGCGTGCCCGGCCGCAGGGGTTTTCATGCGCTCTATTCACCCGCTGACACTCCAGAGGGAAGCGCCATGTCGATCATCAGCAGCACCGGCAGCAATTCGGACAAGATCTCCAGCACCACCACCCTGAGCCAACGCCTGACCGCCGCCGTCTGCGCGTCTATCCTCGGTGCCTGCCTCGTGTATTTCGCCGGTTTCTCGCACATCGAAGCGGTGCACAACGCCGCGCACGATACCCGCCACAGCGCCGCGTTCCCGTGCCACTGAGACCTGACGACATGATCAAGCGTATTGCGCAGACCGCAGGTTTCACCGGCCTTCTGGCCGCCCTGCTCCTGACGTTGCTGCAAAGCTTCTGGGTTTCGCCGCTGATTTTGCAGGCCGAAACCTTCGAGAAAGCCGAACCGGTTGCCGAAGTTCACGAACACGCCGCCGGCACCGCCGCCCACACCCACGATGCCGAAGCCTGGGAGCCGGAAGACGGCTGGCAGCGCGTGGTCTCCACCACCGGCGGCAATCTGGTGGTTGCCGTGGGTTTCGCCCTGATGCTGGCGGGCCTGTACACCCTGCGTGCGCCGACCAGGACTTCGCAAGGCCTGCTCTGGGGCCTGGCCGGTTACGCGACCTTCGTGCTCGCCCCGACCATGGGCCTGCCACCTGAGCTGCCGGGCACTGCCGCTGCGGATCTGGCCTCGCGGCAGATGTGGTGGATCGGCACTGCGGCCTCCACCGCTGTCGGCCTGGCCTTGATCGCGTTCAGCCGTAACTGGCTGATGAAGATCCTCGGCGTGGCGATCCTTGCCGTGCCGCACGTGATCGGCGCGCCGCAACCGGAAGTGCATTCGATGCTCGCCCCGGAAGCCCTCGAAGCCCAGTTCAAAATCGCTTCGCAGCTGACCAACGTCGCGTTCTGGCTGGCCCTGGGCCTGATCAGCGCCTGGTTGTTCCGCCGCAAAAGCGAAGGTCAGTACCACGCATGACCAATGACAGCGCAGCGCCGACCTTCGTGGTCGGCCTGGGCTGCCAGCGCGGCTGCCCGGCCAGCACGCTGCGTGCATTGCTTGATCAGGCGTTGCAGGCGCATCGAATTGATCTTGAGAAGGTCAAGGCGCTCGCCAGCATCGACCTCAAGCGCGATGAACCCGGTTTGCAGGAACTCGCCGCCCAACTGGCGCTGCCGTTGCTGTATTTCAGCAGCGAGGAACTGGCCAGTTATCAGCAACGTTTGAGTCACCATTCGCAGATCGCCTTCGAACGCACCGGTTGCTACGGCGTAGCGGAAAGTGCTGCTCTGGCGCTCGCCGAACAGTTGATCAGCGGCCCGGCAAAACTGCTGATTTCCCGGCAAAAGTACGCTCAGGCAACTCTGGCATTGGCCGGCGCGGCTTAAAATCCCGATAATCCCCGCTTTCGATCATGAGCATTCTTCATCTGAAAGGCTTGTGAAGCACCGCCCTGCCCCTTTTCTACAGGATCCAACGATGACCGTTTACTTCATCGGCGCCGGCCCCGGCGACCCGGAATTGATCACTGTCAAAGGCCAGCGGCTGATCCGCAGTTGCCCGGTGATCATCTACGCAGGTTCGCTGGTGCCGACGGCGGTGCTGGAAGGTCATTGCGCTGAAACCCTGGTCAACAGCGCCGAGCTGCACCTGGAACAGATCATCGACCTGATCAAGACCGCCCATGCCAAGGGCCAGGACGTGGCGCGGGTGCATTCGGGCGATCCGAGCCTTTATGGCGCCATTGGCGAGCAGATTCGTTATTTGCGCGAGCTGGATATTCCGTTCGAGATCATTCCCGGCGTGACCGCCACCGCCGCGTGCGCCGCGCTGTTGGGCGCAGAACTGACCCTGCCGGACATCTCGCAAAGCGTGATTCTGACCCGTTATGCGGACAAGACCGCGATGCCTGTCGGTGAAGAGCTCGGCAATCTGGCGCAGCACGGGGCGACCATGGCGATTCATCTGGGGGTCAATCATCTGGAGAAGATCCTGGCTGAGCTGCTGCCGCATTACGGCGCGGATTGCCCGATCGCGGTGATTCACCGGGCGACGTGGCCGGATCAGGACTGGGTGGTCGGGACGCTTGAGGATATTGCCGGGAAGGTGGCGGCCAAGGGGTTTCGGCGTACGGCGTTGATTCTGGTTGGGCGGGTGTTGGGTAGCGATCACTTTAGCGAGTCGTCGCTGTATCGCGCGGGGCATGCGCACCTGTACAGACCGTGAATGGGACGCGGAGCGTCCACGGCTGCATTCCCACGCAGAGCGTGGGAACGATCAATTGAATCTCACGCATAAAAAAACGGCGCTCACGGGGCGCCGTTTTTCATGCCGCAGCGAACACCTTAGTAGTAGGCGTTTTCTTTCTGCGTGTGGTCGGTCACGTCGCGAACGCCCTTGAGCTCCGGAATGCGCTCGAGCAAGGTGCGCTCGATGCCTTCCTTCAGGGTCACGTCCGCCTGGCCGCAGCCCTGGCAACCGCCGCCGAACTGCAGCACGGCAATGCCGTCTTCAACCACATCGATCAGGCTGACCTGACCGCCGTGGCTGGCCAGCCCCGGGTTGATTTCGGTTTGCAGGTAGTAGTTGATGCGCTCGTTGATCGGGCTGTCGGCGTTGACCATCGGGACTTTGGCGTTTGGCGCCTTGATGGTCAGCTGGCCGCCCATGCGGTCGGTGGCGTAGTCGACGACGGCATCATCGAGAAACGCTTCGCTAAACGAGTCGATGTAAGCGGTGAAGCTTTTCAGCCCCAGCGCCGTGTCTTCAGGTTTCTCTTCGCCCGGCTTGCAGTAGGCAATGCAGGTTTCGGCGTACTGGGTGCCAGGCTGGGTGATGAAAACGCGGATGCCGATGCCCGGGGTGTTCTGCTTGGAGAGCAGATCGGCCAGGTAATCATGGGCGGCGTCGGTAATGGTAATAGCGGTCATGGAGACTCCTCGCAGGCTTGAGGCGGAGTTTACGCCAATCGGCGCGCGGCACAAAGTCCTAGTATTTACGTAGGAATAGTTCGCAAATCGGCTAGGTGCCAGGTTCACCGTCAATCCGCGCTTTAAGCCATTGATAACTGCGTTTTTCCACCCATTCGTAGCTCAGCCACGAACCGATAGCGATGGCCAGCGCACAGACGACAAACATCAAATACGGGTTGATCCCATAGCGTCGGGCCAGATAACCGCCGGCCGACAACACCAGCACATGCATCAGATACACCGAGTACGAACAGTCGCCCAGCAGCTTGAGCAGCCTGTTGCGCTCGACATGCCGCTCCAGCGCCATACTGGCCATGACCAGCACCGCACTGGGCACGCCCCAGTTCAGCAATCGGGGTTCCGGCGGCAGGTGATAGATCGCCAGCAACGCCGCGCCGATCCCCAATAAGGGCAGCCAAAGCGCCGGCCCGATCCAGCCGCGACGGTAAAGCATGCCGATGCCGATCCCCAGCAGGAACTCATAAACGATGTCCGAGCGATAAAACTCGCTGACCCAGCCAAACCCGGTCCAGGCCTGACACACCGCAAACAGCAGCGCCGCAACCACCAGCAAACGTACTTGCAGCCGGAACAGCAGCGCCCAGGCGAACAGCACGTAGAACAGCATTTCGTAATTCAGGGTCCAGCCGACATTCAGGGTCGGATAGATCCCGTAGCCGCCGGGGTTTTCCGTCGGGATAAACAGCAACGAAAGCAGCAAATGACTCCAGTCCACCGTCTGATCCGGCAGCAACGGTCGAGCGAACACCACCAGCAACGCCATCAGCACGGTGTAGAGCCAATACGCCGGAACAATCCGAAACAGTCGATACAACAGAAACCGCGCCGGCGGCAGTGCCTTGCCTTCGGTGGACAGGAAAATCACCAGCCCGCTGATCACGAAAAAGATATCGACGCCCACGGCGCCCTTGTCGATGAACAGCTGCCCTATTGGCCCGCGCGCCTCGAAATCGAAGAAAATCTGCATGAAGTGATGGCAGACCACCGCCCACGCGGCGAGCGCTCGCAGGGCCTGCACTGAAATCAACATCGATGGCGCTCCCGATCCCGTACTTCACAGGATTGGGACAACCGCCATCGCTCAAACGATCAAAGATTCTCGTACCGGTTCATGTCCAGCACGCCCTCTTCCACCGGATCGGTTTCGTGGATGTACTGGCTCAGGTCATGGAAATAGAACCAGAACTGCGGATGGCTGCGGCGGATGCCCCAACGTTCGACGATTTTCTCGAACTGCGCCGCGTCCCTTGCACCTTCCATGGCATCGACAAACGCCGGCACCTGATCCGCCGGGATGTTGAACATGAAATTCGGGTAGCTGCTGAGCACGCCCGGATAAATCGTCAGCGTGTCCAGCCCTGGCTGATAACGCAGGGATTCACCGAGCAGGAACGCCACGTTGCTGTGGGCGCGGTTGCGCAGCAGGCTGTAGACCTCGCGTTTGCCGCTGCGGGTTTCGACCCGCAGCATCGTCGCTTCCGGCAATTGATCGATCACTTTCAGGCCCGCTGCCGGACGCGAGGTCAGGCGACTCAGCGCCTGCTCGGCGTTCTGCAGGGCCGGGTCGATGTTCGGGCGCGAGCAATAGGCATCTTCGCAGCGGTTGATCGGATCCGGACGCGCGTTGAGATCGCCGTAACGCGCCAGCAATTGCATGGCGAAATCGCGTTTCGGGTCTTTCTCGTCGAGTTTCAACGCAGTCGGCTTGTCGTCGTCGATGGCTTCGTAATCGAGCCACATCTTGAACTGGCCGCTGCTCTGGTACCAATCGTCGAGGTAACTCTCGCGGGAATCGGCAGGCATCAGGCGCAGGAAGTTCTGTTCTGCGCCGTTGCGGATCAGGTCGAAATACAGGCGCGTTTGCGCCTGATGGGAGACATTGCCGAACACATCGAAATTCACCGCCAGCTGGTAATAAGTGCGCTCCAGCAGCGGATAGTCGAACAGCCACATGGTCTGCGGCACTTCGCCGATCAAGCCTTTGGTCACCGAAGCGCTGTCGAAGTGGCGGAAGATGCTGAGCAAGGCGTTGTCGTTGCCGGCCCACAGGGTCGACCAGCTCGGCGCCGGCAGGTCGGCGTAGCTGTCACGGCGCAGGGCTTCGTATTTGTTTCGCTTGTTGCGGTAGTTGTGCCACAGGCTCAGGACACTGCCGACGTCGTCGTTCTGCCCCGGCATCGCCAGCAACGGCGTGGCCTGGCCCCGATAGTTCGGGTCGGTGATGTACAGATCATGTTCCGGCGCCTGAAACAGCGCCCAGAAGTTGTCGCGGATCACGTCGGTCGCGATCTGTCCACGGCACACCGGGCCGCGAATGAAGGTGCGCACGAAGTATTCGGCGTTATCGAGCATGAACTGATAACGCGCCTGCGCCGGGATCGCCTCGAAGGTCGCGAACGGGTTGGCCCGGCTCTGCGGCCCGTAGCCCGGCAAGGCATTGACCTGCCAGTTGCCGTTGTAGAACAGGCTTTTGACCCGCGCCATCTTCGCCGCGCTCAGCGGATAGGTGATGTGGGTCTTGTGCACGATCACGCCCTGCACCGGCCACAGGCGGTAATACACCTGGGTGCCCGGATCGTCGTTCGGGCGACGCGTGGCGATCAGATCGATCGGCTGGCCGGTCGGTGTGCGCGAACGCACCCACTGGAAGTAATGCCCCGGCTCGCCGTCCTTGAAATAGATGTGCGCCAGGAACCAGTGCTCGTACAGCCAGCGCCCGACCAGACTTTCCCGAGCGCCGGGCTGGTTGAGCAGGTTTTCCCACTGGACGATCTGCATCGCTTCCTTGGTGCTCGGCGCCAGACCTTGCTCGTCGATAGGGGCGCCGGACGCCAGCCAGCGTTGCAGCGTCTGGTATTGCTGATCGGTCAGGCCGGTCACCGCCAGCGGCATGCCCTCTTTCGGGTGGGCGCCGGCATAGCCGTCGAATTCGGCGGGCATCGCGCACAGGTTCTCGCGGTTGAGGCCCAGCACGATGTCTTCCGGCAGTTTGGCGTTGGGTGTCAGCGGCGTTTTGTGTCCCAACTCCAGCATGCGTGCCATCAGAGCGGCCTGACTGCCTTGGGCGTCGAGTACCGAATAAAAGTCTTTCTGCTGCCAGGCGCGTTTGCCGAAGGCGTCATAGAACAACCGGGTGGTCGGCGCCGCCTGGGTGCGTTCGCCATCGTAGACCGGCATCTTGCTCGCGCCACGGGCCGCGCCTTCGCCGCTGCCCAGGTTCAACTGACAGGCAGAGTCGTAGCACGCATGGCAGGCCACGCACTTCTCGGTGAAGATCGGCTGGATGTCTCGGGTGTAGGAGATAGAAGAAGAAATAGCGGGACTCTGCGCCGCCGCGCCAAAGCTTAAAAACAGCAATGCAATGCTGATGACGCGGTACGACATATCCCTGATCCTGATCCTGAAGAAAAACGCCGCGATTCTACCGTTATGACGCCCGTACCAACATGAGCGATATTCATGCAAAAGCGCCACATGCTCTAAATCGGCACAGGTTTGTTATGATCCCGCTCCTTCGTCATGGTCTTTTTCGAGTAGTCCCAATGTCCGATCGCAGCGTCCGTCTTCAAGCTCTCAAGCAAGCTCTCAAAGAGCGCATCCTGATTCTCGACGGCGGCATGGGCACGATGATCCAGAGCTACAAGCTCGAAGAGCAGGATTATCGCGGCAAACGCTTCGCCGACTGGCCGAGCGACGTCAAGGGCAACAACGACCTGTTGGTCATCACCCGACCTGATGTTATCGGCGGCATCGAAAAAGCCTACCTGGATGCCGGTGCCGACATCCTCGAGACCAACACCTTCAACGCCACCCGGATTTCCATGGCCGACTACGGCATGGAAGAACTGGCCTACGAACTCAACGTAGAAGGCGCACGACTGGCGCGCAAGGTCGCCGACGCCAAGACCGCCGAGAACCCGGCCAAGCCGCGCTTCGTCGCCGGCGTGCTCGGTCCCACCAGCCGCACCTGCTCGCTGTCGCCGGACGTCAACAATCCGGGCTATCGCAACGTCACCTTCGATGAGCTGGTGGAAAACTACACCGAGGCCACCAAAGGCCTGATCGAGGGCGGCGCCGACCTGATCCTGATCGAAACCATCTTCGACACCCTCAACGCCAAAGCCGCGATCTTCGCCGTGCAAGGCGTGTTCGAAGAACTGGGCTTCGAGTTGCCGATCATGATCTCCGGCACCATCACCGACGCCTCCGGCCGGACCCTGTCGGGCCAGACCACCGAAGCGTTCTGGAACTCCGTGGCCCACGCCAAGCCGATTTCGGTGGGCCTGAACTGCGCCCTCGGCGCCCGCGAACTGCGTCCGTACCTGGAAGAGCTGTCGGACAAGGCCAGCACCCACGTTTCGGCGCACCCGAACGCCGGCCTGCCGAACGAATTCGGCGAGTACGACGAGCTGCCGGTGGACACCGCCAAAGTCATCGAAGAATTCGCCCAGAGCGGTTTCCTCAACATTGTCGGCGGTTGCTGCGGCACCACGCCAGGCCACATCGAAGCCATCGCCAAAGCCGTCGCCGGTTATGCGCCACGGCAGATTCCGGACATTCCCAAGGCTTGCCGCCTGTCGGGTCTGGAACCGTTCACCATCGATCGCAGTTCGTTGTTCGTCAACGTCGGCGAGCGAACCAACATCACCGGCTCCGCGAAATTCGCCCGCCTGATCCGTGAAGACAACTACACCGAAGCCCTGGAAGTCGCCCTGCAACAGGTCGAGGCCGGCGCCCAGGTGATCGACATCAACATGGACGAGGGGATGCTCGATTCGAAGAAGGCCATGGTGACCTTCCTCAATCTGATTGCCGGCGAGCCGGACATCTCCCGCGTACCGATCATGATCGACTCCTCGAAGTGGGAAGTGATCGAAGCCGGCCTCAAGTGCATTCAGGGCAAGGGCATCGTCAACTCGATCAGCATGAAAGAAGGCGTCGAGCAGTTCATCCACCACGCCAAACTGTGCAAGCGCTACGGCGCCGCCGTGGTGGTGATGGCGTTCGACGAAGTCGGCCAGGCCGATACCGAAGCGCGCAAGAAAGAAATCTGCAAACGCTCCTACGACATTCTGGTCAACGAAGTCGGCTTCCCGCCGGAAGACATCATCTTCGACCCGAACATCTTCGCCGTAGCCACCGGCATCGAAGAACACAACAACTACGCTGTTGACTTCATCAACGCCTGTGCCTACATCCGCGACGAGCTGCCGTACGCCCTGAGCTCCGGCGGCGTGTCCAACGTGTCGTTCTCGTTCCGCGGCAACAACCCGGTGCGCGAGGCGATTCACTCGGTGTTCCTGCTGTACGCGATCCGCGCCGGCCTGACCATGGGCATCGTCAACGCCGGTCAGCTGGAGATCTACGACCAGATCCCGCAGGAACTGCGCGACGCCGTTGAAGACGTGATCCTCAACCGCACGCCGGAAGGCACCGACGCCCTCCTCGGCATCGCCGACAAGTACAAGGGCGACGGCAGCGTCAAGGAAGCCGAGACCGAAGAATGGCGCAGCTGGGACGTCAACAAACGTCTGGAGCATGCGCTGGTCAAGGGCATCACCACCCACATCGTCGAAGACACCGAAGAATCCCGTCAGTCGTTCGCCCGCCCGATCGAAGTGATCGAAGGCCCGCTGATGTCCGGCATGAACATCGTCGGCGACCTGTTCGGGGCCGGCAAAATGTTCCTGCCACAGGTGGTGAAATCCGCCCGTGTGATGAAACAGGCCGTGGCCCACTTGATCCCGTTCATCGAACTGGAAAAAGGCGACAAGCCGGAAGCCAAGGGCAAGATCCTGATGGCCACCGTGAAAGGCGACGTGCACGACATCGGCAAGAACATCGTCGGCGTGGTGCTGGGTTGCAACGGCTATGACATCGTCGACCTCGGCGTGATGGTCCCGGCCGAGAAAATCCTGCAGGTGGCCAAGGAGCAGAAGTGCGACATCATCGGTCTGTCCGGCCTGATCACCCCGTCGCTGGATGAAATGGTCCACGTGGCCCGCGAGATGCAGCGCCAGGACTTCCACCTGCCGCTGATGATCGGCGGCGCGACCACCTCCAAAGCGCACACGGCGGTGAAGATCGAGCCGAAGTACAGCAATGACGCGGTGGTCTACGTGACCGACGCCTCCCGCGCCGTGGGCGTGGCGACACAGCTGCTGTCCAAGGAACTGAAAGCCGGTTTCGTCCAGAAGACTCGCGAAGAGTACATCGACGTCCGCGAACGCACCGCCAACCGCAGCGCCCGTACCGAACGCCTGAGCTACGCCGCTTCGATCGCAAAAAAACCCCAGTTCGACTGGGCCTCTTACACTCCGGTCAAACCGACCTTCACCGGCACCCGCGTGCTGGACAACATCGACCTCAACGTACTGGCCGAATACATCGACTGGACGCCGTTCTTCATCTCCTGGGATCTGGCCGGCAAGTTCCCGCGCATCCTTGAAGACGAAGTGGTCGGTGAAGCGGCAACCTCGCTGTACAAGGACGCCCGCGAGATGCTGACCAAGCTGATCGATGAGAAGCTGATCAGCGCCCGTGCGGTGTTCGGCTTCTGGCCGGCCAATCAGGTGCATGACGACGATATCGAGCTGTACGGCGATGACGGCAAGCCAATGGCGCGCCTGCATCACCTGCGTCAGCAGATCATCAAGACCGACGGCAAACCGAACTTCTCGCTGGCCGACTTCGTCGCGCCGAAGGACAGCGAAGTGACCGACTACGTCGGTGGTTTCATCACCACCGCTGGCATCGGTGCCGAAGAAGTGGCCAAGGCTTATCAGGACGCTGGCGACGATTACAACTCGATCATGGTCAAGGCTCTTGCAGACCGTCTCGCCGAGGCGTGCGCCGAGTGGTTGCACCAGCAGGTGCGTAAAGAGCACTGGGGTTACGCCAAGGATGAAGCTCTCGACAACGAGGCGCTGATCAAAGAGCAGTACTCCGGCATCCGCCCTGCTCCCGGCTACCCGGCGTGCCCGGATCACACCGAGAAGGCCACGCTGTTCGCCCTGCTCGACCCTGAGGCCCAGGAAATGCGCGCCGGTCGCAGCGGCGTGTTCCTCACCGAGCACTACGCGATGTTCCCGGCGGCAGCGGTCAGCGGCTGGTACTTCGCCCATCCGCAGGCGCAGTATTTTGCCGTGGGCAAAATCGACAAGGATCAGGTGCAGAGCTACACCTCGCGCAAAGGCCAGGAACTGAGCCTGACCGAACGCTGGCTGGCGCCGAACCTCGGCTACGACAACTGATTGACGCAATAGAGCCCCTGTCTCGGATGCACTGAGACAGGGGCTCGACTCCGTGACGCTCAGGTTACCTGACGTCCTCCTCTGGTTCGGACTCGCTGCCGGACCAGTCAACAAACTGATCGAATTCGGTATCGGTAAGCCAAAAATCGAGCGTCTCCCGCTTGATACCCAAAACCTGCTCACCACCCACTCTGTCGAGATGAGCCCTGAGTCGAATCAGACTGTCCGTCATCAAGGAACGCCAGTTGGGCGACATTCGCGTACCCGCCAGCAAAACGTCGTGGTTTCCGTCGAACGCCCTTGGCGGAATCTCTCTTATCGGGTTGTCTTCCAGGTTCAGCGAAAGCAGACGCTCAGCCTGCAACACACCTTCCGGCCACTCGCGCAAGTCATTGCCATTCAAATGAAGGACTTCCAGTGTTGCGCTAACAGGCCCGTTGAACTGCCTCATATGATTGAAGCTCAACTCCAGCCAGCGCAACGCCGGTAATTGCTCGGCCGTGACTCCATTGAAAACCGTCAGACGGTTGTAGTTCAGCTTCAGCCATTTGAGCCGCGGCATGGGGCCCAATGCGTCGACAAGAGCCGGGAAATCGTTGAACCGGTTACCGATGAGCCCCAGTTCTTCCAGTCGCTCCATGCCAGCAATGACCGATGGCACTGTACTCAACTCGTTGAGACCAAGATCCAGCCAGCGTACCTGGGAAAAAGCCTGAAGAAACTCTTGAACGTCTGCTCCGCTCAAACCGAGCCCCCTCAGGCTCAGCCCTTCCACGTGTGCAAACTCTGGAGACAGTCGAGGCAGTGTTCCCAATCTGGAGATATTGGCCAGATCCAGCGTTCGATCGCTACGCGCCGCCGCCCCCAGCAGCCCCTTCCTCCAGCACTCCATGATTCTGAGCGAGGCCTCCCGGCGACCCTGTGACGTCGACCAGTGCCCTCCAAAAAGTGTGTTTCCTGATCGACGCGTAAAGATCCAGCCATTGAGCTGGCGTGTCATTGACTCCAATCTCTGATTCCAGTCTTCGATCCGCGCATTGACCTGTTCGACGCTTGCGTCCTGCAATAAACCCTCGGCCACTTCCTCGGCCTTTTCTTCGGTCAGGGATGGATGCACCCTGCGCAAACGCCGGGTAAACGCCGGAACATGATCCGTGAATGGTATTGGCGCGGGTATACGCATCAACCGGCCAGCCACCAGAGTGCCGTTCTCTAGCGGCCGACTGTCCTGCTCGGGCACATTTTCGAGCATGAATTGCGCCAGCGACCCCTGCGGCAGATCCAGCGCCTGCTCGCATCGCTGCTGCGCGACCCGCAACTGCAAGCGTGCGTCATCGGTCAGTGGCGTCCCCGCCAGATTCATGTTCAGCACCCATTCATCGCGGGCTAGGGCCTGCGGTGGAATGTCGGAAACCAGCGTGTTACCCAGGTCCAGCCATCTCAAGTTGCGCAGGCTGTCAGCGCCGAGCGGCCATTCCTGAAGACGCGTCCCCTTCAAATTGAGCAATTCGAGACGCCACATCCCGGTGACATCCAGGCGACTCATGGGATTGTCGGAAAGGTCCAGCTCAAGCAGCCGTGCAGAACACTCCCGAGGGATCGGGCTGGTGACCAAGTGATTGCCACTGAGGTCGAGGAACTCAAGTTCGGGAAAATTGCGCAGGAATCCGCGCATCTGTCCGAGGGTGGCGTGGGGCGCTTGAAGTCGCATCACCGTGACATGGGAGAAGTCCGCCGAGAAACCGGGCAATGCTTCATCAGTGGCCAGATCCAGGTGGCGCAACGTCGGGTTTTCTTCGGCGAATGGCCGTTTTCGCCAGCACCTTTTGAGGCGGGTCGCGATCCGGTCTTTTTGCGCCCGGTTCGGTCCGGTATTGGCCCAATGGTCCAGGGTTTGTTCAAGCTCAAGCCATTGATGCCTCAGATCCTCCAGCAATTGAAGAATGTGCGCATCGCTTTTGCCTGTCCGAATCATCTTCAGGAGCACGCCGTTGGCCCTGGAAATGCTCAGATCCGGATAAAGGCTGAGCAATCTCACGACCAGCGAAGGATTCAGACCGGAGAGCCCGACCGCTCCTTCGCCGCTTGCGTGGTAACCCACCAGATGCTCCCTGATCCGCTGCGGTGGCTTGAACTTGAGTGTCCTGCGGCCGTGCAGCGCAAGAATCGTGGCCGTATCGCCGGCATGCTCGGTAGCGTAAGCAGTGATGGCTCGCTGAAGATCGCTTCCGTGGGCGGCCTCCGACAGGCCGATGGCCTTTCGTACGTCTTCGGGCAGCAGGCGCAAGACCGAAGCGTAAAAACCGTTTCCCGAGACCGGCAGCTCATTGAGCGCGACACCATGTTCATTGAAAGCCTGATAGACCGGCCCCTTCTTGACTACGCTGCGGCGCACAGCCGCGCTTTCGTGACCGATGGAATCGATCTGTCTGCCGTCGACACGACCGTCACGGATATCGAGCTGCATATCAGCGGACCAACCCGGCAACTTGCTCAAGGTGTGCAAGGCAAGGCGGCGAGTGTCAGCTGACATCATGTGCTCCATGTGCAGCCCGGCAAGCGCGCGAACCAGTCGACCGCGCCGTGCATACCATCGCGCCTCCTCCAGCATTGCGTCCGGCATACGCCCGGTGCTGTACAAAATCGCCATGTCGTCAGCATTGGCGTGGCGAAGAATCTCTTGCGCCGCGGCGTCGCTGAGTCCGGCGTAAGCGCGCTGCAACCTGTCAATCATGGGATCCGCGATGGCACTTTCCTGGAACAGGCTTTCGAACAGCGTCGGACGATTCGCCCGGGCGTAATCGGCCAGCAGATCCCGAAAAGCCTGAGGTCGCCATACCCGGTCACCCGCCTCCTTGTCACCGAATAACGCGGATATCTCGGACTCATCGAGGGCAGACAGGATTCTGGCGGGTAACTCACCATTGAGCACATGGCTGCGGCTCAGCCGGATCGGCGGTTTATTCGCCATCTCCGCCAATGGATGTTCCGAACCATAGCGGGTGGAAGGCCCGGTAAAGTCTGGGGTGTCATAGACCTTCAAAGTGCGCCCGACAGGCCAGCCCGGCAGTTCGATGATCAAGGGCAAGGCGTGTAAATAGCGATGATCGATGTCCAGATCGCCTGCCAATTGCTCGATGACTTGCACAACACCACGATCAGTATCGAACAGTCGCAAGGCATCCATGAGTTCCGGAGGCGGCGAAAGATTATCCATGTGCATCTTGCGTAACGCGTTGTCGCTGACCCCGCTGATCTCACCGATCGTGAGAAGTTGTTCGTCTGTATACGCTTCAGTGATGTGTCCGATGCGCCGCAACAAGGTCTGCCGACTCCATTTCAGCGGGTTCTCGAGCGTATGGCGCCACGCTCCCGCCGCGTTGTGAGTCAGGACAGGCAGGTACGCATGCGGATTGTCGGGGTGCCTGATACACCAGCGCCCCAGCGCCCGGTCATACACCTGCTCATAGGTCTTGCCCTCGATCCGAATGAAGTGTCTGCCCTGTATCTCGTAACGCCCCAGCGCATCGGGCCGGACACCTGGATCGAAGCGGACCGTGCTTTCATATCCTCCGAGATCGGACTTTCTCAATCGCGCATGGCCATCAGGACGCGTGACGGGATGCAGATCCTCGATAACCGGGGCAGCATCGACCGGCTTCAGTCGGGTCACCCCCTTCGTCACGCCCCCCATCAACGCGATCAACGCCAGATTGCTCGCAATGTCCACCAGATGCGCCGTGGCAGCATGCCGATCCCCTTCGCTCCACTCGATCACGCCCTCGATGGACTCTTCCAGAAGCTGGCAAGCCATGACCCCCATCATCACTTCGCCCAGCACGGGCACAAGCATCGAAACCGTGTTGAACACGAGCATGCCGCTGTTCAGCAACTTCGCGAACAGTGTCTTGCGAGCATTCGCATCGACATCCTCTACGGGCACGGCGTAACTGCGTGCATCTTCAAGCAGTTGCTCGCGATGACGTTCGAACAGGTAATCCCACAGGTCGATGTTGTCATCCCAGAAACGCAGCCCCTTGAACGGCATGTTGACCGGGGCGAGAAACGGATCCTGGTTGGCAACCTGTCTGATCGCGGGCGCGGGTGGCACCAGATCGACAAGTGGGTTTGGCAAAGGGCTCAGCCCGTTGATCCAGTCGTTGATCCGTGCAAGATAAGACGTGACCCTGCTGCTGAACGAGGCATCCGGTGCATTGTCAGTGAACTGACTGAAGTAGTACGCACGGTCGGCATAGGCTACGAATCTGCTGAAAAATCGTTGATATTGCGTCGGCGAGCCGTCATCGGACGACGCGCTTTCCCGGGCCGTGAATCGCCGTTTGAGGGCGGCCTCGAGTTGCCAGGTCTTGTATCGCTTCAGGGGGTGATGCGGATCATCGGGAATGTACAGAATCAGTTCTTCAGGGTCCTCGAACCTCTCACTGATTGCGAACCACAGACAACCGGTCAGGCGACGCCTCATCAGGCTCATTTCACAGAACCAGATACGCCGGCCGCCAAGCAGGGGCTGGCGCTCCCCATCGAGGATTTCCTGGATCGATGCATGATCCGCAGGCTCGATATCTCCTTGCAGCAGTGCCTGCTCGGCGGCCGCACGCAAGGCTGCTCTGCACGCCGTTGTGAATAGTTCACGCAGGGTTTGATGGGCTGGCTGATTTTCGGAATACAGATAATGCTTGAGGTATCGCTGGTACTGGCCGCCAATGTCCAGCGCGCGGCAGGCGACCATGAATTGCCGGACGGACATCGAAGTGCGCACAGCCTTGAAAGTCCCCGCCGGCAATCGGGCGAGAAATCCCGACCGCTTGTGAAACGCACCGCTCTCACATTCGGCCGCTTCGAAATTGTGCAGCGCGGCTTCCAGCAATGACATTTTCGACACCTCGAAGGTGCCGATCTCCGTGGACCATATTCCTGCATTGATCGGTTGAATCAGCTGCAAAAACGTGTCTTCGACATCCAGTTCGACATTGAAACGATCCTTGAGCATCGCGCACAGCAGGGTTTTGCCAAACGCATGGATGCCCTGCATGTCGGCCAACGCGTGGTCCAATCGTGTCTGGGCGCGAAAGCTCGCCGTAAAACTCTCGTTCAGAACATTGCGTTGTCCAGACGAGGCCTTCCGATACCAGTCCGGCAAAATGGCATTGGCGTTTCTCAACGACGCACGACGATGGGAAGCAGCCTCCGTCAGCCAGTCGGGAATGGATTGTTCGAGCATTGCTGCGTGAATGCTTTGGGTGACGTGCTGGCGTGAAGGCTTGACGCTGCTCGAATCCGGCTGAAAGGTTTCAGACATGCTCTCGTTCCTTGGAATGAAAGCATCAGAACACCATGCCAGGCGAACCGGACTGCGTTAGATAGTTATCGCGACGGGCGACGATTTGTTGCCATGGATTTCTTCTGTCGTGACCGGCTCCGCACGATTCGCAGGATTGGCTAAGCTCAAGAGGTACACTTTTCAGACGAGGGATTTATGGACGATCCAGTCGACAACAAACCACCGACCTTCTGGCAGATGCTGCACAGCGTCATGGCGGCGGCGTTCGGGGTGCAGAGCGGCAAGAACCGGGCAAGGGACTTCACCCACGGCAAGCCCAGCCATTTCATCTTTCTGGGCATCGCGTTCACGGCGGTGTTCGCCCTGACGCTGTTCGGCATTGTGCAACTGGTGGTGCATCTGGCGGGCGTCTGACGGCTTAATGCATCAGGGTCTGCAGATTGAACGGATAGCGATACGACACCGGACGGCCCTTCGCCGAGAGCTTGCGAAAGTGCACGCCGTAGTCCGGCGAGGCGCCCATGGCAAGGATTCGCCGGGCATGATCCCTGTCGATCAGTTGCAGCAACGGAATCTGCCGGTCACGGCCGCCATACTGATTCAGATCGACGCCTTGCGCATGATCATGCAGCTCGACCAATGCCCAGCCACCCAAAGTGAAATGGCCGCCGAGCAATGCGCTCAGGCGCCCGTCGACTAGCGCCTGCAACGCTTCGGGCGAAGTGTTGACCGCACTGAACAGCACGTCCTTGCCCGGCACCTTGCCGGCCTCGGACGCGGCACGCATCGCGCCGAAGGCCATTTCATCATTGGCTGCCCATACCAATGAAACGTCGGGATAGCGGACCAGCAACTGCTTCGCCTGCTCGTAAGCCCGTTGCTGGGTCCAGCCGCCATAGACCAATTGCCGCAAACGCACCTGCGGATTCTCCGCCAGGGCCCGCTGCATGCCCTTTTCGCGCAATTGCGCCGATGGCGTGATCTTGAGGCCGGAAAACGCCAGCAGATCGATGCTTTCACCGGGCGCCACGGGCGGATGCAGGCGAATCAGCTCCTTCATCATCAGGTAGCCGCCCTCCTCGTCGTTGGGCACCAGGCTGCCTATCCGATCCGCCCCCTCTGTCACCAGCGCCTGCTGGTTGGGCGTCAGACCCGAGTTGACAATAAAAAGCTTCACCCCGCTGCCATTGGCCATCCGCAGAATCTGCGGTGCCACGTACTGTTCGTTGACGAAAACCAGATAATCCGGGCGCTCAGGCCCCTGCAGGGCCAGTCGCGCCTGCGCCAGGGTCAATTCCGGCTGGCGCTGGGCGTAGAGAATGCGCAGGTCGATGCCCAAGTCCCGGGCGGCAGCCTGCATGAATTGCGAGTAGCTGACCCAGAACGCTTCCTGCGTCGAGCCGGGATTCAGGAACAGCACCGACTCTGCACGCGCGCAGGTACCGAAAACCGCGCCGAACAGCAGCAGGCTGAGTTGGAAAAGCTTGAACATGAATCATCCGGGCCCAAGGAAAAATGGCCGCGCATTATAGCCATTGATCACCTGGCCTTTGGCGCTTGATCCCGCCTTTTGTCCGACAATCGTCGCAAGCGGGGCCCGGACGAGTCGTTTTACTGATGGCTGACCCAGAACACCGCCGTTCCAACGACCAGAATGATCAGGAACAGAATGGCCCATGCATCGACACTGCTATCGCTTTTCCTTGCCTTGGTTGGGTTGCTCATTGCATCGCCTCTTGTCGGTTTTATCGGTGATTGCAGAAAGACTCGACCACAGTTAAGACGATGATTGTCCGCACGACAAATGTGGGTTAGGTGAAAGGAATTCTCGTTAGGCGTTTTGGTTCTTTCCATATACTCAAACATCACTTTTGCGCATAACTGCAAACGGGTATATTGCCCCGGCTCCGTCAGGGAGTGCGCGGCCGTGCGCGCAGAATTGCAGAGGAACCATCGGACTCCAGCAAGCGAAAACGCAGCGTTTTCCGAGTGGCCAAAGCCTGAGAACAGGACTTATATGTACGTATACGACGAGTACGATCAGCGGATCATCGAGGACCGCGTCAAGCAGTTCCGTGATCAGACCCGACGCTATCTGGCAGGTGAGCTGAGCGAAGAAGAATTCCGCCCCCTGCGCCTGCAAAATGGCCTGTACATCCAGCGTTTCGCGCCGATGTTGCGCGTGGCGGTGCCTTACGGCCAGCTGACTTCGCGTCAGACTCGCATGATGGCAAAAATCGCCCGCGACTATGACAAGGGCTACGCCCACATCAGCACGCGGCAGAACGTGCAGTTCAACTGGCCGGCGGTCGAAGACATCCCGGACATCCTCGCGGAACTGGCCACCGTGCAGATGCACGCCATCCAGACCAGCGGCAACTGCCTGCGCAACGTCACTACTGACCAGTTCGCCGGTGTTGCGTTCGATGAGCTAATTGACCCGCGTCCTTGGTGCGAAATCGTTCGTCAGTGGACGACCTTCCACCCGGAATTCGCTTACTTGCCGCGTAAGTTCAAGATCGCCGTCAACGGTTCGACCTCCGACCGTGCGGCCATCGAAGTTCACGACATCGGCCTTGAGCCGGTCCATAACGCTGCTGGCGAACTCGGTTTCCGCGTGCTGGTCGGCGGTGGTCTGGGTCGTACTCCGGTGGTTGGTGCGTTCATCAACGAATTCCTGCCATGGCAGGACCTGTTGAGCTACCTCGACGCGATCCTGCGGGTCTACAACCGCTACGGCCGTCGTGACAACAAATACAAGGCGCGGATCAAGATCCTCGTCAAAGCGCTGACTCCAGAAGTCTTCGCCCAGAAAGTCGATGCCGAGATGGAACACCTGCGCGGCGGCCAGACCACCCTGACCGAAGCCGAAGTTCATCGCGTCGCCAAACACTTCGTCGACCCGGACTACAAGGCGCTGAGCAATCAAGACGCCGAACTGGCCGCCCTCGACAAAGAACATCCGGGCTTCGCCCGCTGGCGCACCCGCAACACCCTGGCGCACAAGAAGCCGGGTTATGTGGCCGTGACCCTGTCCTTGAAGCCGACCGGCGTTGCACCGGGCGACATCACCGACAAGCAGCTCGACGCCGTCGCCGATCTGGCGGACCGCTACAGCTTCGGTCAACTGCGCACCTCCCACGAGCAGAACATCATTCTGGCCGACGTCGAGCAGAGCCAGCTGTTCACCCTGTGGGGCGAACTGCGTGAAGGTGGCTTCGCCACGCCGAACATCGGCCTGCTGACCGACATCATCTGCTGCCCTGGCGGTGATTTCTGCTCCCTGGCCAACGCCAAGTCGATCCCGATCGCCGAATCGATCCAGCGCCGTTTCGACGACCTGGACTACCTGTTCGACATCGGTGAACTGGACCTGAACATCTCCGGCTGCATGAACGCCTGCGGTCACCACCACGTCGGCCACATCGGCATTCTAGGAGTGGACAAGAAAGGTGAAGAGTTCTACCAGGTCTCGCTCGGTGGCAGCGCCAGCCGTGACGCCAGCCTGGGCAAGATCCTCGGCCCGTCTTTCGCTCAGGAAGACATGCCGGACGTGATCTCCAAACTGATCGACGTGTACGTGGAACAACGCACCGAAGACGAGCGTTTCATCGACACCTACCAGCGTATTGGCATCGACCTCTTCAAGGAACGCGTCTATGCAGCGAATCATTAAGAACAACGAGGTCGTCGACGAAACCTGGCACCTGCTGCCCAAGGATTTCAACATCGACGAAATCAGCAACTGCGACGACCTGATCGTCCCGCTGCAGCTGTGGCGTGAACACGCCCGCATGCTCAAGGCCCGCGACGGCGGTCTGGGTGTGTGGCTGGACGCCGACGAAGAAGCCGAAGAAATCGGTGACGACGTGAACGAGTTCCAGGTGATTGCCCTGAACTTCCCGGCGTTCACCGATGGCCGCAACTACTCCAACGCCCGCCTGCTGCGGGACCGCTACGGTTTCAAAGGTGAACTGCGGGCGATTGGCGACGTACTGCGCGACCAGCTGTTCTACATGCGCCGTTGCGGTTTCGATGCCTTCGCCCTGCGCGCGGACAAAGACCCGTACGATGCCCTTGAAAGCCTCAAGGACTTCTCGGTGACCTATCAGGCCGCCACTGACGAACCGCTGCCGCTGTTCCGTCGCCGCTGATCGTACGTCTACCTCGAGCCCGCATTGGCGGGCTCGAGGTCGCTGCTTTATCCCTCTCTCGTTCCCAGTCTGCCGGGCCCCGGCGTGACCGGCAACGTCAAACCCGGATGCCTCGCCAGCGCCGCATTGGTCAGCTGTTTGCGCAGTTCCAGGCTTTCATTCCTGAAGTTGTCGAAGATCGTCGTCATTTGCTGACTGGCTGCTTCACGGGACAGCCCGACCTGCGCTTCCAGGCGCGCGAACGCGTGAGCACTGCGATCCAGAACGCTGGTAAACGCATCCTGGCGTGTCGCCAGCAAATACTCGGCCCAGAACTCCTGCCTGCTGACTGACTCCGAGAGTTGCGCCGTCTGCTCGGCCCTGACGACCTCCAGATAGGCGTGATCGATCTGCGCGTCCGTCACCTCGGCATCCAGTGGCACATTCAGCTCTGTGGGTTGTGCCGGCAACGCCAGGCGCTGCGCCAGTCGCACCCGATAAATCAGGCTGATATCCAGTGCCTGGCGTTGAGTGAAATTTCCTGCGCGGGATCGGCGCGCGATATCGAGCAACGCCTGTTTTTCTACCTGCTGCAACCGAAACAGCCCGCGCAACAGACGAACCAGATCGCCTTCGAGTGTCTGGGTACCGGTGCGGGCCGCCGCCGCTGCCCGATAACACAGAACCCTGACCTCCAGATCGCTGAACAGTCCCGCAACATTGGGCGCACTGACCCAGCCTGTGCGGGCCATGCGAAACAGCGCGCGACGCAACGAATCATCCTCACAGGCCGCTTCCAGCACATTCCATACCCGCTGCCCGAGCTGTTCGCGGGTTCTGGAGTAATCGGCCGTTTCACGCAGTTGCATGAGCACTTCAAAAAAATCCCGGGAATCCGGGTCAGCCGACAGTGACGACAACACTTGCTTGGCCCGACCGATCTCCACCGTCGGCAAGCCGTTTACCCATCCCGCCCCTTCCCGGTCACCGGCCAGTCGTGCGGTGCTGGTGTACTCGGTGGTGATGACGCCCAGACTTATGCCTTGTGACTGTTGGTACGCAGCGATGGCTTGCAGGCTCTCGGTCGACAGCGGATTGCCATCGATCGTAGTGCCGCGATTCAGTACAGCGCGGGAGGTGAAGACGGACGTCGGGATCTCGACAATCCTGTTGTTGCGCAGATCCAGAGATTCCAGATGCGCAAGCGCATCGGTATTTCCGGGCCATTCGGTGATGCCGGTGTTTCGCAGGCTCAAGTGGCGCAATTTACGCATTGCACTGACGTCCGGAGTACGCCCCAGGAGGGGGTTGAAGCCCAAATCCAGTGTGCGCAGGTGATGCTTGCCGGCCAGCTCTACAATCGTCTGCTGAGTAAGCCGGATACGGTTGTTGCTCAGATCCAGACCTGTCAGCCCCGGCATGTCCCCGATCGCGACAGGGATGCGTGTCAGTCCGTTACCTGACAGGTTCAGCACCCTGAGTCCGGGAAAATTGCGCAGAAACGTATTCAGACCTGCACTGGCGCCCACGCCGCTCATTTCCAGCGCGGTGATGTGGGAAAAATCGCCGATAAGAACCGGCATCTGCCCTAACGGCACCGCATCGAGCGTCAGGCTGTAGGTCGGATGCCCCGAGTGCGCCGTGTGACGGGTTTCCTTGCGCCACGCGCGCAAAATGGCTTGCATTGCCCGCGCCTTGCTATGGGCGGGGACCTTGAGCCTCGGACCTTCCTCACCCTGATAATACGTATCGCGGTGGGTCCAGCGCTCCAGGGTTTCCACCATCGTCCTGTATTGCTCGCGCAACCGTTCAAGCGACCTGATAGCCAATACTTCGTCGGCGCCCAGAGAGGTCACAAAACGTTTGATCTGTGCGGTTGATTGAGTCGGATACAACTCCTGCGCCCGACGCACGAGCGCGGGCGAAACGCCCTGAGAAGGGCTTGAAGGTGCCGATTGCTCGACGGTGACCTGTTCGATCCGCTGATCTGCCAGCCCCATCGGGGAGCGGTAACTCGAGTGTGCCGGTGCAATTTCCAGCACCTTGGCGAAGGCTTCGCGCCGCTGCAGCGCCAATGCGGTGATTTTCTCCCGCAAGCCCGTGCCGTCGATGTCCGTTTCAACGCCGATGGCCTTGCGACTGTGGGCCGGAAGGCTTTCCCACAGTGCCTGGAAAAAATTCGCACGGTCGCGTGACGGATGACTGGAGACGCTATTGCTGCGCGCATCCTGGACCTGATAACGCTCGGCATAGGCTTCGACAAGCACTTTGTGTGGGGCATCGCTCGGGCCAACGACGGCCCGCTGATCGGCATACAAACCCCAGTCCAGAATTTCGACAAATACATCGCCCGGCCAGCCCGGCAAATGGCTCAAGGTGTCGAGTACCAGCATGTCGGCATCGCGCCCACTGGCGGCGTCCAGATATAACCCCTCGTACGCGCGATTCAATCGCTGGACCTGCTGATAGCGCCTGGCTTCCTCGGCCAGACGTAACGGTACGGTGCCGGATTCAAGCTGCGCCCACTCACGCGCATCGGCATGTTGCACCAGTTCGTCGGCGACACTGGCTGAAAGCCCCGGGAATGCCTTGATGATCGGCTCGCCTCTGGAAAGCTCACAGACGTCGCTTCGCCGGAACAACCGGTCCATCATCGCCATGCGCATCCGCGGCGCCAGCCCGGCAATATGTTTGCCCAATAACGCTATCTGATTTTTCGACTCCACAGTGGCCGAGCCCAGCAAGTGTGAACGCTCACTGTCGCTGAGTGCTGCCAACAGGGGTATAAAACTGGCCGTTGCGCAGCGCGCCCTCTGTGAGGTTGACCTGGCGGACAGCCTCGTCTGCGCCATAGCGTGTCACTTCATTACCAAAGATGTCTTTCACAATGACTGCCATGTCCTGTGGCCAGCGACCTGCTCCTGTCAGCAAATACAGTTGCAGATCGGCATCCGCCAGCGGCGCAGATGCGGGCGTATCAATTTGCGTCATGAACTGGCTGACGTCGGAGTCGGCACGAAAGCGTCTCACCGAGTCCGTGAGCATCGCCATAGGCTTGCCGCGTTCAACGAACAGTTTGCGCATGGCTGCCTGGCCGATCCCGCTTACTGCAATGGCTTGCAAGGCACGGGGGTCTGAAATCTTTTCTTCACGAAAACCCAGGCGACGGAACAAGGTCAACGAACTCCACTCGTGAGGCAATTCGGAGTCATGACGCCAGGCGCCAGCTCCATTGGTCTCAAGCAATGGTGAATAACGCCCGGGCAAGTGCGGATCATGGACCTCCCACAAACCGGTGCCGGTAACCGGACGCACCGCGTACGCATTGGCACCCAGCGGCAAATAGCGGTTGTCTGCGCGCCATACCAGCCCTTGCGCATCCGCAGCAAAACTGCGCGGCAAAGACTCGCGCTGGCGGTAAGCCGTCATGTCCGGATTCCACAGGCGATAAGACATTGGCCCAACTGGTACCCGCCGTAGTCCCTGCATGAAACTTGACGAGCGCACGACGGTGTAAGCCTTACCCACCGCGACACCGCCGGCAGCGAAACCCGCCATGAGGATCAGATTCTCAAGCGTGTCGAACAGGCAATCGGTGGCATGTTCCTGATCACCGTGGGCCCAACTGTCGATGCCCTCGTAGATCCGACCGAGCAACTGTATTCCGGCGACGGCACAAATGACCTCGCCGAGAACCGGCACGAAGGACACAAAGAACAACAGCGTATTCAGCCCGATGGCTTTATAGGACTCTTGCCTGGCAAGGCGGGTTTTCTCATCTTCATCATCCGTCGGCACTACCAGCAGGCGAGTATCGGCCCGAACCTGCGCCGCGCGGTGCTGGAAGATCGCGAGAAACAGGTTGTGTCTTGCGTCACCCTGGAGATCGAGCCCTGTCAGCGGAAGGAAGGTCGTGGAAACGGGAAACTGGTTCGGTCGCGCTTTCAACAAACGTACATCGAGTCCGTTAAGGAAAACCGAGCGATCCTTCATCGGGATGAAGCGCGTGAAAAAACTGCGAAACTGCGAGCCGCGTAAACGCCCGCTCAACTCGACCTCGAACTTCTGGAAACTGGGATACTCTTTGAGAGGATGATCGGGATCACCAGGCATATAGATCACACAACGGTAATCGCCATCCGCATGTTCGCTGACCGGGCCGATGAACATCGGCCCTCTGAGCTGCACCTCAAGCATTTCAAGGCTTTGATAACCCAGGGTGTTGTTGCCCAGTGTGATTGAAGAATCCGAGTTCTTGACCGACTCAAGCATGCGGTACACATCCAGACTGATATGGCCACGCATGTAAGCGATATGCCGCTCGACATCAAACTGGTCTCTGGAACAGGCAACAGACGATTCCTGCAAACTGGCGACTTGGCTATCAGTGCCGAAGAAATCCCCCACGTGCTGTTGATATTGCTTACCGAGATCCAGATAACGACAAAGTCTGGCAAACTCGTGAGGTTGTATCGACAACACCTTATTGTTTCGCCCGGTTATCCGCTGCGGGATATACAGCAATGAACTCTCGTGATAGGTGCTGGCCAGAGTTTCCGACAATTCGAAATTTTCACAGGCAGCGGTCAGCAAATCACGATTGATCGGCAGCACCAGTTTCCTGCGCAATCCCAACAGGCTGGACTTTGAGCGTACATGTTGAAAAATCGCCCCTTCGACCTCGAAAGGTTCGCCCAGTTTCTCAGCCATGGCTTTGGCCAGCAGTGGCGTACAAAAACTCTGCGGGGATTTCAGTGCGCGCAATTGCTCAAGTGCGGCATGACGGGATTTGAAACTGGCCTTGAAACTTTCATAGAGATCGTTTCGAACGGTTTCTGAAGATTTAAGCAACCAGTCAGGAATCTGTTTTTCATACAATTCAAAAAAGACACCCTGTTGAGCGGGCGTCATGACTGGCAAGATCAATTTACTCTTTTCAACATCCATGTTTAGCAACTTTATTTCTGAAAGGGGCATCCAGAATAAAGTTTCAGACTCTTTCAATACAGCGTGATTAGTTGATGAATCAACCTGTAAAACAACAACAATACGCAACTATAAAATATCTATGTACCGCACTTTCTTCCGCTGAAAATGCAGCACGCCCGCGAGTTTGATTGCTCACGAGCGTGTGAGGTGTTTACCAGAAGCGTTGCTGAGTCAGCCGGCTGCACCAGCTCAGCAACACGCGATCCACCGAACCGCTGGCCGCCATGCCGATGCGCTCCTGCAGGCTCTTACGCTCGGCGTAGTGCAGGTGATAGACCTCGGACTGTTTGGCACGCTCGGCCAGGTATTCGTCGCTGGTCTTGAGTTCGTCGACCAGTTTATTTTCCAGTGCCGCGATGCCCAGCCAGACTTCGCCGGTGGCGACCTCGTCGATCGCCAGTTGCGGGCGATAACGGGCGACGAAGTTCTTGAACAGCTGGTGGGTGATGTCCAGGTCTTCCTGGAATTTCTCCCGGCCCTTCTCGGTGTTTTCGCCGAATACAGTGAGGGTGCGTTTGTATTCGCCGGCGGTCAGCACTTCGAAATCGATGTCATGCTTTTTCAGCAGGCGGTTGACGTTGGGCAACTGCGCCACCACGCCGATGGAGCCGAGGATGGCGAACGGCGCACTGATGATCTTCTCGCCGATGCACGCCATCATGTAGCCGCCGCTGGCCGCGACCTTGTCGATGCACACGGTCAACGGCACGCCGGCTTCACGGACGCGCGCCAGTTGCGACGAGGCCAAGCCGTAGCTGTGCACCATGCCGCCGCCGCTTTCCAGACGCAGGACCACTTCGTCCTTCGGCGTGGCCAGGGTCAGCAGCGCGGTGATCTCGTGGCGCAGGCTTTCGGTGGCCGAAGCCTTGATGTCGCCGTCGAAGTCCAGCACGAACACACGCGGTTTGGCGTCGGGTTTCTTCTTCTGTTTCTTCTCGGATTTGGCCTGGCCCTTGCGCAAGGCCTTGAGCTGATCCTTGTCGAGCAGGGTCTGCTCCAGCCGCTCACGCAGGCCCTTATAGAAATCGTTGAGCTTGCTGACCTGCAACTGGCCCGCGGATTTGCGCCGGCCCTTGCTGCGCAACGCAGCAAAACTCGCCAGCACCACCAGAATGGCGATGACCAGCGTCACGGTCTTGGCCAGGAAACTGGCGTATTCAGTGAAAAACTCCACAGTGACTCCTTCAAACGATGCGCGGTCATGAAACACACGCGGGAATTGGCTCCAGCATACCCATGCACCAGCCGGTCGGCCAGCCGTGAAACCTCTGGCAACAAGGCTGGAACGGGCATTTCAAACAAGCGTATGTTTTTTCATTGACAGCTCACCGTCATCCCCATAACCTCGCCACAACCTTCAACGTACCGGGATGACGCGGACGTGGGCAGCATCTACTTGATTCGACATGGCCAGGCCTCCTTCGGTGCAGACGACTATGACGTCCTGTCGCCGACCGGTGTACGCCAGGCGGAAATCCTCGGCCGCCATCTCGCCGAACTCGGAATCAGCTTCGACCGCTGCCTGTCGGGCGACCTGCGCCGCCAGCAACACACGGCCAACAGCGCGCTGGAACAGTTCGCCGCCGCCGGCCTGCCGGTTCCGGCACTGGAAATCGATTCGGCCTTCAACGAATTCGACGCCGACGCCGTGATCCGCGCCCTGCTCCCGGCCATGCTGCCGGAAGAGCCCGAAGCACTGGAAATCCTGCGCAACGCCGCGCAAAACCGTGGCGAATTCCAGCGCATCTTCGCCCTGATCATCGAGCGCTGGCTCGCCGGCACCTACGACACACCGGGGCTGGAAAGCTGGCTGGGTTTCGTCGAACGGGTACAGGCCGGGCTGCAGCGGATTCTCGAACAGGCTGACAACACCCAGAAAATCGCGGTGTTCACCTCCGGTGGCACCATCACCGCCCTGCTCCACCTCATTACTCAAATGCCTGCCCGGCAGGCCTTTGAACTGAACTGGCAAATCGTCAACACCTCGCTCAACCAGCTGAAGTTCCGCGGGCGCGAGGTGGCTCTGGCTTCCTTCAACAGTCATGCACATTTGCAACTGCTGAAGGCCCCGGAACTCATCACGTTTCGCTGAGTCCGGATTACTGTGACCCTGCTGCAATCAACCAAAAAGGATCGAACCATGACCTCCGTAGCTGATGCCGTAAAAGCAATGCAAGCCAAGTTCAACCCAGCCGCCGCTGCCGGTCTGGATCTGGTCTTCGGTTTCAACATCACTGACGAAGACAAGCAATACGCCCTGATCGTCAAAGACGGCACCTGCGACATCCAGGAAGGCGAAAACCCGGACGCCAACTGCACGCTGGTGCTGGACAGCGAAACCCTGAAAGGTATCGTCAGCGGCGAAACCGACGGCATGCAGGCTTTCATGGGCGGCAAGCTGCGCGTTGAAGGCGACATGATGCTGTCGATGAAACTGTCCGAGCTGTTCCCTTCGTAAGACCGCAGCCAGTCTGCAAACAAATCCCGCCCCTGTGGCGGGATTTGTCGTTTCAGGCGTTCACACCGGCAAACGACGCCGCCAGCAGCTCCCGCGTATACGGGTGTCGGGCCGAATGAAACAACCCGGCCGTTTCCCCACGCTCCACCACCTCGCCATCCTTCATCACGATCAGATCGTGGGCCAGCGCCCGCACCACCGCCAGGTCATGACTGATGAACAGATAGGTCAGCCCGTGCTCCTCCTGCAACCGGCGCAATAGCGCGACGATTTGTTTCTGCACCGTGCGATCCAGCGCCGAGGTCGGCTCATCCAGCAAAATCAGATCCGGCTTGAGCACCAGCGCCCGAGCGATGGCGATGCGTTGCCGTTGCCCGCCGGAAAACTCGTGGGGATAGCGATGACGCGTCGCCGGATCGAGCCCGACTTCCTTCAGTACATCGATCACCGCCTGCTCGCGCGCCTGCGCATTCAAGTCGCTGTGCACCTGCAAACCTTCGGCAATGATCTGCTCCACACACAAGCGCGGGCTAAGGCTACCAAACGGGTCCTGAAACACCACTTGCAGGCGTTTGCGCAACGGACGCAATTGTTTGCCGCTCAGTTGCTCAAGCGACTCACCCTTGAAGCGGATGCTGCCGTCGGCGTCGATCAGGCGCAGGATCGCCTGACCCAGCGTGGATTTACCCGATCCGGACTCACCGACAATGCCCAGCGTCTTGCCCCGCTGCAGGTTCAGATCGATGCCATTGACCGCGTGCAGATACGACTTGGCCCGCAGCCATCCGCCACCCAACGGAAAACGCACATGCAGATCGCGAACTTCGAGCAAATCCTCCGCCGCATCACGGCACAGCGCCGCGCCGCCGGGTTCGGCGTTGAGCAATTCGATGCTGTAGGGATGCTGCGGCGCGCGAAACAATTGCTCGCAGCTTGACTGCTCAACGATTTCGCCCGCGCGCATCACCGCCACTCGCTGGGCGATGGTGCGCACCAGATTCAGGTCGTGACTGATGATCAGCAGCGCCATGCCCAACCGCTGTTGCAGTTCCTTGAGCAGCAACAGAATCTTGCGTTGCACTGTGACGTCGAGGGCCGTGGTCGGCTCATCGGCGATCAGCAACTGCGGTTCGCACGCCAGCGCCATGGCGATCATCACCCGCTGCCGCTGCCCGCCGGAGAGTTGATGCGGATACGCCTTCAGCCGCTCGCGCGGTCGTTGAATGCCGACCAGTTCCAACAGTTCCAGAATCCGTTTGCGCGCCGCCGCGCCCGCCAGGCCTTTGTGCAGCGCCAGGCTTTCGCCGAGTTGCCGCTCGATGTTGTGCAACGGATTTAGAGAGCTCATCGGCTCCTGAAAAATCATCGCGATGCGGTTGCCGCGCAGTTGCCGCAGATAGCGCTCGTGCACCCCCAGCAATTCTTCGCCGCCATAACGGATGCTGCCGTCGATCTGCGTGATGCCCGGATCCAGCAGTTGCAGGATGCTGTGGGCCGTCACCGACTTGCCGGAACCCGACTCGCCTACCAGCGCCAGGCATTCGCCCGGGCAAATGTCGAGGTCAATACCATGCACCACTTCCTGCCCTTTGAACGCCACCCGCAGGTCGCGTATTTCGATCAGATGTTCACGCATATCAAGTCCTGGGGTCGAAGGCATCTCGGCAGGCTTCGCCGATGAATACGAGTAATGAAAGAATCAGCGCCAGGGCAAAAAATGCCGTCAGCCCCAACCACGGTGCTTGCAGATTGTTTTTGCCCTGGCCGATCAGTTCCCCCAGCGAAGCGCTGCCGGCGGGCATGCCGAAGCCGAGGAAATCCAGCGCCGACAACGTCGCAATCGCCCCGGTCAGAATGAACGGCAGATACGTCAACGTCGCACTCATGGCGTTAGGCAGAATGTGCCGCACGATCACCTGTGCATCGCCGACACCCAGCGCCCGCGCCGCTTTCACGTACTCGAGCCCCCGACTGCGCAGGAACTCGGCGCGCACCACGTCCACCAGACTCAGCCACGAAAACAGGGCCATGATCCCCAGCAACCACCAGAAGTTCGGCTCGACGAAGCCCGACAGAATGATCAGCAGATAGAGCACCGGCAGCCCCGACCAGACCTCCAGCAGACGCTGCCCGAGCAAGTCGACCCAACCACCGTAATAGCCCTGCAAGGCACCGGCGGCGATACCGATCAACGCGCTCACCGCCGTCAACGCCAGGGCGAACAACAGCGAGACCCGCGTGCCGAATATCACCCGCGCCAGCACGTCCCGCGCCTGATCGTCGGTGCCCAGCCAGTTTTCAGCGGTGGGCGGGCTCGGGGCCGGTTCAGTGAGGTCGTAGTTGGCCGTGTCGTAGCCGAACGGGATCGGCGCAAACCACATCCGCCCGCCCTGCCCCTCGATCAATTCACGCACCTGGGCACTGCGGTAGTCGGGCTGGAACGGCAGCTCGCCGCCGAAATCCTGCTCGGTGTAGCGCTTGAACGCCGGGAAATACCACTCGCCCTGATACGTCACCAGCAACGGTTTGTCATTGGCGACCAGTTCGCCGCCCAGGCTCAGGCCGAACAGCGCGAGAAACAGCCACAACGACCACCAGCCGCGTCGATGAGCCTTGAACCGCGCCCACCGGCGCTGTCCGATTGGAGAAAGCGTCGGCATCAGGCAGTCCTCGCGGTGAAGTCGATGCGCGGATCGACCAGCGTGTAACACAGGTCGCCCAGCAGTTTTATCAAGAGCCCGAACAGGGTGAAAATGAACAGCGAACCGAACACCACCGGGTAATCCCGCGACACCGCCGCTTCGTAGCTCAGGCGGCCGAGCCCGTCGAGGGAGAAGATCACTTCGATCAACAATGAGCCGCCGAAAAACACCGTGACCAACGCCTGAGGCAATCCGGCCACCACCAGCAGCATCGCGTTGCGAAACACATGCCCGTACAACACCTGTCGTTCACTCAGGCCCTTGGCCCGGGCCGTGACCACGTACAACCGTGAGATCTCGTTGAGAAAGCTGTTCTTGGTCAGGATCGTCAGCGTCGCAAAACCGCCGATCACCAGCGCACTGACCGGCAACACCAGATGCCAGAAGTAATCGGCGACCTTGCCCCACAGCGACAGCTCGGCGAAGTTGTCCGAGACCAGCCCGCGCACCGGAAACCAGTCCAGCGCCGTACCGCCGGCGAACACCACGATCAGCAGCAGCGCAAACAAAAAACCCGGCATCGCGTAGCCGATGATGATCGCCGCACTGCTCCAGACATCGAACGCCGAGCCGTTGTGCACCGCCTTGCGGATGCCCAGCGGAATCGATACCAGATAAGTGATCAGCGTCGCCCACAAACCCAGCGACAGGGTCACCGGCAGCTTCTGCCAGATCAGCTCGGTCACCGACGCGCCACGGAAGAAGCTCTTGCCGAAATCCAGTTGCGCGTAGCTCTTGAGCATCAGCCACAAGCGTTCACCGGCACTTTTGTCGAAGCCGTACTGGCGCTCGATCTCGGCCACCAGTTTCGGGTCCAGCCCACGGGTCGCGCGGGACTCGCCGCCAATGCTTTCGACATGGCTGGCACCCACCGCCGCACCGACACCGATCCCCTGCAATCGGGCGATAGCCTGCTCGACCGGGCCACCGGGCGCGGCCTGCACGATCACGAAGTTCACCAGCAGAATCGCCAGCAAGGTTGGCACGATCAGCAGCAGACGCCGCAGGCTATAACCCCACATGGGCGTACTCCTTTTGCTGTTGCTGCATTTGCGTCGCGGTCAGCGCGGTCGGGCTGATTTCCCACCAGGTGTCGAGACCGGCGTCGTACAGCGGCGCAATCGTCGGGCGACCGAAACGGTTCCACCACACCGTGGAAATCCCCGGCGGGTAATAGTTGGGAATCCAGTAGTAGCCCCACTGCAACACCCGATCCAGGGCATGGGCGTGGCGCAGCAGACTTTCACGGTTGTCGGCCTGGACCACGCCTTCGAGCAGCGCATCCACCGCCGGATCGCGCAGCACCATGTAGTTGTTGGAGCCAGGATCATCGGCGCCGTCGGAACCGAAATAATTGAACAGCTCGCGCCCCGGCGCCTGACTCACCGGGTAACCGACGACGATCATGTCGTAGTCGCGGCTGCGTACGCGGTTGGTGTATTGCGCGGTGTCGACCTGACGAATATCGAAGCCGATGCCGATCTGCGCCAGATTGCGCTTGAACGGCAGCAGCAGACGCTCGAAGCCCTTCTGACCGTTGAGAAAAGTGAATTGCAACGGCTCGCCGGCGGCATTCACCAATTGATCGCCTCGGGGTGTCCAGCCGGCGGCCTCCAACAGTTTCAGCGCCTGCAACTGTTGCGCGCGGACGTTGCCGCTGCCGTCGGTGCGCGGCGCCTCGAACACCTGGCTGAAGACTTCATCGGGAATCTTGCCGCGCCACGGTTCGAGGATTTTCAGTTCTTCGGCATCCGGCAGTTCGGTGGCCGACAACGCGCTGTGGGAAAAGAAGCTGCGCTGACGCAGGTACATGCTGCGCATCATCTGCCGGTTGCTCCATTCGAAATCCCAGAGCATGGCAATCGCCTGCCTGACCCGGCGATCCTGAAACATCGGCTTCTGCAGATTGAACGCAAACCCCTGGGCACCTTGCGCGGCGCCGGGTGCGAGGTGTTCGCGCAGCAACTTGCCCTGCTCCAGCGCCGCCCCGGCGTAACCGATGGTGTAACTGGTGGCGGAGAACTCGCGGTTGTAATCAAAGCCACCGGCCTTGAGCACTTGTCGCGACACGTCCGTGTCGGCAAAGAACTCCACGCTCAATTGATCGAAGTTGTAGAGCCCGCGAGTGATCGGCAGATCCCTGCCCCACCAGTCCTTGATCCGCTGAAATTTCACGCTGCGCCCGGCGTCCACCGCGCTGACCTTGTACGGCCCGCTGCCCGGCGGAATCTCGAAGCCTGCGCCATCGGCGAAATTGCGCGTGCGCCACCAATGCTCGGGCAACACCGGCAACGTCGCCAGATCCAGGGGCAAGGTACGGCTCTCGTTGTTCTTGAACACGAAACGCACCTGGGTCGGCGACTCGACCTGCACCTCGGCGACATCGCGAAACTGTTGGCGATACTTGAGGCTGCCCTGAGTGGTGAACAGCTCGAAGGTGTAGCGCACGTCTTCAGCGGTGATCGGCGTGCCGTCCTCGAACCGCGCCTTGGGGTTCAAGTAAAAACGCAGCCAGCGCCGGTCCGCGTCCAGCTCCATCCGTTGGGCGACCAGGCCGTAGACACTGTACGGCTCGTCCTTGCTGCGATAGGCCAGCGGCGCGTAGAGCCAGCCGTCGATGTCGGCAACGCCGGTGCCTTTGTCGATGTAGGGAATCAGGTGATCGAACGGGCCGCTCTCCAGCGAAGAGCGGCGCAAGGTCCCACCCTTGGGCGCGTCGGGATTGGCGTAGGCCAGGTGCTGGAAGTCCGGGGCGTATTTCGGGGCTTCGCCGTAGACCGTGAGGGCGTGTTGTGGCGCGGCAAACAGCGCCGGGCTCAGCAACAGACCGACGCTGAACAGAATGACTCTGGAAAACATGGGCAGATCCTTTCACCACGTGCCTGCCTGACTGTGATGTGCAACAGGCCGGGCCTTTTTATAGGGCGGGGTTTAGAACGATGTGTTACTAAAACCCGCCCTGACCGATCATTCTCAGAACTTGTAATTAACCCGCGTGTACAACGTGCGGCCAAACGGGTCGCCGTATTTCGGGTCGTAGCCGCTCTGGAACGTGTAGGTCTGGTTGCTGAACGGCGGCTCGCGGTCGAACAGGTTTTTCACCCCGAGGGTCACCGCCAGGGTCTTGCGCCAGGTGTAGGTACCGGCCACGTCCCAGACGTTGTACGAACCGACATAATCGTGAGTCTCGCGATCCGAGTCGTGGTAACCGCTGGTGTAGCGGTTGGTCAGGCTCGCGCCAAGCGGGCCGTAGTTCCAGCTGCCGGTCAGGCTGTGACGCCAACGAGCCACGGCGCCGGCCGAGGCAAAGTCGCCGCCACGAAAATCGCCGAGCTTGTCGATGTAGTCGCCCTTGAGCTGCTGCTGATAGTCGTAGCGAGTGACGTAAGTGCCTTGCAGACCGATGCCGAAATCGCCGTACGGTGTGCTCGGCAGGCGATAGTCGAAGCTCACGTCGACGCCGTTGGTCTTGATCTTGCCGAGGTTGGCCAGGCCGGTGACGATGTGATCGATGGAGCCGTCCGGCTTGCGGATCAAACGCTCCGGATACAGTTCCGGGTTTTCGAACACCGCCGATTCAGGGAATTCGGCGATCTGGTTGGCGATGTCGATCCACCAGAAATCCAGCCCGGTGGTCAGGCGATCGAATGGCTGATAAACGAAACCGAGGGTGACGTTGCGCGCAGTTTCCGGGCTCAAATCGGTGTTGCCGCCGGAGGTACGGTTGAACTGCTGGGCACAGTCGCGGTTGGCAATGCCGCCGTTACTCGGGTTGCCACCGGCGCAAAGGCGCGGGTCGTTGTAGTTGGCATTGGTGAACGAGGTGAACGTCGGGTTGTACAACTCATAAAGCGACGGCGCACGGAAGCCTTCACTGTAGGCACCACGCACCACCAGCTCCTTGAACGGCTGGAAGCGGAACGAGTATTTCGGATTGGTGGTGCTGCCGAAGTCGCTGTATTTGTCGTGGCGCACGGCGGCGGACAATTCAAGACTGTCGAGCACCGGCACGTTGACTTCGGCGTACTGCGCCGAGACGCTACGATCCCCTTGCACACTGCCGTTGGGATCCACACCCAGGCTCTGCACGTCGCCGGCAAACGCGGCGAAATCCTGATGGAAGTCTTCCTTGCGGTACTCACCGCCCAGCGCCAGTGCCGAAGGCCCTGCACCGAACCAGTCGCCGATCTCGCGGCTGATACGCCCGTCAATCGCCTTGACCCGGCCCACCGCCGTCGCGTAATCGCCGTCTACCTCATTGGCCGCCAGCAACGCCGAACCCGCAGCCGTCTGCGGGCCGAACGGGTTGATCACACCGTCGGCGATGCCCTGGCTGACGGCGCGGTCGTTCACATAACCACTGCGAATCGTGTTGACCACCTTGTTCTGGTTGTACGACGCGCCGAGGTTGTAATCCCACCCCACCAGCGTGCCGTCGAAGCTCAACAGCAGACGCTGACCGGTGTTGTCATCTTCATGCTGACGGGCACCGACGGCGGTTTCACGCCAGTTCACGTCCACTGGCTGCGTCGGGTCGAGGGCAAAACCGCTCGGGCCGGGCGTAATGCCGTTCCCCGGATAGAACGCGGTGCCAGGATTGACCTGATTGCCCATCAGAGTGCCGGGCCCGATCTGCGTCCGGTTTTCGTTGCGGGCCCAGAAGTATTCGAGGCTGACGTTGTGTTCGTCCGACAGCTTGCCGGTGGCTTTGGCGAAGGCCGAGGTCTTCTCGGTTTCCGGCACCAGATCGAGGTAGTTCCACAGGCTCTGGCGGCAGATACCATTGCGCGACAGCAGCCCCGGCGCATTGCAACCGGAACCGGCCAATGGGTTGGTGGCGTTGCTGCCCTGGCTCCAGTTGGCAGGCGATGCCGTGCCGGAGGTGTAATCAAGACCACGCCCCGGTTGGTAGTTGTAGGTATAACCGCGATCTTCGGCGGCCAGCCGTTGTTGCTTGTCATAACTCACGACACCGAAAACATTGAAGCGATCCTCCTGCAAATCACCAAAACCCCAGCTGCCGCTGAAGTTGCGGCTTTCACCGCCACCGGAATGGGTCGGGGTGTCGTAATTGGTGCTGATCTGACCTTCGGTGAGGCTGGTCTTGGTGATGAAGTTGATCACCCCGCCGATGGCATCGGTACCGTACAGCGCCGAGGCGCCGTCGCGCAGCACTTCCACCCGGTCGATGGCGGCGAACGGAATGGTGTTGAGATCGACGCCGGAGCCATTTATCGCATTGGTCGCGTTGTTGCTCAGGCGCCGACCGTTGAGCAGCACCAGGGTCTTGTTCGGGCCGATTCCCCGCAGGTCGGCGTAAGACGCCCCGCCGCTGCTCGACCCCACCGAGCGCCCGGAGCCCACCGAAGACTGGTTGGCCGAGATGCGGTTGACCAGCTCTTCGGTGGTGGTCACGCCCTGCTTCTGCAACTCCTCGACCCGCAGAATGGTGACCGGCACAGCGGTTTCAGCATCGACCCGGCGAATCGCGGTGCCGGTGACTTCGACCCGTTGCAGTTGGGTGGTCGGCTCGTTGGCCGTGCTGTCGGCAGCGATGGCCGGCAACGTGTTGATCGCCAGCAGCAAGGCCAGGCTCAAAGGGGATTTAACGGGTGAAAAATGGATCATGAACAGCCATCCCTGCGTTTTGGTTTATGCAGGGATGTGCGATGGCGGATGTTGATTTATAGAGCGCGATTTAGACCGTTGGGTGCTGAGGTTATGCAAAATGCAGCATGACGCTGCATCAGACCAACGCCATTTCCCTGACCAGTCGGGTATCAAGGCTGAACCGCTCCTGCGAGACCATCTTGAACTGCCCCTCTGCCAGGTCACAACTCACCAGCAAGTTCCACGAATGCCGGGTTGCCGCCGACGGAATCAGCACAAACGGATGTTCAGCCAGTAAAGCGTCGGCAAACAATCGCTGATTGGGTGACGGCCGTGCAGGGCTCAGCCAGTAAGGGTTCGGCACTTCTTCGGGCTGCACGATTTTCACCTTTGCGTCGCTGATGACCTCAAAGCACGTCAATACATAAGGTTCGCTGTCCAGGGCATCAAAACTGCGGTTGGCTGCCACCTCAAGAATGGCCGAGGAAGGATCGACGGATGCGTAGACGACGCGTCGTCCTGGTATGTTCCATCGACCGCCTCTGAGCTTTGACCCCATCCCGCTGTCCCACGTCCCTCCATAAACCTCGCGATCCAGCCGCCACGCATACCAATGCTCGCCCCACGGCAATGGGTTCATGGGTAAACCCCGTAGATAAGCTGACTCAGATACTGCTCCACCATCTGAAAACCCAATGGATGCAGGGTCAATCCCAGCGGCACATGACCGTAAAAATAGGTAGAGGGTTTCTGCAGCCAGTCCTCCGCCCGTGGTTGCCCCCCGAAGGCCCGAATGGCTAACTCCAGCACCAATGCATATTGGTAGGCGATGACACTCTGCTGCGGGTCAAGCCGTACCGGTTTGCCTTCCTTCAGCAGCCGCCTTACCGTTCTGACCGACTTGCCAGTGATGAGTTTGACCATGTCGCCTTGCTGATAAAGCTCGGAGGTTGAAAGCATGTCGACGACGTCGTTCAGCTCGAAACCCTCATCGGTAAGCTGAATAATCAGCAGGGCGTCATCACCGATGTTCCGGCCATGCACGAGCAATTCGACAGGCTTGCCCTCGACTTTCTTCAAACCCGCCAACCGGGGCATTTTTGCGCTGGGCAAGGCGACATCCTCCATGGGGCACCTGGCACGATCATCGCGCCACTGATGGCGAGCGGAATAAGCAGGCGTTTCGTATTCGAGGTGTGCAGTTCGCATGATCAATCCATTATCAGAGGCCTGAGTGATAAGGCCGTTAACGACTTCAATGTCATCGCCGATGCTATAGATCACGCTTCCGACGGCCAACCTTAAAAAGTCGTCGGAAATATCCCCGTTTTCGCCCAAAGTCCGGCAACTTCCGTAGGACGCTGCCTGACGCCATTCCGTCCTCAACTGCCGAAGTGATAACTCACATCCAGCCACCACTGGCGCCCGTACGGGTCGTAGTTGCCGGTCGGGTAATACGGCCAGCCCGCCGAGTCGTCATGCTTGACCTGATTGAGCACGTTGTTCACGGTCAGCCCGACACTCGCCCGGTCGTTGAGTTTGTACCGTGCACTGGCGTTGAACACCGTCCACGGCGACAGGCGCCCGTCGCCCGCGCCGTTGGTGACCGAGCCGTAACGAATCCCCATCAGCGTTGCCGTGGCCTTCTGGTAATCCCAGGTCAGGCTGGCGTTGACCTTGCTGCGCCAGTCGTAGTTGGTGCGCGAGGTGCGCCAGTCCTGGGTCGGTGCTTCGTCCGATTCCTTGTAGTAATGCGAGAGCACCAGGGTGTAGCCCAGCGCCGAACTGAACGCGCCGTACTGCCCGGCGCCCCAGCGGATGTTGCTCTTGAAGTCCAGACCGCTGACCCGTTCGCTGGCTGCGTTGATCGCGTTTACCCGCACCCGCTGCAACTGATTGGGATCGACAGCGGCATTGCCGGGATTGCGATCGACGCGTGCCAGGGTCGACTGGCAATTGGCTGAATTGATGTCCTGGGTGCCATTGCGGCATTCGTTCTCTTGCTGCAGCAGACGGTTTTCGTCGACGGTGGTCAGCAGGTCATCGATTTCCACCCGCCAGAAATCGGTGGAAAAATCGAAATTGCGCGACGGCGACCAGACGAAACCGTAGGTCCAGGATTTGCCGCGTTCGGATTCCAGATCCGCCGTGCCGCTCTGGGTGTAATCGACGCGCCCACGGTCACAGGCGCCCTCCACGCCCTGGCTGCAACCGTAATAGTCGATCTGCGCCGGGTAGTAGCCGTTGCTGTCGGACTGATAGATGTAGTTCAGGTCCGGGGCGCGGAAACTGGTGCCGTAGCTGCCGCGCACCAAAAGGCTGTTCACCGGCCGCCATTCCAGGCCGAGGTTGTAGGTTTTCTGTTGTTCGGTGCGGCCGCTGAATTTGTATTGGTCCCAGCGCCCCGCCGCTGTCGCCAGCACCGTGTCGGTGACCGGAATGCTGAACTCGCCACCGGCCGCATAACGCTTGCGCGAACCACCGGAGCTTTGCGCCGGGGTCACGCCGTAGAAACTGCCCTCGTTGAGGCTGTCATCCGGGTCGATGCGATATTCCTGTTTGCCCGCCTCCAGCACGCCGGCGAATCCCACCGGGCCAGCCGGCAGATCAAACAACTCGCCGTTGACCGACGCGTTGTAACTGGTGGAAACCGACTTGCTGCTCTGCGTCAGATTGCCGCGAAACTGCTCCCACTCCTGGGCTGTCAGTGGCCGGTCGAGGCGCGAGGCATCCGGCGCGAACACCGGATAACCGTCGCGGGTGCCCAGCTGCGGGCCGAGGTAGAAATCCTGGATCGACGACAGCGGCGTGTATCGCGTGGTGCGCACGCTCTTGTATTCGGACCGGTTGGCCGCCAGTTCATAGTTCCACCCGGTGTCGGCGATCTTGTCGGAGAGGCCGAGGGTGCCGGTCCATGAAGTATCGCGCCATTTACTGTTGTTGCTCGTGCGCCCGCCGATTTCCTCTTCACCGAAGCGCCGGTACCAGCGCTCCAGATTGCCGCTGTTCTGGTTGATGAAATCCGGCGAAGTGAAGGTCGGGCCACGGGTGTTGTTCTGGATGTGATCGAGGCCGTACATCAGGTCGGCGAAGACCTGGCCGCTGTCGCTGAAATGCCAGGTGCCACGAGTGTAGCCGTCGTAGTTTTCCTTTTGCGTCTGCACCGTCCAGTAATCGTTGTACATCTGGTCGGTGCGGCAACGTCCACCGCTGTTGAACAGCTTGTTGTCGAACGTGCCCTGATAGGCGCCGCAACCTGGCCCCAGATAGCGATTGTTGGTCAGGTCGCGACGGTAGCCGACATCCGCCAGCGGCCCGCTCTGCATGAAGCCGCGATCATCGGCCCAGATCGGATCGCGGTTGGTCAGTTCAAGTCCGAACAAACCGTCGAAGTCGCCCCAACTGCCGCCGCCGCTGATCTGCAAACGCTGGTTGTCGCCGCCGCCGCGCTCGCTGGTGCCGCCTTTGAGGTTGACGTCGACGCCATTCATTTTGTCCTTGAGGATGATGTTCACCACCCCGGCAATCGCATCCGAACCGTAGATTGCCGAAGCGCCGCTGCTGAGCACTTCGATACGCTCGATGATCGCCGACGGAATGTTCGCCAGGTTGGTGAAGTTGACCTTGCCGTCGTACGGCGTCGGGTAATCGGCGACCCGTCGGCCATTGATCAGCACCAGCGTGTGGTTGGGGCCGAGGCCGCGCAGGTTGAGGGCGCTGGCCGCCGGTTGCCAGGTGTTGCCGTAGTCTTCGCCCTGGGTCATGCCGGTGTTCTGGGTTTGCGTGGCGAGGGCGTCGTAGACGTTCTTGTAGCCGCGCGCTTCCATTTCTTCGTGGGTGATGACGTTGACCGGCGTCGCACCATCGCTCTGCGCCCGGGCGATCCGCGAGCCGGTGACGGTGACTTTTTCCATTCGGTAATCGGCGCTGCTGGCGGGCGCCACGGCAGCCGCCTTGACCGGCGCGACGCCCGGCGCATCGGCCGGGCGAATGCTCAGGCCCTGGCTGCCCTGCTCGACTTGCAGACCGCTGCCGATCAGCGCTTTCTCTACCGCCTGACGGCCACCCAATGCGCCGCGCACCGCACTGCTGCGCTTGCCCTGCACCAGATTCTGACTGAAGGAAATCGGCACGCCGGTCTGCCGCGAGATGTCCAGCAGCACCTCGTCGAGGGCCCCGGCGGCAATGTCGAAGGTAAAGACCTGAGCGGCGACGTCCTGTGCCTGAACGGCGGCCGGGGCAATCCCCGTCGCCAGCACGATGGCCAGCGTCAGGCGGGACAATTGTTGTTGTTTGAATGAGAACATCGAGGGGCTTCCCTGTTGAAGGCGTCTGCAGGGAATGAGCAGCGGGCCGGCGCTTTTTATAGGGGGACGGATAGACCGGGAAGTTATGGATTTATAACCGTGCTTCGATGCTGACCCAGTACGGGTTGTGCCAGGTGACGCGGATCGGCAGCGAACGCTCCAGCAGTTGCAGCGTGCGGTCGCTGTCGTCCAGCGGATAGAGACCGCTGAGGCGCAAACCGGCGACCTCGGGGCTCAGGTGCAGGATGCCGCGACGGTAGCTGCGCAGGCTGTCGATGACTTCGCTCAAAGGGCGATCACGCACTTCAAGCCGCCCTTGCACCCAGGCACTTTCCTGTCCTTTGCTGCGTTCCAGCGCGAGGATTTCCTGTCTGTTGAACAGCAGACTTTCGCCGGCCTCCACCACTTGCCGCGCGCCGCTGGCGGTGACCACTTCGACCTGTGAATGCAGCATCACCAGCCGCGTTGAATCGTCACCGCGCTGCACCAGGAACTTGGTCCCGAGCGCACGCATCCGCCCGTGCTCGGTTTCGACCACAAACGGTCGGGCCAGATTTTTCGCCACATCGATCAGCAGCTCACCGCTGCGCAAGTCCAGCAAACGTTCGAGATTGTTGAAGCGCGGCACCACGCGGCTGCGGGCATTGAGGGTCAGAGCGCTGCCATCCTCCAGCGTGAATTCCCGACGCTCGCTGGTACCGGTCGACAACTCGCCAGCCTCGGGCAACCAGCCATAACGTCGACCGAGCAAACCGGCCAGCACCGCGATACCGAGCACACTCAAACTGCCACTGAGGAATCGGCGTCGACTGGACGGTGCATTCAAGCTGTGCAGCACACTCTCACGCGGCAAGCCGCGCAGGTTCGAATGGCGCAGCAGATTCAGCCCGCCACCCATTTGCTCGATGATCTGCTGATGCCGTGGATCCGCCGTGCGCCAGGCGTCGAAGGCCGCACGCTCCTGCAAGCTGACGTGCCCCGATTGCAGCAGTGCCATCCATTGCGCGGCTTCGTCGATCAGCGTTTCGTCCGGCCTCATGCCTGCATCGCCTGATAGCAACGCTTGAACGCTTCGACCATGTATTGCTGCACGCGGCTGGTGGACACGCCGAGGCGTTCGCCGATTTCGCTGTAGGTCAGGCCGTCGAGCTGGTGATAGAGAAACGCAGCCTTGGCCTTGGCCGACAAACCATTGAGCAAGCGATCCACCGCCAGCAGCGTTTCGATCACCAACTCCCGTTCCTCGGGCGACGGATGCACCGGTTCCGGCGCCATTGCCAGGCTTTGCAGGTAAGCGCGCTCCAGATCCTGCCGGCGCCAGCCTTCATAGACCAGCCGCCGGGCAATCGTGGTCAGCAGCGCGCGGGGTTCGCGAATAGCCAGCGGATCGGGCAGCGCCAGGACCCGAAGAAAAGTTTCCGAAGCAATATCCTGTGCACTATGCGGGCAGCCGAGGGTACGGCTGACCGCTGCGCACAACCATCGGTAGTCCTTTTGGAACATTTGCCCGATGACCTGGTAATGCGGGTTGTGACTCCCCATGCCTTACTCCCTGAAAACGGGCTCCACCCGCTGCGAAAATCCATGGATACGCCGGGATCTTCCGGCGGTGATCAGGGGTGCGACTGTGCTATAGCGCCTGAGACATTTGAAGTAATAAAAAATCAGGATCAACAAACCTTTGAGAATAAGGCACGCCGTCGGCACGGCAACATTGGCTGACACAACGTTGATCTCGATCAGTGGCGCCCCCCACGCCAGTCTCTAACCTTGCGCCTCCATCGATAGCCACGGACGGCTCACCGGGAGCCTGCGGCTGACCTTTCAAGGAAGAGCAATCATGCGATCACTCAACATCATTCTTCTATCGTCGGCGTTCAACGGCCTGACCCAACGCGCCTGGCTGGAACTGCGTCAGGCCGGGCATTCACCCAGCGTGGTGCTGTTCACCGATGAAGCCGCCGTGTGCGAACAGATCGAAAACAGCGGCGCTGACCTGGTGATCTGCCCGTTCCTCAAGGATCGCGTTCCCCACGCGCTGTGGAGCAATCCGCAGCGTCCGGTGGTGATCATTCACCCCGGCATCGTCGGCGATCGCGGTGCCAGCGCACTGGACTGGGCGATCATGCGCGAGCTGCCGTCCTGGGGCGTGACCGCCCTGCAAGCGGTAGAGGAAATGGACGCCGGCCCGGTCTGGGCCACCTGTGAATTCAACTTGCCAACGGGCCTTCGTAAATCCGAGCTGTACAACGGTCGGGTCAGCGACGCGGCGATCCGTTGCATCCGTGAAGTGGTGGAGAAATTCATCGACGGCTTCGAGCCGGTGGCGCTGGATTACAACGATCCGACAGTGCGCGGGCGCTTGCAGCCGAACATGAAACAGGACGACCGCACCTTCAGCTGGCACGACTGTTCGCGCTTCATCAAGCGCTGCATCGACGCGGCGGACGGCCAGCCCGGCGTACTTGCCAGCCTCGCCGGCGGGCAGTATTACGTGTACGACGCGCACCTCGATCAGCGCACCGGCATGCCCGGCGAGATTCTCGCGGTACACGACGACGCGGTCTTGGTGGCGACCGGTGATCACAGCCTGTGGATCGGCTCGCTGCGACGCAAACCGCAACCGGGCGAAGAAACCTTCAAGCGTCCGGCGCGGCATGTGCTGGCCGGAAAACTGGCGCACGTGCCGGTGCTGGACTGGTCGATTGCCAACGCACCGTTCAGCGACGAGCCGTATCAGCCGATCCGTTATCGCGAGTCAGGCCGGGTCGGCGAGTTGACGCTGGAGTTCTACAACGGCGCGATGAGCACCGAGCAATGCCGGCGCATGGTCGAGGCGCTGCGTTGGGCCAAATCACGCGACACTCAGGTGCTGTTGATCAAGGGTGGACGCGGCAGTTTTTCCAATGGCGTGCATCTGAACGTGATCCAGGCCGCCGAAGATCCGGGTGCCGAAGCCTGGGCCAATATCCAGGCCATCGATGATGTGTGCGAAGAATTGCTCAGCGCGCGGCAACTGGTGGTCAGCGGGGTCACCGGCAATGCTGGCGCCGGCGGTGTGATGCTCGCCCTGGCGGCTGACATCGTGTTCGCCCGTGCTGACATCGTGTTCAACCCGCATTACAAGAGCATGGGCCTGTACGGCTCGGAATACTGGACTTACAGCCTGCCCCGCGCCGTCGGCCCGGCCATGGCGGAACAATTGACCCAGGCCTGCCTGCCGGTCAGCGCTGCGCAGGCGCTGCAACTGGGCATGGTTCAGGAAATCGGCCCGCGCTGCCCGGACGAGTTCTCGCTGTGGCTGCTGCAACGGGCCAACAGTGTGCTGAGCGATCCGACGTATGCGCCGGTGCGCGAACGCAAGCTGCGGGTCGATCAGGTGTTGATTCGTCAGTGCCGCGAGGCGGAGCTGCAAGAGATGCAGGAAGACATGCTGTACAACCGCAATCAGTTTGCCGAGAAGTGCCGCAACTTCGTGTACAAGCGCAAGACCTGCTGTACGCCGGCGCGGTTGGTGGAGGAATGGGCTCGGGTGCGTGAAGTCGAAGTGGCTGACTGAACGATGACGCGGTCCCGGGGCTGCCCGTACAATGCGCGCACCTCAACCACCGGCCCGCCCATGGACATCGATCTCGCCCGCACCTTTCTGGAAATCGTCCGCCACGGCAGCCTCGCCGCGGCGGCGGAAAAGCTGTTCGTCACGCAAACGGCAATCACCGCCCGCGTCCAGAAACTCGAAAGCCAGCTGGGCAGCACGCTGTTCGTGCGCAACCGTGCCGGTGCGCGGCTGACCGCCAACGGCGAGGCCTTCGTGGTCTACGCCAATCAACTCGTGCAGACCTGGGAAGCCGCACGCCGCGACCTGCCCTTGCCCGAGGGCTATCACAACGTGCTGCACATCGGTGGCGAGGTCAGCCTGTGCAACCCGTTGATGCTCAGTTGGGCCGCCGAATTGCGCGAGAAAATCCCCGGCCACGCCTTGCGCATGGACATCCGCGACGGCGAAAACCTGCTGCGCCAGCTCGAACTAGGCGTACTCGATGCCGCGCTGGTCTATCAACCGGAATACTGGCCAGGACTGCAGGTCGAGCAGGTGCTGGAAGAGAAACTGATTCTGGTGACCACGCCGGGCCGCCCTGCCCCTTACGTGTACATCGACTGGGGCCCGGACTTCCGCCGCCAGCACGACGCAGCCCTGCCGGAAAAAGCCAAGGCTGCGCTGAGCTTCAACCTCGGCCCGCTGGCCCTGCAATACATCCTCGAGAACGGCGGCAGCGGCTATTTCCGGACCCGGGTCGTGCGCACCTATCTGGAAAGCGGCGCGCTGGAGCCGGTGACCAAAGCCCCGGAATTCGGCTACCCGACCTACCTCGTCTACTCCCGTGACCGCGACTCGGCGATCCTGCAACAGGCGTTCGACCTGCTGCGTGAGGTGATCAGAGCCGATGACGACTGGTCGCAGCGCTGGAACCCGTTGAGCTGACGGCCGCTATGCACCGGAGCATGGCACTTGTGACCTGAAGGTTGGCCCTGCACAAACGGCGGGATCGGCTACGCTGCCGGGATAACGACAATATCCGCAGGTGACCGCAGTGAGGCAGACCACCGAGGCTTTTCGCAGCCGCTACCGTGCGGCGATCCATCCCCGCTACAACCCGTGGCTGCACGGTGCGTTCGTGCTGCTGTTCGGCGTGCTGGCCATCGGCGCGTTCTGGAGCAGCGTGCACCAGGTGCAACCGCTGGAATGGCTGACCGTGCCGCTGACTCTGCTGTTCTTCAATTTCGGCGTGTACATGGTGCACCGCCACCTCGGCCACCACAAAAAGAGCTTCGCCCGGATGTTCTATGCCCGGCATGCCGGCGATCATCACAGCTTCTTCACCCCCGGCCACATGACCTACGACGGCGCCCGCGATTGGCGGGTGATCCTGTTCCCCGCCTGGCTGATCGTGCTGCACACGCTGGCGATCACCCTGCCTCTGTGGTGGCTGTTCGCGCAGTTCAACGGCAATGTGGCCGGGCTGTTCGGCGGCTGCATGGTGTTCGGTTACCTGACCTATGAAGTGTTTCACGCCTGCGAGCATCTGCCGCCGCAGAACCCGCTGACCCGCCTGCCGTGGATCCGCCAGATGCGCCGTCTGCACGAGCTGCATCACCGTCGCGAGCGCATGCAGGAGCGCAATTTCAATATCGTTTTTCCGCTGATGGACTACCTGTTCGGCACCCTCTACTGGGAGCCGGAAACCGCCCCTCTGACCGATTCGAGAACGCCCATGACCCGCATGCAGCACACCGTCGACATTGCCGGCGTTCCGATCGCCGTCCTCGCCTACGCCGCCACCGTCAGTCGCTGGCCGGAGTGGCATCCGTCTTCACTGAAGATCGACGGCCCCAGCGGTGCGCTACATGCCGGTGCGCGATTCGACGAGGACATTCACGCTGGCGGGCGTGAGGGGCATTTGCGCTGGGAGGTCACCGAATACCTGCCGGGCCGGCGCTGGTGTGCCCGGGCCCAAAGTGATCAGGGTCTGTCGTTGCGGCTGACCTATGAATGCTCGGCGCACAACGATGCCACTCGGTTTGTACGAACCCTCGATTATCAGTTCGAGGGCATTGGCCTGCGCATTGCCAACCACTTGCTGCTCAAGCGTCGCATCGAGCGCGAATCGGCGGCTTCGATGCTGGCCCTGCGTGACATGGCGACCCGGCACCTCGCTCTCGCGGGAGCCCACGTGTGAGATGGCGTTATCTGCTGTTGCTGCTGATTGTCGGCGTTCTGGCCTTCTTGTTGTTGATGCCGACCAAGGTCGAGCCCGTGGCCTGGACACCGCAACCGGCGCCCTCGCTGACCGAAGGCCAGTACGCTGACAACCAGCGACTCAAGGGCGCGGCACAAGTTGGCCCAAGTGACATCGAAGGCCCGGAAGCGCTGCTGCTGGAAAACGACTTTCTGATCACCGGGCTGCACGACGGACGCCTGCTGCGCACCAGCCTCGACGGTCAGCAGCGCAAGGTGCTGGCGGATACCGGCGGCCGGCCGCTGGGGCTGGCGCGGCATCCCAACGGTTTGCTGGTGATCGCCGACGGGGTCAAGGGTTTGCTGTCGCTCGATGCGCAGGGTCAACTGGTGGCGCTGACCACCGAAGCCAATGGCCTGCCGTTCGGGTTTACCGATGACGTGGCCATCGACAAGTCCGGGCATTACGCCTACTTCAGCGATGCCTCGAGTCGCTGGGGCTACGGCCGCGATGGCGAAGCGATCATCGAGCACGGCGGCGACGGACGCCTGCTGCGTTATGACTTCCAGACCGGCAAGACCGTCGTGCTGCTCGACAAACTGGAGTTCGCCAACGGCGTGACCCTCGGCCCGGAAGACGCCTATGTGCTGGTCAACGAAACCGGCGCCTACCGCATCAGCCGCTATTGGCTGACCGGGCCCAAGGCCGGCACCCATGACCTGTTCATCGACAACCTGCCGGGGCTACCGGACAACCTCGCGTTCAACGGCCGGGACCGTTTCTGGGTGGCGCTGTACACACCGCGCAATCCGCTGCTGGATCGCACGGCTGAACACCCGTTCGTACGCAAGATGATCGTGCGGGCCATGACTGTACTGCCCAAACCGGTGGAGAAGCGCGGGTTCGTGCTGGGCCTGGATCTGGACGGCAAAGTGATCGCCAATCTGCAGGATGCCAGCGCCGGCAATTACTCGCCGATCACCACGGTGCGCGAGTATGGCGAGTGGTTGTATTTCGGCTCGCTGAAGGCGACGCACATGGCGCGGATGCCTCTCGAGGCAGCCTTGAAGTGAGGCGATGGCAGCCGGTCAGTTACTGGATCGATCGAACTTGTCCGGATCCTCATCCTCCGGCACTTCCTCGCTCTTGCGTTCCTCTTCAGGATTACGGACGGTGTGCGCCGGACTGTTCGGCTCGGGATGGGTGGGTACCGGGTCGAATGCACCCTGCTCTTCACTGGGGAATTTTGGATCTTTCATAAGGCACCTCGTTGAGAGTCGCAATGTGAAGACTCTGAACATTCGAGGTGCCGGTCGGGGCTGTCGTTCCAGTCGTTTCACCAGCGAGGGCCGGTGGCGCGACTGACGGTCAGGTTCGAGCCTGCAACTGCTCGACGATCTTGTCCTTGACCTGCAGGCGTTTCTCTTTGAGTTTCTTCAGGGTGTCGTCGCTCGGCGCATCCGAGGTCGCCGTCTCGGCCTTGACGACTTCGGCGTCCGCCTGGGAATACTTGTTGATCAGTGCATCCAAATGTGGATCCGCGGTGCGTCGTTGCTGGATCTCTTCCTTTGTCAGTTTCAAGTCCTGTAACAAATCATGGGTCACCGGCATGGAACACCTCCGTCAGTTGATCGGTAGCCAACGCGACCGATTGCGCTGGCCAAGTATCAGAATGGCCTTGGTTGACCGGTTCTGTCGACCACCTGTCAGACCAGCGGTGCCCGTTCGTCGCCCTTTCGCAAATGCGATAAAACCTTTGGTCGACCAATTCCCTCCATTGAATAACGCTCACAAAAACCTGCGTGGAGAAGCACCAATGGACGGATTCAAACTGCGTCATCTTTTTCTGGCCGTTGCGTTGAGCACCGGCATGGGCTCGGCCTTTGCTGCCACCGACAACGACTTCGTCGACAACGCTGCTGCCGGCGGCATCGCCGAGATCGAAACCAGTCGCCTGGCGCTGGAGAAGAGTCAGTCGGCCGACATCAAGGCCTTCGCCAACATGATGATCACCGACCACGGCAAAGCCAACGATGAACTGGCGACGATTGCCAAGGCCAACGACATCGAAGTGCCGGATACCACGACGCTGGTCAAACAGGCCAAGGAAAAAATCCTCGACATGCGCGATGAGTCGTTCGATGCCGCCTATGCCAACAATCAGGTGAAGGCCCACGAAGAAACCATCGAGCTGTTCAAAAAACAAGCCAACACCGTGACCGATGACAAGGTCAAAGGCGCCACCGAACTCAAAGCCTTTGCGCAGAAAATGCTGCCCGGTCTGGAAAAACACCTGGCCGCCGCCAAAGAGCTACAGGCCAAACACCCCAGCAAGTAACCGCCAGGTACTCAAAGAGGCCGCCTCCATTGGACGCGGCCTCTTTGCGTTGGGGCCTTGTTGCAGGCAAAAGATCAGCATTTCCGGCCACGCCGACTAGAGTTACCGGTGCATTGCTTGCGGCAGATCAAAAATATCCTCGCGGGAACGAACAACTATTTCGAACGGCCAGGGTCATTCACTTCGCGCCGGTCATTTTCCGAAGAACCGGCCCCCAATTCGCAATGGAGCAACAGGCACATGGCAGCACTGCAGAACAGCACACTCGATGCGATGAAAAACAAACAGGCACAACTGCTGGGCGAATGGATCAACGGGCTGCAAGCCAGCGGTGCTACCCGCAACATCAAAGAACACGACATACAGCAACAAACCAGCGAATTCCTGCAACTGGTGGTCAGCGGCCTGGAAAACGACAGCGGCACCAACATCACCGCGCCGGGCTGGGAAGGCATGCGCCAGTTCCTCGAAAAACTCTCCCACAGCCGCGCCCAGCTCGGTCAGGATTCGCAGCAGACCGCCAGCTTCATCTTCTCGCTCAAGGGCCCGCTGTTCGCCCTGCTGCAAAACCATTACCAGAACCAGCCCGCCCTGCTCGCCGAACAGCTTTGGGAAATCTCCGAACTGTTCGATGCTTTCGGCCTGTACACCATTCGCACGTTCCAGAAATCCCGTGAAGCAGTGATCAAGCGTCAGCAGGAAGAACTGCTGGAGTTGTCGACCCCGGTGGTCAAACTGTGGGATGGCGTGCTCGCCCTGCCGATGATCGGCACACTCGATTCACAGCGCACCCAAGTGGTAATGGAATCGCTGCTGCAACGCATCGTCGACACCGGTTCGGAAATCGCCATCATCGACATCACTGGCGTGCCGACCGTCGACACGCTGGTCGCCCAACACCTGCTCAAGACCGTGACCGCGATCCGCCTGATGGGCGCCGATTGCATCATCAGCGGCGTGCGTCCGCAGATTGCCCAGACCATCGTCCATCTGGGCCTGGATCTGCAGGGCGTGGTCACCAAAGCCAATCTGGCCGACGCACTGAAGCTGGCCCTGACCCGTCTGGGCATCACCCTCACCAAGACGGTCTGAACAATGGAACGTATCCCGATTCTTCAGATGGGTGACTTCCTGCTGGTGACCATCCAGGTCGACATGCACGACCAGCTCGCCCTCACCCTGCAGGACGATCTGTCCGAGCGCATCAGCAAAACCTCGGCGCGCGGGGTGTTGATCGACATCTCGGCGCTGGACATGGTCGATTCGTTCATCGGCCGGATGATCGGCACCATTTCCGGCCTGTCGAAAATCATGGACGCTGAAACCATGCTGGTCGGCATGCAGCCGGCGGTCGCCATTACCCTGGTCGAGCTCGGTCTTTACCTGCCGGGCGTCAGCACCGCGCTGAATGTCGAGCGCGGCATGAAACTGCTGCAGGAACGAGTACGCCAGCAATGACCGTGCGCAGCAGCGGTACCCAACCGATCAACATCGAGCAGGACGTGGTGCTGGCCCGGCAACAGGCGCGCAAACTGGCCACCGAATGCGGCATGCGCCTGATCGACCTGACCAAACTGGTGACCGCCGTCAGCGAGCTGGCGCGCAACACCATGGTCTACGGTGGTGGTGGCGACATGGACTGGGAGATCCTCGATGACAACCACAAGGTCGGCCTGCGCCTGACCTTTCGCGATGAAGGCCCGGGTATTCCCGACATCAAACTGGCGATGACCGATGGCTGGACCTCCGGCAGCGGTCTGGGCCTGGGGCTGACCGGGGCCAAGCGGCTGGTGGACGAATTCGAACTGGACACCGAGCCCGGCAAAGGCACTCGCATAACGATCACCCGATGGACATGAACATCAGCGGGACATTGACCCAAGTGTTGGTGATCGAGGACAGCAGCCAGATCGGCCATGCCCGGCGTACGGCCCAGCGTCTGGCCGAACACCACGGTTTTGGCGAAAGCGATGCCGGCCGCGTCGCGCTGGTGGCCACGGAGCTGGCGAGCAATGTGCTCAAGCATGCCGGGCACGGCGAACTTCACTTGCGTCTGTTGCCGCGTCAGGGTGACGACGGCATCGAGATGATTGCGGTCGACCGTGCTCAGGGGTTTGATCTGGACGCGTGCATGGCCGATGGTTTTTCCACCGGCGGTACTCAGGGCATCGGCCTGGGCGCCGTGGCACGCCAGGCGGATGTCTTCGATGTTTTTGCCGATCATCGCGGCGCGGTGCTGCTGGCTCGTCTGTACCCGCGCAGCGACCGTCAGGCGGATCTGCCGTATGGTGTCAGCCAGCACTCTCTGCACAACGATCCGGCCTGTGGCGACGTCTGGCATCTGGCGATTCACGGCAGTGACATCAGTGCTCTGATCGTCGACGGTCTGGGCCATGGTGAAGACGCCGAGCGTGCGGCCCGTGCCGGGGAAAAAGCCTTTGCCCTGAGCCCGTTCGGTGCGCCAACGCTGCTGATGGAAGACATGCACCGCGAGATGATCGGGAGCCGGGGTGGCGCAGTGGCATTCGCGCAGTTTCACGCCGGGCGTGCCAGTCTGTCGTTCACCGGTGTCGGTAACATCGGTGCCAGCCTGATCGCCTCCGACAAGTCGCGCGGACTGGCCTCGCATCCCGGAATCGTCGGCGGCCAATACCGAAAAGCCCAGCCCTTTGACTATGCTCACGTGAACGGACATCTATTGATCATGTACAGCGATGGCTTGCAGTCCCGTTGGAACCTTCAAGACTACCCCGGTCTGGTGCATCGGCATCCTGCCGTGATAGCCACCGTCCTGCACCGTGACTTCTGTCGCGGGCGCGACGATGTAACGGTGCTGGTCGTTGCCCTGGAGGCCGCCCATGGCTGAGTCCCCGACACTGAGCAACGCCGAACAGGCCGCGTTGATCGCCCAGTTGCAGAGCGAATCGGCGGCACTGCGCGAAGAACTCGACGAAACCAATCAGGGCGTACTCGCGCTGTACGCCGAACTCGACACCCAGGCCGAACAACTGCGCCAGGCGTCCGACCTGAAAAGCCGCTTTCTATCGTACATGAGCCACGAGTTCCGCACCCCGCTGGGCTCGATCCTGAGCATCAACAGCCTGCTGGCCGACGAACTCGACGGCCCGCTGAGCCCCGAGCAGCACAAGCAGGTGGCCTTCGTCAGCACCGCCGCCCGGGAACTCAGCGATATGGTCGACGACCTGCTCGACCTGGCGAAGATCGAGGCTGGGCGCATCAGCATTTCTCCGGCGTGGTTCGACATGTTCGATCTGTTCGCCGCACTTCGGGGGATGTTCCGGCCGATTGTCGACGCCACGGCCGTGGACCTGATTTTCGAGGAACCGGTGGGTTTGCCGCGCCTCTTCACCGATGACAAGAAGCTGGCGCAGATTCTGCGCAACTTCATTTCCAACTCGCTGAAATTCACCACCCGTGGCGAAGTCCGGGTCTCGGCACGCCTGGAAGGTCAGGACAAAGTGCGATTTGCGGTCAGCGACACCGGCATCGGTATCGCCCCCGAGTTGCACGGCACCTTGTTCGAAGACTTTTCCCAGGTCGACTCACCGCTGCAAAAACGCCTGCGCGGCACCGGCCTGGGCTTGTCGCTGTGCAAGCGCTTCGCCGAATTGCTCGGTGGCGAGGTCGGTGTCGAAAGTACGCCGGGCGTGGGTTCAAGCTTTTTCGTGATCATTCCGTTGGCGATTGCTGAGGAGAACGTCGATGAAACATGACATCCGTCTGTTGATCGTCGATGACAACGTTGCCACCCGCTACGCCTTGCGCCGACGCCTGGAGCGCCACGGTTACGAAGTGCTCGAGGCCGGCACCGGCGGTGAAGGTCTGGCTCTGATTGCCAGTCAGTCGCTTGATGCGCTGATTCTCGACGTCAATCTGCCGGACATGAGCGGGTTTGATATCGTCCGTAAATTGCGCGCCGACCCGGCCACCGCGCTGCTTCCGGTGATCCACGTGTCGGCCGCGTCGATCCAGACCGGCGACATCATCACCGGCCTCGATGCCGGGGCCGATGCGTATCTGATTCACCCGGTCGATCCCGATGTGCTGCTGGCGACTTTGCGCACCCTGCTGCGGGTGCGCGACACGGAGAATGCCTTGCGCGAAAGCGAGGCGCGCTTTCGGGAGATCTTCGTCAACATCTCCGCGCCCATCGCGGTGCTCGACGCCGACCTGAAAGTCCACGAGTGCAACCACGCCTTCTCGCAACTGATCCAGGACAACCGCGACCCGCAGACCCTCAGTGAATGCTTCGCCGAGGATCAGAGCGCGATCCTTGACGAGCTACGCTTGCGACTGGTGGACGGCGAACGCTGGAAAGGCACACTGAACATGCGTGTGCAGGGCGAGATCCGCGAAACCCAGTGGCAGATATCACCGTACCGCACACCAGAGCTCAGCCTGGTGTTCGTCGAAGACGTCACCGAACACCGCCATCGTGAACGCTCGCACCTTGCGCGACTGGACGACACCACCACACAACTGGCCAAGGAAGTCGCCGACCGGGTCCGCGCCGAGTCGCAGCTGCTGCAAGTGCAGAAAATGGATGCACTGGGCAAACTCACCGGCGGCATCGCCCATGACTTCAACAACTTGCTGACCGGGATCATCACCAGCCTCGAACTGATCCAGAAACGCGTCGCCGATGCGCGCCCGGACAAAGTCCAGTTCTACGCCGAAGCGGCCCTGAGTTCGGCGATGAGCGCGGCCTCGCTCACCCATCGCCTGCTGGCTTTTGCCCGCCAGCAACCGCTCGACACACGCCCGGTGGATATCAACGACCACGTGCTTTCGCTGGAAGACTTGCTGGTGCGCACCATCGGCGAACGCATCGCCCTCAAGCTCGAAATGACCACCAAACCTGCCATCGCGCTGGTCGATCCGATCCAGCTCGAAAGCGCAGTGCTCAATCTGGTGATCAATGCCCGGGACGCATTGCCACGGGGCGGCAATATCTGGGTCAGCACGTACGCGGCGTATTCCCACGGCGACCCGAACCTCGCCGATGGTTCCTATGTGGCGCTATCGGTGCGCGATGACGGTACCGGCATCGAGCACAGCGTCATCGATAAGGTGTTCGAGCCGTTTTTCACCACCAAACCGCTGGGCCAGGGCACCGGGCTGGGGCTGTCGACGATCTACGGTTTCGCCCGCCAGTCCGGCGGTGATGCGCACATCCGCAGCGTGGCGCGGCGCGGCACCGAAGTGACGATCATGCTGCCGGCCACCAGTGATCCGACCGCTGTCGATGTGGCCCCGGTGGTCATTGATCCGCTAGGCGCGGGCGAACATGTGTTGATCGTCGAAGACATGCCGGCCGTGCGGCTGTTCGTCACCGAGGTGCTGGAAGACGCCGGTTACCGCTGCACCCAGGTCGGCGACATCGAAACCGCGCTGGAGCGCTTGCAGAACGACCCGTCGATCAACCTGCTGCTGACCGACGTCGGTCTGCCGCGCATGACCGGCCGCGAACTGGCCGACGTTGCCCGGGGCTGGCGAGAAGGGTTGCCGATTCTGTTCATGACCGGTTACGCGGAAACGGCGATCAATCGCCAGGTGTTCCTCGGGGCCGGCATGGACATGCTGGTCAAGCCCTTCCAGATCAGTCATTTGCTGGACAAGGTACGCCGCACGCTCGACGGCACCTGACACACCGCCATCGCGGGCAAGCCCGCGATGAGGCCCGCCCAGGCGACTCAGTTATCGGTTCAAGGCACGGGCAAGAAACGGCGCAGTCCGGCTCTTCTTGCTCGCCGCCACTTTCTGCGGCGTCCCGGCCACGACGATCTTGCCGCCCTGATCCCCCGCACCCGGGCCGATGTCGATCACCCAGTCACTCTGCGCCACCACGCGCATTTCATGCTCGACCACGATCACCGTGTGCCCCGCCGTCACCAGCGCATCCAGCTGCTCCAGCAAGCGGTCAACGTCGCGCGGGTGCAACCCGGTGGTCGGTTCATCCAGCACATACAACGTCGCGCCACGCTGGTTGCGTTGCAGCTCGGTGGCCAGCTTGATCCGTTGGGCTTCGCCGCCGGACAGTTCGGTAGCCGGTTGACCGAGGCGCAGATAACCGAGTCCGATATCACGCAGCACCTCCAGCGAACGGCGGATCGCCGGTTGCTCGGCAAACACCATCACTGCTTCGTCCACCGTCAGCTGCAGCACCTGCGCGATGCTCAAGCCCTGCCAAAGGATGGCCAGGGTCTCGGGGTTGTAACGCGCGCCATGGCAGGTCGGGCACGGCGCATAAACGCTGGGCATGAACAACAACTCGACACTGACAAACCCCTCGCCTTCGCAGGTCGGGCAGCGACCCTTGGCGACGTTGAAGGAAAACTGCCCGGCGTCGTAACCCGCCGCTTTCGCCTCGTCGGTCGCGGCGAACAACTTGCGCACGTTGTCGAACAGCCCGGTGTAGGTCGCCAGATTCGAACGCGGGGTGCGGCCGATGGGTTTCTGATCAACCTGCACCAGACGCTTGATCGACTCCAGCCCGGCGCTGACCTGGCCGGTACTGGCAGTCGGGGTATCGTCTTCCAGGTTGAGTTCTTCCGGCTCGGCGTCACTGACGCTGCGCCCGAGCTGCGCGCCGACCAGTTCCAGCAGCGCCTGGCTGACCAGACTGGATTTGCCCGAACCGGAAACACCGGTGACCGAGGTGAAACAGCCCAGGGGAAATTCGGCGCTGAGGTTATTCAGGTTGTTGCGAGTGACGCCGTCGAGCTTCAACCAGCCGGACGGTTTGCGCGCGGCGCGGGTTGGCCGTTGCTGTTCGGCGAACAGATAGGCGCGGGTCTGCGAGTCCTCGATCGCGGCCAGCCCCGGCGGCGGGCCGCTGTAGAGAATCTGCCCGCCCTTTTCACCGGCCGCCGGGCCGACGTCGATCAGCCAGTCGGCGCGGCGCATGGTGTCCAGATCGTGCTCGACCACAAACACGCTGTTGCCGTCGGCCTTCAGACGCTGCAACGCTTCGAACAGGGCCTCGCCGTCGGCCGGGTGCAGGCCGGCGGAAGGTTCGTCGAGCACGTAGATCACACCGAACAATTGCGAGCCCAGTTGGGTGGCCAGCCGCAGTCGCTGCAACTCGCCGGACGACAGGGTCGGCGTGCTGCGCTCCAGCGCCAGATATCCGAGCCCGAGATCGGTCAGGGTGCTGACCCGGTCCAGCAAGTCCTCGGCAATGCGCTGCGCGGCCAGGCGTTTTTCCAGCGACAGGTTCGGCGTATGGCGCACGTCCGGCGCGTTGGCGTGGCCGCTGGCGCCATGGGCCACGCGCTGCTGGCGGGCTTCGCGGGTCTGGCTGTGGGACAGGGTTTCGCCGGTTTCATCGGCGTGTTCCAGCCAGCTCGGGTCCGCCACCGGTTTCAAGACTTCGGCGACTTGCAGCAGCGGCATGCGCGACAACTCGCCGATGTCATGCCCGGCAAACGTCACCGACAGCGCCTCGCGCTTGAGGCGCTTGCCATCGCACAACGGGCACAGGCTGCCGAGCATGAATTGCGACACGCGCTTCTTCATCAGCGCACTTTGCGAATGGGTGAAGGTGTGCAGGATGTAGCGCCGGGCGCCGGTGAAGGTGCCTTGATAACTCGGCTCCATCTTGCGCTTGAGGGCGACGCGGGTCTCTTCCGGCGTCAGCCCGGCGTACACCGGAACCGTCGGTGTTTCCTCGGTGAAGAGGATCCAGTCGCGCTGCTTTTTCGGCAGTTTGCGCCAGGGAATATCGACGTCGATGCCCATGGTCACCAGGATGTCGCGCAGGTTCTGCCCCTGCCAGGCCAGCGGCCAGGACGCCACAGCACGCTGGCGGATGGTCAGATTCGGATCGGGCACCATCAGCGCTTCGGTGACTTCGTACACCCGCCCCAATCCATGGCACTGCGGGCAGGCGCCTTGCGGCGTATTCGGTGAAAAGTCCTCGGCGTAGAGCATCGGCTGCCCCGGCGGATAGCTGCCGGCGCGCGAGTACAGCATGCGGATCAGGCTCGACAGCGTGGTCACGCTGCCCACCGACGAGCGCGTGCTCGGCGTGCCGCGCTGTTGCTGCAGGGCCACGGCCGGTGGCAGGCCTTCGATGGAATCGACGTCCGGCACGCCGACCTGATCGATCAGCCGCCGCGCATAGGGCGCCACCGATTCGAAATAGCGCCGCTGGGCTTCGGCATACAGCGTCGAAAACGCCAGCGACGACTTGCCCGAACCCGACACCCCGGTGAACACCACCAGTGCATCGCGAGGAATGTCGACGTCCACGTTCTTCAGATTGTGTTCACGGGCACCGCGCACGCGAACCATGCCGGCGGCAGAACTGGAATTGCGTCTGGAAGTCATGGGCCAGCCTTGGTCAGGGGATTGGAGCTCAGGTGCTGAGCACGGAACGGATCATCTGCAGCAGTGCTTCGGGGCCATAGGGTTTGCCGAGCAAATGGGTGTCGGGGCTGAGCTGGTGGTTGCGCGAGATGATGTCGCGGGTGTGCCCCGAGGTGAACAGCACGGCCACCGGCGGCATTTGCACTTTGGCCCACGCCGCCAGATCGGAGCTTTTGATAAGACCGGGCATGACCACGTCGGTGAAGATCAGGTCGACCCGGGCGCCTTCCATCAACATCTGCATGGCCGCATCGCCGTTGCCGGCAATCAGCACACGGTAGCCCTCTTCGCGCAGCAGCTCGACGGCCGAGGTGCGCACCGCTTCGTTGTCCTCGACCACCAGGATCGTCTCGTGACCACCCGCCTGCTGATGATTGACGCTCGGCGAGTCATCGAGCACGGGGCGCAGGCTGCGCGGGAAATACAACTGCACTCGCGTGCCCTGGCCCACCTGGCTGTCGATCTCGACATGCCCGCCGCTCTGTTTGACGAAGCCGAACACCATGCTCAAGCCGAGGCCCGTGCCCTGGCCGTCGGCCTTGGTGGTGAAGAACGGTTCGAACACCTGCTCCAGTATGTGCGGGGCAATGCCGACGCCGCTGTCACTGACCGAAACCCGGACGAAATCCCCCGGCACGATGCCCTTGCCCGAGCAGAACGCCCGATCCAGTGAGAGATTCGAGGCACCGAGCACAATCGTGCCCTCGCCCTTCATGGCATCCCGGGCATTGATCGCCAGATTGAGAATGGCGTTTTCCAGTTGATTGCGGTCGACGTTGATGTGCCACGGATCTTCCGGCAGCTGCACGTCGATCTGAATGGTTTCGCCCAGGGCTCGTTGCAGCAACTCGCCGACGCCTTCGAAGATCTGCCGGGGATTGCACACCGCCGGCGACAGCGGCTGACGCCGGGCAAACGCGAGCAGTTGCGAGGACAGCTTGGCGCCACGTTCCACCGCTGCCAGCGAGGCGCTGACCCGGCGCTGGACGTTGGCGTTGTTCGGTTCATGTCGCGCCAGCAGGTGCAGGTTGCCGGCGATCACTTGCAGCAGGTTGTTGAAGTCGTGAGCCACGCCGCCGGTGAGGCCGCCGATGGATTCGAGTTTCTGCGACTGGCGCAGTTGCTCTTCGGCGGAGAGACGCGCGCCGACTTCATCAGCCACCCGTTGTTCGAGATTGCGGGTGAATTTGAGCAGGGACTCTTCGGCGATCTTGCGCTCGTGGATGTCGATCAGCACGCCGGGAAAACGGAACGGCTGGCCCTGCTCGTCGAACTCGCAGCAACCGCTGGCCAGCACCCAGAGGAAACTGCCATCAGCGCGTATCACGCGGTATTCGGCGTTGTACGGCTCGCCGGTGCGCACCGCATTCTCGACGCATTCCTGCACCCAACTGCGGTCGTCGGGATGAATGTGCGCCTCGGTAATGTGCTGCGGCAGGTTGGTCAGGTCCTGATCCGGCGGAAAGGAAAATGTGCGGGCAAATCGCTCATCGGCCGACAGCACATTGTTTCTGACGTCCCAGACAAACGAGCCAAGCAGTGCCCCGGCATTCAGCGCCAGGCGCACCCGTTCGTTATCGGCGCGATAAGCGTCTTCGGCGGCCTGACGCAAGCGTTCGGACAGCACCAGTTCAGTGGTTTCCACCACCATCGCCATGACGCCCGAAGGCACACCGGCATCGTTGGCCACCGGGCTGTAATACAAATCGAGCCAGACATCCTCGGGTACGCCATCGCGCAGCAACACCAGGACCTTGTTGCGATATTCCAGGGTGCCGCCGGCCAGACAGGTGTCGACCACATGCCGGTTGAAATCGGCCACCTCCGGCCAGCCCAGTTCCACCGGCGATCCGAGCAGGTAGGGATGTCGTCCGCCGGCGAATCGGGAATAGGCGTCGTTGTAGATCATGTAACCGGCATGGCCCCAGAGCATGACCATCGGCAGCGGCGAAGCCAGCATCAGCTGGACCGTGCTGCACAGGCTGGCCGGCCAGGTTTCGAGCGGGCCCAGATCAGTCCTGCTCCAGTCAAACGCACGAATGCGCCCGGCCATCTCGCCTTGCCAGCCGTCACACCCATGGCTATCGGATAAAAACTGCATCAGCTGCTTCAACGCCTTGTAGTGGGTCCGGTTCTATCGCCGCGCGTTCAAACGCCACGCCCGTCTGTTTCGAGCGCGCCGGGCAGCGATGGTTTCATTAGAGGTATAGCCGATTTCACCTGGGCTCGATGCTCAGACCTCGATCAGGTGCTTGAGCGGATGGTAGCCGCTCTTCATCTTCGCAGCGACGTCGAGGATCGCCTTCTGGATGCCGTCCAGGTGCATGCAGGTCAGCTCGATCGCGGCGTTCTGATTGCCGGCCTCGATGTACTCGATCAGCCGCAAGTGTTCGTCGTCGCGACAGGCCTCGTGGCTGTCGTCATCCAGCGCGGCGGCGTACAGCGAGGCGCGGGAAATCAGCTTCTGGAACCAGTCGAGCAACACCGGGTTGTTCAGACTGCGGGCCAGTTTGATGTGGAACTCGCCGAGCAGGTGAATCAGCCGCCCGTGATCGCCGGCTTCGTGGGCCTCGTCTTCCAGCAGCAAGTGATCGCGCAGGTCCAGCATCACCGCAGAGTCCTTTCGCCGGCACAACTCAGTGACGATGCCGATCTCGATCAGGCGCCGGGTTTCGAACAGCGAACGGATCTCTTCATCGCTGGGCAACGACACCGACGCACCTTTATTGGGCTCGGTGGTGACCAGTCCGTCGGCCTCCAGTTGCTTGAGCGCGGCACGAACCGACGTGCGGCTGACATTGAACAACTCCGCCAGCGACGCCTCGCCCAGCTTCATACCCGGACGCAGCGAACGCTTGCTGATCGCCTCGTAAACCCCTTGGTAGACGCGGTCGACCGTGGTTTCCGTTTTTTTCTCGGTCATTCAAAAACTCCTTCAATGCTGGCAACGCTGCCCGACGAACGACTCAGTCAGGGAAATGGGGGGTTGCGCAAGCAGATTAATCCGGGTATTTCTAAATTGCATTCAGATATTGCATACAATAATTAGAGGATTGCACCATTATGGGTCAACCAATAGCCATTGAAGTGCGTAATGTATCCAAGCGGTATTCTGATGATCCTGGCCTGGCGCCAGCCCTCGATAACGTGTCGGTGAACATCGCCGACAACGAGTTCTTCACCCTCCTCGGCCCCTCGGGCTGCGGCAAGACCACCCTGCTGCGCACCATTGCCGGTTTCGAACACGTCAGCGACGGCGAGATCCGTCTGGCGGGCGAAACGGTCAATCACCTGCCGCCGTTCAAGCGTCGGGTCAACACGGTGTTCCAGAGTTACGCGCTGTTTCCGCACATGAGTGTCGCGCAGAATATCGCCTTCGGCCTCGAGATGCAGGGTCTTGATCGCAAGACGATTCCGGGACGGGTCGACGAAATGCTCGCGCTGGTGCAGATGGAGCACCTGGCCGGGCGCAAACCGGCGGAATTATCCGGCGGCCAGCAGCAACGCGTGGCTCTGGCCCGGGCCCTGGCGCCGAAGCCGAAAGTGCTGTTGCTCGACGAGCCGCTGTCGGCGCTGGACCTGAAGCTGCGCAAGGAAATGCAGGTCGAACTCAAGCGCGTGCAGCAGGAAGCCGGCATCACCTTCATCTTCGTCACCCATGATCAGGAAGAAGCCCTGACCCTGTCCGACCGGATCGCGGTGATGTCCGCCGGCAAGATCCTGCAGATCGGCACCCCGACCGACATCTATGAACGACCGCAGCACCGCTTCGTCGCCCAGTTCATCGGCGACATCAATTTCCTCCCCGGCGAACTCAAGCGCGGCGAACACAACGAAAACATCTTCGTGCCCAACGGCATGCCGGTGGAAATCCCCTGCCCGCCCCAAGGCGTCAATTGCAGCAGCGTGCAGCTGGCATTCCGGCCCGAGCGCTCGCAACTGGTTGCAGCGGATCAGCCGCACCATCTGCGCGGTGTGATCGAAGCGGTGCTGTATGTCGGCACCGCGACGCTGTACCAGTGCCGTTTGAACAACGACATCAAAGTCATGTTGCGGGAAAACAACGAAGGGCTGAACCGTGGTCGTGCAGTCGGCGAGCGCGTGGCGGTGCATTTGCCGCCCCAAGCCTGCCTGTTGATGGAGGCCTGAGATGAGCGTCAGCAGCACTTCCCCCTCCCTCAACCGCGCGCTGTTGCTCAGCCCGGTGGTGTTGACCCTGCTCGCCCTGATCGCCATTCCGCTGGGGATCATGGGTTACATCAGCCTGCTGCCGCGCAACACCTACGGCGGCGTTGACTGGCAGGCCCAATGGCAACTGCAGAGTTACGTGCAGCTGTTTTTCCAGGAAGGTTTCGACGGCGAACTGGAGCTGAACTGGGTCTACGCCCAGGCGCTGTCGCGCTCGGTGTTCCAGGCCGGCGGCACCACGGTGCTGTGCTTTCTGTTCGGATTTCCGGTGGCGCTGTGGATGTCGAGCCTGACTCCGCGCCGACGCAATCTGATGGTGTTGCTCATCACCATTCCGTTCTGGACCAACCTGCTGATCCGCAACTACGCGTGGCTGATCATCCTGCGCGAACAGGGCTGGGTCGCCCAGAGCCTCAACGCGCTGTTTCCGAGCGCCGGTGGCATCACCCTGCTCTACAACGACTTCGCCGTCAGCGTCGGTCTGGTCTACAGCTTTCTGCCGTTCATGATCCTGCCGATCTACTCGACCCTGGAAAAACTCGACTGGCGTCTGGTGGAAGCCGCCTATGACCTGGGCGCCAACCGCTGGCATGCGCTGCGCCGAATCATCCTGCCGCTGTCGATGCCCGGGGTGATTGCCGGCGCGTTGCTGGTGTTCGTGCCGAGCCTCGGCGCCTTCATCACCCCGGCGATCCTTGGCGGCGGCAAGACCCTGATGATCGGCAACCTGATCCAGCAGCAATTCGGCACCGCGCGCAACTGGCCGCTCGGCAGTTCGTTGTCGTTCCTGCTGTTGGGGATTCTGCTGTTGTCGCTGGTGCTCTACGCCCTCTACAGCCGCAGCGCGGCGAAAACCCTGAACCGGGGAGCGAAAGCATGATCTCTCTGCACCTGAAAAAACTCCCGGCGACCCGGGAAATCAGCCTGCTGATCCTTGCCTACCTGTACGTTCCGATCCTGGTGTTGATCGCCTACAGCTTCAACGCCAACCGCTCGGCGACGGTGTGGACCGAGTTCTCGTTCGCCTGGTACGGGCGGATCCTGGCCAACCCATCGATCCAGACCGCAGCGCTGAATTCGATCATCGTCGCGACCATCGCCACAGTCTGCGCCACGACCATTGCACTGCTAGCAGCCCTGGCGACTTACCGGCCGTTCTACGGACAGAAAATGGTCGAGGGCGGGATCAACCTGCCGCTGATCCTGCCGGAGATCGTCACCGCCGTGGCCACCCTGCTGCTGTTCATGGCGCTGGGGATCAAGCTCGGGCTGATGACGGTGATCGTCGCGCACATCGGCTTCTGCATTCCGTTCGCCTACCTGCCGATCCGCGCACGGCTCAACGATCTGGACAAGAGCCTGCTGGAGGCCGCCAACGATCTGTACGCCAACCCGTGGCAGGTGTTCCGCCGCGTGACCTTGCCGCTGCTGTGGCCGGCGGTGTTGTCCGGTTCGGTGCTGGCGTTCGTGGTCAGCCTCGACGATTTCATCATGACCTTCTTCGTCGCCGGGCCCGGCTCGACCACGTTGCCGGTGTACATCTTCTCGGCGATCAAGGCTGGTGTGACGCCGGAAATCAATGCGATTTCGACCCTGATGCTGGTGATTTCCATCGTGCTCGTGGTGCTGGCCTTCTGGCTTGGCCAACGCGGCAAACAACAATAAACCTGGAGCGCTCTGTTCATGAAAACCAAAAGCATGCGTTTGGCAATTTCCGGTCTGGCCCTGAGTTGTTTCACCGCGTTCAGCGCCCATGCCGCCGAGCCCAAGCAATTGTTCTTCTACAACTGGACCGATTACTACCCGGTGGACCTGCTGGCCAAGTTCGAAAAGGAAACCGGGATCAAGGTCACCATGGACGGCTACGACAGCAACGAAACCCTGCTCGCCAAGTTGCAGGCCGGCGGCGCGGCGTATGACGTGATCGTGCCGTCGCAGTCGATCATGCAGACGCTGATCAAGCAGGATCTGCTGCTGGAAATCGACGCCCCGAGCCTGAACAACTTCCAGTACGTCAAAGGCCCGTTCCGCGACCCGAGCTTCGACCCGGGCCGCAAGTTTTCGGCGCCGTATCTGTGGGGCACCACCGGGTTTTCCTATGACAGCGCCCGGGTGCAGGGCGGTAAGCTCGACGATTCGTGGAAAGAATTCTTCGAACCGCGCAAGGAACTGCAAGGCCAGCTCGCCGCCCTCGACACTTCCAGCAGCGTGATCAACGCCGCCAGCCATTACCTGAACGTCGACGAATGCACGGAAAACCCGCAGGACGCCAAACGCATCCTCGAACTGCTGCAAAAACAGAAACCGTTTTTGAAGATGTACAGCTCCGACAACACCGTGGATCGCATGGCCTCGGGCGAAGTGATCATGATGCAGAACTGGAACGGCTCGACGGCCCGCGCCACGTTGCAGAAGAGCACCATCAAATACGTGTACCCGAAAGAAGGCCTGGCGATGTTCCAGGACAACTTCGCCGTACCGAAAAGCGCGCCGCATCCGGGCAACGCCAAGATCTTTATCGACTGGATGATGAAACCGGAGAACGCGGCGGCCGTGTCCAACGCGATTGCCTATGCCAACGGGATTCAGAGCGATCAGTTGCTGGATGCGAAATGGAAGGTCATGGACGCGATCAACATGCCCGAGGAATACGCCTCGCGGCTGCGGCCGGAGAAGGAATGCAGCAACAAGGCGCGAGAGCTGCAGGATCGGATCTGGTCGAAGCTTAAGGGTTGATCATGGATCGCTGGTTTATCTGAACGCCCAACTCCCGGATCGGCCTGGAAGCCCCCTCACCCTAGCCCTCTCCCGGAGGGAGAGGGGACTGACCGAGTTGTATTGCGCTGTCCGCCGACCTGAAAGACCTGATCGATTATGGATTCAGAGCCGTTCGTTCAGGTCGGCGTAGCTCTTCAATATCCCCCATTCGGTCCCCTCTCCCTCCGGGCGGTCCGACGTTTCGGGAGGGCTAGGGTGAGGGGAAAAAATCCAAAGAACAAATGAGGTTCCAATGACTGCCCCCCGCTGGCTCAGAAACATCCGCCCCTACGGCGCCCCCGCCGAAGACCTGCTGATCGAAAACGGCAAGTTCACCCAACGCCGCCCGGCCTCCAATGCTCCACTGGCCGCCACCGACATCGACGGCCAGAACCAGCTCCTGACCGCGCCGCTGGTGGAAAGCCACGTCCACCTCGACAAGACCCTGTACGGCCAACCCTGGCGCCCGAACAGCGCCGGCCCGACGCTCAAGGACTACATCAGCAACGAGCGCCGCGTCCTGCGTGAAGTCAAAGCGCCGATCGCCGAACGCGCCGGCGCGCTGCTGGAAAACTGCATCGCCCGGGGTTCGCTGACCATGCGTTGCCACGTCGACATCGACCCGGAATTCGGCCTGCGCCACGTCGAGGCCATGCAACAACTGCGCGAAACCTACAACGACCTGATCGACCTGCAACTGGTGGTGTTCCCGCAAACCGGCCTGATCAGCCGCCCCGGCACCACCGAACTGATGCGCGAAGCCATGGCCCTGGGCGTGGAAAACGTCGGCGGGCTCGACCCGTGCGGCATCGACAACGACCCGATCGCGCAGCTGGATTTCGTGTTCAAACTGGCAAGCGAATTCCAGCGTGGCGTCGACATTCACCTGCACGACAAAGGAGAACTGGGCCTGTGGCAGATCGCCCGGATCGCCGATTACACCGAGCGTTTCAACCTGCAGAACCGGGTGATGATCAGCCACGCCTATTGCCTCGGCATGCTGCCGTGGAGCCAGGTCAAACCTGTTGCCGAACGCCTCGCGGCGCTGGGGATTTCGCTGATGAGTTCAGCGCCGGCCGATTGTGCGGTGCCGCCGTTTCTGGCGCTGCGCGAGATCGGGGTCAACGTGTGCCTGGGCTCCGACGGTATTCGTGATGCGTGGTCGCCGATGGGCAATGGCGACATGCTGGAACGGGCGATGCTGCTGGCGTTCCGTTTCGACCTGGGCAAGGACGAAGAACTGGCGGCGGCGTTCGACGCCGCGACGGTGAACGGTGCGCGCGCATTGGGGATCGAGGATTACGGCTTCGCCATCGGCAAGCCTGCGGATTTTCTGCTGATGCCGGTCGAAACCCTCGGTGAAGCCGTGGTTTCGCGCCCTGTGCGCCAGGTCTATCGCGGCGGCGAGCTGATCGCCAGCGGCGGTCGTCTGCTGGGCAGCCGTCTGTGAAACGGATCGGCCTGAAGGCCGGTTGCGTGGTCGGCTTCGACGGCACGCAGCATGTGCTGTGGCGTGACGGTGAAGTGGTATTCAGCGGATCGCGTATCGAATTTGTCGGGCGCGGATACCAAGGGCCGGTGGATCAGTGGATCGACTACGGCAATGCGCTGATAGGCCCCGGTTTCATCGACCTGGATGCCCTCGGCGATCTCGACTCCACGGTACTGACCCTGGACAACGGCGACGAGCGCGCGATGGGCCGGATGTGGTCGGCGGAGTATCTGGCGGCCGGCCCGCGTGAGTCGTTCAGCCCCGAAGAAGAAGTCTTCAAGTACCGCTACGCCTTCACCCAGTTGATCCGCAACGGCATCACCACGGCGATGCCGATCACCTCGATGTACTACCGCGAATGGGCGGAGACCTACGACGAGTTCGCGGCTGTGGCCGATGTGGCGGGCGAGCTGGGCCTGCGCACGTACCTCGGCCCCTGCTACATGAGCGGCATGAGTTACTGGCGCGCCGACGGCACCCTCGCCCACCACTGGGATGAGGCTCGGGGCCTGGCGGGACTGGATGCGGCCGAACGGTTTTTCAAGGATTTCGATGGTGCGCATGCCGGGCTGATTCGCGGTGCGCTGCTGCCGGATCGCATCCAGACCTGCACCCCGGCGCTGCTTAAGCGCACGTCCGCATTGAGTCGCGAGCTGAACGCGCCGATGCGTTTGCACTGCTGTCAGGCGCTGGGTGAGGTGGCGATGGTCGAACAGTTGCGCGGCACTACGCCGCTGGGCTGGTTGCAGCAGCTGGACTTGCTCAACCCGCGCAGCCTGTTGCCCCACGGCATCTACACCTCGGGCGATGACGATCTGCAACGGGTCATCGACGGCGGCGCCAGTCTGGTGCACTGCCCACTGGTGTTCGCCCGCGATGGCGAAGCACTGAATTCGTTCGGCCGCTATCGTGCCAAGGGCATCAACTTCGCCCTCGGCACCGACACCTGGCCGGCGGACTTGCTGGCCAACATGCGCCACGGTCTGAACATCGCCCGCTTGATGGAGGGCGGCTCGGCACTGACCAGCAGCCTCGATCTGTACAACGCCGCGACCCTCGGCGGCGCCAAGGCATTGGGCCGTGATGACCTCGGTCGCCTGGCCCCCGGCGCCAAAGCGGATATCACCGTTTTCAACCTGCGCGGTCTGCACCTGGGCCCGCTGTTCGATCCACTGAAAAACCTGCTGCTGGCCGGGCACGGCGACGACTGCATCGCCAGTTTCATCGACGGTCGCTGCGTGATGCACGACGGTCAGGTCAACGGCGTCGACTACCCCACTCTGCAACGCCAGGCCCAGCGCCAATACGAAAAACTGATGCGCAGCCACAGCGACCGGGCCTTTGGCCGACCGGACTGGAAAACCCTGTTCCAACCGGCCATTCCGTTCGCCGACGACTACAGCGCCGAAGCGCCGTTGAGCGCCATCGATCCACTTCTTTAGAGAACACTGCCATGCACAGCTTCGACTTCAGCCAACTGAGTCCACGGGAAAAATACAAGATTCTGATCGGCAGCGTGGTCCCGCGCCCGATTGCACTGGTCACCACCATCGATGCCGAAGGCCGGGTCAACGCCGCGCCGTTCAGCTTCTTCAATGCGCTGTCGGCGGACCCGCCCATTCTCGCGCTCGGCGTCGAGAACTACGGCGATCAGAGCCCGAAGGACACCACGCGCAATATCCAGATGAATCAGGAATTCACCGTCAACATCGTCAGCGATGCATTGGTGGAAGCCATGAATGTCTGCGCCGTGCCGTTCGCGCCGGGCTTCGATGAGTTGACCGCAGCGGGCCTGACAGCGATCCCCGGCACCTCGGTCAAATGCCCGCGAATCGGCGAAGCACCCGTGGCGCTGGAATGTCGGCGGATGATGGCGCTGAACATCGGTCAGTCGCGGGAGATCATTTTTGGCGAGGTGTTGATGGCGCATGTGCGCGACGAGTTGATCGATCCGAAAACCCTGTACATCGATCAATTGGGGCTGGATGCGATCGGGCGCATGGGCGGGCATGGTTATGCGCGGACCCGGGATTACTTCGATTTGCCGACCCGCTCGTTGCAAGCGTGGACAGAGGCACCGGGGGGCGGCGAGCGGTTCTGGCCCGCCAAATAAAAAAACGGCCCACCGAGGTGGGCCGCCGTGCTGATCGTTCCCACGCTCCGCGTGGGAATGCATACCGTGACGCTCTGCGTCACAGTGGACGCGGAGCGTCCATGGCGGCATTCCCACGCAGAGCGTGGAAACGATCAGCAGCCTGGGTTTCAGTCAGTGCCGTACTTCGGCGACCGTGGCCCGTACAGCAGGCCCGCCGGATGACCGGCCGACAGCAGTCGATTGCTGGCCACACCGGCAATCGGGTAGCCGGCATCGGTGGAGCTGTTGATGATCTGCTTCACCGCCGCGGTGATCAGCATGCCGATCAGCCCGCCGGCATTGCTGTTGTTGCCTTCCTCGCTCGACGCCCGGGCCGCACCGGTCCACAGGGTGACGCCGGTTTTCAGGTCGACCAGCTTGGCGCTCGCGGTGACGGCAGTTTCGCTGCTGATCACCATGTAGCGCGTGCCGTATTCGCTGACGGTGATGTACAGCGCCGCGTCGGCACCGAAGATTTCCTGCAGCTTGCTGGCCGGCGCCGCATGGATGTCATCCGGCGTGGTCAGGCCGTTCTGGCGGAACGTTTCGTCAACCAACGTGATCGGCAGCACGTAGTAACCGGCTTCGGCCAACGGGAACGTCACTTGCGACAACAGGCTGTAGGACGCCTTGACGTCCGGCGAGGTGTTCAGCGGCGGCAGCACCAGAATGGATTTCGGCCGCGCTTGCTTGTACGCCGAATAGTCCACGGTCTTCGGTGCAACGCAGCCACCGAGAACGGTCAGCGCCAGGCCTGCGGCCAGCAGTTTCAAGGCACGGGAGATCATTGGGCATCTCCGGTCTTGGCGTTTTTAAGCAGAAAATCCATGTAGGTGCCGGACTCGGGGAACAGGGTCTTCTCGGTGCGCAGCTGCTGCACCATCTGATCGTCCTTGCCCATGCTCAGGTACAGCAGACCGAGATGAGCGTGGTAACCCGGCGGTACCGGCTTGCCGCTGGCGCGGATCTTTTGCAGATCGGCTTCCAGCGCTTCGGCCTGGGCTTCTTTCGGCGTTTCGCTTTTGAAGTATTCGTAGACTTGTGGCTGGTAGCCTTCCCACTGATACAGGGTTTGCGGGCTGCTGCAACCGGCCAGCAAGGCGCCAGCAGTCAGGGCCATCAGCGACCGGGACAGGGACAGATTCATGGTGTGTTGCTCCTTGCAATGGGCGTCTATCAGTTGCCCGGTTTCCAGGCACCGGCGTTCATGCCATCAACCAGGCGATTGATCGCCTCGCGCATGGCCAGATCGAGGACTTTGCCGTTGAGGGTGGAGTCGTAGGCAGCGGTGCCGCCGAAGCCGATGATTTCGCGGTTGGACAAGGCGTACTCGCCGGCGCCCTGGGTCGAATACACCACTTCGGAGGTGCTGATGTTGACGATGTTCAGGTTGACCTTGGCGTAGGCGACCTGAGTCTTGCCACGGCCGAGAATGCCGAACAGTTGATGATCGCCGGTCTCTTTGCGGCCGAACTCGGTGACGTCACCGGTGACCACGTAATCGGCGCCTTTCAGACGCTGGGCCTGGCCCTTGATCGCCGCTTCCTGCTGGATTTCGCCCATGTTGTCGCGATCGAGCACGGAGAAACGGTTGGTCTGCTGCAAGTGAGTGATCAGGATGGTCTTGGCCTGGCCGCCGAGACGGTCGACGCCATCGGAGAAGATCCCGCGCATGTAGCTCGAACGGTTGTCGAACTTGCCCACGGCCATCGGGATACGCACACCGGACCAGGCCTGGGAGGCGCTTTCCACCTTGGCCACCGGCAATGCGCGGGAGCTTTCGGTGGCGCAACCGGAAAGCGAGCCGGCCAGGGTGCCGAGAACGGCAATCGCAACGCCCGAGACCAACATCCGGGAGATCATTCTCACTGTGCATTCCTTCTGAAATTCGATGTGTCCCCGCACGGTGATGTTGTGGGGGATCGGGAAAGGGGCGGCATTATGCCAAAGTGCCATCAGTGAGGACAGGTTTTTTTGACGTCAGTGAATTGGCTTGCAAATCGGTTAGCAGCCGTCCTCTGCCGATCGTTCCCACGCGGACGGTTCGACGCCTCGACGTGGGAACGATCACTACGGCGTGTCAGTGGAAATCGCGGCTTTGCACCCGAATTCCGTTGAGCAGCGAGCTAAGGTCACTCAAGCGTCCGGCGATCAGATGCCGCACCTCGCCTTCACGCTCCCAGCGGCCATCGACCTTGAGCAATTGCGAGCCCACCAGCACCTGACGCTGACGCTCGGCCAGATCGCGCCAGACCACCACGTTGACGTTGCCGAACTCGTCTTCCAGGGTCACGAAGGTCACACCACTGGCGGTACCCGGTCGCTGGCGCCCGGTCACCAGACCCGCGACGCTGACCGGCCGGCCATGCTCGACGTCCAGCAACTCCCGGGAGCTACGGCAGCGCCGTGCCCGCAACTCGTCGCGCAATAACGTCAACGGGTGCGGCCCCAGCGTGGTGCCGAGGGTGGCGTAATCGGTGAACAGGTCTTCGCTGACGCTCGGTGTCGGCAGCAGCACATCCGGCTCTTCCTGACTCGGCAACCCGGCAAACAACCCAAGCTGTTTCTGCACCCCGGCCACTTCCCAGCGTGCCCGATGGCGGTGACCGGCCAGGCCACGCAGCGCGCCGGCGTCCGCCAGCAATGCCTGGGCACGACTGTCGAGCCCGGCCCGTTCGCCCAGATCGGCGACGTCGGCAAACGCGCCCCTCGCTCGAGCCTTTTCAATGCTCCGGGCATCCTCCTCGCGAAAGCCCTTGATCATCCGCAGGCCCATGCGGATGGCCGGTTGCTCGCCGGCAATCGGCTCCAGGCTGCAATCCCAGTCACTGGCGCGCACGTCCACCGGGCGGATCTGCAAATGATGCCGACGCGCATCCTGAAGAATCTGATCCGGGCTGTAGAAACCCATCGGCCAGCTGTTGATCAGCGCACAGGCGAACGCCGCCGGTTCGTGGCACTTGAGCCAGCAACTGGCATAGGTCAGCAAGGCAAAACTGGCGGCGTGGGATTCAGGGAAACCGTAGCTGCCGAAGCCCTTGATCTGCTCGAAAATCTGCGCGGCGAATTCCGGGCTGTAGCCGTTTTTCTTCATGCCCGCAGCCAGCCGTTCCTTGTGCGGCTCCAGCCCGCCGTGGCGTTTCCACGCGGCCATGGAACGGCGCAACTGGTCGGCCTCGCCGGGACTGTAATCGGCGGCGACAATCGCGATCTGCATCACCTGTTCCTGAAACAGCGGCACGCCGAGAGTGCGCTTGAGCACCACTTCCAGCTCCGGGGACGGATAGGTTTCCTCTTCTTCCTGGTTCCGGCGGCGCAGGTACGGATGGACCATCCCACCCTGGATCGGCCCCGGCCGGACGATGGCCACCTCGATCACCAGGTCGTAGAAGGTTTGCGGGCGCAGGCGCGGCAGCATCGACATCTGCGCCCGGGATTCGATCTGGAACACGCCGATGGTGTCGGCGCGGCTGATCATGTCGTAGGTCGGCCGATCCTCAGGCGGGATGGTCGCCAGGCTCAGGTCCTGATGGCGATGACGGCGCAGCAGGTCGAAACAGCGGCGGATCGCGCTGAGCATGCCAAGGGCGAGGATATCCACCTTGAGCAACCCGACGGCATCGAGATCGTCCTTGTCCCACTGGATGATGGTGCGGTCGGCCATGGCGGCGTTTTCCACCGGCACCAGCGTGTCCAGCGGTTGCTCGGATATCACGAAACCACCGGGGTGCTGCGACAGGTGCCGGGGGAAGCCGATCAGTTGCCCGGTCAGGCTCAACACCCGGTGCAGCAGCGGACTTTCGGGGTCGAAACCGCCTTCGCGCAGGCGCTCCACGGGCGGGGTTTCATCGCTCCAGTGACCGCAGCAGTCGGCCAGCGCATTGATCTGGTCCGGCGGCAGCCCCAGCGCCTTGGCCACATCGCGGATCGCGCCGGAAGCGTGGTAAGTGCTGACCACCGCCGTCAGCGCCGCACGACGGCGGCCATAACGATGGAACACGTATTGCAGGACTTCTTCGCGGCGTTCGTGCTCGAAATCCACGTCGATGTCCGGCGGCTCGTTGCGCTCCCTCGACATGAAACGCTCGAACAGCAGCGTGGTGCGGTCCGGATCGATCTCGGTGATGCCCAGGGCAAAACACACCGCCGAATTGGCCGCCGAACCCCGGCCCTGGCAGAGGATTTTCTGCTCCCGGGCGAAGCGCACCACGTCGTGCACGGTGAGGAAGTAGCTTTCGTAGCCGAGCTCGGCGATCAGCTCCAGCTCATCGTCGATCTGCTTGAGCACCTTGGGCTGTGCGCCTTGCGGCCAGCGCCAGGCGATGCCTTGTTCGGTCAGGTGGCGCAGCCAGGAACTGGCACTGTGTTCCTCGGGCACCAGCTCTTTGGGGTATTGATAGCGCAACTCGCTCAGGTCGAAGGTGCAGCGGCGAGCCAGTTTCACCGACTCGTCCAGCAAGGCCTGCGGATACAACTCGCTCAACACATCAAGGCTGCGCAAATGCCGCTCGCCGTTGGGGTGCAGGCGTAACCCGGCTTCGGCCACTGGAACGTGATGGCGGATCGCAGTCATGGTGTCCTGCAAGGCTCGGCGACCACGGGCATGCATGTGCACATCGCCGCTGGCCACGGCTGGAATCTGCAGCTCATCCGCCAGACTCAGCAGCGCGGCCAGCCGTTGCTGATCGTTCTGCCCGCGATGCAACTGCACCGCCAGCCACAGCCGTTCGCCGAAGGTCTGTTTCAGCCAGCGGCCCTCTTCCACATCATCGACCGCATCCGGCACCCACAGCACCAGCAATCCCGGCAACGGTTCGCTGAAATCCTCGCGCAGCACTTGATACTGGCCTTTTTGGGTACGCCGTCGGGCCTGGGTAATCAAACCGCACAGGGCCTGATAACCCTCGATGTTCTCCACCAGCAACACCAGTTTCGGGCCGTTCTCGATGCGGATTTCGCTGCCGATAATCAACGGCAGCTCCACGGATTTGGCCGCTTGCCAGGCACGAACGATCCCGGCGAGGGTGCATTCATCGGTGATCGCCAGCGCCTGATAGCCGTGTTTTTTCGCCCGCTGAAACAGCTCCAGCGCACTGGACGCGCCACGCTGGAAACTGAAATTCGACAGGCAGTGCAGTTCGGCGTAACCCTGATTCACGCGAACCAGCCCTGCAGCCACAACGGACCGCCCTCACCCACAGCCCGGTACGCCCAGCCTTGCTGGCCGGCGCGGTTCTGGATCAGGTAATAGTCGCGGCGCACGTCGTCACCGTCCCACCAGCCGGACTCGATACGCTCCGGGCCCATGAGGATGCGCGCCGAACCTTCGGGCACGGACTGCGGTTCGCCCAACAACCAGCCCGGACGCTGCACGCCCGGCAATGCAGGGCAGCGCTGTTTGTCGTCGGCGTTCTGCCATGCGCACTCCGGTCGATGATCGGCCTGAAAACGCAGGCCTTGCACCGCCTCATCCCCCAGTCGCGCGCGCAGGCGTTCGCGCAATTGCTCCCAGGGCAAGGTCTGCTGCGGGCGGTCGTCGAACAGCTCCTGAAACTGCGGCACGAAACTCGGCAGATCCTCGGCGCGCAGACGAAAGCCGCGCACCGGGGCCTCGACCTGCACCTGCTCCAGTCGGCCACGGGCCAGTTCAAAGAGCATCGCCGGATCGCGCTCGGCGCTGAGCAGGCCGACCTTGATCAGCGTGTCCGGCAACCCCGCGTGTTCAAGGTGCAGATCGAAGCGCTGCACGCCACTGTCGCGCCCGCACAAAAACGCCGCCAGATCGGACGTCAGGCGGCGCAAGGGAAACAGCAGCGCCTGATGGGACTGCACGTCGAAATTGAGTTCGATGCGCACGTCGAAACGATCCGGCGGCAGGTAGAACGCCAGCGCCAGCGGCCGTGCGCCGAACAGCGTGTCCAGGTGCTTGAGCATCGGCGCCTCGAAACGCCGGGCCAGGGCCTGACGCGGCAGGTTCTGCACCTGATGGAGGTTACGCAGGCCCATGCGCGACAGCGCCGTGGCCACGCTCGGTTCAAGGCCGATGCGGTCGACCGGCAATTGCCCGAGGTGGTGGCGCAGGGCTTCACTGTCGGGCACCACCAATCCGTCGTAGGCGTTGGCCAACACCCGCGCCGCCACCGGATTGGGCGCGGCGACGATGCGATGACGAAAGCCCAGCTCCGTCAGTTCCGTGCGCAACCGCGCCTCGAACTGCGCCCAGGATCCGAACAGCCCGAGGCTCGATTCGATCTCGAACACCACCGTGCGCGGGTAATGCACGCTGACCTGGGCGCTGAAACGATAGGCCCAGGCGGCGAGAAACTGCTGCCAGTGCTCGACCTCGGCCGAATCGTAATCGACGGTGGCGAACCCTTTGCTCATGGCCTGCGCGGCGGTCATCGACTGCCCCGGACGCAAACCCAGTGCCCGCGCCGCCGGGTTGACCGCTTGCAGCACCCGGCGCTGGGCCGGGCCGCTGAGCAGCGCCAGCGGTTGCTCGGGATCGGGGCGTTGACGCAGCACGGCGTCGAGGGCCAATTGCGGGAACAGAATGCAAACCCAGCGCATGGCGACCTCAATGCCCCACGGCGAAGGCAATCGGTGCGCTGCGCGCCAGACCACCCCGGCACTTGAGCACGCGCAATTGCGCCGGGCGGGCATCGATGGCAATGCGCAACGCGGCCGGCGACGGGTTGACCGCCTCGCTCAATGGCCGCCATGCAAACGCCAGGGTCTGGCCGGTTTCCGCCGCCACCTGCAAACGGCGCAAGGCGCGGTCATCGGCCTTGTGCGGCCAGCACAGCACCGCGCCGCAACTGCCCGAGCGCAGGCATTGCTCCGCCGCCCACAAGGCATCGCGTTCGCTGGCCTGGATCACCGACAACTGGCGCAGATCGACCCCGGCATTGGCCCAGGCCTGCGGATACGGCACGAACGGCGGCGCCACCAGCACGATGCGCTCGCCCGCTGCCGACAGCCGCGCCAATGTCGGCCACACCAGTTGCAACTCACCGACACCGGGCCCGGCCAGCAGGATTTCGCTCAGCGCCGCTTCCGGCCAGCCGCCACTGGGCAAGGCGGCGTCCAGCGCGGCGTGCCCGGTGGGTTGCGGGCTGGCGGCCGGTGGCGCAGGCCGGCCCTTCCAGACCTGGCCGCCATTGAACAGCGTATCCAGCGCAACGACGGCACCCATCAGCCTTGCCTCACCAGACCGCAGAACACCCCTTCGATGGCCAGGTCCTGATCGGCCCGCACCACAATCGGTTGATACGCCGGGTTGCGCGGCAACAGGCGAACCTCATCGCCAATCCGCTCGAAGCGCTTGATGGTGACTTCACCGTCGAGTCGCGCCACCACGATCTGGCCGTTGAGCGCCTCGGGGTTGCGCCGCACGCCGATCAGATCGCCGTCGAGAATCCCGTCCTCGATCATCGAATCGCCCTGCACCCGCAGCATGTAGTCGGGCGTGCGGGAGAACAGCGCTGGATCGAGCATCAGCCGATTGTGCAGGTCGGCATCGGCACCGATGGGCGCACCGGCAGCCACCCGGCCGAGCACCGGGACTTCGAGCAGTTCCGGCCGCGCCGGCTGCCCGAGCAGGCGAATGCCCCGGGCCTGATGCGGATTGACCTCGATAAACCCGGCTTCGGTCAGCGCCAGCACATGCTTGCGCGCCACGCTGCGGGAGGCAAAACCAAAAGCCTCGCTGATTTCAGCGAGGCTTGGGGGCTGACCGTGTTCGGCGATGCGTTCGCGGATAAAGGTCAGGATGGCGGTACGGCGAGGAGTGAGAGTCGTCATGGAGTACATTTGTACTCTTGTGGGATTTTCCTGACAAGCACCGCCAGTCAGCTCAAACCGCGCTCCGCCAGAAACCCCGCGATGTAGTCGATAAACGCCACAACCTTGGCCGTCGCCCGCCGATGGCTCGGGTACACCGCCAGAATGTGCGGGCCGAAGCTGTCCGGGTCGATCTCGTAATCAGCCATGACCCGCACCAGTCGCCCGTCGGCGATGTACGGCGCAGCGCTCCACAATGGCGTGTGTAGCAAGCCACGCCCGGCCAGGGCGCTGGCCAGCAGCAAATCGTAATTGTCGCTGCGCAACAGCGGCGCCGCCGGTTGCGCCAGGCTCAAACGTTGACCATCGCGCTCGGCCCACCAGAATTCGCGGCTGAGCAACGGATGCCGGTACAGCAGCCATTCATGCTGATCGAGGGTTTGCGGCGTCACCGGCAAGCCCTTGCGCGCCAGGTATTCGGGGCTGCCGCACAGCGCCAGGCGATTGCTGCCGACCACCCGGGCGATCAGCCCCGGCAAGTCGTCATGCCCCTCGCGCAACGCCAGGTCGTAGCCGCTTTCCAGCAGATTGACGAATTCGTCGCACAAATCCACTTGCAGGCTGATCTGCGGGTATTGCTGCAAAAAGCCGTCACACACCTGATCGAGAAACGCCCGGCCGTAAGCCAGCGGTGCGGTGATTTTCAGGCTGCCACGCAGACCGTGCTGCAACTGCTCGATTTCCTCGCTGGCCTCGTCCAGCCGTTGCAGCACCTGGCGTGCGGTTTCCAGATAGAGCCGGCCGATTTCGGTCAGCAGAATCCGCCGCGTGCTGCGCTCGAACAACCGCGCCCCAAGTTCAGATTCCAGATGATTGACCGCTTTGGTCAGGGCCGACGGGGTCTTGCCCAGTTGCTCGGCAGCGCGGCTGAAACTGCCGAGCTGCGCGGTGACCACGAACATTTTCAATGCACCCAACTTGTCCATGCTTTTTCCATTCAGGCAAAAACGTTTTTCGTGAGGGAGGCGTTCTGTCGGGCGTTGGCAGCCACTAATCTGGCCATCAGACGCAATAACAAGGAAATGTTCAATGAAAAGATTCATCCCGCATTTCACAAAAAATCTGCTGATCGCCGCTGTGAGTTTTGCCTCGATGGAAGCCATGGCCGCCACCGATCTGGTGCTGCTCAACGGCAAGATTTTCACCGCCGACCGCGCTCAACCGAAGGTTCAGGCACTGGCCGTGGAGAACGGCAAGGTGCTGAAAGTCGGCACGGATGCGCAGATCAAGGCCTTGATCGAGCCCGGCACCCAGGTGATCGACCTCAAAGGCCAGGCGCTGATGCCCGGCCTGATCGACAGCCATTCCCACGCGATTTTCGGCGGACTGGAAATGGTCTCGGCCAACATGGAAGACGACGTGGTCGGTCTGGATGAACTGGAAAAACGCCTGCGCGGCTGGCGTGACGACGGCAAGGCCCGGCATGGCGATGTGTTGAGCGTGGCCGGCATGAGCTCGGCGTATTGGGCCAAGGCTGAGGCATTGGGCAAAATCTTCAATAACGGCGAATGGGCCGACGTGCCAGTGGTGTTCACCGGCAGCGATCACCACACCGCATGGGCCAACAACGTCATGCTCAAGCGTGCGGGCATCGACGCCGCGCTGCTGAAAACCCTGCCGGACGCAGAAAAAGACACCATCGGCAAACTGCCCAACGGTGAACCGAACGGCTTTGTGGTCGACGCCGGCTGGGATCGGGTCGCCTCGAAAATGCCGGTGCCGAGCCCCGCCGACATGCTCAAGGCCGCGCAATCGGCAGTGCGTTTCAACAACAGCCTCGGCATCACCGCGTGGATGGACCCCGCCGCCAACGCCGCGCCGGGCGAGCCGGTGTTCGCCCTCAAACCCACCGAGAAAACCGTCGGCGTATTGCCGGCCTACAAAGCCCTGTCGGACAGCGGCGGCATGACTGCCCACGTCGCCGCGCTGCTGGTGGCCAATCCGAAAAGCGTACCGGCCGATCTCGATACCCTCGACAAGGTGCGCCGGCAATTTCAGGGCATCCCCAACCTGACGCTGCCGGGGATCAAGATCTTTGCCGACGGCGTGATCGAATACCCGGCCCAGAGCGCGGCGATGATCGATCCCTACAGCAACTCGCACAAACAGGGCGAGCTGCTGATCGATCCACAGCATTTCGGCGAACTGGTCAGCGCCATCGACCAGCGCGGCTGGCTGGTGCACATCCACGCCATCGGCGACCGCGCGGTGCGCGAATCCCTGAACGGCATCGCCCAGGCGCGCAAGGACCGGCAGAGCGGCGTGACGCACTCGATCACGCACCTGCAAATGGTCAACCCGAAGGAGTTCGCCCGCTTCAAGCCGTTGAACGTGATTGCCTCGATGCAACTGCTGTGGGCCAGCGCCGACGACTACACCACCGACATGATCAAGCCTTACGTCAGCGCCCTCGCTTTCCGCTATCAATACCCGGCGCATTCGCTGCTCAAGCAAGGCGCGACGATTGCCGGCGCCAGCGACTGGCCGGTGTCCTCGCCGAACCCGTGGAACGCCATGGCCCAGGCCATCACCCGCACCGGGCCGCTGGGTGTGCTCAACGCCGACGAACGCCTGGACCGCGAAACCATGTTCTACGCCTACACCGCCAACGCCGCGCGGACTATCGGCCTGGAGCAACAGATCGGCTCGCTGAGCCCCGGCAAACAGGCCGATTTCATCGTGCTCGATCGCGACGTGTTCAGCGTCGATGACAAAGCCCTGCATGACACCCAGGTGCTGCAAACCTGGTTCGCCGGCCGCCAGGTCTACGCCCCTACCCTCCAATAACAATCGCCGTACCCGCTGCCCGACCCCGTGCCCGTCGCCGGGGTCCGGCGCAGCCTTGCCCGCTTCCTGCCCATAACAACCACAACAACGGGACTTCACATGAAAGCCTTGCCCCTGCTCGTCCTCACTTCCTTGAGCCTGCTGCCCTTGAGCAGCCACGCAATCCCCCTGAACGATGATTTCGCGGTGCTGGTCGACCTGACCCTGGCCAGCGACTACCGCACCCGCGGCATCTCCCAGACCCAGAACGACCCGGCCGTACAGGCCGGTCTGACCCTGGCCCACAGCAGCGGCCTGTACCTCGGCGCGTGGAGCTCGAACGTCGATTTCGGTGGCGGCCTGAAAACCCGTCAGGAAGTCGATTACTACGCCGGCTGGTTGTGGCAGGCGACCGAGGCCGCGAGCCTGGATCTGGGCTACATCAAATACGCGTATCCCAAGGAGAGCCAGTTCAACCAGAGCGAGGTGTATTCGATTCTCAGCGCCTACGGCGTGAAACTCGCGGCCTATTACTCCAGTGATGCGCCGGGCATCGACAGCAAACAGAGTTCGCTCTATAGCTACATCGGCTATGAAACCGAATTGCCGTTGGATTCCGGGCTGAAGCTGCGCTACGGCAACATGGACTTCAAGGACCCGCATATGTTTTCGGCGTCCGGTCACAGCGAACAGTCTTACCGGGAGTGGGAAGTCAAACTGACCCACAATCTGGCCGGCATGGTGCTGGGCCTGAGCTACATCGACACCGACCTCTCGCAGAGCCAGTGCCTGAGCAGTTGGGGCTTCAAGGACGTGTGCACGGCGACGGTTGTCGCCAGCGTCAGCAAATCCTTCTGACCTGCTGCAAATCTCCCGTGGGAGCCGGCCTGCTGGCGCCCACGTTTTTTTGCACTTATCGTGATTTTGTTACCGGATGTTTACGGAATTTTTACCAATGCTCTTCTACAGTTACGCGCGTAACCGTATGGGTTTTCGACTGACGTAGAGGAAAGTATCGAAATGGCTTTGGGCAAAGGACTGCGTTTACCGTCCATCACTCCGACCCGCCTGGTGCTGCTGTTTTCGCTGGCACTGGTGGCGCTGTACAACCTGGCGACCTGGAAGGCGCTGGGAACGCTGATCACCTTGCAAGGCGCACAGAAACTGGCGTTTTTCGCGTCCTTCGGGTTGTTCCTGTGGGCGGCAATCACGCTGCTGCTGACCCTGGTGTCGTTTCGCTGGACGCTGAAACCGGCGCTGACCCTGGTGGCCCTGCTCTCGGCCTGCGCGGCGTATTTCATGAACGAATACGGAATCACCATCGACACGGTGATGATCCAGAACGTGTTCGAAACCAATCCCGGGGAAGCCACGGCGCTGTTCAGCGGCAAACTGTTGGCTTACGTGCTGTTGCTCGGCGTGTTGCCGGCCGTGCTGATCTGGCGCTGGCCAGTGGTTTATCGGCCGTTCTTTCGGGGTTTGCTGAACAAGGTGCTGGTGATCGTGGCCTGCGTGCTGGTGATCGGCGCTTCGGTGGGCGCGTTCTATTCGACCTACGCGCCGATCTTTCGCGAGGAAGACAAACTCACCCACTTCATCAACCCGACCAACTACATCTACGCGATCAGCAAATACACCAAGCAACGGCTGGGGATCAAAAAGCATTTCGTGGTGCAGGCCATCGGCGAGGACGCGGTGATGAGCGCCAAGGCGGCCTCCCGCGAGAAGAAATCGCTGATGGTGTTCGTGGTCGGCGAAACCGCCCGGGCCGACCATTTCTCGCTCAACGGCTATGAGCGCGAGACCAATCCCGAGCTGAGCAAACTCGACATCCTCAATTTCACCCAAGTGCATTCCTGCGGCACCTCGACGGCGGTGTCGGTGCCGTGCATGTTCTCGATGTTCCCGCGCGAGGACTACAGCGACAAGAAAGGCAAAACCTACGAAGGCCTGCTGGACATCCTGCAACGGGCCGGCGTGCAAGTGCTGTGGCTGGACAACAACAGCGACTGCAAAGGCACCTGCCTGCGCGTTCCGAACCGCGACATCGCGAAGAACCAGCCGGGGCCGTTCTGCGACGGCAACAACTGCCTCGACGAAGCGCTGCTGGCCGACCTGCAAGGCTACATCGACAGCCTCAAGGGCAACGCGATCATCGTCCTGCACGCCGACGGCAGCCACGGCCCGGAATACTACGAGCGCTATCCGAAGGACATGGAGCGTTTCAAACCGATCTGCCACACCAACCAGCTGGGCAGTTGCAGCCGTGACGAACTGGTCAACGTCTACGACAACACGATCCTCTACACCGACCATTTCCTGGCCAAGGTAATCGAGCTGCTCAAACGCAATCAGGACCACCTCGATACATCGATGCTGTACGTGTCCGACCATGGCGAATCACTGGGCGAGAACGGCCTCTACCTGCACGCCGCGCCCTATGCGCTGGCGCCGGAAGCCCAGACCCATGTGCCGATGGTGATGTGGTTCGGCAACAACACCCTGGCGCAACTGGGCATCGACCGAGCCTGCCTGCAAGGCAAAAGCAGCCAGCCGGATCTGAGCCACGACAACCTGTTCCATTCGGTGCTCGGGTTGTTCGAAGTCAGGACGTCGCTGTATCAGCCGGGGCTGGATATTTTCCATGGCTGCCGGCCGGCGATGACGGCGGGACAGTGATCCCCTCCAGCTGCGCCAGATAGGCCCACGGGTAAATCCCGCGCTGATGGCCATCGCTGAACACCAGTTGCAGGCCGTAGCCCTGAGCGTTCAATTCGATGACCCGCACACGCGGGTCAACCATGGGCGGCGAGCCCCGCAGGCGAAATGCCCGGCATTGCGAGCACGGGCACTGGCGGCGCAGTTCGGCATGGTCGAGCAACTGCTCGCGGCCATCCGGCCAGCTCAGCCGTAACCGGTGTTCACTTTGGGAATTGCCGACCGACAGCGGATTCATTGCAGCTGACTCAAGGCAATCCGCACGGCTTTGCGCACTTCCGGGTCGCCGTCGTCCTGCGCGGCCTGCAACGCCGCCACCGCCCCACGATCGTTCAATTCGCCGAGGGCCAGCGCGGCTTCCTTGCGCAGGTTACTGATGCGATGACCGAGGGTGTCGATCAGGGCGTCGAGGGCAGCGACGTACTTGAGGCGCCCGAGGCTGCGGGTGGCGCGCAGGCGCACCTGCCAGTAGTCGTCGGCCAAGGCTTCGATCAGCGCCGGCCCGGCGTCGGTGTGGCCGACCTTGCCGAGGGTGGTCGCGGCTTCTTCGCGCACTTGCCAGGCCTGGTCCTGCAAGGCCTGACGCAATGCGGGCAGTACTTCGGCGTCACTTGCCAGACCCAGGGCGCCGGTGGCGGCGCGGCGCACTTCGGTGTCCGGGTCATCACTCGCCAGGCGGGCCAGGGCTGGCAACGCGTCGAGTTGCTTGAGCCAGCCGAGCACGCCGACGGCTTCGCGACGGACGCTGGCATCGGCATCATTCAGCGCCTGAATGGCGGCCGGCGCAGCGCCGGGGAAACGCAACTCGCGCAAGGCGCGGAACGCGGCAATCCGCACGCCGGTTTCGGAATGGGCGGTCCACGGCAGAATCACCCTGCCCGCCGCTTCGGTCTTGAGCAGGCTCAGGCTCTGCGCCGCAGCGGCTTGCACCGCCTGCGACGGATCCGTCAGCGCCCGGCACAGCGCGTCAACCACCGGCTCGTCTTCCCAGGCTTCCAACAGACGCGCCGCTTCGGCACGCACTTCTTCGGCGGGGTCTTCGGCCAGGCGCTCGACCAGCCAGAGCAGACCGTCCGGCTCTTCGAGGTCGGCCAGATCGATCAGGGCAATCCGCCGTACACCGGCGTCATCAGCGGTCAGGCGTGGTTGCAGGGCGAGAATGTCGTCGTTATCGGTCACAGCAAAAAATGAAGTCACAGGGCAAATCTCGGCAAGGCGTTTTCGGGAGGCAGGCCGAGCGGGTTGAGGCGCGGCAGCGGTCGGTCGTTGTCGTGGCGCAGCAGGTCGAGGCAGTGGCGCTTGAGGCGCGAGAATTCGTGGCTGGTCACCAGTTCGGTGGTGCGTGGCCGGGGGAAATCCAGACGCAGGTCTTCGATGATTCGCCCCGGCCGTGCGCTCATCACCAGCAAGCGATCAGCGAGGAACAGCGCTTCGTCGATGTCATGGGTGACGAACACCACGGTGGTGCGAATCCGCGTCCAGATGTCCAGCAGCAGTTCCTGCATGTTCAGGCGGGTCAGCGCGTCCAGTGCGCCGAAGGGCTCGTCCATCAGCAACAGCCGGGGGCGATTGACCAGTACCCGGGCGATCTCCACCCGTTGCTGCATGCCGCCGGACAGTTGATCGGGCCAGCGTTCGGCGAAGCCTTCGAGGCCGACCAGTTCGAGGATTTCATCGGCGGCGCGATGGCGCTCGGCCTTGCCGATGCCGCGCATTTTCAGGCCGAACGCGACGTTGTCGCGCACCGTGCGCCACGGGAACAAGGTGTGATGCTGAAACACCATGCCGCGCTGCGGTGACGGGCCGGACACTTCGGCGCCATCGACTTTCAACTGTCCGCCATGGGGTTGCAGATGCCCGGCCAGCGCACCGAGCAAGGTCGATTTGCCGCAACCGGACGGGCCGAGAATGCACACGAACTGGCCGGGTTCGATCTGGCAATCCAGCCCCTGCACCGCTTCGAACGCTTGCCGACCTTCGCCGAGGACGATGGACAACTGGCGGATATCGATCCGCCCTTCCGGGGTTTGCATCACGCTCATCAGGCTTTTCCTCGTGGTCGATGCCAGGGCGTGAACAGCCCGCCCAAGCGTTTGATCAGCAGGCTGCTGCCCATGCCCAACACGCCGATCAGCAACATGCCGACCACGATGTCGGCGTAGTTCTGGATGGTGTAGGACTCCCAGGTGTAGTAACCGATGCCGAACTGGCCGGAGATCATTTCGGCGGTCACCAGACAGAACCACGACGTGCCCATGCCGATCGCGAGGCCGGTGATGATGCTCGGTGCGGCGCCTGGCAGGATCACTTCCAGCAGGATCGCCGGGCGTCCGGCTCCGAGGCTTTTGGCCGAGGCGATCAGGCGCCGGTCGACACCTTCGACGCCGTGCACGGTGTTGAGCAGAATCGGGAACAGCGCGCCGGTGAAGGTGATGAAGACCATCGACAGTTCGGAGGATGGGAACATCAGGATGGCCAGTGGAATCCATGCCACGGCGGGGATTGGGCGCAGCACTTCCAGCGGTGGCAGCAGCAGGTCTTCGGCCCACTTCGAACGGCCGATGGCCAGGCCCAGGGCGATGCCGATCACCAGCGCCGCGAGGTAACCGGCAAAGACCCGGCCGAGGCTCGCGCTCAGGTGCTGGATGAGCTTGCCGGAGTCACCGAGGCCGAGCGCGGCTTCGATCACGGCCAGCGGGGTCGGGACGTTGGCGAAGGTGACGAGGCCGAGGTTCCAGTGGTGGCTGGCGGCTAGTTGCCAGAAGAGCAGGCAGAACGCTATGGAGGTTGCTCTGGTGGTCCAGCGGGCTTTCGGGATTTTCATGGATCGGAATTCCGTGTGATGACTGAGATCGAACCCCCTCACCCCAGCCCTCTCCCCCAAGGGGGCGAGGGGGAAAGGGGGCAGATCTTCAAGCCTTTCAAAACCTGTACCCGACTCGAGAACGAGCAGATGTTCATGATTTTCAAACCTGAGTTCGGCTCGATATCTCAGGTCGGCGTAACTCTTCAGAACAACACCGTCAGTCCCCTCTCCCTCCGGGAGAGGGTTAGGGTGAGGGGGAGCTTTTGATCTGCTGTTAACGTGCAGCCACGGCCTGGGTCGTGGCATCGGTGAAGTCAAACACCTTCCCGCCCTGCGCCGAAGCAAATTGCTGCGCCTGCCCCTTGAGCAAAAACGCGCTGAGGCGCCCCTTCGCATCACTGGCAAACCACGCCTGCTCCGCCAGCAACTTGATCCCGCTGTCACTCGCCTGGGCATACACCGCACGGATGTTTTTACCTTCCGACTTCAGACCGGCCAGCGCCGTGAACGCCTCTTCAGCAGAGGCATAGCGCCGGACCTTGTCCTCACCCCGCACCCAGATTTCCGCGACATGGCTGAAGTCGGTGATCGCTTTGCCGGTCAATGCATCCTGCGACTTCAACGGCGTCTGCGCGTAGTTGGCCAGTTGCGCCGTGTAATCCAGATTCGAAGCCTTGAACGCCGCGCGGATGTACTGATCATCGATAAAGGTATTCAGATCGAGCCCGTGATCGGCCTTCTTCAGCAGCTTCAACGTGTCAATCGCGGTGCCCACAGCCTGGCGATACTCCGGCTTCCAGCTCAGGTCGCGGGTCTGCACGCCCAGCGGGCCGTGGAACAGGTAATTGACCTCAGCATCGACGCCAGTCACCTTGGCGATCAGTTCGCTGTATTTCTCCGGTTCGGCGGCCAGCAGTTGATTGGCCTCGATGCTCGCACGCAGGTAGGCGACGACGATTTCCGGGTACTTTTTCGCGTAGGCCTGATCGACCAGCGCACCGTGGAAGGTCGGCGCATTGGCCTGGGCGCCGTCGTAGATCTTGCGAGCGAAGCCACGGCTCGGGAACAGTTCGGCGAACGGCACGAAGTCGGCGTGGGCGTCGATCTTGCCGGCCTGCAACGCGGAGCCTGCGACCTCTGGCGGTTGGGCGATGATGTTCACGTCCTTGAGCGGATCCCAGCCCTGCTCCGCCACGGCGCGCAGCAACATGCCGTGAGCAGTGGACGCAAACGGTACGGAAATGGTCTTGCCCTTGAGCTCGCTCAGCGACTGCACGCCGGACGCGCTCGGCACCACGATGCCGTTGCCGCTGCCCTTGATGCTGCCCGACAACACGCTGATGAACAGGCTGTGTTTGCCGGCGGTTTCAAACGCCACGCCGTTGAACGCACCGGGGAAATCGGCCATGGCGCCGAAGTCGAGTTTGCCGGCGACCATCTCATTGGTCAGCGGTGCGCCGCTGGTGAAGTTCTTCCACTGCACGTCGTACTTGGCGTCTTTGTAGGCGCCGTCGTGAGGCAGGTATTTGTCGAGCAGGCCCAGCTCGCGAATCAACAAACCGCCGGCGGCGCAGTTGATGGTGGTGTCCTGGGTGCCGATGGCAATGCGGATGGTTTCGGCCGAGGCCGACAGGGTGAACGAAGCCAGTACCAGACCGGCGATTGCTGCACGCAACATGGTTGAATCCCCTCGAATCATTTATAGGATGTTCGTCTCCGCCGCGATCAGGGCGCGGTGGGAAACGAGGGGTGTGTTGAATCAGGCGTCCGGTGTTGCCGGATAGCGTTTTAGCGAAGCAGATACGGGATTTCGACTTTCACCGCACCGGTCGGGCAGTCCTTTTCGCACGGCATGCAGTACCAGCATTCATCGAAGGCCATGTAGGCCTTTTGCGTGGCCGGGTTGATCGCCAGCAGGTCCATCGGGCAGACGTCGACGCACACGGTGCAGCCCTTTTCGGCGATGCATTTGTCCTCGTCCACGGTGACGGGGGCGTTGGAGCGGAAGAAGATTTCCTGGGCTTGATAGGCCATGGTTCGGACTCTCTCTAGTGGTGCATCAAGCGGCGAAAGCGCCGACCCGAAGGCGGTCGTAAGCCTGCATTTCCTCGGCGTCGAGCGGGATGATGTAAGGCTCGACGGCTTTCTTGAAACTGGTCATGCGCCCGTCCTCGCCCTTCTTCAGGTGGCAGTGGCAGAACCATTCGCGGTCGTCCCGTTGCGGGTGATCGACGCGGTAGTGGTACAGGCCCCAGCGACTTTCGGCGCGGAACAGAGAAGCGCGGGCGGCCATTTCGGCGCAGTCGCGAATCACGCTGGTTTCCATGGCGCGCATCAGTTCGTGGGCGTTGTTGGCCTTCATCTCGTCGAGATCGCGTTCGATGTCGCTGAAGCGTTGCAGGCCGATTTCCATCTTCTTGGTCACTTTCGGCGGTTGCAGGTAGTCGTTGACGAAGCGCCGCAGCTTGTACTCGACCTGCGCCGGCGGCAGACCATGCTCGCGATCCAGCGGTGCGTAGACCCGGGCCTTTTCCTTCTCGATCTGCTCGGCATCCAGCGCAGAGAACTCGCGCCCGGCGACAAACTCCGCCGCGTTGTTGCCCGCGAACCAGCCGTAAGTGAACGCGCCAAGCATGTAGTTGTGCGGCACGGCGGCCATGTCACCGGCCGAGTACAAACCTTTCACCGACGTTTCGGCCCGCTCGTTGACCCACACGCCAGACGCCGAGTGGCCGCTGCAAAAACCGATTTCCGAGATGTGCATCTCGACCATCTGCGTGCGGTAGTCGGTGCCGCGATTGGCGTGGAACTGACCGCGGCTTGGACGTTCGTTGCTGTGGAGGATTTCCTCGATGTTCTGGATGGTTTCCTCGGCCAGGTGATCGAGTTTGAGGAACACCGGGCCGTTGCCGCTCTCCAGTTCCTGGTGGAACTCCCACATCATCTGCCCGCTCCAGTAGTCGCACTCGATGAAGCGTTCGCCCTTGTTGTTGGCGGTGTAGCCACCGAGCGGGCCGGTGACGTAGGCGCAGGCCGGGCCGTTGTAGTCCTTGATCAGCGGGTTGATCTGGAAGCACTCGAGGTTCGCCAGTTCGGCCCCGGCGTGATACGCCATGGCGTAACCGTCGCCGGCATTGGTCGGGTTTTCGTAGGTGCCCATCAGATAACCTGAGGACGGCAGACCGAGTCGCCCGGCCGCGCCGCAGGCGAGGATCACTGCCTTGGCCTTGATCACGTGGAAGTCGGCGGTGCGGCAGTCAAACCCCATCACACCGTTGACGGCGCCCTCCTCGTCGGTCAGCAAACGGGTGCAGACCAGTCGATTGGTGATGCTCACCCGCGCCCGCTTCAACTGGCGATACAGGACTTTCTTGATGTCGTGCCCTTCGGGCATCGGCAGCACGTAGGCGCCCATGTGGTGGACTTTCTTCACCGCGTAATCGCCGGTCTCGTCCTTCTCGAACTTCACGCCCCAGCGGTCGAGCTGCTCGATGGTTTCAAAGCTGTGGGTGGCGTAGGCGTATACCGCCGCCTGATTGACGATGCCGTCGTTGGCGATGGTGATTTCCTTGGTGTACTGCTCGGGCGTCGAATGGCCGGGGATGATCGCGTTGTTCAGGCCGTCCATGCCCATGCTGATCGCGCCGCTGCGCTTGACGTTGGCCTTGTCGACCAGCAGCACGCGCAGTTCCTTGTTCTTTTCCTTGGCCTTGATCGCGGCCATCGGGCCGGCAGTGCCGCCGCCGATCACGACGATGTCGTATTCCTGTTCGAGAGTATTGCGGGTCATGTTCAGGCCCCTTTTTGCCGGTCGATCCGCAGGCGGTACTGGAACGCATCGCCACGGTAGTAAAGGTGTTCGAAGTCCAGCGGCTGGCCGTTGGCGTCATGGGTCAGCCGTTCGATGCGCATGATCGGCGAGCCGGCCTCGACGTTCAGCGCCTGGGTCAGGTCGCTGTCGGCCAGCACCGCGTCGATGGCCAGATCGGCGTGGCCGAGGGCGATGCCGCAGTCGTTTTCGAGGATCAGGAAGATGTCGCGGGTGACCAGATCGGCCTTCTCCAGCCGCTCGCCGACGGCTTTGGGCAGGTAGGTGATTTCCAGCGAAATCGGCTCGCGGTTGATCAGCCGTACACGCTTTATCTGCGCGACGATTTCGCCTTCGGCGACCTGCAAACGCTCGGCGACCAGTTTGTCGGCGGCGATGAATTTGAAGCTGCGCAGGCGGTTGATCACCTCGTAGCCACGGCCGGTCATGGACTCGGCTAGGCCTTGCAGGGTGCTGACGTTTTGAAAGGTCTTGGGTTTGGCAACGAAGGTGCCTTTGCCGTGGATCTTGAAGATCAGCCCTTCTTTCTGCAGATCGCCCAGGGCCTGGCGCACGGTGATGCGGCTGACCTTGAACAGGGTGCCAAGCTCGCTTTCGGACGGCATCTGGCTGTCTTGCGGGTATTCGCCGTCGAGAATCCGGGCGCGCAGCACGTCGCGCAGTTGGGTGTGCAGAGGAACGCTGCCAAGGGAGAGAACGTTATCGGTCATCACGGGATCACTTGTTATAACGAGTTATGACGTGATCTTAGAGACGTTATGACAAGCTTGAGAAATATTGTTTGGGCATAACCTTAGATGCGCCTTCAGTGGCGCTTGAGGATCTGATCCATGACCCAATCGGTCTTGAGGGCTTCGGCGGCGACTGCGGGGTGCTGCGACTCACCGCGAATCTGCGCATTCATGCCCAGTACGTGGTGCCACTGGATGTGTTCGTGGTGAGGGATTTCCAGGCTGATGTGTTCATCGGCGTGCAGCTCGACCGGATGCTCGTCGAACACCGAAAACCCGATCCGCCCTTGGCTGCCGATGATCTCGACCCGATCCTCGCGCCGGTCCGCAACAAAGCTCCAGCAGCCCATGCCCAACGCACCCGAGGCGAATCGCCAACTGGCGCTGACCGCATCTTCCGCCGCATAAAGCCCGGCCTGACGTGCGGTGAAGCCGGCGACCTCAACGATGTCGCCGAGCAGGTACTGGAACAGGTCAAAACCGTGGCTGGCCAGATCCGCGAAGTACCCGCCACCGGCCACCGCCGGATCGGTGCGCCAGTTTGCGCTACCGTCCAGATCCTTGGGCGATGGCGCCTTGGTCAGCGTCCAGCTCAGATGCCGCACCTCGCCGATGCGCCCCTGCTCCAGCCATTGCCGAACCTGCTGGAAACGCGGCAGTGAACGACGGTAATAGGAAACGAACAGGTGCAGGCCGGCATCGGCAAACACCTGCTGCATCTCGCGGCTTTGCCCGGCGTTGAGGGCCATGGGTTTTTCCACGCAGCAATGCTTGCCGGCGGCGGCGACTTTCAGGCTGTAGGCGTGGTGGCTGTCGGGTGGCGTGGCGATGTACACCGCGTCCACCTCGGGGTCGTTGATCAAGGCATCGACGTCGGTGTAAGTCCGATCGATGCCGTGGCGCGCGGCGTAATCGGTCACGGCTTCGAGGCGGCGCCCCATCACTGCGACCAACGCCGAACCGGGCGCCTTGTAGAAGGCCGGTCCGCTCTTGCGTTCAGCGACGCTGCCGCAACCGATCATGCCCCAACGCACCACGTTCATTCTTGTGCCTCAGCCGATGCGCAGTGCGCGCAGATCGAGGTGGCCGTTTTGCAGCGGCGGGCACCAGTAGTAGCCGCCGGTAATCGGCCGGCTGATGCGGTACAGACCGTCGGTGATGCCGTCTTCCAGACCGCTCATGCGGCGCAGTTGTGCTTCGAAGGCATCGAGGGAGAAGCCGAACGCCAGGAACATCAGGCCGGCGCGGTCACCTTCGATCCACGGCATCGAACGACGCACTACGAAGGCTTCCGGGGCAAAGCTTTCCTGGGCGGTGCGCTTGACGTGGGCGGACACCGGGGCGTCGTCGATCTCTTCGTTGTCGCTCAGGCGACGGCCCATGATGTTGTCCTTGTCCTCGGCGGACAGCGCATGGAAACCCTTGAGGTCGTGCTGCCATTGCTGGATCGCGGCAAAGCTGCCACCGACCAGACCCTCGGCGCCTTCACTTTGCAGTGCGGCGGCGATGGCGGCTTCGTCATGCGGGTTTTCGGTGCCGTCTTCATAACCGGTGAGGTCATGACCGTCCTTGTGGCGGAAGGCTTCCTGCATCTGCACCAGACGCAGCGCCGGGGCCAGTGCGGCCTCAAGTGCAGTGCTGCGGTTGAGCAGATCACCACGGTCGATGCCGTGCAGCCAGACCCACAGGGCGTGCTGGGTCGACGGGTTTTCCACGCCAACGCCGGTCAGCGCCGGGAAGCTGCGCAGGCCGTCGATGTTCACATTCAGGGCCTTGGCCAGGGATTCACCGAAACCGACCACCGCCGACTTGCCGTCCACCAGGTTCAGCAGGTTGTCGATCGCCTGCGGCAGCGCTTCAACCGACTCAAGGGCGAAAAACAGGTGACGTGCTTGCGGCGGAACTGGGGTGGCGAGGATGCCCGGCTGGTAGTAACTCATGTCGACTCCTTGGAAAGAGCGCGGAGTTTAACTGTAGCCGGAGGGTTTGTGGGGGGTTGAAATGGGTTGGATAGCTTCAAAAGCCCCTCACCCTAGCCCTCTCCCGGAGGGAGAGGGAACTGATTGGGGAAAATTGAGGAGGTACGCCGACCTGAACGAACGATGGTGAATCCATAATCGACAAAGAATTTTCAGGTCGATGTATCGCGCAAGACAACTCGGTCGGCCCCCTCTCCCTCGGGGAGAGGGCTGGGGTGAGGGGTATCGGTCTCAAGTCAAATCACAGAACTCTCCATGCGCCACGCACTCGGACTCTTCCCCGTCCAACGCTTGAACGCCCGGCGAAAACTGCGCACGTCGCTGTAGCCGACTTCCTCGGTAATCCGCTCGATCGGCATCTCAGGATTGGCCAGCAAACTCATGGTGCGTGCCTGCCGCACTTGCTCCAGCAACGCTTCAAAAGTCAACGAATGCTCAGTCAGCCGCCGACGCAAAGTACGGCTGCTCATGTTCAAGTCACCAGCAATCTTTTCAATGTGACTGCCCCGACTCAGGTCCCGCGCAATCGCCCGCTCCACAGCCTGGATCAGATCGAGTTTCTGATGAACCTGCGCCGCCTCCAGCTCCAGCAACTTGACCGCCTGACGCAGCGCCAGCGAATGGTGGTTGGGCAGGTTCACATCCAGCCATTGCACGTCGATCAGCATGCGGTTGTGCAGGCACCCGAAGCGCACCTCCGGCCCCAGCAGCCGCCGGTACTCATCCAGGTAATCCGGCGCGGCGTGCATGAACTCCACGGCAATCGGCTTGAACGTCTCGCCCACCAGCGCCCGCCCATAGACCAGCAGGCTGGCGAAAAACTCTTCCACCGCAAACACCTGCACCTCGGCAAACGGCAACCGGCATTCAACGTCGACGTACACCTGATCGCCCACCACATCGACGCTGGAAACCACGATCCCACCGGAGGTGTGCTGATGCCGGACCCCGATTTCGAACGCATCGCGCAAGGTCTTGCACAGCGACAGCACGTGCCCCAGCAGCCCCAGCGTACCGAGCACATTCTGCGCACCGACCCACAGTCCCAGCCCCTGATTGGGCAACGCTTTAAGCGCACGCTGGATCATCGCCACGGCCTGGCGATAGGAAATCCTCTGCGCCGGATCCTGCAAATCCTCGAAATCAAAACCCAGGCCACGGCACAGACTCTGCGGCTCGATGCCCTTGTTGGCGGCGACTTCGGCCAGGGTTTGCAGGAGAAATGGCGACACCAGCGCCAGTTCGAAGGTCGGGTCTTGGACTTTTACGTTCATGGAGGCTGACATTCCGGATCACGCTGAATTGTTATTTTTGTAACCGGTTATGTCGAAGGAAGTTAGCACAGGGTTGGCGGGCTGTCCGCAGAAGTCCCCTTACGTGTCCGCCAATACCCTGCCCTGTCGTGCGCCAAGGGCTTATTTCTATAGTGGCCGGGCGTCCTGCGTGCCGGCGTTGCGCCCAAACACAATAATAATGAGGACGGACATGACCCCGAACCGCGCGACATTCCCTGTGCGACTGGCGCTGAGCCTGCTCGGCTGGGCCGCGACCCTGCCGGCGCTGGCCACCGAAGCTGGCGTCGACAACATCGGCCCTGGCACCGACGGCTTCTTCATGCTGCCGCTGGAAGTCGACAGCCTTCCGGAGAACATGGTCGCCTTCAACCTCTACTACAACCACTACAAGTCACGAAAGCTCAACATCAGTTCGCTCGGCGGCAAGGTGCCGAATGTCGAGATCGAATCCACCGCCGTCATCCCGCGTCTCGATTACCTGAGCCCGGTGCGGATTTTCGGCGGACGACTGGCCGGTTACATCGCCCAGCCGTGGCTCAAGCAGGAAGTCTCGGTGTTCGGTCTGAGCGACACCCGCGAAGGCATGGGCGATACCACCATCGCGCCGATCATCCTGTGGGACATGGGCAAGGACCTGACCCTCGGCGCCGCCGTGGAAATCACCGTGCCCACCGGCGAATACAGCGTCGATCGGCTGGCCAACACCAGCAACAATTTCTACACCTACAAACCGCTGTTCTCCTTCACCTGGCTGCCGACCGAGCGCACCGAGGTGTCGATGAAAACCACCTACAGCTTCAACGAGAAGAACAAGGACACCGACTACAAGTCCGGGCAGATCTTCCACTTCGATTACTCGGCCAGCTACAAGATCACCGACGACCTGATGCTCGGCATCAACGGCTACTACCTCAAGCAGACCACCGACGACAAACAGTTCGGCCACACCGTGCAATTCGCCGGCGAAGACGTGAACGACGGCGTACGCGGCAAGGTCTTCGCCATCGGCCCGGCGCTGCACTTCACCTTCCTCAAGTACGCCAGCGCCGAGATCCGCTGGGCCAAGGAATTCGACGTGGAGAACCGGCCAGAGGGGGAAATGTTGTGGGCGAAGGTGAGCATTCCGTATGCGTTCTGAGTGCATTTTGTAGGAAGGCGCGCACGGATTTGTAGGCTGGAAACCTGAAAAACAGAGGGGAGGAATAGGCCTACAGCGGCGGTCGAGATTGCCGGACAACGATGGGAAACGTCCGGCAGATTTGAAAGGGGGACTTGCAGATACTGGGTCCCGCTACCTCATGGTTCCTTAAGGGCTCATGGGGTGCATCGTCTGCCAGTGACGACAATGGGCCATTCCCCCTTAAACTGCCGAGATTGATCACGGAGATCACTATGAGCTTATTACTTTCCCCGTATTACTCTGACTTCGAATCCGAAGAAGAGGCAGAGAGCTACGATCGCTGGTTTCGTGCAGAGATACAGGATGCACTGGATGATCCAAGTCCTGGCATTCCCCATGATGAAGTTATGGCAATGCTCGACCAGATGCTGGAAGAGATACGCAGGAAGCGCCGCGCTGCAGCTTGAATGGAGCAGCAAGTCCTCGCGTCAACTGGCTGACATCTTCAAATACATCGAGCAACACAACACCAACGCTTCAATTTCGCTAAGAAACAAGGTGGGTGCAGCAGCACAGCGACTTTCATCAATACCTTATGGTTTCCGACCTGGCCGAGTGCCTGGCACTCGCGAAATGGTGATTCATCCGAACTATCTGCTGGTCTATCGAGTGAATGGACACATCAAAATACTGAGGGTGCTTCACGCCCGTCAAAAATACCCCTCAACTTCAGCAACATAAAAAAATGGCGGCCAAACGGCCGCCCGAAGCGTACTGCACGAGAGTCCTTTACAACGTCAGCTGCCCCCGCTCCTCTTCGGTCAGCTGTTGTTTCGCCTGCTCATCCAGCGCCCCGGCGCCCAGCACCTGCACCGGGCTGTTGGGGTTGTAGCCCGGCGTCGGTGCGCGGCTGGCGCCGTCGCGGGTCGGGGCCAGTTGTTCGTTGCCGAAGCTCAGCACCTGAACGGTGAACACCGAGGCCTGGTTCTGGCGCGACGCGGCTTGCTGCTGACGGGCGACGTCTTCCGCTGCCTGGGTTGCCGAGGACGCAGCGGAGCTGGCCGAGGTGATCGCTCCGGTGTTGACCGCCGAAACCACCGGCACGCCGGTCGCTTTGCCCTGCACCGAGATGTTGGCAGCGTTGACCACCGTCAGCGCGGCGATGTTGACGTTGCCCGAGACGCGAATCCCCGCCTCGCCCGCATCGATGGTGCCCAGCGGCGCGAGCAGGTCTATGTCCCCTGGGGCCACTTCGGCAATCGGGTTGAGCGTGGCGATACCGGCACCGGTGCTTGGCACCGATGGCGACAGGGTCACGTTGCCCCAGGTGTCGTACACGCGTTTCGGCGGGGTGTAGACCACGGTGGTTTTCGAACCGCGACCGGCGTTGATGTCGCCCTCGGCGGACCATCCAAGGATCGAGCCGCCAAACGTGGTCATGATCCGGCTCTGTCCCAGCAGAATGCTGCCCTGGGAATAGAGCTGAATGTTGCCCGAGCCCTGGGTGATGATGCCCGCCGTCGAGGGCGGCGCGGCGCCTTCGATGCCGAACACCTGGCCGCCGCCCGGCGTGAGCATCTGGATATCGCCACCGAACAGGCTTTTCACCCCGGCACCACCGTAGAGCGTGATGTCGCCGTCATAGCGGATCGGATTGCCGGCCACATCGACAGTCGGGAACAGTGAAGCAATGGCGTTGCGACCACGCAGATAACTGCCTTTGCGCGGGCCGTCGACATCGTTGTATTCCAGGCCACCAGCACGCAGCTCGGCGAAATACACCTGACGGGCGAAGATCGCCTGCTCGGTACTCGGCAGTGCAGCGAAGAAGGCTTGCGCCTGTTCGGCGTTGCCGCTGAAGCCATAGCCAAGGGTCAGCCAGCTCTGCAGTTCATCGAGGTAAGTCTTGACCACTTTGCCCGGTTGCCCGTTGAGGGATGCGTTCGGGTCCGCGAGGTTCTGCGGGTTCAGGTAACGGGCGATGAACCGCGAATAATCCGCTCCCTGTGCGCCCGTACCGGCCTGCATCACCAGGCTGGCGCCGGGGCGGTTGTCCCCCGCCAGAATCGGTCCGATGCTGGTAATGCTGGCACGGTCCTCCATCAGGATGTTGCGCCCTGCCTTGATGTCCAGCACACCCGGGCCGGCGATGTCGAAGCTGCTGTAGAGGATGTCGCGCCCTGCCGAGACCCGGGAAATATCCCGTGAATTGTTGTGCACGAACAGATTGCCGGTCGAGGCGACACCCTCTGTATTCGGTAACCCCATCTCGCCGTTGGGCGCCGTGGTCGGTTGCCCGAGAAAGGTACCGGAAGCCACGACGTCGCGCCCTGCCAGCATCCAGACAGGGCTGGCCGCCTCGTACCAGGTACGTTTGGAGAGGCTGAACGTCAGTGTTTCACCACTGCGCACCCCCACCAGATCACCGGTCAAAGCATAGAACCGTGCGGGCGCCTGCACCTCACTCAAACCCGAGTAACTGTTGGCACCAAAAGCGAACAGCGGATATCGCAAGTTTTTATCGGGTGAAACCCCATCACTGCCACGGTTGGTCATGATCGGCGTTTTCGATGTGTTGTTACCGTAGCCATTGAAGGCCGGTGTGAATGGCGTAGCGATGGCCGACGGACTGGCGCCCGACTGATTGATTGCGTAGCCACCGGCATAGATCGAATCCTGCGCCAGGAGCTCCAGTTGCCCTGCCTTCGAGGGCGCCAGCAACAAGGAGTACGCTGTGGCCGGCAAAAATCCGCTGCCTTGCATGTAGGTCGCCGACGGCCCGGCATAAATCGAGCCCTGGGCCGCCACCGCACGCAGGATCGACGGATATACGAAGCGCCCATCGGTGGGAGATGTGTTTCGCCCGATCATGGGCCCCTGCCCGTCAACCTCGCCCAGCTGTGTACTTGGCGTCAGGTTGCCTCCAGCCGAAAACAGATCGATAGCCGTGTGATCGGTCCATAGCGAGAAACCACTCAATCCGCCCCCGTCATGCACAACACCGTCAGCGGTGGTGAACGGCGTCGAGTTCTGCAACCGAACCCGGCCCGGGTCCGCCGCGCCACCCAGCACCAGGTCGCCGCGGGTATTGAGGCTCATGCCCGAGTCGCCAGGGATCAAGACCAGGCCGCCGGAGGCACTGCCAGCGGTGGATGTGAACGGGTCAAACGGTCGGACTTCGCGTGGGTCCTGCACATAGGAGGCTGCGCCGTACTGCAGATTGATTCCACCCAGCGCCCCGCCAGTCAGTCGGGCCGCGCCGCGCAGGTTGATCAGAGCGCCTTGCAGGTCGTGTCGGGGGACTCCCACGCCACTGTTGCCGGCCCGGGCCTGCAACGACGGATTGAGCGAACCGCCGATGCGGATGTCCATGTCACCGCCACCGGTCAATTGCAGCCGTCCATCGTCGCCGACGCGCCCGGTACTCCCGACCGCCACGATCAAGCCTTGGCCACGGGGGTAAAGATTGGTGTTGGCGTTTTCGCCCAACGCCTTGACCATGCCCCCATCGGCACCTGCGCGCAGGCTGATGTTGCCGCCACCCAACGTGCCGAAACCGGTGAAGCCAACCAGGAACGGCCCGGTATCGACGCCTTGATCCGGCAACGGCTGAGTCGCATAACTGCCGAAGTTGATCCACCACGCCGTCGGCACATCGCTGTTGCCGGTCCCCTGACGCCAGAGCCAGTTGCCCACCGCCACACTGGGCACTTGCTCAGGTGTTTCCAGGGTTGCCGAAGGGCCACGCCGACCCAGCACATCCCCCGAAATCGAACCACCGGCGTTGATGGTCAGGTTGCCGCCCATTTGCGGGTACCAGGCCTGATACAGACTGTCGTTGCCTGTGACCCACCGCTCGTAATCGCTGCCGGCACTGCCCAGCACCGAACCGTTGTCCGACAGACGTCCGCGCGGCTGGTTGAAGCGCGGATCGATCTCTTCGGATTGGGTGCCGGCGGTATAGACGCCGAACGGTGAGTCCATGCTCAGATCACCGGCGGCGAGCACGTCCAGATCCCCGGTACCTGTACGCAGTACGCTGAACATCTGTGTGCGGGTCCTGACGGTGATGCCCGGTTTGTTTTCCACGCACAGCTCAGGGAAAGACCCACACCAGGCAAGCACGTCGTCATCGCTTATCGGTGACCCCGGGGGCATGCCCATCCAGTTGTCCGGTGCCCACGTCCATCGCGGTGCAGAAACGCAGGAGTTCGGTGCCCAGTCGCACCATTCCTTGAGCTCGTCAGGCACTGGTTCGCCCGGGGTGAAGCCACCCAGGTTGCCTTCACCCCAGACCAGGGTTGGTGCCTTTTCAGTGACTTTGAGCCCGTAATGAGTGTCGGCCAGACGCAGATTGCCGTCGCTGGAAACCGGCTTGATCGCACGCGTATCAGCGGCACCCAAATCGGCCCCCGCCACCACCCGCATCGACCAGGACGCGCTGCCGGCCGGTAACAGGCTGGCAACGGCCCAGTTGCGCCCCTGCTGGTTGCCGTTCAATGGCCGCAACTCGATAAAGGCCGTCCCATCGGTCAGCACCACGTCGGTCATCGACGGAATCAAAGAACCGCGCAGCAATGCCAGCGATCCACTCAAGCGCACGCCTTTGATCGCGTTGGTACCGGCTTCGACGCTCCCCGGCAACGGCACGCCTTTAGGCCAGCGAATCGCTTTGACAGACGTGACGTCATTCAAGCGAATACCCGCGCCAAGGCGGCTGCCGGCCGGCAATGTGACGTTGTCGGTCAGCAGCGTTCCAGCGGCAAAAATCAACTGGCCCGAGGCATCGTGAACCGCGCCTGCCAGTACCGTACCGGCGCCCAGCGTGTACGGCGCGGCCAAGGTCGCTTCGGTTGGCAACAACGTGCCAGCGGCCAGGGTCGTCGCTTGCAGCGGCACGTCGTAGTTCAGCGTGACGCCCGCCGGGAACAGCGTGCCCTCCGCCAGTGTGACGCCTGCACCCGGCACCACCAGATCACCGCCGAACGGCTGAATCCCCGGCAACAGTTTCCAGCCCGCATCGTCGACCGTCTCGGGTGGCGGTGCAAAACCGTCGTTGAGGCTGCCGTGGATATCGAGATTGCCGCCGGCGCGAATCACCAGGCTGCCAGACTCGCCAGAGCCATAGGCTGCGGTTTTCTGCGTATGCGGATTGAGACTGGCATAGCGGTAACCGGACAGATCCACATCGCCCTGCACCACCAGATCGCCGTCGGCGGTTTTGCTGACGATCTCGACACCCGGTCGCAGATGGAAGGCATCGGCATAGGACGCATTGTTCAGGCCGGCCAGTTTGTTCTGCAGCAGGTTGCTGTTGAGCAACGCGGCATCGATGAACGCCGTGTTGTCGCCATGGATGCGGTCAAGGTAGGCCTGATCGATCACCTGATACGGACGTCCGCTGGCCGCCGGGTCTGCACCGTCGCTGGCATCGCTGTAACGGCGCGTGGCATTGAGCCCGATCGAACGGGCGCCCTGAATGTTCAGTGCGCCGCTGGCATCGATGGCGATGTCGCCGCCGGCCAGACGTGGTGCGTTCAACTCCAGCGTACCGCGCGGCAATCCATCGGACTGCCCGGGCAATGGCCCCGGTGCAGCGTCGGTGCCGTGGCGCAGATCGATCCGTGCGCCGGAGCCCAGCGTCAGCGTTCCGGCGCCGGAGTTGAGCTCGACCATCGCCCGGTTCGGTGCATCGATGATTTTTCCGTAGCTGTCGACCCGCAGCACACGGCCATGGGCGTCGAGCACGGCGCTGCCAGTCACCGTCAGGCCGTTCTTCGCCGACAGACGAATCGAACCAACCCTTGAACCACTCGCGTCGACAAGCCCCGCGACGGTCAGGCTACCGTTGTCCACCGAGACATTGACCTCACCGGCCTTGAGCCCGTCGCCGATCAACAGATCGCCCTGCTTGAGTTGCAGGCTACGGCTGCCAAAAACCTGCCCTGCGTTCAAGCGTTGGTTAAGGGCCGCAAATTGCTGGCTCGGATCGCCATTCAAGTGTTGCGCGCGGATGTCCACGCCACCGGCCTTGTACGGCACCCATGTGCCACCCGCGTCATAACTGCCGCTGCTGGCGCCGAGGATCTGGCCCTGCAAATCGACCATCCCGGCATCGCTGGCCAAGGCGATGGCGCTGAGATTGCCGGCCTGATTGTTCTGCGCCGACAGGTCGATGCTTGAGCCCGCGAGCTGACGGATATTGCCGTGGCTGCTGTACAGCGCCACATCACCGCCCCAGCTGTACTTGTTCACATCGTTGAATGCCAGGGTACGCCCGGCCATATCCAGGTAAGCGCCACTGTTCAGGGTCAGGTCTTCTGCCGATCTGATCACCAGTTTGCCGCTGGCCAGAGCAATGCGACTGTCGAGCGTGACATTACGCGCATCGAGCGTCAGTTCCGCGCCCAGGACATTGGCCGCCGCTAGGGTACCGGCGCCCGTGAGAGTCAGGTTGTTACCGGCCTTGAGCAGGTTCACCGAGGCCGCCTCCCCCGTCAGCAACGGGGTGCGCAGGTTGAGGTTGCCGCCGCTGTAGGCATAACCCCCGACCGGGTCGAATGCGCCTTGCGCCTGATACACCGCAAGGCTGCCTTTGTGGTTGGCGGTGATGCGGTCGCTGGCGGTCAGATTGACGTTGGCAAAGCCCAGCACCAGGCGATCGTTCTGCTCCAGTCCACTGGCCTGCGGGTTGGGGCCGTAGCCGAATTCGATGCGCTGGGCCTGAATGTCGAGTGTGCCCTGACCGGTGCCGGCGCCGCCAGAGATGACAGCAGCGGGCGCTTGCGTGGCGCCGTTCCAGACCAGATTCGCAGTGCGGATGCTCGCAACGTCTGCGGCTTGGCCCAAGCCATAAATGGCCGGTGTGCTGAGTATCAGATTCTGCAGTTTGCTGACGCCGGTCTGCCGATCCAGCGTGTCGAGGCTGACACTGCCATAGAAATTGAAGGCATCGCGACTGGTCAGGCTCAAGGTCTCCAGGGCCGGAGCGCCAAACTGCGTATCACCGCGCAACAGCCGGTCGAGCACGTTCTGGTTCAGGGTCAGGCCGGTCGGCACACGACTGCCGGCGGCACTCAAGGCCTCGGCACTGCCGGCATTGATCGTCCCCACTGCCAGCGTCAGATGGCGAGTACCGAAGCGTACCGTTTCGTCGAGCTCGAACTGTTTGTCTGTGGCGGCCGTGATGCTGCCATTGGAGTAAAGCAGCGTCGGGTTGGTGCAGGCGTTCGTCGGGCAGTTGCCGATGCGAATATCCCCCGCGCCGGAGGTAGGGGTCGACAACGACGGCGCGAGCACGTTGGTCCAACCGTTCGAGACCACCAGCAGACCTGCCGTGCCCGGAGCATAGATAAAGCCTGCGGATGAATCGTACGGTGCGTCGCCGCGCCCCAGAGTGTTGATCCCCGAGCCGGCTTCGAGCGTGATGCTGCCACGGGTACTGGTGGTACGCAGCAGCACTTCAGGCGCAGACAGCATGGCGCCCTCACGCAGGGTGATATTCGATGTATCACCGATGAACGAAACGATATTGCCCGCCGTGTTGTAATCGATCGCCGGTTGCGCGCCGATGGTCAGACGGCCTGCACCCAATCTGTTGAGGCTGTCGGCATACAGCGACACGCCGCTGAAACCCTCGGTACGCCGATGCCCGTCGCCGAGCAGTTCCACATCCCGCGCGCCCCTCACCACCGCCGTCCCAACCACGCCGCCAGTGGCCGGTTTGAACAACACCTGTCCGGCGAAATCCAGCGCAATACCCTGCTCGGCGCCCGACATCAAGTACAGATTCAGCGACTTGCCATCCATCGGCGCCAACGCCCGTGGCACGCCACGCCGTGCAGCGTCACTGCGGACGAATTGAGTAAAACCGGTTTCGTTGTACTGCGAATAACGGCGCACGACATCGGCCGAGGTCAGGATGACCTGGCTGGCCAGGTTGTCACGCAGCCCGGTGTTGGCGATCGACATCAACCCCGAGCTGGTCCATGAACCATTGCGCAAAGGCAACGCGCCAGGCGTGACACCCGCTGCGGCCTGGCCGTTGACCTCGACCCGGAACGCCCCCGGTAACAAGGCGAACGTCGAGGGCAGCAGCGTATAGGTGCCTGCCGCCAGCCCCGGCACGCCGGCGCCGAGGGTGATTTGCTGGCCGATGCGCGGATCAACCGCTCCCGCTTCGGCGAGCATCGGCGCGTAGGTGCTCTGATTGCCGGGCACGATGGCGTACACCGGATTGCTGGCCAGGCCTGGCAAGCTGAACGAACCGTCGGTGGCATTGCGCACCAGCGGATTGAAGCGTGCATCGGTAGAGCCGCCCCGCCCGGACACAAACCCGGCCCCTCGCAGGTCGCCGCCGCCAGACAAATCGATCAATGCTCCCTGCTGCACATCGACGTACCGCGAGGTCAGCGTTACACCGGCGGTTTCTGCGGTAATCCCCTTGAGCACAACCGATTTGCCAGCGTATCGATAGTCGATGCCGTCGGTGGTGCCGCCATAGGGCATGACCAGTCCGTCCGCGCTGACCGACGTCACACTGCCCGGCAACAAATGCAGGTCATGGGTGTTGACCACGGTCTCGTCGCCCAGGCGGATCATGCCCAGCGGCGCACGAATAACGCCGCCCTGCTCAATGTGCCCGGCAGCCAGCGTCAAGTCGCCAAACACCGAGTAAGGCACGGCGGCCGGGGCGCTCCCGGCGCGGGTGATGCGCAAGGTGCGCGCCGGGTCGGCGCCCGGGTGCACGCTCTGATAACCGACCCGCACCTCGGCAGTGACATCACTGGCCGGATAGATTTGCGCGGCCTGCAGGTTCAGGTCCCCAGGCGTCCACAACTCCGTTTTAGTGGTGTACCCGGTCGGAGCCAGAAAGCGCAGATCCCCCCGGCTGTGCAAGGTCACCTGATCAAAGCCGCGCCGACTGACCTCGATTGCCGCACCGTTGAGTAACGCAATCTTCCCCGCCGTGCCGAACGACAGGCTGTTGCCCAGATCCAGCAGGTCCGCCGTGGCGTTGAACGTGGCGGGTGCCACATGGGTCGTCGGAGTGTTCATGACTCGCGGGCGCAGATAACCCGGCGCGTCGAAGTATTTGCCGGTCCCCGACAACCGCAGATACGGCGCTGACAGATTGATCCGCGCAGTCTCTCTGGCGCCGTCGGCCAACGCCAACGCGCCGGCATACAGACTCAGGCTCTGGCGGCTGTGCAGATCGACATCGCCGTCGAACGACAGCAAACCATTGCTCAGCAGGCTGAGGTTGTCGAAACCGCCGGCCATCAACTGATTGGCGCCCAGGCGGGCACGACCGTATTGCAAGGCTGAAGCAGCGGCACCGGGTTGCAGATCCTGCGGCAGCTGGGACTTGCCTGCGTCCTGTCCAAGGATGATTTCCCTGGCGGCACGCACTTTATTGGCGGCGAGGTTGAGGTCGTAGAGCGGCGTCTCCAGTGCAATGTCCAGACGCCCGCCGGCTGCGCGCGCACCACCGGCGACTGCACGCAGGCTGCCATCGATGAACAGTCCGTTATAGGAGCTCAGGCTTATTCGTCCACCATCGGTGGCTATCGGCGTTGGGCCCTGCCCGGCGATATCCAGCGTGGCTTGAGCACCGGACGCGTCGAGTCGTGCACCCTCACGCACGATCACATAGGCATCGGCCGATGTCGCCGTGGTTTTTTTCGCATCGATTTCACCGCCGACGATGATCGTGCCGCCCTTGCCCACCAGCCCGTAAGTACGACCCAGCGCATCCACCGCCGTGGCCGCGCGGCCAGCCACATCCAGCACCGCGTGTTCGCCGATCCAGATCGAGCGGTTGTGCGCTGCGTTGTCAGCCAGTTGTGAGTTGTCGGCGACGTCGTTCAAACCGAACTGTTGCTGGCGAATGTCGAGGGTGCCACCCCAGGCATTCAGTTCGCCATTGAGGGTGATCTGTCCCGCGCCGCGCAAGTTGATGCTCTGCCCGGGGTCGACGCTGATGCGCGAGCCCTGGCCGAGGCTCAGGGTCGTGTGCGCAGGATCGAGCAACCTGACTTCGCTGCTACCGGCCTGCAGCGTCAGGCTGGCACCGGCACGCTGCGTCAGTTGGGCCTTGGTCGGATTTTCCTGATAGAGCGGCGGCGTCCACAGCTCCAGTGCCCGCTGCGGCGCGGCACCGCTGACCTGATTGGCGGCCGCCTCGCTGAAGCGATAGACCGGCATCGACACATCAATGACGGTGTTATCCGTCACTTCCATCCGGTTCAGGCCAATCAGGTTGTAGGTCGAGAAGCCTTTTTCAAACAGCGTCGGCGTCAGCTGCAACACAGAGTCGGCCTGACGCTTATCGGTCTGGCCGATCAGCACATCGCCGGTCTGCAGAAACAAACGGCCGCCGCCAGACACACCGTAACCCCGCAGCTGGCCGTCCAGAGTCAGATGACTGTCACCCGACGCGGTCAAGGCGCCGGCCTCCAGCGTCACGTCACCGCCCTTGCCTCCGAGGGTCTTGCCATTGGCCAGAATCGCCCCGCCGGAAGACACGTCCAGCAGGCTGCCGGCACCGATCTCGATGTCACCGCTGCTGCGAATCGACACCACGCCACCATCCAGATACGCCAGGCTGGCGGTATCGTCAGGGTTGGTGCGCAGGTTGCTCCACAGACCGCGAGTGTCCAGTTGTGCCCCTTCAGCCACGCTCACGCGGGTGGCCTTGCCGGTCGGCGCGACGAGTCGGGTGTCGGTGAGGCGATCGGTGTTGAGCTGATTGAGCACATTGCCCAGACGCAGGCTGCCGCCACGCGCGGTCAGGTTTGCGTTGACCTGCACGTCCGGCCCGTAAAGGGTGATGTCGCCGCCATTGTCGACGGTGACGGCACCTTGCACGTCGATCCGTTCCTTGGCCGCCACTTTCAGTGCGCCCAATTGCCAGTCGCTGAGTTGCCCGGCATCAAGAAACAGCTTGCCGCTGCGCGCATCGGATACGGCGCCGGTCAGCTCCCGATCATCGCCGGCCAGCGGCCGTTCGCCGCCGACCTGCACCTGATCGAACAATGGGTTGAGGCCGTAGAGCAAACCACCGGAAGCCGCCACGTACGCCGGGTCATAACTGCCGACAATCAACTGCCCGCGCCGCGCCAGCGCCGTCTGACTCTGCGCATAGCCATCGAGTACGGCACGCGGTGCCTGGATCTGGCGCTCGCCCTGATAAACCTCGCCAAGCATTTGCCCTTTGAGCACAGCGTTGCGGGTGCCGATCACCAGTTGCCCGGCATCGCGTCCCACGGTGTAGCCCGACTCCCGACGACTGGACGGCGCAATCAACGGGTTGTAGTAATAACTCGTCTGACCCCAGCGTTCACTGCTGTCTTCAAAGCCTTTGTACAGCCCGGTGTAGAGCAGATCGCCCGGTGCCTTTGAGACCTCATACAGGCGCCCGTCGGCCCCGCGCAGCCAGCTCTGGCGAATCTCGCCGCTTTGTACATCCAGCGTGCCGCCGGACAGGTTGATCAGCGAGCCCTTCTCGGTCACCACGTCATTGCCGGCAAAACTGACCATGCCGCCCTGAGCCATCCACTCGCCGATGCTGTGGCCCTGGGTGCCGAGGTAACCGCCGACCTCCAGCAGACCACCAGCGGTGTACCAGCGATCCGTGGCGTAGCCGTTAGTGCCGGCCGGGACGTAAACCAGTTCGCGCACATCGACCCAAATGTCATTGCTGTTGAGCGCACCCTTGTCGCGATTGACCGAAGCATCGCGCTGCTCGTTGCCCTGGACGTTGATCTTGATGCTGTTGGATTCCATCGCGACTTTCACGCCGATGGCACCGGAGACATCGATCAATGCGCCGTCACGCACCAGACTGCGACGCTGCGCCGCCACTGCAACCTGGCCGCCCGTGGCCAGGGTGATCGAACCGTTCTGGAACTCGACGCTGCCGCCGCTCTGGATATCAATGCGCGACTGATCGCTGCGAATCCGGTTGTTCGGTGTAACGCCGGTCAGCGCCGCCTGATGCTGACTGTCGAGGGCGGTCAGATCGCTGCTGTCGAGCAGGATCGCCGTCGCGCTGCCCTGCCCCAGCGTCACGCTGCCCTGGGTGTCGGTGGCCGGATTGAGCAAATGAATCGTGCCGCGAGTGGCGACCGAGGTGCTGGCCAGCAACACACCATTTTGCACGACCTCATGGCCGGTCAGGGTGATGTCGCCGGTCGCGGCCTGAATCAGGCCGTTGTTGCTGACCTTGCCGGCAGCGCTGCCGGTCTTGAAGCCCGGCGTGACTTCGTTGCCGAACGTCGTCGAGAAGCCATTGCCCTCAGTGCCCGAGCCTTTGCGGATGTAAAAGCGATCGCCCGCGCCGAGCACGGTCTGGCCCTTGGCGGTGTTGATGCTGCCGTCGTTGTGCACTTCGCTGCCGAGCAGCAAGGCATAGCCGCCGGCATCGGTCGATTTGGCCGGCCGCGCGGTCTCGATGGACGCGCCGCGCTCCACCAGCACTTTGCCGGCCGCCTCGGTGAACGTCGGTTGGCTGCCGGTGCTGTCGAAATACAGGCCGCGGTCGCGGAACTGAATGTCAGTGATGTTGGCCGCCGCCGCCACCAGGTTGCGCACGTTGACCTGACTGGTGCCGCTGAACACGATGCCGTTGCGGTTGATCAGCATCACCGTGCCGTCACCCTTGATCTGGCCCTGAATCTGGCTGGCCCGCGCATTCGGATCGTTGACGCGGTTGAGCACCGCCCAGTTCGACTGCTGGACGAAATCGACGGTGGTGTTGCGCCCGACGTTGAAGGTCTCCCAATTGAGGATCGCCTTGTCGGCGGTCTGCTCGATCTTCACCGTGGTCTTGCCATCAACCTGAGTCTGCTGCGGGCCCTTGGCGTTCTGCCAACCTTGCGTGAGGCTGTTATCGACCTTCAGACCGCCCTCGCCCAGACCATCAGGCACAAACTGCACCGTGCCCAGCGCCGCCGCACGACCGGCCGCCTGCGCCGCCTGTTGCGCCGCAATCGCGGCCACCGTGTTGTTCAAGGTCTGAATCGAGCGCTGCAACTGCTGGTTGGCCTTTTGCTGCTGCGCCAGCGGTGGCGTCATCCCCGGCAATCCGCCCACGCTCGGGCGCGCTGCGGCGGCCTGTTGCGCCGCGCCCTTGGCGGCGAACCATCCCGAACTGAACGCAGTCGCCGCCTCGGCACTGCCTGCCACCAGACACAAGGCAATCGCCTGCGCCAGGGGCTTGAGCAACCACAGCGCCGGATCGGCGGCCATGCGCTGCTGAGGCTGAACACGGGTACTGCGACGGGATGGGCGAGCGAGCATCACTACGAGATCCTTTTTGTTTGCCACATGAGGCCGCAGGTCGGCTTGCCCCTGCTGTTACGACATAGGCGGTTGGCGGGGGCCGCGACCGAACGGATGTCACACAAACTTCATGAACGAGGTGTAGATCGGCCAAAAAAAATGGCAGCAGCCCGAAGGCTGCTGCCATTTCATTGCCGTGAAGCGAGGCTTACAAAGGACGGCCGACAGCGTTGCAGACGCTGGCGTTGTTGATGTCCAGGTTGTTGCCCGAGGTGTTGGTGACGAAGTTGGCAGTCACAGCCGCTTTCCAGTTGGTTGGAACCGGAGTGAAGCTGTGAGCGATGGTGGCAGCGTTGTTGCCCGGGTTGCTGTAGTGGGTGGTCAGGAAAGCTTTGACATCAGCGGCCACGGTGGCGTCCTTGTAGCACTGGCCGAAGATGAAGTTGGTGTAAGCCACGATCGGGTAACCGCTGGCTGGGTTAGGAACGACCGGTACCCACTGGGCAGGGTTCGAAGGCGCGGTTGGCAGAGTCGCCGAACCCAGAGCCAGCGAAACGTTGGCGGTGGTTGGCTGTACGCCGTTGACGCGAGCAACCACGGCGTTGCTGGCGGCGTTCACACCGTCCGGACCAACGTAACCGATAGAGCCGTCAACGGCGTTGACTTGAGTGGCCACGTCAGCAGTACCGGCAACGCCTACCCAGGTCGAAGGCAGGGTCGAACCGGCTGGCAGACGAGCGCTGGCGAAGGTGGAGTTGGTGGCGAACTTGGTCGGGCAGATCGAGTTCAGGTGACGGGTCAGGATTTCCGTGGTGCCGCTGGAAACGTTGCGATAAACAACGCGGATCGGCGTGGTGTCGGAAGTGCCCAGCAGATCACCCCAAGTGGTTTTGGCGCCGGAGAAGGCGTCGCACAGCTGAGCGCTGGTCAGGTTCAGAGCGGTCTGACCGGATTTTTTGTACGGAATGGCAACCGAAGTAGCCACCGAAGGCAGTTGAATCAGCGGGCCGTACGAAGCGCCGAAGTTGGTGTTGTAGGTGCTGATTTCCGAAGCGCTGAGGATCGAGTCGCTACCGGCGAAGTGAACCGAACCGGTGGTGTTGAACAGTGCCGAGTTGTTGGTCAGGAAAGCGGTCTTGCCGGTGCCGCTACCGGTACCCAGGTAGCTGAAGTTGGCTGGCAAGATGCTGTTGGCAGAACCTTTGTACAGAGCGGCAGGCAGAGTCGCGCCACCACCGGTTACGTTGGCAGCCATGGCCTGGGCGGAAGCCAGGGCAGCGACGGTCAGGGAAGCTGCGATCAGAGTGCGCTTGAACATGAAGAATCTCCTTTTCAACGTTGGTTGTGAACACAGGTTTTCAGGGGTCTTGCATGACACTGGGAAGACTCACCGCCGACCTTCGCAAGCGGGGTCCGTGGTTAAGTCGCACTGAGAAATTCGCAGTTTCCGGTGACAGATAAAGGAAAAAACCTCGGGAGGTGCAGGCTGATTTTCGAGGGATTTTCTCGGGTGTTCCGGGGCTTGTGCGGAGTGTCTGCGGCAAGCTTTTCGAGGGAATCGGCCACAGCCCTTGAAGGGCCGTTGCAGATGACAGAAAGGAGAACCCGAGGATGCTGTTTTTGGCGCTCGGGTGAGATCAGACGCCGGTAAAAAAAGTTGAGAAAACTACTGCACCAACTGGTTGATCTCGATGATCGGCAACAGCACCGCCATCACGATCACCAGCACTACCCCGCCCATCACCACGATCATCAGCGGCTCAAGCAACGCAGTCATGCCCATCGCCCGGCGCTCGATATCGCGGGACAGGGTTTGCGCAGCGCGTTCGAGCATCGGCGGCAGCGCACCGGTTTTCTCGCCGCTGGCGATCAGGTGAATCAGCACCGGCGGGAACACGTTCTCCACTTTCAGCGCAGCCGCCAGGTTGACGCCCTCGCGCACTTTGGCGGTGGCCTCATTGACGCTCAGGCTCAGACGATCATTGGACAAGGTCTGCCGCGCCGCTTCCAGCGCTCGCAGCAACGGCACCCCCGCACCGCCGAGAATCGCCAGCGTCGAGGCGAACCGCGCCGTGTTCAGCCCCAGCACAAACCGCCCGATCAGCGGCAGCTTCAGCACCCGATGATGCCAACTCAATCGCGCCGCCGGATTGCGCAGATACAGGCGCCAGCTCCAGAACGCACCGGCCATGATCCCGGCGCACAACCAGCCCCAGGCACGAATGAAATCACTGGCATTGAGCATCGCCAACGTCAGCCCCGGCAGATCCTGCCGCGCCTGGGAAAACGCACTGACCACCTGCGGCACCACGTAGCTGAGCAGGAAAATCACGATGCCGATCGACACCAGCCCGACCACGCCCGGATAGATGAACGCGGTGAGAATCTTGCCGCGCAGGTTGTTGCGCTCCTCGATGTAATCCGCCAGCCGCTCCATCACCTGCGCCAGATCACCGGACTCCTCGCCCGCCGCGATCAGCGCCCGGTAAATCTCCGGAAAATCCCGTGGTCGCGCCGCCAGCGCTTCGGCCAGGCGCATGCCGCTGCGCACGTCGGCACGTACGGCGCTGAGTGTGTGAGCGATGTGTTTTTTCTCGGCCTGTTCGACCGTGGCGCTCAACGCAGCTTCCAGCGGCAGGCTGGCGCCGAGCAGACTCGACAGTTGCCGCGTGGCCCACGCCAGATCGTTATCCGAGAGCTTGGCACTAAACAATCCACCGCCGCCATGCTGGGAGACATTGCTCTCCTTCTCCACCGACAACGCCGTCAAACCACGCCCGCGCAGCACGCCGAACGCCGCGCCCTGACTCTCCGCCTCCAGATGCCCGGACTCGATCTTGCCGCTGGCATCGGCGGCTTCAAAACGATAGCGATTCATCAGGCGTCCCGTGTCACACGAAGGATTTCTTCCGGCGCCGTGGCACCGCTGCGGATCCAGCGCTCGCCGTCCTCGCGCAGGCTGAACATCCCGGCCTTGCTCGCCGCCGCACGCAACGCCTGCTCCCCTGCCCCTTGGTGGATCAGGGTGCGGATGTCGTCATCGATGCAGAACAACTCGTGAATGCCGGTCCGGCCGCTGTAACCGGTGTGATTGCACGCCGCACAACCGACCGGACGCCAGGTGCCGGGCGTCGCCGGGTCTTCCTGTTTGCACTGGTTGCACAACCGCCGCACCAGGCGCTGAGCCAACACGCCGAGCATCGACGAGGCCAGCAGAAACGGCTCGACGCCCATGTCGACCAAGCGGTTGACCGCCGACACCGCGTCGTTGGTGTGCAACGTCGCCAGCACCAAGTGACCGGTCAACGAAGCCTGCACCGCGATCTGCGCGGTTTCGAGGTCACGGATTTCGCCGATCATGATGATGTCCGGGTCTTGCCGCAGAATCGCCCGCAATGCCAGGGCAAACGTCATGTCGATCTTGGCGTTGACCTGAATCTGGCTGATGCCCGGCAAGTCGTATTCCACCGGGTCTTCTACGGTGAGGATGTTGCTGGTGCTCGCATCCAGCCGCGCCAGTGCCGCGTAGAGGCTGGTGGTCTTGCCGCTACCGGTCGGGCCGGTGACCAGCACGATGCCGTGGGGCTGGCGGATCAGGTGATCGAGCTTGGCCAGCACCTGTGCGTCCATGCCCAACGTTTCGAGATGCAGGCGCCCGGCCTGCTTGTCCAGCAGACGCATCACCACTCGCTCGCCATGGCCGGTGGGCACGGTGGAAACACGAATGTCGATCGGCCGCCCTGCTACGCGCAACGCAATGCGGCCGTCCTGTGGCAGGCGTTTTTCCGCGATGTCGAGCTGGGCCATGATTTTGATCCGCGACACCAGCGCACCGTGCAATGCCTTGCGCGGCGAGACCACGTCGCGCAGGGTGCCGTCGACCCGGTAGCGCACCACCGAATGGGTTTCGAACGGTTCGATGTGAATGTCGCTGGCCTCGTCCCGCGCCGCTTGCGTGAGCAAGGCGTTGATCATGCGGATCACCGGCGCGCCGTCCTGGGTGTCGAGCAGGTCGGTGATTTCCGGCATGTCCTGCATCAGGCGGTCGAGGTCGACTTCGTTTTCCGCCGCGCCGACCACCGCCGCCGCGCTGCCGGTGTCGGCGTAGGCAGTGGCGAGCAAGCCGTCGAGTTCGTCGTCGCGCACCCGCTCAAGCTTCGCTGCACCGAACTGCCGCCGCACTTCGCTGATCGACCAGCCCGGCGTCGACGGGCACACCGTCAGCACGCCGTCGCGCAGCAGAATCCGCTGCGCCTTGGCCCAGGCGTAAGGCAATGCGCTCATTGCAGCGGCACCGCTTTGATCGTCGCGCGCGGGCCGGACACCGGCGCCGGCACGCCTTGGGCGGTGGCCGGCAATTGCGGCGCCTGCATGTCCGGCATCGCCCAGCTGCGCTCCGGTTGCAGACCGCCCTGCGCGCGGCGCATGAAGTCGTAGCGGTTCAGCGTGATGCTGCGCCCCGCCGCGCTGTCGCGGATGATGTACGGGCGCAGGAACACCATCAGGTTGGTCTTGGTGATCGAGCGGCGTTCATTGCGAAACAGCGCGCCCAGCCCCGGAATGTTTGAGAGCCACGGCACCGCGTCATTGCTCTGGCTGTAGCCGTCCTGCAGCAGGCCGCCGAGCACCATGATCTGCCCGTCATCGAGCAGGATGCTGGTGTCGAGCGCCCGTTTGCTGGTGACGATCCCCGCCGAGTTGGCCGCCGCCGAGGCGCGTTCGTCGATGCTGCTGACTTCCTGATAGATGTCGAGTTTCACCGTGCCGCCCTCGGAAATCTGCGGCCGCACGTTGAGCTTCAAACCGACCTCTTCGCGGGTTACGGTCTGGAACGGGTTGTTGCTGGTGCCTCCGCCGCCGGTGACGTAGCTGCCGCTGACAAACGGGATGGTCTGGCCGACAAAAATGCTCGCCGCTTCGTTGTCCAGGGTCAGCAGGTTCGGAGTCGACAGCACGTTAGTGCCGCCCTTGCTCTTCAGGGCCCGGGCCAGCACTTTCAGGTCGAGGATCTTGCCGATGCCGGGGATGTCGACGGTGCCGTTGACGTAGCCGAGGTTCAGACCTTGCGGCAGCACATCGAGGCTGGTCTTGCCGTTGACGTTGATCCCCGAGCCGCCGAGGTTGGCGCCGCCGATCACGCCTTTGCCGCCGAGATTGCCGGTCTGCCATTGCACGCCGAATTCACTGGCGTCGTCCTCACCGACTTCGACGATCAGGCTTTCGATCACCACTTGTGCGCGGCGCTGGTCGAGCAGGTCGATGACTTCGCGCAGGTTGCGGTACAGCGGTTCCGGCGCGGAGATCAGCAAGGTGTTGGTGGTCGCGTCCGCCTGAATGGTCACGCCGCCGGCGCTGAAGGCCACATTCTGTTCGCTGCTTTGAGCGTTACTGCTGCCGCTGGTGGCGCTACTGCCCTGGGCGTAACTGCCGCCGGTGCTGCCGCTGTTGGTGGTCGAAGTGGAGCCGTTGGTTTGCGTACCGCTCTGGCCGTTCTGCCCACCGCCCGAGTTGGTGGAGCTGCCCATGTTGCTGAGCACCGAACGCGCATTGTCGCTGGTGCCGCTGTCGCTCTCGCCGGTCAACAACCCGCGCAGGGCCTGGGCCAATTTGCCGGCCTGAGCGTTGCGCAGATACACCACGTGCAGATTGCTCGGGTTGCTCTGGGCGTTGTCAAGTTTGTAGATCAGGTTGCGCGCCAGCTCCGTGCGTTCCGGGCTGCCGGCGCGGATGATGATGGTGTTGGAGCGTGGGTCGCCGATCACGGCGATCTTCTGCGTTGGATCATTGCCCGGTGCGTCGAGCAGGTCAGCGACCATGGGCGCGATGTCGGCAGCGATGCCGTTCTGGATCTGCACCACGTCGGTGTCGATGGCGCTCGGGGTGTCGATGCCTTGAATCAACTGCGCGACCCGCGTCAGGTTCTCGGCGTAGTCGGTGACGACGATGGTGTTGTTGCCCGGATAAGCGTTGATCGGGTTGTTCGGCGACACGATCGGGCGCAGCACTGGAATCAGGTTCACCGCGTTCTCGTATTGCAGGCGGAACGTGCGGGTGAGCATGCCGTTGCCGGCGGGTTTGTCGGCGCTGTAGATCGGCCCGCCGAGCAGTTTGGCGTCGGCCTCCGGCACCACCTGCGCCACACCGCCGACATCGACCACGCTGAAACCCTGCATGCGCAGCGCCGCCAGCAACATGTCGTAGGCCTGATGCGCCGGCACCTGCCCTTCGGAGACCAGCGTCAGGTTGCCCTTGACCCGAGGATCGACCAGAAACTGCTGGCCGGTGGAACGGGACAACGCCCGCACCACCGCTTGAATATCCGCGTCGACAAAATTCAGCGTCACCGGTTGATCGCCCAAAGGATTGGCCGGCAACGTCGTGCCGCGCGCCGAACCACCGCTGCGGGCGCGTTCGGTGATGTTGTGCAATTGCTTCGGCGCAGGTCTTGCCTGAGCCTGCGCACTTTCGCGGTCGAGCACCGCGTCGCCACTGCGCTGAGTGTTGGCCAGCGGCCGGCCGAGTTCGCTGTCCACCAGCAGCGGCGGTTGATTCGATGGCGTGGTGTTGCTGCACGCGCTCAATGCCATCAACAGCATCGGCAACGCCATGCGTTTGGATCCTGACCCCTTCATGAAGCTTCCTTAGCGCCCAGCGCCTGATCCATGCGTACGGTGCCCGACAGAGTGCCGGCGGTGTCATCGGTCGCGGCGTCGTCTGCACGTTGCAGACGGGCCTCGACCACTTGCAGTGAAAAATTCCGCGGTTGGCTCAGCAGCCAGTCGAGAACGGCGTCGGCCGGTGCCGCGTCGAAGGTCAACTGCCAGCCGGCGGACGCAGCCGCCAATTGGTAATGGCCGCCCAGTCCGCTGGCCTGCAAGGTCTGTTGCAGCGACTGCTCCAGGTTTTGCCCGTCCGGGCGCACGCTGACGTCGCGCAACAACACTTCCAGCGCTTCAGCCTGGGCGCGCAGTTTTGGCGTTTCGACTTGCGAGGCGGCGATCTTCTTCAGCGGCGGCTGAACCAACGCCACCCACACAAACAGCCCCAGCAACAGCGCCGCCATGCCGCCGACCATGCGTTTTTCCCGTAGCGCCAACGGCTGCCAACGGGCCTGCAACTGAGCATTGAAGCGCTGCCAACCGGCGCGGTATTTCGCAAGCAATGGGCTATTCATCTTCGGCTCCGCTGCTGTCTTCGTTGTCGGTGGCGGCGGTCGCCTCGCCGGCCGGGCGCAGGACCCAGCCGTCGTCGTTCGGGCTGATGGTGATGCCGGCCTGGGCCAGCGTGCCTTGCCAATCCTTGTCGTTGCCCGAACGCCGGGCTTCGGGCAGCAGACTCAATTGCAACGCGCCGTCGACAAACTCCAGCCGCTGCACCGTCCCGGCCATGGACAGCATGCCGCTGCCGGCCTGCGACACCAGCCGCGTGAAATCCTGCCCCGGCGCATCCACCGCGCCTTGCTGGCGCGCAGCAATTTGCTGACGGGCCTGTTGCAGCGGATTGAGGATCACCGGCAACTCGGGAAACGCCTGCTTCACCCGCTGCGCCATCTGCGCCTTGAGCTGCTGGCCCTGCCCGGCCTCGCGGGCGGCGTACAGATTCAAACCGATCACCCACACCGCCAACGCCAGCGCACAGCAACCGAGCGCCCGGCCCCAACCGCGATGTTCGGTGCCCGGTTGCTGAAGGCCGCCGTGCAGGCCCCAGTTCGGCAACGGGCCGGCATTACGCTGTGTGTCGGGCAATGTCGATTGCACCGCTTCCGGCGCGCCGTCACCGATCCAGTGCGCCGGCAGACCGGTTTCCAGCAACCATGCTTCGTCGATCATCGGCTGCACCTGCGCCGCATTCGGGCCGTGGCGCAGCAACAGATGATCGTCGTGCAGGCAACCGACGCCGCCCGCCATCACCGGCAAACTGTAGGCCGCCGGGTACAGACCTTTGATGTTCAAACCGAACTGCCCGAGGTGCTGCAAATCCTTGCGAGCTACCCAGGCAATCTGCACCTGGCCGCTTTCATTGCGAGCGCTGTGAGCGATGTGCATCTCGGCGCTGTCGCCGAGCATCAAGGCCTGCGCTGCACATTGCACCGCCGCAGCGGTTTTGCTCGCGGGCAGCGGCGGCAAATCGATACTCGCCAACAGGCTGTCCGACGGGTGCAGAAAGCACACCAGCGGTTGCTTCGGCAGCGCGCCGAGCCGCACGCGTTCCTGGCGTGTGACCTGCCCCTGACGATCCAGCCACGCACAATCCACTTCACTGTCGAGACTCAGCTCCGCCAGCGGCGGCAAACTCACGCGCAACTGGCTCATACGCCCACCCGCGACCAGATCACTTGCGGCAGACGATCCTCACTGCGATGCAACAACGCATCGAGGCTCACCCGTCGTTGATCGCGCCGCGCCTGCCCGCGCAGCCGAAACCAGTCGCTGGTGATGCCGACCTTGACGCTGGTGATCTCCAGTTGCGGCAGTCGCAGGCGATTGACGAAATCCCCACGATTGATAAACCAGCGCCCGGCGTCACGCTCATTGATCAACGCCTGCGCCCGCTCCAGCGACAGCCCCGGCACATAAGCCGCCAGCACTGGCGCCGTGGCCGTGTTGCCGTTGAGCCAGGTGGTCGCCGGAATCACCGTCAGGTACGGCGCCAGCTTCGCCAACACCGCATCGTTGACTCCGTCGACACTGCGCAAATCATCAAGCGTGCGCAGCATCGGCAAGGTCGGCGATTGCGGTTTGCGCGAAGCGGACGGCGACGTGACGCGCCCGCTGTCGAAAGTGTTTTTCGCCACAGGCTTGTCCACCACTTGCGCATTCAACAGGTGCGGATAAGAGCCGATCACCCGCTGACTGATGCGCCGGCTCAAGCCGCTGCTGACACCAATCAACTCGCACAAGCGCTCGAACGCCTGCACCTGCGCGTCATCGATTCGCTCGTTGGCCACCAGATTGCGCAGGTTGAACTTGCCCTGCTCATCCTCCAGCCGCCCCTCGAAACCCTGGGTGTTCAACAACTGCGCCCAGGGTTGATCGAGTCGGGTCAGCGGATCACGCTGCCGCGCATCCCACAACAATTGCCGGCTGATCTCCAACCCGCCGTGCAACACCCAACGGCCCTGCACGCGCAGTTGTTCGGCCTCCAGCGCCCGGGTCGAAACGCTCTGGCGCGTCAGCATGCCGGCGGCGATCACCGCGACCACCGCCGCAATCAGCAGCGCACTGATGATCGCCATCCCCTGCTGGTTCGATTGGCTGTTCATGACCGGCCTTACAACTGCCAGGAACCGATGTCGGCATTCACGCCATCGCCGTCAGGCTGGCCGTCGGCGCCGAGGGAAAAGATGTCGATCTCGCCGTTGGCACCGGGATTGAGGTACTGATAAGGACGACCCCACGGGTCATTCGGCAGGCGCTCCAGGTACGAGCGCCAGTTGGTGTTCTTCGCATCGGCCGGCCGCTCCACCAACACTTTCAGGCCCTGGCTCTGGCTCGGGTAAGTGCCGTGATCGAGGCGATACAGCTTCAGCGCCTGCATCAACCCGCCAATGTCCTGCTTCGCCGCCGTGGCCCGCGCCTGATCCGGCCGGTCGAGCACCTTGGGCACCACCATCGCCGCCAGAATCCCGAGAATCACCACCACCACCATGATCTCGATCAGCGTGAAACCCTGCTGCCCACGGGGCATCCGGCTCGGTCGATTGGGCTGTTTGAACTGCGCGATATCCATCTCGTCATTCCCTGGCTTGATTCGATTCGACGCGCAGTGTTGCAAGAAGATATGTCAGGGATGTTGAAAATCCTCGGGTGTTTTCGTCGTCAAGCCGTCAAGCACGGGCGTTAGCGTCAAGGGCTGCCCGACTGCCCGAGCCCCCGATGCGCACCCCCTCCCCGCAAGCCGGATTCACCTTGATTGAAGTGCTCGTGGCGCTGGCGATCATCGCCGTAGCCATGTCCGCCGCTGTTCGTGTGGCGGGGTTGATGACGCAAAGCAGCGGGGTTTTGCGGGATCGCTCGATTGCGATGATTGCGGCGCAGAGTCGGATGGCTGAACTTCGGTTGGAAGGGAGATTGCTGATGGGCATGAAAGCGCAGGATTGCGATCAGGGGCGGTTGATGCTGCGCTGCGAGCAGATCATCTCTGCCGCGGAAAATGGCCGCTTGCTCAAGGTCGGCCTCCAGGTCTTCGACCGCAACCAGGAGGCGCCGGCACTGGCGAGGCTGGAGACGTTGCTCAGCCGTCCGGAAAATCCTTAGGCCTAGCCCCCGAAATCGTCGGCCTCCTCGATGGCAAATGAATCAGCCGTGGGACATTTCCGACACCACCCTGAAGATCTTCACCAACTCGCACCAGCCGTGTTGAACCCAAAATCGACGTGAACGCTTGCCTCCAAACCCATAATCGACTCGGTCGCTCAGGTCGATGTATAACGCCAGACACCTCGGTCGGCCCCCTCTCCCTCCGGGAGAGGGCTGGGGTGAGGGCCGCTTGTTGACTCACCTGTTTAACAACCCCAAAAACCACCGTTTAAAAGACACTCTCCGTTACTTCCCCAAGGCTACACAACCTTGCGTCATTACCTACGACTACGCCAGAATCCGCCGGCTTGTGCGTCTGGAGTGCGGGTCTTATCGTTTCCGGGTCACTGAAAAACAGTGATCGGGTTTGGTAGCCCGACCTCCCATATGACGCATAACGTCACCTAGCGCAGATGCCTTTTCGGCATTTGTCTTATGGTGGCCATGCGCAGGGCGTCCTCGGGCGCGCCGGATTTTCCATATGGGCCGGTCTACCAACCTTCGTATGGCCACCACCACTCGTTTGGTAGCGAGAGTGATGGCTCCTTAAGTCCCATATGGAGCTACATCTATGTTCAAACCAACACCAAACCCACCAGAAACCGACCCGGTCTCCCCCTACAAATTCCCCGACTCCCGAACCCTCAACGAAGCCGCCGAACGCGCCCTCGACCACTACCTAACCCCGCAACAACGCATCATGGGCAGCCACCACAAACACGATCCCATGTACCTGGCTAACCCTGCCTACAACACCGAATCCCTCCTGGCCAACGCCAGCGAATCACTGGGATCGGCCAGTGAAATGCTCAACAACTTCGCGGCCACGCTGGAGCCCGCTCATCGCAAAACCGCGATCGGGATTGCGCAGTTGGTGATGTTGAGTGAGTTGGCGGTTAATCAGGCGCTGGATCATGTTGAGGTGAAGGCGTAAGCGGCTGAGCGCTGTAGCTCAATAGACGAAAAGAAAATGGCCGAGGTTGTCAGGTGTAGCTGACAACCTCGCCAAAGAGGCGGTGCAATTTTTCCGGCACGCTTCAAAGACAGATTGAGACATCACCCATTTCTGCCATTCACGATCAGCCGCGTTTGGCCACTAGCGGCCGTTGTCTCTGCATCGAGCGTCTAGTAAAAGGGTTTATCCAATTCCCGATACTGAAGCGAATTTATGATTAATGGCCATGGTCAACGTGTTTGTAATCGATGCGGCGAGCTCATTACGGCTTACTGCCCATCGGTTGAAACGCTAGCGATCATTGGGGTCTTCCACGAGAAGGGTGACCAAGCCGTAGTAGATGAGATCGTCAGGCGAGAAAATATTGATCCGGATATCGTTTGGGAGTACTTCCGCCATCGAATGGCACCTCAGTGCGAGCAAAAGCTTGCCCACTGCCCACACTGCGCAGGGCAGTTGAGGACTTGGCGTGCGCGCCAGTGCATGCATTGTTTTCGAGACTGGCACTGACGCACAGCGGTTATCGAGCTGCCGGATGCGCCTTCATTGCCAGATAGCCGCGACCCAAAAAGGGGACCGATTGAAATGAATCAGTCCCCTTTTTCACGATTCGACTTCCTCGCGAACGCGCCAGAATTGACACCAGCCTAATCAGCAACTGACCCCGATGTCTGCCTCACTCCGGCAATTGCAAATTATCCAACGCCCGATTCACCGCCAACTCCCCGAGCATGATCAACTGCGCAATGCCCACCAACGCCCGACGCTGCGAAGCCGGCACCAGACTGGCGATGTTTTGGGCAATGGTTTGGGCCGAGGCAAGTGTTTCACTGGCATCGATCAGCAGTTCTTCGTTTTTGTTGTCCGCCGTCACGGCATACATCCCGCGGGTTCTGCGTGGAGGCGGAGTGGAACCGGGCGGACAGAGGTAATGGTCGAGCGCGCGGTCGGCCGCTTCGTGGAGTTTTCTGGAGTCGATGGATTCGTAGGGGGAAAACGATTCGGTTTCGGGCGGGTTGGGTGTTGGTTTGATCATGGTGAAGCTCCATTTTTATACCTTGTGAAACCACCAACACCTGTCGCTAAACAAGTAAGGGTGGCAGCTGTACGCGGGTTAGCGAACCGAGAGGTATAAGACCCGGCAGACCCGAAGGTCTCCCACGCACAGCCACCATATCGTCATCGCAAATGTCTGCGACAAACTGGAGCGTCGTTGAACTTATACCTGGTCGGGTCGCTAAACCCGGTCGCTGGGTTGCCAGCGACACGTAGACGATAAAGACCAGGTACAAAGCGCACAAGCCGGCGGATTCTGGCGTAGCTGTAGGCAACGGCGCAAGGATATGTAGCCTGAGAGAGTGTCTGGAGATGTCTTTTTAAACGTTCGTGTTTATCGGAATTCTCATTGCGTCTCGGATCCCACGACAGATCCGTCCCCTTGCCCCAACAAACGTAAGCGTCCGGCGAGAACATCCCCCTGAAGCTGATATGGAGCCATCGCCTCCATTGAACCGAAGCAGTAGTGGTTATGCGGAATCTGTTCTCTGCATAATGACTGACCAGCCATGTTTAGGGTGCTTGTCATGCCAGCCTCCGCTGATCAAATCTCCGCTGTCGTTTTATGCGCAGCTTCCAATAACGACCTGGAAGATCTGGTAGCCATCAGGATTGAGGCCATGCGCGAGAGCCTTGAACGGCTTGGACGATTCAACCCAGATCGTGCACGCGAACGATTTGTTGCTGGGTTCGACGTTAACAGCACTCGCCGCATAGAAGTATCAGGTGATCTGGTCGGTTTTGTCGTAATCAAAGACCAACAGAGCGAGCTTTTGCTTGACCACTTGTATGTGATACCCAGTGCTCAAGGAGCAGGAATCGGCTCTGAAGTTCTTAGTCAGATTTTCAGAGAGGCTGATGAGATCGGGCGTCCCATCAAGGTCGGTGCTCTCAAGGAAAGCGCTTCAAATCGTTTTTACACTCGCCATGGCTTCGTGTTCGTCGAAAGCGGTGAATTCGATAATTATTATGTCCGGGCTAACGGTAATGCCGTTGATTTGGGCGACTAGGCAGATCTTGATACGGCGCCCCGTCAGATGTTGCACCTTTAGATGAACAAAGGAGATTGATCTATTTTCTGGAAAATAAATCTGTCCCCTTCTTCCTCTACACAGCCGGACCCGAAGCGGTCATCCATATTTTACAAAGGCTGAGATATTGTTATCGACCACAGGGTAGAGCATTTCGCTCCGCCTGTGTCCAGCACCTTTCATAAAACACACAGGCCTGGCAGCAGGTACGGCTGTCGATACCTTGAATTAGGCAGCGGTTATCGCGACGGTCTTGTACAACTTGATGCGCACAGTGGTGACGCTGAGTATCGACGAAGAACGCTGGTGGATCGACGGAGCGAATGCTAATCGCTGATTGCATCGCGGCATCAGCACCGCATTCGTTCCAGCTATGGTATCGACAATCTGGAACACGAGGTTCTGGTAGGAGAAAGTGTGCCGCACTTCCCGTGGCAATGAGCCAATCGTCCGCCTCTGCAAGTTGTTTCACTGGCTCCTGCAGCTGACCATCATTAGGAAAACCAGGAAATGCCGAAAGCTCACCTGCGGCCAAGGCGCCACCTAGTTCAATACTGCATGCTTCAATGAGTGCCGCGCCATGCGCTCGGACTTCATCTAGGTGCGGAGCTAGCGTTTCGACTCCATCGGCGTTCCTTGCGTAGCCAAGTTCAACGTGGGTGTCATTGCGGATTACTGTGTAAACAGAATCATCCTTTAGGGCAATGAATAGTGTTGGGTAGATCAGGATGCGCGGGCGCGGGGTGAACAGTCTGCTGCCGCTTCGTTCATAGTGGACATGCACCCCCATAAATACTCCGGAGACATCACTCAATTCCAAATACTGTCTCAGCTGTGCAGGGCGTAACGGCAACGGAGGGTCTTTGGTAAGAACAGAACGATGGAGAAGTTCGAATATTTCTTCCGCGCGTCCTCTGAACTGGGAACGAGTGAAAATTATAATATCGTCCGGCAGAGCAGAGCCTAGGAACGTTTCATCTGGAGCCCGGAACACCACCATCCACTCGCCGCTGATGATGATGGCCCTGCGCAAGGTATGTTGGTATCCGTTTTTAAGAGTATCAACATAGCCGCGGACTTGGCGCAAATAGGCATCCCACTCACCGATTATCGGCGACGTATCCGCGGGTTTTCCGTCTCGAATATGTTGGATCGCCGCCACAACTAATGCGCCTTCGCTAGCATGCTCACCGTCCCCACGAGGCGAGATCGCAGGTTTGTCCCAAGCTTTGGCTTCTACCAACAAAAGTGGTTTTCTAGATACCTCGGAAATCCCGACATAGTCCATAAATCTCGTGGTATTGGCTTGTAAACGGGCTTCCTCGAGTACATTGCCCCGTGCACCGACTTTCCAGTCAAGAAGAGTGAGAAGTTCATTCACGAAGATAAGACGCGTATCGTGTTCGTGGGGACGGCGATCCGGGTCTGGTTCTGCGTAGGGGTCCCGGTCTGGCTTCTGTAGCTCTCGCTCTACTTCAGTGAGTAGGTCGTTGAGTTTCCCCTTGAACCGGTTTTCTAGCGCAAGCCGATTCACTGGATAAATTCCGGCAAGCGATAGAGTAAGCGTCTTGCTGCCGGCCAACCGGCGTCCATAAAGATTTCCAGGCAGTCAATGAGTGCGGTACGCCTGGCAGAATCCTCGAATATTCCTTTGTGGTCAGCAAGAAAAACACCGACGAGTTTCACCAACAAGTCCACACCCAAGCTATCGTTTTGATAGCCTGAACGGGTGCTTGATTGAAGAATGCTGGCTGCTAGATCGAAGGCGGCTCCCGCATCGACATCGACCAAACGCTCGACGAGCTGGAGTAGATAATAAGTAGTGTGCGGCTGTGCATACTCGCCGATCCGCTTCAGAAGGTCAGCGTTTTCTTGTAGAAATACATCCAAGCCTCGCCGGGAGGATGAAGCTTCGCCCATCAACCGATCGCTGTCCGCGTCAGCCGCAAAAAACATCTGCATGCCTGCGGTGTCAATCAGTCGCGCACACTCCCGAACATCTTCGCTATCTGTCCCGTCCGAATCTGGAGCCGTCAGATATCTGGCAAGTCGTGTATTCGCGGCATTCACGATCTCTGAAACAAGCGCTCGGGAGCGATGGCGGAGACCAACGTATTTGTCGGGCGTATCGCCTACTCCAGTAATTATGGCGTCGCGCAAGATGGCCAAGATTTTGTTTGCCTGTTCAGCGTGCCTCCAGGGCTCCCTTATCCACTGGTCGATAACCTCTCTGGCCTCAGTCGAATCATAGGTAATCCAGAGGATAGTAAGTTTATCTGCGATAGCCTCTTGCAGGCGTTGTTGTCGATCTGACCCAGGCGTCTCACGTTGTGACAGCAATAGCAACAATTCTTGGGTCCGTTCTTGATCCGAATGTATCAAGCGTGAGATGAGCCCATCGAGGAGGTGTTCGACAACGGATAGGTTAGGTTCATTCGTGAGTCGTTCTTTCAGAAGATGCCAGAAACGCTCACGATCTATGTCCCAGATTCTGATAAGACGGACTACTGCGCTCAGCCGGACCGCCGGATGGGGGTCGGAAAGTAGTTCTTCCGCCTTTTTTGCCAATTTTGTGTAGAGGTCTGGTCGTTGTGCGAAGAGATCCCAATAAGCTTGCGCAGCTTCAACTCGCGCTGCGGGGCTACCCCAAGCAGCAGACTTTTCGAATTGAGTTTCAGTATCCTCGTCCATTTCCGGGCTTTCGGATCCGGCGGCGATCTCCAGGAGCGTTGTAAATGTCGAGTCTTGCTCTCCCGTCGGAGGTAGCGGCGTGGATGCCAGCAGCTTTCGCGACACGATCGCCTCGCAGCCTTGACCAATTACCCCCTCAGCGTAACGCTTTAGACCGGCGTGTACTGCATCGTCAGCCAATCGAGCTTGTATGGAGTTGAGCGCTGCCAGCAATCCTTCCAAGGAGACGTCTGAGGTCTCGGCAGAATTCGCTTCGAGCTCAATTAGCTTTTCCGCACTTTTGATGGCGCCAATGGCTGATGCGTTTTCAGGTGTATTTCTATCTAGGCCTTCGATCCAGAAAAAATCTTCCGGACTTCCCCAACTGGTCTGAACGGAGAATAACCTTTGGTTTGTCTCGACCCGATCTTGAGGAGAGGCGTCCAGAATTCGTCGAGCCTCCTCGGTTACCAAATTCTCCCGGCTGATCGCGCCAAAGATGCGCTCTAGGAAGGCTTGCCGAGCTTCGGCATATTTGTAACTTGAAAAGTCGAACTGGAGCACCCGCTCTTCGAAACTCTGACGCTCTTGCATAGGCTGTCGAACGAAGCCCTTCGCTACGAGATCAATGGCATCTTTTCGAGTGTCGGGGAGGACGAGGAAGGGCTCTGTCACCGCAACAGGCCAGAGCAGGTCTACCAAGCTTTCAAAGCGTTCGACAGCGCACAGGAACATCCGAGACCAAAAAATCGCTAAAGAAGCCTCTGTGCTCAGGAGTTTGATCGCTGTCAGGGCTTCTACCTCCGGCGCGGTTTTTAGATACTTCCGCAACTTCGCCACTAAGCGGCTTGCATCACGGTCGTGAGGACTATCGGGATTGTGCGCCCAGATGTAGCTGCGGTCCTCTCGTAAATGGATTGCTCTTCCATCGACCTCAAGCTCTACATTTAGGGCGTTGTCAGAGATTGCGTGTTCACGTGACACATATCCTTCGACTGCATTGACGACAGCCCTGATCGCTGCTTCAGGATGGAGTTTTAAAAACTTCGGCAAATACTCACCTAGCGACCATCGCGCCATTTCATAATCTTGACGGGCGTTGGAGGTTAGGTTGAGGATTTGACTATGACTTATCCTTGTCTTCTGATCTTCTGTGACCTGATAGTCAAACACCACTGGGTAGACGACGGTACTAACGAACTCTGGATCGATTTCGCCTACAGCTTCGATCTTGTAGCAGACCGCTGGCACCTCCTCATGCCCGAACCGATCTAGTCGATCGCGAGTGAACAGCTGGGCTAGCAACTCTTTTGAAGCGGCGACATCGCTGCCGTAGGTGGCGATGACGAAATCGATGGCCGTCCTCACCATAAATCCGGGTTCAGGCTGGGTTAGCCCGTATGTCAGTAACGAGCGTGCGGCTCTGCCAACCATTGGTTTGAAAGCATCATCCTGGGCTCGTCCGATTAGGTTGTGAAGCAGAAAGCGAAGAGTATTCGCGACACTCTCCGGCGATGTGGCGAGGTAGTCGGCGAGGTGCACCCAAGGTTCCAGAGTTACATTTTTCTCGTCTTCTAGCTGTACGGCCAATGCGCCGATGACATGGGATAGCGTCCCCTGCGCCAGTTTGTCCTCCGAGATAGCAAGTTTCCCAAGTTGAAGGCAATCTTCGGCCGAAATAGGAAATTCGGCACCTAATCTGCCGGCTGTGCTACGGGTGATCGGATCTCCATGTTCGTCATTGATGAGTGTGCCCAACGACACCCAGAAAGGCCTACGATCTGCCTGTGATTCCCAAATTTCGCGCAGTACAAATCCCAGGGCTGGCGATAACATCAGTCCTAGCGCGTCAGTCTTTTTGAAACGATAAACGCCCCTACCTATGGCATCCGGATCCAAGAAAAGCTTTGCTGCTGCGTAGTCGAACAAGAGGTGATGGCGGAACTGTACCCATCGCCTGTTATCAACAACAACGATTACCCCTTCCTGGCAAAGAGTATCGATCATCGCTGGATTGTCGGCTGCCACATCAATCATTGGTGCGCGAAGCGCTCGCGCCTCAACCATCAGTTGAACCATGCGCTTAAGGCTAATTTTTGCTGGCGAGCCATGGCCTTCCACACGATTGTCCCAGTAGAGATCCAACAAGTCAGCTTGGGACGCGATCACATCTAAGTTTTTGACGGCGTTAGCCGAGATCAATTCGCTTAGCAATCGAGTGTTGAACGGCACCATAGCCAATTCACGCAAACGCGGCGGAGATTGCGCGAGGCACATTGCCAATGCTGGCGACTGTTGAAGGAGTTGCTGGAACTCCGTCTCTGACCACGGCGGCACTTGTATGTGGGAGACATTGGGGAAGGATGAGTCCGCAAGCGACGGCTGCGGTGGTGTTCCTTTGAACAGAGTGCGAAGCTGCTGGCCCATGCGCAAGTCGAAATTTCGAATCGACGCCACTACGTTCCATCGGCCCTTTCGCTCAAGAACCCGCTCGATAAGCGCTCGAAAAACGTTCTCACCGCGACCGCCCCGGGTCGCATCCAACGCGTCGATAATCAGATAAGCCTTACTTGGCCCATCCCAAGCGTCAATAACATCAAGAAGTGGATGCGCTAGTCCAAGTTCACGAGACAGGCCTTCAAGGCTTTCAATTGAGTAGCGGTCTACTGCGAGCTGGAGAACATCGAGCCCGTCATCGCACAATCTCTTCGCAAGCGTATTCAGAACTCCGCTTTTGCCGGCTCCCGGCTCACCGATGATGAGCAGCGGTCCGTTGAGTACCGCGGTCTCAACCTCAGCTTGGCATTCACGGCGCACAGACAAGAAATCGCCATTGCCCATATCGATTTTTTCATAGCTGGCGAGGGCACTGGCGATCCCTTTGGAGTGACGCTTAAGAGCCTCGATATCACTGCGATACTCAGGGGGGGCGCTGAGCGCAAAACCTTGGCCAGCTAAAAGTTGTCGCCAAGTGAGCAAATCCCCCCCCCCGCGCTGCTTCATCAACTGGCCGCTAAGATCGGTCAGAGTAGTAAAGGCGGCTGCGGCATCTATCCCTTGGCCAAAGGCCTTGTAAAGGGATCCGCTCGCCAATGCGTAGCCTGTATCGCCGTCGAAGGTGAATACAACGATCAACTCTGCCAACTTCAGTAGCAGATCATCATCATATGTACTTTTGGTGATACTCGCCCAAGCCTGCTCGACTAAGCTTGAGAACACCTTATACGCGCGGTGCTGTGCTTGGTTAAGAGCGCCTCCTCCAGGCTGTGAAACGAGGCGGAGCGCGGCCGGTAAATCGGTTTTGATCTGATTTGAGGCTTGAGGACTCACAGCCAGCACTAATCGGTCGCGGGTAGGATCGAGAGGCCGGTTCCACTCCATCGAGGCATTGCCTTGCTGAGCAACGAGCCAATGGCGAACGAATTGTGAGATCGTCTTACCGAATGGAGAGCCCAGATCTTCACTGATACTCGCAGTTGTCTTAGCCTGAACGGCAAGGTAGCCGCCGTTGCTAGTTTTGATCAAAAGATCATCGACTGGAGCCTCGGTTTCGAAGCGAATCCATTCAGCAGTCGCAGCTCCAAGGCGAAAGCTGCCATCAAGCCTGTCGCCCGCCAGAATCCAAGTGGAGAAGAGTGCTCCGAGTTGTTGTTCGAAACGTATGCCAGCGCTGGTCGCAGCGCCACCACCACCTATCCGGTCACTGGGGGGAGGAGTTTGCGGTGTATGGGTCAAGGGACGTTTCCGTTCTACGTCTAAGAATTGCTTAGTGATAGCTGGGTTCACACCCTTTGGCAACCTGTCCGGTCGCTGACTGCCAATCCGTGACTGGAAACGTGGGCCTTTGTTAAGCCTCCATTGTTATTCCCTTCGCGATAAGCATGATTATGTACTGTCCAGTGCATACTTTAGTGACCACTTTTTGCCGAAATCGGACATTTGCGCCACGCTTCCTCCGGTTGGTCAAAAGCAATCAAGCACGTCCCCCGCAATCCAGTACTCACCAACCGACTGAAACACCAATCACTACCCACCTGAGAAATCACGGCCTAACCAACCTAGGCAGCTCCACCCCCTCCCCCAACCTCTCCACCTCCAACCGCACC
>NZ_NEHH01000019.1:0-51017 GCF_002112305.1 Pseudomonas sp. R45(2017) | reverse complement strand
TATCAGGAATGGTGGGGTGGGGCTTGGGGAGGACCTGAATGCTTTGCTGACGGGGCTTGGGGCTTGTAGACGGGCACTGATAAATAAGTCAGTCCACATTCTTCTGAGGCTGATCGGCGGCAATTTTGCTGTCCCAGGGAAATACTGTTTTCAAGAATAAATCCTTTGAAAAAGCACTTATCCCCCTCTACGCCAACGGCTTTGCATGTTTTTTTGTGCAAGGGTGAGGAGTGCGCAATTGAGCCTCGCAAACATGCTGACTCTGGGCTGGAGGGGGGGTAGTTGGCGATTGCACAGCGTGTCACGCTTTGTAAAAAATGAAGAATTGACCCTTGGTTGTTTAGATTGGTGCCCGTGAAGCAACAGGTGGGAGGAGACGGTTTTGCTGGGTAGGGCAGTATAAAACGCATATTTTTTCGCATTTTAAAAAATTCTGATTAAGCCGAGATGCGCTTTTCCTATTCCTTGACGGATCCTTGATCAATTTGTAGCCCTTGCATGGCAACGCTCTGAAGGAAAATAGTGCATTTCAATTTTCTACTTCTAGAATCACTGTCAGTTCGTCATGCATCCGTGCGCGAAAGTCAGGGCGTGGCGTTAGGGGCACTTGCAGCGCCTGTATGTGTGGAGGGAATCGTTTTGGCCAATGAAATTGCATTGCCGTTCTATACCGACTGGAAATTTTGGTCGTTGGTAGTATCGGTTCTTGCCGTGATTTTGTCGCAGCTCCCTCCGATTCATTTGCTACTCCGTCCTCGTCGCTTAGAAGTTGAAGTTCACAGCCGCGTTCAGCTGACCCATCGTGTAGGAAATCCGAACCTAGGACTGGTCGTAGGGATAACCAATTCAGGTGGACGGAGCTTGAGAATTCGTTCCATGCATCTTGACTTGGTACGGGATGGTCAGCCTCTGGTAACGCTTCATGCGCAGGCATACTTTGAAACGCCTTCGTCAACGTCGACTGTTTTGCTCGTTCCTTTTTTCTTGAAGCCAGGGGACAGCTGGGCGCATGCCGTTACCTTTTTTAATAATTTTGAACGTCAGGTTGATAAGGCGTATCGGGGCGACCTAGCGCGGTTGAGAGCCGATATTCGGCAGAAAATAGACGCCCAGCCGCCGGAAAGGAGAGAACTGGTGGAAGCAGAACCACAAATGATCGCTCCTTTCTTGGAGCTGTTTCGGAAGCTCTTTATTTGGGAAACGGGAGAGTACGTGTTCACGCTCTCTGTCATCGCTGCCCCAGGTTCGGCGTCTTATACGAAAAAATACCGGTTTACGTTGTATGAAGCTGACACGGAGGAGCTTCGACAGCAGGCAGAGAGGTACAAGTACGGGGCCGGAATTGCTTACGATGAGCAGGACGGGTCGGTGATGGTTCCTATCACGGAGCATGTCGACTAGTAGCGGGAGGGGAGTACGCCTGAGACCCCGGTATAGTGAAGGAGGACAGCGAAAGGGGGACAGATTTATCTTCTCGAATGCTACTAATAAGGTAGTGAACAGAGAGAGGGGTATTTGCTGTTTTATGATCAATAAATCTGTCCCCATTGTTTTATGTCCCCATTGTTTTTATTGTTTTTTCAAGCGACCAAGCAATGGAGCGCGCCATGGAAAATTTTTTTGTTGAGCTGGAAGCACCGCACCCTCACTGCGTAAAAAATATTGTGTTCGGAGGGAAATTGCCGAAGCGTGGGTTCAGGTGGGAGTTTGTAAATGAGTTAAAGCCGATTGATCTCTACTGTTATCTGTATGCAAAATACGGAGAGCCAAACGGTATTCAGAACTTTTTGAGAAAAGATGATTCGGATAACTTAATTCATTGGGAGTGGACTCTAGCTAGTAAGCGGGGTGTCGTTTCTATTTTGGGTATGAATTTTCGAACCGAGGTTCACTTGATAGGGGATTTTGTTGATTCTGGTCTAACTCTTGAGATGTTTATAAGTCAGATTAAGTCTGATTTCAAAAATTATGGAAAGAAAATATCTGCTTTTCGGCTAGAGCTTGAAAAGTGGACCAGATTTTTTAATCCATACAGTAGGATAAAGAGTTCGGTTGAGCAGAATTTTAAGCAGCTCGACATGCTAGATATTGATCCACGTAGGGACCGACTGCCTCATCCAGGCGAAGGCACTGACTATGAAGAGTTTAAATATCGCTGGCAGGCTCTAAACGAGCGATATAGCTCCGCCGTTGGCCTTGTGTTTGGTCTCCGTGCCATGCTACCCGTGCTGGCCGAATCATTTGTGAATCTTCTCATATTCGTACTTGCCCGTTCCGAGATTAAGGTTAACGATCGCCTATTTCAAAACGTCGTCCGTCAGCCAATTGATGTTCGGGTGCAAATGTTGTCCGTGCACTGTATCGGATTTTCGAGTGTGGTGGATTATTCCTCAGAAGAGTGCAAGGCATTTCACACTTTAATGAATGACCGGAATGACCTTTTACATGGGAATATAGAGATACCGAAACTCGCGATGGGAGATGTTTATTTTCGAGGAAAGATTCCTTTGTTTCTCCAATATGAGGATATGTGGAGCGAGTCTATTGGCGCTTCTTTGCGATCAATTAAATTTGATACGATTCAGCAAGACCGAAAGGTGATCGAGGACTTTATTAATTATCTTGTAGGCAGGCTCGCCCCAGATTATGCAGAGATCATCGAACACATTGCCAGTCAGCGAGACCTCGGTATGAATATCAAGACGGGGAAGCTCGGGGTTTTGTTCTCAGACCAGATCGCAGATTTTCGCGCCGTGTTCAAAGCGGCGGAGCCTTGATTCGGTAGTAGTCGTCGTTTCTGGGTGGGTACCAAACTATGCGGAAAAAAGGGACGGATTTATTATTTTGATGTTTAGGTGGTAAATAAATCAGTCCCATATTTTAGTTTTTTGGATTTTGTATTGGTTACGCTTTGAGTTTGTACGACTCTGATTCGGCTGCCTCAATTAAGCATAATGCAAGATCATGCATGACTAGGAGTGCTGCGCTCTCATATTCGGCATACTCTTGAATGTCCTTGATTATCATTTTTTGACCGTGTGCAATATCGTTCCGTCTAGATACTAAGGTTTTTATTTGTGTTGCATATTTATCAATGTATGTGGGTTGAATGCCTAGAGTGTGAGCATTTTCTCTGTAGAGGTTTGGCCACAAGTTTGAGTCGGTATCTAATTTTTCTTCAAAAGTTGCAACTGTACTCTGTAGTTCAGAGAATTTTTTGTTTCCAAACTCCCATAAATCTTTATCACTGAGAGCGCCCCTTAGTGTTTTGAAACTTTTTCGCAAAGAGAGTGCGGCCATATCACCACAAAGTTGTGAGCGTGGGACTTGTTTTTTTTCTAGCTCGTCAAGGTATGAGTCCCAAGCAAATTTGCAAAAACCTTCATAGTGAGAATAGAGAATGGCCCAGGCTCCTCGGAGTAGAGCGCTTTCACGTATCGTTTTTCGATCGGAAGAAAGTATGGCGGCTTTGAATGACGCAAGCTCACTCTCTCTCCAGTTAAGATCAAGTTCTAGTATTTCCGATAAACTAGGCACGGTGTGCCTCTCCAATCACACGTTCAATAGCTGAAATTCGACCCTCTAACTTTTCTTTTGAATTCGCTCCAGGGCCAGTATTGCTTCGGAACTCCTCAGTTTGAACTGTTTGGATTATACAAAGGCGAACCGTGTCTGGATTGATATCAGGGTTGGTTTTAAGCGCTCGCCAAACCCCTATGCTGACTGCTTCATAGTAAGCTGGTGCAAGTGCTCCAACTGGGCTTTCACCGCGATATTTGACAAAAGCACCAGCTCCTAATGAGGTTGCGAGATATTCGAATAGATTAGATAGCTCCCTCATTTCTTCATTAAAGTCAAACTGGATTTCTTCTAGGAGAACTTGTTCCATATAAGTATCAAGCCAGTCTCGTACACTTCCTTTGAAAGTATGAGATGAATTTTTCGTGGCGAAAAATCTTAGTACAAGCTCTTCGTCCCCTTTTTTATCATAGTCTGATTGGGAAAGAGTTTCCGTGCATGCTTTGAATTGTGGAAGACTTGCACAGTCTTTCAGGAAGCTATAGAAGTTATCTCCCATTGTTCCAATCATGCGGGCGGAACAATTCCTTATCTCCTGTGGAGCAAGTATAGCGCCACCGGTGTTCAACCGTTTGAACATTTCGTATTTTAGAAATGGTTTGCTCTGCCTCTTGATCATGATCGTTCTGACGGAAGAACGTTTTATTCTTAATCGAACTGTTAGTGGAAGATCGGAAAAGCACTTCCCATTTAGCTCCTTTATCAAGTCGCAACCGGTTAGTACTAGCGGCTCCATCGATAATTTTTCGGGCTCCATAAATTGGATGACGCTACTGACGCGCTGTAGTCCGTCAATCAGTTCCAGTATTCCATTTTCATTTTCAATGACAAAAATCTGCGGTACGGGAAGCTCTAAGATTATGGATTCTATTAGTCTTGATTTTTGATCGTCGGACCAGCGGAATAGTCGTTGGTAATCTGGGTGGATGATAAGTTCTTTACTTGAGTGAAGGTTGACGATTTCGCCGAAGCTCAAATCTAGAGATTCTGTTCTCACTTCGCCAATGCTTTGGTCGATTGCTTCTACAATATCCATATATTAAATCCCGAAAAAATTTTAAAAAATGCTACTAGCGCGATCCTTGAGTATTTTTTGAGATCAGAACGCCAGCACTCATGCCTTTTGACTTTCGGTGTTCTCTTCGCTGCTGTCAATCAGGGCATGGTGCGAAAAATGAAATCTTTACCTCGGCCAGTACGTGAGCACTGTGGTGGGGAGGAGAAAAATACACTCTGCGAAAATTCGAGAAAAATAGTTGTACCCTTCCTTGGGGCGGAAATGGGAGGACAACTTTGCTCCTGATCTTCACTGAGTTATTAGCTTAGGGTCATTATTTTTCCCAACACACCCCTGATTTCAGTGAGGCGCGCGGTAGAGGCGCAGCCTCTCAAGTCATGAATCTCCGAGTCTGTTTTAAACCCAAAACTCACTTGTTTAAATGACTCATTCTTTCGTAATCCAAGCCCTACACCACCTTGCGTCACCCCCTACACCTAAGACAGAATCCGCCGGCTTGTGCCTCTAGCACGGGGGTTCTATCGTTCCTGGGTCACTGAAAACCAGTGATCGGGTTTGGTAGCCCGGATTCCGTCAGAAGCACAAGACTACTGTCTTGCGGAGGCTTTCAGTGCCTTCGTTTTATGGTGGTCATGCGCAGGGCATCTTCGGATGCGCCGGGGTTCCTGACGGCCGGTCTACCAACCTGCGTATGGCCTCCACCCTAGTTTGGTAGCGAAGGTGGCGGCTCCTAACCTCTTATCCGTCGGGAGTTACCCAATGTTCAAACCAACACCCAACCCACCAGAAACCGATCCAGTCTCCCCCTACAAATTCCCCGATTCACGAACCCTGAACGAAGCCGCCGAGCGCGCCCTCGATCACTACCTCACCCCACAACAACGGATCATGGGCAGCCACACCCAACACGATCCGATGTACTTCGCCAACCCGGCCTACGACACCGAATCCCTGCTCGCCAATGCCAGCGAATCCCTGGGTTCAGCCTCCGAAATGCTCAACAACTTCGCCGCCACCCTGGAACCCGCCCACCGCAAAACCGCCATCGGCATTGCGCAGTTGGTGATGTTGGGGTCGTTGGCGGTGAATCAGGCGTTGGATAACGTCGAGCCGAAGTAGGTTCGGGCAACCCTCTGCGGTGGAGGGTTGATCGTCAGGCGTGGGTTCAACCTGAACCCACGCTGAAACCCCCGCAAGTTTCATCTTCCCGCCACCCGCACAGGCCTACGATCCCTCTACAAGATCCCGACCCCACCCGAGCGCCACACACCATGAACAACCCATTCAAAGCGCTATTGATCGTCGCAACCGTTTCGGTTCTAAGCGCCTGTTCCGGTTCCGGTGGCTTGACCACCACCAGTTGTTTCTCCAGCGACTGTCAGTCGCCGGAGGCGCGTAACGTGAATACGTTGAAGTTTGGCGGGAGCAATATCGGTAACAGTTTCAACCAGTACAGCTCCGGCCTGATGCATGACGACTGAGGTTTACTGGGCCGCGGGTACGGCGATCCATTCGCTCAGGACTTTCTGGTATTTGCCGGTGACTTTGCTCAGGTGCAGCCACTGGTCGACGTAGAGTTTCCAGCTGATGTCGTCGCGCGGCAGCAGGTAGGCTTTTTCGCCGTATTGCATGAACTGGCTCGGGTTGACGGCGCACAGGCCGGGTTTGAGTTTCTGTTGGTAGAGGGCTTCGGAGGCGTCGGTGATCATCACGTCGGCCTTGTTGTCGAGCAGTTGCTCGAAGATGGTCACGTTGTCGTGCAACGCCAGTTGCGCCTTGGGCAGGAAGGCGTGGACGAAGGCTTCGTTGGTGCCGCCGGCGGGTTCGACCAGGCGCACGTTCGGCTGGTTGATCTGGTCGATGGTCTGGTATTTGGACTGGTCGGCGCAGCGCACCAGCGGGATCTTGCCGTCGACGTCGAGGGTGTTGCTGAAGAAGGCTTTTTTCTGGCGCTCCAGGGTCACCGAGATGCCGCCGACGCCGATGTCGCATTTGCCGGCCTGCATGTCCGGCATCAGGGTTTTCCAGGTGGTTTGCACCCATTCGACCTTGACACCGAGGCTGTCGGCCAGGGTTTGCGCCATGGCGATGTCGATGCCTTCGAATCCGCCGTCCGGGCGTTTGAAGGTGTAGGGCTTGTAGTCGCCAGTGGTGCAGACGCGCAACTGGCCTTGTTGCTGGATGGTGTCGAGGTGCGAGGCCGATTCTTGTGCCTGGGCGGCGCCGGCCATGGCCAGCAGGCCGCAGAAGATCATCGTGCTTTTTGGAATTGTCATGGAGATCGGGCTTGTGCAGTGGAGGTGCGGGCCAGTGTAGTGAATGGGTTTGCCGGGTGTCACCCCGGTTCCGGGCTCAACGTGCCCAGCCACGCCACCAGTCCCACGATCAACAGTGCAATCACCAGCTCCAATGCCACGCTGCGGCGCAAGGCGTTTGCCGCCACCTGATGCTGCCCCGCGCGCAACGATTGTTCGAGCAACGGCCCGAGGTGGAAGCGGTTCAACGCGGCCAGCACCAGCATGCCCCCGAACAACACAACCTTCATCGCCAGCAGAATCCCGTAGGTGCCGAGCAGGACTTCGCCCAGTGTCGGGCCGACGATGAACAGGTAATTCGCCACGCCGGTGACCGAGAGGATGAGCACAATCGCCGCGCCGACGCCTTCGAAGCGTTTGACGGAATCCGCCAGCGAACGAATGCGCGCCTCGCTGCACAATGCGTCGAGCCGCGCCATCAAGATCAACGCGAGCATGGCGCCCAGCCACGCACCCGCCGCGAGCAGGTGCAGGATGTCGCTGAGCAGATGCCACGCGTTATCCATCGCCCCGTGTCCGCTCCAGGCCAGGGAGGCGAGGGCGACGGCGCCGGCCATCGATGCCAGCCACAATCCCGGCCAGATCACCACGGCGATCAGCGCAATCATCCGCAGCGTCCACGCCAGCCCGACGTCGGTTTCCAGCACCATCATTTGCAGGTGCGGCCACAGCGCCGCGAACTCCGTTTCGCCACTCATGGCGCGGGTCATCAGCACCAGTCCCGCCACTGACAGCAGCGCCCCGATCAACGCCATCCCGCGTAGCATCGGCCGAAACCGCAGCACCGCATCAACGCTGTACAGCCCGAACAACGCCAGCCCGAACAACAGCAGCAAATCCACATACAGCGCCAGACGCAGGAGGATGTTGATCAGTTCAGCCATCGCTCACTTCACTTTGAACGTGACGTTGCCGGTGATCGGGTGCGTGTCCGACGACACTGCGCGCCATTCGAGCTTGTAAGTGCCGGCCGGCAAGGGCGCGAGCGGGGTGACCAGCATGGTTTTCGGGTCGCCGCCAGCGCTGACTTTGGCCTTCATCGGCATGGGCGAATGGGCCATGCCGGGCATTTCGGTCATCACCAGTTTGGCGCCGGAGAACTGGGTCAGCAGATCCTCCGAAAAACGCAGTTCGATCTTGCCGGGCGCCGCGCCGTCGGCACCTTCGGCCGGGGTCGACGACAGCAGTTTCGGGTGGGCCTGGGCCAGGGTGCTCAGGAGCAAACCGCTGGCGAGGACGAGTGAGATTTTCAATGTGCGCATGCAAGACCTCGGTGTTGTTTTTTGAAGGGATTCAGAACCACATCCGCACGCCGAGGACGAGTCGCGCTTCGCTGCGATCCTCGCCTTCTTCCCGTGCGTAATCGGCGGTGCGGCCGTAGGTACGGTTCCAGGTCACGCCGATGTAGGGCGCGAATTCGCGGCGGATTTCATAGCGCAGGCGCAGCCCGGCTTCGGTGTTCGCGAGGCCCGAGCCGATCCCGCGTTGCGGGTCGTTTTTGCCGTAGACGTTGAGTTCGGCGGTCGGCTGCAGGATCAGGCGATTGGTCAGCAGGATGTCGTAGTCGCCCTCCAGCCGCACCGCGCTCTGGCCGTTTTCGCCGATGAAGGCCGTGGCTTCGGCTTCGAAGTTGTACAACGCCATGCCTTGCAGGCCGAACGCGGCCCAGGTTTGCGGAGCGCCGGGTTTGAAGTCCTGACGCACGCCGCTGACCACGTCCCACCACGGCGAAACCGCGTGGCCCCACAGCGCCTGGATTTCCGCGTCTTCGGTCTTGCCGTTGCTGCGTTCGCCCTCGGAGCGCAGCCACAGCCGATCGATGTCGCCGCCGATCCAGCCGGACAAATCCCAGGCCAGGGTGCTGGCGTCGTCGGCGTCCTGCCATTCAAGTTTGTCGGCGAGGAAGTAAGTGTTGATGGCGCTGTCGTGGACTTGGTGTCCGGCGTGGCTGGTGAACACAGCGGCGCGGTCGGCGTCGGTCAGTGCCGGGATCGGCGTGCGGCTTTCGGTCGGCGCGGCGGGCTGCATCATGCCGTCGTCCATGCTCTGCATGTCGGTCATTTGACTGTGATCCATGCCTTGCATATCAGCCATCCGGCTGTGATCCATGCCCTGCATGTCGCTGGCGGCGAAGGCTTGGGCCATCGACAGGAGTGACAACGAAAACGCGGCAAATCGAGTCATGGTCGGCGTCCTCATTCTTCTACCCGCACTTCGCGGAACATGCCCATTTCCATGTGGTACAGGAGATGGCAGTGATAAGCCCAACGGCCGAGCGCATCGGCGGTGACGCGGTAGCTGCGGCGGGAGCCGGGCGGCATGTCGATGGTGTGTTTGCGCACCTGGAAATTGCCGTTTTCATCTTCCAGATCGCTCCACATGCCGTGCAGGTGGATGGGGTGAGTCATCATGGTGTCGTTGACCAGTACCAGGCGGATTCGCTCGCCGTACTTCAAGCGCAGCGGATCGGCGTCGGAGAACTTGATGCCGTTGAACGACCAGGCGAATTTCTCCATGTGGCCGGTGAGGTGCAGTTCGATGGTGCGGCTCGGATCGCGGCCATCCGGGTCTTCGAAGGTGCTGCGCAGGTCGGCGTAGGTCAGCACCCGGCGACCGTTGTTGCGCAGGCCGAGGCCGGGGTCGTCGAGTTTCGACGCGGTGGTCATGGCTTGCATGTCCACCAGCGGGTTGTCCTTTTCGCTGTCGGGGTGCGCCTGCATCGGGCCCATGTTCATGCTCGAGTGATCCATGCCGCTCATGTCCATCGAACCATGATCCATGCCGCCCATGCCCATGTCGTCCATGGTCACCAGCGGGCGTGGGTCCAGCGCCGGCACCGGAGCCGACAAACCGGCGCGGGCGGCGAGGGTGCCTCGGGCGTAACCGGTGCGGTCCATGGCCTGGGCGAACAGGGTGTAGGCGTCGGCGGCGGGCTCGACGATCACGTCATAGGTTTCCGCCACGGCGATGCGCAACTCGTCGACGCTGACCGGCTTGACGTGCAGGCCGTCTGCGGCGACCACGGTCATTTTCAAGCCGGGGATGCGCACGTCGAAGTAGCTCATGGCCGAGCCGTTGATCAGCCGCAGCCGCAGTTTTTCGCCGGGGCGGAACAGGCCGGTCCAGTTGTCATCCGGGGCGTGGCCGTTCATCAGGAAGGTGTACGTGGCGCCGCTCACGTCGGCGATGTCGGTGGGATTCATCTTCATCTGCGCCCACATCGTGCGATCGGCAACGGTGGCGCCCCAGCCTTTTTCGCCGACGTCGTGGATGAAATCGCCGACGGTGCGTTTGTGGAAGTTGTAGTAGTCGGACTGTTTTTTCAGGGTCTTCATCAGGCTGGCCGGGTCTTCGTCGGACCAGTCGCTGAGCATCACCACGTAGTCGCGGTCGTAGTGGAACGGTTCCGGTTCCCGCGCATCGATCACCAGCGGCCCGTAGACCCCGGCCTGCTCCTGCAAGCCGGAATGGCTGTGATACCAGTAGGTGCCGTGCTGGCGAACCTTGAACTGGTAGACGTACACGCCACCCGGCTCGATGCCCTTGAAACTCAGGCCCGGCACGCCGTCCATGTTGGCCGGCAGCAGAATGCCGTGCCAGTGGATCGACGTGCTGTCCTTGAGCCGGTTGCGCACCCGCAGCGTCACGGTATCGCCTTCGCGCCAGCGCAGCAGCGGGCCGGGCAGGCTGCCGTTGATGGTCATCGCGGTGCGGGGCTGGCCGGTGAAGTTGACCGGGGTTTCGCCGATGAACAGCTCGAAATCGGTACCGCTGAGCTCATTGACCTGGCCGGGGCTGTTCAAGGCCCAGACCGGTGTGCGCCACAGGCCGAGGCCGCCGAGCAGACCGCCGGCGGCGAGGCCTTTGACGAAGGTGCGTCTTGAGGTGGTGGAAGGCATGCGCTGGAAGTCCCCGTTTGACCAATGACGGGGAGGCTAACCAGCGGCAGCTTTCAGCAGGCTGAGGCGCGGATTACAGTTGTGTCAGGTTCAACCTACAAACCGAGACCTTCCTGGACCACCAACAACAGGTTGTTTTCCGTCAACGCAATGGCATCCAGCTGTTGCCCGGTTTCGAGCGTCTGCAACCACCAATGGCTTTCACCGTGCTCATCGACCGTGCGCAGCAGCGATGCTTCGCGGCCCGGCAGGACGATTTGCACACGCCCGGAGCCGTCTTCGGTGAAACGGGCGATGGGATCGAACGTCAGGCTGTGATGGTTGGCTTCGATGATCAACTGGTCGATGGCGTAGTCGTGGGTCTCGCCATCCGGCGAAGTTTCGCAAACATGGGTAGGATTTCGCCGAATCTTCAGTCCTACTTCGGTGACCGGTTGCAACCAGCCTTCGATGCGGTGATACAAGGCGTAGACCTGAGCCGGCCAGCAATCGATCTCCAGTTCGGCGCAGGTGATTTCGTCAGCATGGGTGTGCCGGGTTTGTTTGAGTTTCGCGGCGAGTTCGTCTGCTTTACTCATGTCGGTTCCCTGTGTTGAGTTCAACAACATCGTAGTCCTTTCAAAGTAATGCAGGTTTTGCCCTGCGTCATGCGCCTGCAACACAAGCGTGACTCAATCAGCCCCTGACCATGTGACGGTCAGACCACAGAAACCACGGACGCACGCGTCCCAAGGAACGGGAACATGAAAAAGCTTTTTACAATTATGGCGCTGATTGCGCTGACGGTCGGTAGCATCGGCCTGAGTTCGGCACGCCAGTCGTCTGCCAGCAAGGCGGAATCGGTGGCGGGGGTGTTCGATTACTACCTGCTGACGTTGTCCTGGTCGCCGACCTTTTGCCTGACCCACAAGGATGACCCGCAATGTACCGGCAAGGGTTACGGTTTTGTCCTGCATGGCCTCTGGCCGCAATACGCCAAGGGCGGCTGGCCGGAATCCTGCCCACCGCTGACCAACCTGTCGGCCGCCGAAACGGCCAAAGGCCTGACGCTGTTCCCGACCAAAAAACTGCTCGATCACGAATGGAGCAAGCACGGCACTTGCAGCGGCCTCGGCGCGATGGGCTATCTGGACGAAGCGGACAAAGCGGTGGGCGCGGTGAAAATCCCGCAAGAGTTGCAACCGTTCAGTAGCTCTTATTACTTCGAAGCGCAGGAAATTGCCGACCTGTTCCGCAGGAGCAACCCGGGCATCCCGTCAGACGGCATCGCCGTCATCTGCAACGGCCCGGAACTCTCGGAAGTGCGCGTGTGCATGGGCAAGGACCTGCAATTCGGCGCTTGCGGCAAGGGTGTGAAAACCCAGTGCCGGGCGGGGGATATTCGAGTACCGCCGTCGCGTTAACCGGAGCGATTACCGGCCATAAAAAACAGGCGCCTCTTCAGGCGCCTGTTTTTTTGCATGCGGGTTTGAACAACGCCCCGACTTTGTTCATGCTTGCGCGCCAATGGATGATGATGCGACACCGCAAGGAGCTTTTCATGAGCGGAAAACCCGCTGCCCGAGTGACCGACCCGACCGCTTGCCCGTTGCCGGGGCATGGCACCAACCCGATTGTCAGTGGTTCGCCGAATGTGAATTTCGACGGGCTGCCCGCTGCGCGAATGACCGACAAGTCGGCGTGCGGCAGTCCGATTACCGGTGGCGTTGCCTCGACGGTTTTTATCAATGGCCTGAACGCCGCCACCCTGGACAGCACCGGTGGGCATGGAAATGTGGTCATCGGTGGATCTGGCACCGTGATCATCGGCGATACCGTGGTGAACGCTCCTTTCAGCGGCCTGCTGCCAATGCCGGTGCATTTCACCGACAAGTTGCAGTTGGTGAATGACACGACCGGCGAACCGATGCCGAATCATCCGTACATGATTCAGCGCGCGGACGGTCGGATGGAGCACGGCGTGTCTGACGCCGCCGGTTTTACCCACACGATCAGTTCGCATCTTCCTGAAACCATCAAACTGTTTCTGGAGGAATGAAGCATGAGTGCGGAAACGGTTACGTGCGAGAAAGGCAACAATTACAAGCTGCATAAGGAACATACGCTGACGGACAAGAAGGATGTCAGTGTGAAGTCTGTGCCGGTGGAGAGTACCAAGGCGGTTGTTGTGTTTGTCGGAGGCGCTGGGGATAAGGAGAGTTATTACTTTTCAGGGCCGTATGGAAACATTCAAGAAGCCCATAAATACTTCGATCAGCGCGTTCAGGATTTGGCAACGGAGGGGAAATATAAATCGGATTGGTTGGGGTACAACGAAGTCAAAGGAAAGAAAGATATTCAGCGGTATGTTCTAAGCCTGATCCCTTACAAAAGCTGCCCCGTATATATCGTCGGCCACAGCCTCGGTGGCTGGAATGGCGCGCACCTGACAAAGATCATGTCCGAATGGGGATACCGTGTTCAGATGCTGGTTACCCTTGATCCCGTGGGTGAGGGCGCTTTGGTCTGGTTGGGTTCAGATATCTATTTTGACCGTCCTGATCCGGTTGCGGCCAATTGGGTCAATATCAAGGCTACGCCTAGCAAAAGAGACCCTTCAGATGGGGTCGCCGACTTTGGCGAAAAATGGCTTATCACTTGTGGCCCGTCACTGAACGTGAATGTAGATACCAATCATGCAAACGCTTTGGGTCTGTTTACCGCACGTATCGCGGGAAACAAGTCTGCTGGTGATCTGCTGTTTGACTCGATCATGGAGGAATTTTCCTGATGTATAGACTGTTCGCTTGCCTGCTTTTCGTGATTTGTTCTGGTTGTGCAAAAGACCATGTATGGCCTCCAGCGAATTTGAGCTATGTGTCTGTTGAGAGAGACAGATCTTTATATGTAATCAGATATCAGTCGAATATTGATGTGTTGGATCTTTTTGGTCGGGGAGAGAGGGTTGGAATGGCTTCAGGCATGCTTCATTGTGCCTTGGCTGAAGATCAGGATTTCTCGGTTGGTAAAGCCATTCGGTTTTCAGCGTTTGGATTGATATCGCCGGATAAAAGAGACGGAGCCCCGGCGGGATACTCTTATCTGACCCATGCTTTCATTTCCGAGACCTCCAGCAACCGAAGCTCGGAAAGATATTTGTCAGTGGCAGAAATCAACCAACTCCTCTCAGACAAACAACAAATCCCCTGCAAGGTCGTGGTCACCGCTTACGGCTACAAACCCTACTACTCAAACACCATGAACCTCCCGGTCGCAGACCTGCTGCGCGAAGTCAACAAGCCCTGAGCTCAGCGCCATTTGGGGGGATCAAGCAAATCCCCCCGCATCCACCCCCAGTTCTCCCCGCAAAAACTCTACCAACCCCCGCTGCAATCCACTCAACACCCCTTCGCGGCTGACCAGCGCCAGCTCCGTCGGCGGCAATGGCGGCAAGTCCGTGCACACCCGATGCTCCGGCAACACTGCCGACGCCGGCAGCACCGAAACCCCGAGCCCGGAGGCGACCGCCGCCTGAATGCCGGTCAGGCTGTGGCTGCCGAAGGCCACACGCCATGGGCGTTGCGCCACGTCGAGCAGGCGGATTGCCCGTTGCCGGTAAAGGCAACCCTGGGGAAACAATGCCAGCGGCAGCACGCCAGTGGAGGCATCGAATTCCACGCCTTTGACCCACACCAGTCGCTCCGGCCAGGTCGCCCAGGCCGGGCCGCTGTCGGGTTCGCGTTTGATCAGGGCGATGTCGATTTCGCCGCTGTCGAGGCGCTGGCGCAGGTCGAGGCTCATGCCGCTGACGGTTTCCAGCCGCGCTTGCGGGTGGCTGCGGGTGAAGCCGGCGAGGATCAGCGCCATGCGTCGGGCGTCGAAGTCTTCCGGCATGCCGATGCGCAGGATTTCCAGATCCAGATCGCTGGCCAGGGCTTCGCTGGCCTCGGCCGACAAGGCCAGTAATCGACGGGCGTAGTGGATCAGCAGTTCGCCGTGCTCGGTGACGCTGACGTTCAACCCGGTGCGGTCGCGCAACAGCAGGGCGTGGCCGACCAGGTCTTCGAGTTTGCGTACCTGTTGGCTGACCGTGGATTGGGTGCGGTGGACGCGTTCGGCGGCGCGGGTGAAGCTGCCTTCATCGACCACGCAGACGAAGGTTTTCAGCAGTTCCAGATCCAGCATGGCGGCGGCCTCGATATTTTTTTGGCAACTGACGGTCGGCTATTTATTTAATTTCACACTATCACCCCGAGTTCATAAGCTGAAGCCCTCACTTGCAGAGGAATTCCCCATGACCTTGATCAACACACCGCGCCCGCAATGGCTGACATTCGATTGCTACGGCACCTTGATTCAATGGGACGAAGGCCTGCGCGCCGTGGCTGGGCGGATCCTGAGCGAGAAGGGCGAACACCGGGTCGACGCCGGGCGCCTGATCGAGGTTTATGACCGCCACGAACATCGCCTGGAACAGACGCCGCCGCATCGCTCGTTTCGCGAACTCAGCACTCTCGGCCTGCAACTGGCCCTGGAAGAACTGGGCCTGGCGAGTGCCAGCGAAGACAGTCAGCGTCTGGCCGCTGCGATCCCGCAGATGCCGCCGTTCCCCGAAGTCGTCGAGACCCTCGCGCAGCTCAAGGCCAAGGGTTTCAAGCTGTGCATCGTCTCCAACACCGATGACGACATCATCGCCGGCAACGTCGCTCAACTCGGCGGCCACATCGACCGGTTGATCACCGCGCAACAGGCCGGCGCCTACAAACCGGCGCCGAGGCTGTTCGACTACGCTCATGAGCAATTGGGCGTCAGCCGCGATCAGGTGGTGCACATCTGCGCCAGCCCGATGCTCGACCACACGGCGGCCCGCGACATGCATTTTCGCTGCGTATGGATTGATCGAGGGACCGGTCGTCAGTTGCTGCCGGACTATCGACCCGACGCGATCCTCAACACGCTGGACGAAGTCCTTCCGTTGTTCTCATCCCTTGGCTGGTCATAAAGGAGTTTCGCCATGGCCCATACCCTGACCGGCAGCGCCCGACCCGCGCGTTACGCCTCGTTGAACCTCGACAGCGAAGCCATCATCACTGCTCGCCAAGAGCTGGCGGCGTGCTTTCAACTGGCGGCGCTGCACGGGCTGGAGGAGGGGATCTGCAATCACTTTTCGGCGATGTTGCCGGGACACGCTGACCTTTTTCTGGTCAATCCGTACGGCCATGCGTTTTCCGAAGTGACCGCGCACAACCTGCTGATCTGCGACTTCGCCGGCAACGTGGTGGACGGCGAGGGTCAGCCGGAAGCGACCGCTTTCTATATTCACGCGCGCCTGCACCAGCGGCTGCCCCGGGTGAAGGTCGCGTTCCATACCCACATGCCGAACGCGACGGCGTTGTGCCTGCTGGAGGGGCCACCGCTGTTATGGCTGAGTCAGACCGCGCTGAAGTTCTACGGGCGCACGGCAGTGGACGAGCATTACAACGGGCTGGCGCTGGATGAGCGCGAAGGCGACCGGATTGCCGGGGTCATGGGCGAGGCCGACATTCTGTTCCTGAAGAATCACGGAGTGATTGTCGCGGCGCCGACCATCGCCGAAGCCTGGGACGATCTGTATTACCTGGAGCGCGCCGCGCAAGTGCAACTGCTGGCGATGGCCACGCAACGGGTGTTGAAACCGGTGCCGCACGCGGTTGCGCAGCGGGCGTACGAGCAGATGCGCGAGGGCGATCCGGAAAGTGCGCGGGCGCATCTGCGCAGTGCAATGCGGCGGTTGTCGAGCCGGGGGTAAAAGCGAGGAAAACGGGCAGGCAAAAATAATTCGCGCCGCAGGTCATCCAATTGCCCTGCGCGCCGATAGCAACTGGGTCGGGATCGTAGCGGGGGCACTTGGTTGCCCCACACAACCCGGTGGGCTACGCTCACGAAAACAAGGGTTTCGGGCTTTTGCCCCTGTCGTACCTGCCCAGGACACGCTTTTGCCTATCCCCATTCACGATCCGAACCAAGCCCCCGGCGGCACCCTCAAGCGTTTGCCCCTGCGCAAGGCGGCGGTGTTGTTCATCGTGGCTGTGTGTCTGAGCCTGTCTGGCCTGTTGTATTTGCAGATCGAACAGTCGCGGCGTCAGGATCTGGCCAACGCACAGGTGTCGTCGGCCAACCTGACCCGGGCGATGGCGCAGCAGGCTGAAGACACTTTTCTGGCAGCGGATCTGGTGCTGACCAGCCTGGTCGACTGGGTTCAGGACGATGGTTATGGCGCGGCGCAGAAGCCGCGTTTGCAGAAAACCCTCGCGCGGCGGGTGCAGCAACTCGAGCAGTTGCACGGCATGTTCCTGTTCGACCGCGAAGGGCAGTGGGTGATTACCTCGTTCGCGGATCTGCCGCGCGGTAATGGTGTGGCGGATCGCGAGTACTTCAAGTTTCACCAGCAGAACGTCTCGGCCGTGGCGCACATCGGCCCGGCCATCCGCAGCCGTGAGAATGGTGAGTGGATCATCCCGATCTCGAAACGGGTCAACGACCACGCCGGCAATTTTCAGGGTGTGCTGCTGGCCGGGATCAAGATGTCCTACTTCGACCGGTTCTTCAAAAGCTTCAGCCTGGACGACAACGGCACCATGTTCCTCGGCCTGACCGACGGCACCTTGCTCGCCCGGCGGCCGTTCGACGAGAGCCTGATCGGCACCTCGCTGGCCAAGGGCGAGATCTACCAGAAGTTGCTGCCCAATGCGTCCGCCGGCACCGCGATGATCGATTCGGTGGTCGACGGTGTCACCCGTCTTTATGGTTACCGGCAGCTGGAAAGCTACCCGTTGGTGGTCGCGGCGTCTTCGTCCCGGGACACGATCCTCCAGGGCTGGTATGACCGGGCGTTCCAGTCCAGCGTGATCGTGGCGCTGGTGATGCTCGGCGTGGGGCTGTTCGGCTGGGTGTTCATTCATCAGGTGCGCGATGGCGAGCGGATCGAGAAAAACCTGCGCAAGGCCCAGCGGACGCTGGAGCAGATCGCCACCCACGACAGCCTGACCGGGCTGGCCAACCGGCGTCTGTTCGAGCGCTCGCTGGAGGTGGAGTTTGCCCGGGGCGCGCGGCAGTCGAGCCCGGTGAGCCTGATCATGCTCGATATCGATTTCTTCAAAAGCTACAACGATGCCTACGGCCACGTGGCCGGCGACCATTGCCTGACGCAGGTCGCGCAGGTGGTGAAGAACTGCTGCCAGCGCAAGTCCGATCTGGCGGTGCGCTATGGCGGGGAAGAGTTCGCGGTGTTGCTGCCGGACACCGACATCAACGGCGCGCTGGCGATTGCCGGGCAGATCCGCCGCAGCGTCATGGACAAACACATCACCCACAGCGGTTCGCCCACCGGTTATCTGACGGTGAGCCTGGGCTGCTATTCGTTTATTCCGCTGGGCAACGACAGCCCTGAGCTGTTCATCCAGCGCGCCGATGCGGCGCTGTATCAGGCCAAAAACGCCGGCCGCAATCGCGCGGCCGTGTTGTCGATGGACGTCGGTTTCGGCGAATTGCTACGTTCGGATCGCTGACAAAAAACGGTAGGGTTCAGACACAGGCCATGGCGTTTACCACGGCCTGCTCTTGTTCGTTCAGCCGCCAGTGCCACCGCCGGCACCGCCCGTGCCGCCACCGGCCGAACCGGTGCCACCTCCCGCTCCCGAACCCGAACCGCTGGCACCGCCGTTGGTGCCGGTGCCGCCACCCGCGCCGCTGCCGCCGGACGGCGAGCCCGGCGTATTGTCCGGTGGCATGGGCGAGCCATTGGTGGAGCCGGATTTGGTGCCCGTGGCATCGGCGCCGTCGTTGGCGGCGAATGTCGCGGCTGAGCCCGTGGCCAGCAGGCCGATCAACAACAGCGAGGTGAGTTTGCGCGTCATCATGGTCTGTCTCCGGAAAGGGGATTTACCTGATATTGGTCAGACGCGCCGAACCCTTGGTGCCGGCCGGATGACGAGCGGTCAGAAGTCCACGGTGGCCGAAACCTTCAGCGTGCGCGGCGTGCCCTGGGTCAGGTAACCGCCGTTGGCCGAGGCCCAATAGGCTTCGTTGGCGACGTTCTCCAGATTGGCCCGCAGGATGATCTGCTTCTCATCCAGTTTGAAGGCATAGCGCGTACCCAGGTCGAACCGGTTCCACGCCGGAATGCTCTGGGTGTTGGCCGCGTTCAGGTACTGGCCGCCGGTGCGCAACATCCGCGCGCTGAGGGCGGCGCCTTCGAGGCCCGGAATGTCCCAGTCGGCGCCGAGGTTGAACTGGAAGCGCGGCACCCCGACGGCACGGTTGCCGTCATTCACGCCGTTGCTGCTGCCTTCCAGTTCAGTCTTCATCACGGTTGCGCCGCTGAGCAGGCGCAGACCGTCGAGCGGTTCGCCGTAGACGTTGAGTTCCACGCCTTTGTTGGTCTGCTGGCCGTCGACCCGGAAGATTCCGTCCTGGGTGTAGCTCGACGGTTGTTCGATGCGATAGACGCCGAGGTTGGCGCCGTAACTGCCCATGTCCAGGCGCACGCCGGCTTCGATCTGCTTGCTGCGCACCGGGGCGAAGGTTTCGTCGCGGTTGATCGCGGTGGTCGGCGGCGTCGGGCCCTTGGCCAGGCCTTCGATGCGGTTGGCGTAGAACGACACGTGTTCCCACGGCTTGATCACCAGGCCGTAGACCGGGGTGGTGATCGACTCTTCATAGCTCGAAGTGCGGGCGCCGGTGGCGGTGCTCCAGCCGTCGACTTTCAGTGCCTGGCGACGCACGCCGAGGGTCAGCAGGATGCGGTCATCGACGAAGCCGAGGGTGTCGGAAATCGCCTCGCTGCGCAGGATGTTCTTGCCGGTGATGCGCGGGTCGTTGATGTCGCTGGCAAACGAGGTTGGCGCCGGGCGCGGCTTGTCGGTGACGTTGTACAGGTTGGTGCTGTAGCGCCCAGCGGTGCCAATGGTTTCAAACGCCGAGCGCTGCTCGCCCCAGATCCCCGCCCAGCCGAGGTTCAACTGGTGCGTGACGGGGCCGGTGTCGAAGCGGCCGTTGAGCCCGGCCATGGCGCTTTGATTGTCTTCGTCGTGGGGTGAATAGAGCATGCCGCCACGGGCGTTGCCGTTGAGGTCGGTGACGGTCAGCGACGAGTACACGCCGTTCTCGCGGGTGTGCTTGGCGCCGCCGGACACGTAGGCCGTCCAGTTGTCGTTCAGGTCGTACTCGGCGCGGGCCATGCCGAAGGTGTCTTCGAGTTGCGAGTAGCTCCAGCTCTGGGCGTAGCTGGCGTTGGCGTGCGGCACCTTGGGGGCTTTTGTCAGGCTCGAATCGACATAGACCACCGAGCGACCCTGATTGATGACCTGCTTCTGATAGCCAAAATCGGTCGAGACCCGCAGGCGATCGCCGCGATAGTCCAGGCCGACGCTGAACAGCGACGAGCGCTGATCTTCGTCATCGACCGCGGTGTCGCCTTCGCGCTGCATCAGGTTGACCCGCGCGCCGAAGCGGTTGTCCTCGCCAAAGCGCTGGCCCAGATCCAGATGCCCGCCGACCCGACCGTCGGCGCTGTAATCGAGGGTGACACTGCGGGTCGGCGTGTCCATGGCGCGTTTGGGTTGCAGGTTGATCCCGCCACCGATGCCGCTGCCGCTCGGGGTCACGCCGTTGACGAACGCGTTCGGGCCCTTGAACAGTTCCACTCGATCCAGCGCTTCGACGGCGATGATCTGCCGGGGCAGCACGCCATAGAGGCCGTTATAGGAAATGTCGTCGGAGGCCAGCGGCAGGCCGCGGATCATGAACATCTGCGAGAAGTTGCCGAAGCCGTTGGACTGGCGCACCGAGGCGTCGTTGAGCAACACATCGCCGACGGTCTGGGCCTGTTGGTCGGCCATGGTCTTGGCGGTGTAACTGGTGACGCTGAAGGGCAGGTCGTTGACCTCCTGGTTGCCGAGCATGCCGATCTGCGCGCGGCGCGCGACCTGTTCGCCGCCGTAGGTATTGCCGCTGTCGTCGCGCAGGGCGCTGACGTTGGTGGCGCCCAGTTCCAGCGCGCCGTCCGCCGCAACTTTCGGCGCCACGGTGTAACCGTTGTGGCCGGTGCTGATCAGCTCGAAACCGCTGCCTTCCAGCAACCGCGCAAAACCGCTCTGCGCGGTGTAGCTGCCTTGCAGGCCCGGGCTCTGACGATTGCCCAGTTGCGCCGGATCGAACGACAGCGGCACGCCGACGCTGACCGCAAATTGCGCCAGCACATGGCTGAGCAGGCCGGGGCCGATGTTGACGCTGCGGCTGGCGCTTTCACTGACGCTGTCGGCGGCCTGGGCGGCGCTCGGCAGCAGTGCGCTGAAGGCCAGGGCCAGGCTCAGGTTCAGGGCCTTGAGCGCAAACGTGGCGGGGCGGGGCGATGGCATTGCGGTCATTCGGTGTTCCTGTCGGGGGCGTGGAATTGAAAGGTCTATCCACTCACCGGACGAGTCGCGAAAAGGTATCAGCAAATATCGAAAATATTTTCCGAGGGCTTAGACACGGGGCTCTACCGACAGCCAATAGCGGGTCAGGCTGTTGATGTTCAGCGGCAACGTATCGCTGAGCAAACGCAGGCTGGCGTCGGTGTCGCGCAGGGAAAACGCCCCGGACACGCGCATCGCCGCCACGTCCGGATGACAGCGCAGCACGCCCCGGCGATAGCGGCTGAGTTCGCCGAGCAATTCGTCCAGGCGCATGTTGCTGGCCAGCAGCATGCCTTTGTCCCAGGCCAGGGACGCGGTGTCGAAGGTTTCGGCGCTGTCGAAGCTGTTGAGCTTGAAACGCTGACGCTCACCGGCCTGGAGAATCGCGCTCTGCTTGAGCAGTTGCGGGGTGATCTGGACCTGGCCTTCAAGCACCGACACCTGGCTGCGCGAACCCTCGGTACGCACGCAGAATCGCGTGCCCAGTGCGCGAGCCATGCCCTGCGGGGTTTCGACAATGAACGGACGGGCGCTGGCGTCTGCGGCGGTGTTGATCAGCACTTCGCCGTTGAGCAGCAGGACGCGGCGCTCCACCGGGCTGAAAGCAATGTCCACCGCGCTGTCGGTGTTGAGCACCAGTTGGGTGCCGTCCGGCAATTGCAGGTTCTTTTGTTCGCCGACGGCGGTGCGCTGGTCGGCGGTCCATTGCTGCCACGGTACATGCTGCGAGGCGATGCCCAGCGGCCCGGCCATCAACAGCAGGCCGAGGCGGGTAAGGGTCTGACGACGGCTCAGGCCTTCTTTGCGGGACGCGCGTTTCAAGGTCTGGATCGCGACGTTGGCCGGCACGCTGCGCAAATCCCCCAACAGCGCTTCGGCCCGTTGCCAGGCCATGGCGTGCTCGGCGCTGCGGCTGCGCCATTGGGCGATGGCCTGATGGTCGGACGGCGTCGCGGTGCCGGAATGCAGTTGCACCAGCCAGTCGGCGGCTTCGCCGAGAATCTGCGGGTTGATCATCGACGAACTCATCAGGCGACACTCAGGCAGGCAATGAACGCGGCACGCATGTGCCGTTTGACGGTGATCAGCGAAACATTCAGGCGCGTGGCGATCTGCGCGTAGGTCAGGCCTTCGATCTGCGACAGCAGGAAGGTGTCGCGGGTCTGCTCGGGCAGTTCGCGCAGCAGCGCTTCGATGCGCCACAGGGTTTCGAGAATCAGGTAGCGGGTTTCCGGCGACGGCACTTCGGCGGCGGGCAGGTGCGCAATGGTTTCCAGGTACGCGCGCTCCAGGTCCTGACGCCGCCAGCGATCGATCATCAGGCCTTTGGCGATGTGCGTTAGCAGTGCCCGGGGCTCGTTGCCCAGGGGCTTGATCACCTGACGGGTGAGCAGGCGCAAAAAGGTATCGTGCGCCAGATCGGCCGCCTCGCAGCGGTTGCCCAACTTGCGCTGCAGCCAGCCCTGCAGCCACCCGTGGTGTTCGCTGTAGAGCGTCTGGACTTGCTGATTCAACGGCTGATCGAGGGACGACATGGAGGGCAGGTACTCGTTTCGGGCGTCCGTTGCCAGAGATGCAATCGAGAGTGCGATTAGGGTGCAATTAAGAATTGATCGCATTCTAGTGGCGCGCAACGAGTGCTGGCAATTGCCCATTCACACTTTCTTTTCTGACACCCGCGCAGTGGCCTACCCATCTTCCGGGAGATTGGCTATTTGCCGGTCCGGGCGCCGGGACTAACGTAGCCCCACATTCACTTGCCCCGGAGATCCCCGATGAAACCTCGTATCGATTTCTACACCGCGTCCCCCGATGCCCTGAAAGCGATGATTGCCCTGGAAACCGCCGTCTCGAAACTGCCGCTGGAAAAGACCCTGATCGAACTGGTCAAGCTGCGCGCTTCGCAGATCAACGGCTGCGCGTTCTGCATCGACATGCACACCGCCGACGCGATCAAGGGCGGCGAAACCCCGCGCCGGTTGTTCGCCGTGACCGCGTGGCGTGAAGCGCCGTTCTTCACCGAACGTGAACGCGCCGCGCTGCTGTGGACCGAATCCCTGACCCAACTGAGCCTGACCCACGCCCCGGACGAAGATTACGAAGCCGTCGCTGCCCAGTTCTCGCCCAAAGAAATGGTCGACCTGACTGTGGCGATCAGCACCATCAACAGCTGGAACCGTCTGGCCGTGGGCTTCCGTAAAACCCCACAGGCCTGATCGATCAATGTGCATCGGCACTCGGCGCGGCCGGTGGTTGCACCTTGCGCATCAAGGGCACCATCGCCGTGGCGATGCCGAAGCACACCATGATCATCAGGAACGTGTCGCCGTAGGTTTGCGTTTGCGCTTCACGGTAGGTCAGCAGCCATAGCTGACGCAGGCTGGCAGTGAGGCCGACATCGCCGCTCTGACCCAGTGCGGCAAAGTTGCCGCCGACCTGGGCCAGCCACTGATTCACCGCTTCGTTGCTGCTGTTCAGATGCTCCGCCAACCGGGTGAAGTGCAGGTTGGTACGGTCGTTGAGAATGGTCGCGCACGCGGCAATCCCGATTGCACCGCCCAGGTTTCGCATCAGGTTGAACAGGCCCGACGCATGCTTGAGCCGCGCCGGTGCCAGGCCACCCAACGTCAACGTTACCGCCGGCGGCACCGCCAGTTGCTGGGCGATTCCGCGCAGGGCTTGCGGCAGCAGCAATTCTCCGGCGCCCCAGTCGTGGGTGATCGGACTGAATTCCCACATCGACAACGCGAACAACGCCAGGCCCGCCATCATGATCCAGCGCAGATCGATGCGATTGGCCAGAAAGGCGTACAGCGGAATCGCCATGATCTGGAACACCCCGGTGGAGAAAACCGCCAGACCAATGTCCAGCGCGCCGTAGCCGCGTACCCGGCCGAGAAACAGCGGCGTCAGGTAAATCGTCGCAAACAGGCCGATCCCGGTGACGAAGGAAAAGAAGCAGCCGAGGGCGAAGTTGCGATCCTTGAGCGCGCGCAGGTCGACGATCGGATTGGCCACGTGCAGCGTGCGGCCGATGAAGGCCAGCCCTGCGAGTCCACTGATCCACGCGGTGGTCAGGATGGTCTGATCGCTGAACCAGTTCCACCGCGGGCCCTCTTCGAGGGTGTATTCCAGGCAGCCGAGAAACAGCGCCAGAAACACCATGCTCAAATAGTCCGCGCCCTTGAGCAGCGACAACTCCGGCTGATCGATCTTCACCAGCATCGGCACCGCCACGGCGACGAAAATCCCCGGCACCAGGTTGATGTAGAACAGCCAGTGCCAGGACGAAATGTCGGTGATCCAGCCGCCGATCACCGGGCCCAATGTCGGTGCCAGCGAAGCCACGGCGCCGATAGTCGCGGCGGCGATCACCCGTTGTTTGCCGGTGAAGAAAAAGAACGCGGTGGTGAACACCAGCGGAATCATCGACCCGCCGAGAAACCCTTGCAGCGCGCGAAAGGCGATCATGCTCTGGATGTTCCAGGCGATGCCGCAGAGCAGGCTGGCGAGGGTGAAGCCGACCGCCGAGGCGCAGAACAGCCAGCGCGTGGAAAACACCCGCGACAGCCAACCGGATAACGGAATCACGATGATCTCGGCGATCAGGTAACTGGTCTGCACCCACGCCGTTTCATCGGTGCCGGCGGACAACCCGCCGCCGATATCGCGCAGCGAGGCCGAGACGATCTGGATGTCCAGCAACGCGATGAACATGCCGATGCACATCGTGGCGAAGGCGAACACTTTGGTCGCCGTCGTCATGTCGGCGGCATTGAATGGCTGCGCGGCGGCGGTGAGGGCGGTGCTCATGGCGCGCTGGCCACGGCGTTGGTTTCAGGTTGGGCGCGGGTGTCGACTTCAGCCGTCACCGACAGGCCCGGACGCAGGTGGCCGAGCACGCCGTCGGCCGGGTCGAGCAGGATCCGCACCGGCACGCGCTGGACGATTTTGGTGAAGTTGCCGGTGGCGTTTTCCGGCGGCAGCACACTGAACTGCGAACCGGTGGCCGGGGCGAGGCTGTCGAGGCGACCGTGGAATTCCTGGCCGGACAACACGTCGGCGCGGATGCTCACGCGCTGGCCGGGTTTCATCCGCGCCAGTTGATCTTCCTTGAAGTTGGCATCGACCCACAGGCCGCTGGCCGGCACCACCGACAGTTGCTGCGAACCGGCCTGCGCGTAGGCGCCGACCCGCGCGCGGCGGTTGCCGATCACGCCGTCGACCGGTGCGCGCAGTTCGGTGTAGCCGAGGTTGAGTTGCGCCAGATCACGCTCGGCCCGGGCTTGCTGGAGGGCGGCGCGGGCCTGTTGTTTCTGGGTTTCGATCACGGTGAGCTGGCGCTGCGCGGCCAGCAGTTCGGCCTGGGCTTTGGCGCTCAAGGCTTGCGCGGTCTTGAAGGTGGCGTCGGCCCGTTGTGCACTTTCCACCGAGACTGCATTGGTGGTCACCAGGCGTTTGTAGCGTGCGTTGTCATCTCGCGAACGGGCGGTTTCGGCACTGGCGGCATCAATGCCGGCGCGGGCCTGACCGATCACCGCTTGCTGCAGTTGTTCGGTGGCATCGAGGTTAGCCAGCAGCGCTTCCTCAGCGGCGACCGCGCCTTCAGCCTTGGCCAGATTGGCGCGGTAGTCGCGCGCGTCGAGGCGGATCAGCACGTCGCCGGCCTTCACCTTCTGGTTGTCGCTGACCAGCACTTCCTCGATGTAACCGGCGACTTTCGGCCCGATCACCGTCACGTCGCCGCCGATGTAGGCATCGTCGGTTTCCTCGAGAAATCGCCCCGTGCCCCACCAATGCACGGCGTACAGCCCGGCGAACACCAGCGCGGCCAGACCCGCAGTCGGCAACAGCAGGCGTTTGAGCAGGGGAGGTTTGGGGGCGCTGACCGGAACGGCGAGATCGGGTTCTACGGTGGGCATGCTGGTCATGGCGTAATACCTGAAGAAGCGGAATGGCTATTACGACCGTAATATGACGCTAGTAATATTTTGTGGCAATTGATTTTTTCCGCCGATCGTCAGATGAAGACTGTCGAAAGAAGAAGCTGACCATTTGTTTAAGAAATGTAAGCGCCGTAGGAAGCGTCTTGCATTTGTGTAGGAAGGCTCTGACTATCACCGCAATTGATGGGGTGGCATTAAGCCAGTTGATTGCAAGGATGTTGAGTGCCGTATTCGCTTTGCGCTGTTTCTCGTAGTCGTTCCCTGCCTCGCCCGCTGTTGTCGGCCTTGTTGTTGAGTGTGTGTGCGCCCAGCGTTCTCGCCGCCGAAACTCCAGCCCCTGGCCAGGAAGTGCTGCGCCAGCAACAACTGCAACAGCGCGATCTGCAACAGCTGCAACTCGAACAGCGCAAGCGGCAACTGGAGCGCGGCGCGTTCGGCCCGACGCCTGCCACTCCGGCCATTCCTGGGTCGATCAAACCCGATGAGCGCTGCTGGCCCTTGAGCGGTACGCGTATCGGTGGTGTCACGCTGATCGGCAAAGACAAACTCAACGCCCGGATCAAACCGCTGCTGGCGCCGTGCATGGGCGTCGGCCAGATCAACCATCTGCTGGCGACCATTACCGCGCTGTACGTGGAGAAGGGCTACATCGCCAGTCGGCCTTACCTGAGCAGCGCGCCGGTAGCCGAGCAATCGCTGGATATCCTGATCGACGAAGGCTACATCGAGTCCATCGAACTGGCCGACCAGAGCCTGCCGGTGTCCCTCGGCGGTGCATTCCCGGGCATGCTCGGCAAGCCGCTGAACCTGCGGGATCTGGAGCAGGGTCTGGATCAGTTGAACCGCCTGCGCTCGCTCGATCTGACCGCCGACATCGCCCCCGGCAGCCAGCCCGGTGCGTCGAAAATCATCTTGCGGTCGCGCACCTCGGGGCAGTCGCGCTGGAGCCTGGGCCTGGGCGTGGACAACCTCGGCAGCGCCAGTACCGGTCGTGATCGCGACACGTTGAGCCTGACCCTCGACAGCCCGCTGGAACTCAACGACCTGTTGAGCCTCAGCGCCAGCGACACCCTTAATCAGGGCGACCGCTACAGCCGCAACGCCAGCCTCTATTACGCGATTCCCTACGGTTACTGGACGTTCAGCACTTTCGCCAGCCACGCCGAATACCGCGCGCCGTTCAAGCTCAGCACGCTGACCTTTCACAGCACCGGCATCACCGATCAACTCAGCCTGCGCGCCGACCGTGTGTTGTGGCGCGACCAGAGTCATCAGCTCAGCGCCAACCTGCAACTGGCTCAAAAGGATGTCGACAGCTATCTGGAAAGCGTCCGCCTCGGCATCCAGAGCCCGACCCTGACCGTGGCCGAGGCCGGGCTCAATCTGTTCTGGCTCGACCGCGCGGTGTGGAACCTCGACGTCAATTACGCCCAGGGCTTAAGCGGGTTCGGTGCCGACGACGATGCCGATCGTCAGGTCAAAAACCTGCCCAAGGCACAGTTTCGCAAGTACCGCGCCGGCCTCAGCCAATGGCGCAACGGCCAGCTCGGCGCGCAAGCCTGGCAATGGCAGAGCCAACTCAATTTGCAGTACAGCCCCGACCCGCTGCCGGCCATCGAACAATTGCTCGGCACCGACGATTCCGCCGTGCGCGGTTACCGTGTCAGCAGCGCGTCTGGCGCCAGCGGCGCGATCTGGCGCAACACCTTGCGCCTGCCGTTGCGCACCGATTTGCCGATGCAACTCACCCCGCGTGTCGGCCTCGACCACGGCTGGATCAAGGCCGATCACGGCGCCCCGGTTCAACGCCTGAGCGGCGCCAGCATCGGCCTCAACCTGGGCTGGAAAAACCTGCAAGTGGACGTCGATTATCAACGCAGCCTGAACACCCCGACCGGCCTGCACCGCGAGCCTGAAACCTGGCTGATGCGGGTCGGATTACAGATATGAACGTCAGTGAACAACAGCCATCGGACCTGAGCGCGACAGCCGTGGCCTTCAACTCAACGCGCAACGTGATGCCGCACTACATGGAGAGTTTTTTATGCCAATGAATACCTTTGCGTTTCATCTTTCCCCACGGGGCAAACTGCGTTGGGCCATCGCCAGCCTGTTCCTGGTCGCTCACCTGCCGGGCGCCATGGCCGGCGGCGTGGTGGTCGCGCCCGGCCCCGGCGGCACCGCGCAACTGCAGACCCAGGGCGACGTCCCGATCGTCAACATCGTCGCGCCCAACGGCTCGGGGCTTTCGCATAACCAATTCCTCGACTACAACGTCGACCGACAGGGCCTGGTGTTGAACAACGCCTTGCAGGCCGGGCAATCGCAGCTCGCCGGGCAACTGGCGGCCAACCCGCAATTGCAGGGCCAGGCCGCGAGCGTGATCCTCAACGAAGTGATCAGCCGCAACCCTTCGGCCATCAACGGCGCCCAGGAAATCTTCGGTCGCGCCGCCGACTACGTACTCGCCAACCCGAACGGCATTTCGGTGAATGTCGGCAGTTTCATCAACACGCCGAACGCCAATCTGGTGGTCGGCCGGCCCGAGCTGAACGACGGCAAGCTGCAAGCCCTGAGCACCCGCGACGCCACCGGTCAGTTGCAGATCCAGGGCGGCGGGCTGCGTAACGGTGAAGGCTCGATCAACCTGATCGCGCCGCGCATCGACAGCCAGGGCGCAATCAGCGCTCGCGATCAACTGAACCTCACCGTCGGGCGCAATCAGATCGACTACGCCAGCGGCCAGGTGAAAGCCGTGGACCCGGCGGGCAACACCACCGATCAACGGATCGACGCCAGCCTGTTCGGCGCGATGCAGGCCGGGCGCATCAACATCGTCAGCACCGCTGAAGGCGCGGGCGTGAAGGTCGGCGCGGTGCAAGTCGCAGGACGTGACGGCGTGCAGATTCGTTCGGCGGGCGACTTGAGCGTCAGCGGTCAGGCGATTCCGGACAGCCTCGACGTGACCCGCGCCGGCATCCGCAGCAGCCAGGGCGACGTCGGCCTGCACAGCGGCAAGGACCTGACGCTGGCCGCCGCCGACGTCAGCGGTCGCGACGTGAAGGTCGATGCCAAGCGCAATCTGACCCTGACCACCGTCGAAAGCCGCAAGCTTCAGGAACAGCGCGAAAACTGGAACAACAGCACCATCGGCATCACCTGGGAAACTTACGAGCGCACCAAGACCGACAGCGATTCGCGCCAGCACGGCAGCCAGATCGTCGCCAGCCGCGACGCGCAACTCTCGTCCGGCAAAGACACCGAACTGAAAGCCGCCAAGGTCGACGCGAAGAACAACCTCAGCGTGCAAAGCGGCGGCGATCTGCGCCTGACCGCCGCCACTGAAAGCCACACCCAGACCGATCAGGGCAAGCACCGCAAACACCTGTGGAAAGCCGATTGGGACAGCAGCAGCGAAGAGCAGCGCAGCATCACCAGCCAGCTGAAGGCCGGCAACATTGCCCTGCAAACCGCCGCACTGTTGCGCTCCGAAGGCGCTGAATTGAACAGCGCCGGCGATCTGCAACTGGCCGGCAAACAGGTGGAAATCACCGCCGCGACCCGCACCAACCGCAGCAGCGACAACCGCTATTCCGGTGACCTGGTCGGCGGCGGTTTCTTCGGCAAGACCGGCGACGCCGACAAGGGCCAGACCCAGCATCAGGGCAGCAAGGTCAACGCGGCCGGCAAACTGGTGGTCAAGGCTGACGACGTACGCATCAGCGGCAGCCAGGTGCGCGGCGCCAAGGACGCGAGCGTGATCAGCGACAACGGTTCGCTGACCATCGACGGCGTGCAGGACACTTCGCACAGCAACAACCACGACAAGGACAGCAAGTTCTTCGGCATCACCAAGGACGAGTCCCGGCAGAACAGCAAGGACAGCACCACGGTGCGCAGCGAGCTGGCTTCCGACAGCAACCTCAAGTTGAAAAGCACCAAGGACATCGAAGTCGCCGGCTCCACGGTCAAGGCCGGCGGTTCGCTGACGGCTGATGCGGCGGGTGATGTGAAGGTGCATTCGACGCAGAACACCCACGACAGCACCAACAGCACGCAGACTCGTGGTTTCGACGCTTACGCCAAGGAGCAGACGGCGGAGCAGTATCGCGCCGGCGTGCATTACGAAGACAAGGCGCAAACCGTCACCGCCAACGACGTCACGCAGCAGGGTTCCAGCCTCAGCGGCGGCACTGTGCAAGTGAAGGCGGGCGGCGATGTGACGCTCAAGGGCGCCGAGGTGAAATCTACCGCCGGCGACACCACCCTGAGCGGCAAGAACGTCTCGCTGCTGGCCGAGCAGGACAGCCACAACACCTCGACCGAAACCCGCAGCACCGGCGGCGGGTTCTACTACACCGGCGGGCTCGACCGCGCCGGTAGCGGCGTGGACTTCTCGCACAGCACCTCGCAAGACTCCACCGGCAAAACGACCGCGCAAACCACCGGCGTGCAGAGCAGCGGCAGCCTGAACATCAACGCTGACAAACTCGCCACCGAGGGCGCGCAACTCAAGTCCGGCAACGGTCTGAACGTCGCCGCCAACGAAGTCGACAACCGTGCTGCCAGCAACACCGAAAGCATCATTCACAGCGAGAGCAACTGGTCGGCGGACATCGGCGCCAACGTCGAGTACAAAGACATCGCCCGGCCGATTGCCGGTGCGGTGAAAGACGTGCTCGGCGGCAAGGTGCCGGACAAGGACGCACTGACCAATCTCGGTCAGCCGAACGTCGGTATCGACGTGGCAATCGGTCATGCCAGCGCCGATAAAACCGAGCAAGGCAGCAACGCTGTGGTCAGCCGGTTCGACGGCAAGACCGTGGACGTGAAGGTCGGCGGCACGCTGCACGACCAGGGCACCCAGTACAACGCCAGCGTCGGCAAAGTGAACATCGGCGCCGACAAACTGGTGGCCGATGCCGCGAACAACACCCACAGCTGCACCGAAAAAACGGTGGATGCCAAGGTCGACGTGCGCGTCTACACCAAGACTGGTGAAGACGTGAACGTGGCCGGCAGCGGCGCGGGTGGCAGCAGCCAGTCGAGCAAGGATAGCTCCACGGCGGTGGTTGGCGGTTACGCTGGCAATCAGGGCGTGAGCATCAATGTCGGCGGCGATGCCCAGTTCGAAGGCAGCCGTTTCGATGGCGGGCAGGGCGGTGTCAGCATCAAGACCGGCGGCGATCTGGCTCTCAATCAGGCCAACGACCGCCAGAGCAGCGACAGCTCCAGCCTGCGTGGCAACGGTTCGCTGACCGTCGGCACTTTGCCGGGCACCGACGGCACCAATGTCGATCTCGGCGCCGGGTTCCAACTCGATCACAAAGACAACCAGACCGCCGACAGCCAGGCCCACGTAGCCAGTATCAATGGCAACGGCCCGGTGCAATTGAGCAGCGGCGGCAATCAGGTGCAGCAGGGCACGAAGATCGACAGCGTTGGTGCTATCGACCTGAAAGCCGACGGCAAACTCGACCTGCAAGCGGCCACCGATTCGCACGTCGCCACCGGCAGCAATCTCGGCGGCGGCCTGAAGGCCGGCGGCAGCAAAACCAGCAGCGAGAAGAGCCGCGATCAGGGCGGCAACCTCAGCGGTAATTTCAACATCGGTCGGGTCAACGAGAACACCCAGACCCTCAGCGGTGGCCAGCTTAACAGCCAGAACGGCATCGCCCTGAGCGGCAATTCGGTGCACCTGCAAGGCACTCAGGTCGGCGCGCCGAACGTCAGCATCGATGCGCAGAAGGGCGGTTTCGTTCAGGAATCCGCGCAGTCCAGCGACAACCGCAACAACTGGAACGTAGCGCTGAACGCCGGCGGCAATCTGAGCAAAAGCACACCGACCACCGCCGATGAAAAAGTCAGCAGCGATCACGGCTTCAATGCCGGGGCCAAGGTCGGCGTGGACTACCTGCAAGGCACCACCCAGCAGAACAGCCAGATCAAGGCTGACAGGGTGGTGTTGAACAGTGGCGGTGATGCGAGCCTGAGCGGCGCGCGGATTGATGCGCGCAACGTCAGCGGCAATGTGGCGGGTGATCTGTCGGTCGAAAGCCGTCAGGACTCCAGCACTCACGCCAAGGTCGACGTGGATCTGAGCCTGACCGCCAAGAAAACCCCGGCCGACGACAAGGGCAAACTCGCGGGCACCGACTACAAGCCAACGCTGAAAGCCGGAGGCGAATACGCGCACAAGGACAGCGTCAAACAGGCCTCCGGCATCAGCGCTAGTCAGGGTGTGAACCTCGCTGTCGGCGGCGCTACCCAGCTGACCGGCGCGCGGATTTCCGCCGCCGAAGGCAAGGTCGATCTGGGTGGTTCGAAGGTCAGCAGCAGCGATCTGAGCAACCTCGACTACGGCGTGAAAGCCGGCCTCGACCTGCCACATAAAACCGAAGAAAACGCACCGAAGGTGTCCCTTGAAAACGGCAACCTGAAAGTCGGCCCGGTGACCCTGAGCGGTCATCTGGACAGTCAGCCCCTGCAAGCCGGGATCGACGAAAAAGGCTGATTTACCGTCAGTGAAACCGGCGGGAGCGAGCGTGCTCGCTCCCGTTTCTGATGGACACACGGCTCAAAACGGCAGCCACTGTCGTTTCCCGTCAAGTCGATGAAAGCATGCGCTCTACACTCGGGTGAAACCGGGAGGCCGCGCCATGCACGACAACGTCGAACACCTGAGAATCCAGCTGGCCTGCGCCCTGCGCTGGGCTGCGCGTTTGAACCTGCACGAATCCATCGCCAATCACTTCAGCGTGGCCACTTCGCAGGACGGTCGCGAGTTTCTGATCAACCCCTACGGCAAACACTTCTCGCGGATCCGTGCTAGTGATCTGCTGTTGCTCAATGCCGACGATCCGTCCAGTCTCGACTGCCCGGACTCCCCGGACAAAACCGCGTGGGCCTTGCACAGTGCCTTGCACCGCAACCAGCCCCAGGCCCGTTGCATCCTCCATACCCACAGCAGATACGCGACGACGCTAGCATGCCTGAAGGACTCGCGCCTGCCACCGATCGAGCAGAACAGCATGCGGTTTTTCGAGCGGGTGGCGATTGACGAAGGATTCGATGGCATGGGTCTTGGGGAAGAGGCGGAGCGGGTGAGCAGGCTGCTCGGTGACAAGCCGATCCTGCTGATGGGCAATCATGGATTGCTGGTCGCGGCGCCGAGCGTGGCTCAGGCGTTTGATGATCTGTATTACTTCGAACGGGCGTGCGAGGTGTATATCACCGCACTGGCGACCGGGCAGGAATTGCGCGTGGCCAGCGATGAAGTGGCGCGCAAGACGTGTCGGCAATGGCTGGATTATCCGGGGTTTGCGGATAAGCATTTCAATGCATTGATGGGCATCCTCGACGAAGAGGAACCGGTCTACCGCCAGCTGAATTAGCGATGGGTTCTCGGATGGCTGATCCAGAACCCGCGCGGATTCGTGCCACAGTGAAATTGAGTTTGGCTGGAAAGAACAAATTGTTATAGCGAATGGGTATTGAATGACTGTCAGTTCTGACAGTGTGCAAAAAGCTGATAAGGGACGACGATTGGCTTGAGGCGCGTGGTTTCAATTTAACCTGTGCGAGCATCAAACCAATCAATTCATGGAGCAACAGAAATGGCTGATATTCATTTTAAAGACTTGTTTAACGGTGTGATTAACTGCAGCTCAAAACCTCAAATTAACGGCATTTCGGTAGAAGTGGGGGCGTTGTCAAATGAGGCGAAAGTGGGTGACGAGTTCATCGGCAAATTTCAGGGATGCAGTGATTCCGAAGGTGAGGTACCCATCCAGGGCGCTTCGACATCATTGAGCCGAAATGTAACACGGGCTGACATCGAGAATGGCTCCGTTGATTGCTTTAAGGAATGGAACAAAATCAAACTCATTGGAAATGGCTCGGTTCGTTATAACTACCTGATCAATGGCGTAATGGGGAACACTGCATCGGTAGTGGTCCGGTTAATGAATTCAAGTGGTCAATCGTGCGACGAGGTCCGAACGCACAACTGAACGTCCGAGTTTCAACAATGCCTGCCTGTTGCAGGCATTTTTTTGCCAGCAAGGCTTGCGCAACGTCACGGGTGAATGGCCGCTCTTCGTTTCAAGGTGCCTTGCTCAACGGCTGGCGCATCACCGGCGCACTCCACGCCTGGCGCCGATCCTCACTCGGCGGGCAACCAAAGCGTGCGCGGTAAGTGCGGGAGAAATGCTCCAGCGAGCCAAACCCGGAACACGCCGCCACCTGGGCCACGCTCATCTGCGTCTGTTGCAACAGGTTGTGCGCCCGGGCCAGGCGCAGGGTGATGTAGTACTTGAGCGGCGAGAGCCCGGTCTGATGTTTGAACTGGCGCTCGAGTTGCCGTCGCGACAGGCCAACTTCGCTGGCAATCGCCTCGCAGTCCAGCGGTTCTTCCAGAGCCTTTTCCATCAGTTGCACGGCACGGCGGATCTTGTTGCCGTACATCCCGCTGTTGCCCAGACCGCCGTCGAGCTGATTGTCCGCCGGCGCGCGCATCTGGCCCATCAACAGGTGCAGGCCGATTTCCCGGGCCAGATCAGGATCGATGCGCTGGCCGATCCAGCCCAGCAGCATGTCGAGAATGGTGGTCGCGCCGGCGCAGGTCAGGCGCTGGCGTTCGAGGGTGTAGAGCTGCGGTCGGGCGCGGACCTTGGGGTAACTCTCCTGAAAACCCTGCAGGTTGTCCCAATGCACCGCCGCTTCGTAGCCGTCGAGCACACCGGCGGCGGCCAGCAGTTCGGTGCCGGTTTCCACGCCGATCAAGATCGCGCCGAACAGCGCCTGCTTGCGCAGCCAACTCTTGAGCGCCGGATTGCGGCTGTGTTGATGCACCTCGAAACTGGCCAGTACCACGCAGGCGTCGAAGGCCTGCTCGTTGTTCAAGCCGTCCTCGGCGATGCTCGCCAGACCGTTGCTGGCCGTCACCGGGCCCGGCTGCAACGACAGCAACGTCCACTCGAACAGCGTGCGCTGGCTCAACCAGTTGGCGATGGCCAGCGGTTCGAGCACTGCCGCCAGACCGAAATTGGAAAACGCCGGCAGCAACAGCACCGCCACTCGCAGCGGTGCTTCATTGCGCGGTACAGCTTCAGCGGATCGGGTCATCGCCATCTCTGCTTCATCGTTGTTCGGTCTGCCAGTGCGGGTTGATCCACACCGGTACATCGAGGGCTGGCAACGGCGTGAGCTTACGGATCAGGTCGCTGGCCTTTTCCGCGATCATCACCGTCGGTGCGTTAGTGTTGCCGCTGACGATCGCCGGCATGATCGACGCGTCCACCACCCGCAAGCCGTCGAGGCCATGCACTCGCAGTTGCGGATCGACCACCGCTTCAGGGTCGCCCGCCGGCCCCATCTTGCAGGTGCCGCTGGCATGGTAGCCGGTTTCCGTGACCTGCCGCGCCCAGGCATCGAGTTCGTTGTCGGTCTGCACCGAACGGCCCGGCACCAGCTCTTCGCCCTTGAACGGCGCCATCGCCGGTTGCTCGATGATTTCCCGCACCAGCCGAGCGCCGGCGCGCATGTCGGCACGGTCCTGCGCGGTCTTCAAATAGTTGAACAGAATCCTCGGCGGCCGCCGCGGTTCGGCGCTGTGCAGGGTCACGCTGCCCAGGCTGGTGGGGCGCATCAGGTCGATGTGGATCTGGAACGCGTGGGTCGGCACCAGCTCGACGCTGCCCGGTTGCACCGCCAGCGGCATGAAGGTCAGTTGCAGGTCCGGGTGTTCGACGCCGGCTCGGGAACGCAGGAACGCACCGGCCTCGAAGTGATTGCTCGCCGCCAGGCCGTCGTGACGGACGAACCAGCGCGCGCCGATCCACCATTTACCCGGCGCGGTGGTCCAGCGATACAGCGACACCGGTTGTTTGCAGCGAAATTGCACCACCGCGTCCGGGTGATCGTTGAGGCGTTTACCGACGCCGGGCAGGTCGTGCACGACGCCGATCCCGAGGTCACGCAGTTCCGCCGCCGGGCCGACGCCCGAGAGCAACAGCAACTGCGGCGAATTGATCGCCCCGGCCGTCAGCAACACTTCCCGGCGAGCGCGGACGGTGTTCGTTTCGCCGTTCTGTTCATAATCAATCCCGACCGCTTGCCGGCCCTCGAACAGAATGCGTAGCACCAACGCATCGGTGACCACGCGCACATTGCCCCGAGCCAGTGCTTCGCTCAGATAACCGCGCGAAGCGCTCCAGCGCCGACCGTTGCGTGTAGTGCGATCCACCGGGCCGAAGGCTTCCTGACGATAGCCGTTCAAGTCCTCGCTGACGCCATAACCGGCCTCGGCCCCGGCCGCGATGAACGCCGCGCACAATGGTATTTCTACATCGCCGGGAGTGACGTGCAAATGGCCGTCGCCGCCGCGATAGTCATCGCCACCGCCGGCGTGAGTCTGCGCTCGCTTGAAGTACGGCAGTACCTCGCGATAGCTCCAGCCAACGCAGCCTTGCTCGGCCCAGCCGTCGTAATCCCGGGCATGGCCACGGATGTAGACCATGCCGTTGATCGACGATGAACCGCCGAGGGTGCGGCCTCTCGGCGTGCCGATTCGGCGGCCGTCGAGGTACGGCTCGGGCTCCGACTGATAACTCCAGTTATAGCGCGACCCACCCACCACAAGGCCCATGGCGGACGGCATGTCGATCGTCCAGCTCTTGTCCTCGGGCCCGGCCTCCAGCAGCAGGATGCGCACGTTCGGGTCTTCGCTCAAGCGATTGGCCAACACGCAACCGGCCGAACCGGCGCCCACGATCAGGTAATCAAACCCGGTTTCGTCCATGGTTTGCTCCGTTCAGACAAATGACGAGGGAAGGGCGGATCAGTCCACGCAATGGCCGTGAATACCGTTGAACACCAGACGATGAAAGTGATGCACCAGATGCTCGCTTTCATTGCTGCGCTGGGCGTCGATCATGTAGCGGCCCTGGTCGTAACCGAGCGAGCGCAGGCCCTTTTGCACCGAGATGTTCAGGGCGATGTCTTCGGGGCCGAGGTCTCCGTTCATCCACTTCATGCACGCCGTGCTGACGGCGGCGGTTTCGGGGTTGCTGGAGTAGTAACCGAAGCGCAGCAGCGAGCGCTCGGCGTCGAGCGGAATCATGATGAACGAGCCGAGAAGCTCGGAGAACGGGAAGGTGTAGAAGGTGTTGTTCGGCCACAGGCCGATGTTGAAGAAACATTCCTGCGGGTTCAGTTCGCTTTTCAGCGGCACGCCATAGGCCTCGGTCGCCGACAGATTGGCCGGTGCGGCGTAGGTCCACCAGTTGTCGCGTTTGATCAACTGGTAACCCTTGAAATCGATCAGCCGGGCGAGGTCGATGTGGCACGGGCCGGACAGCTTGAAGTGATAGCCCTCGATGGAATTGTCCATGATCACTTTCCAGTTGGCCGGCACGATCACGTCTTGTTCCTCGATCAGATGCATGTCGGCCAGGTCTGGAAACACCCGGCGCATTTCTTCGTCGGCACCGGGGAACAGATCCCGCAGCGACGGCGCATTCGGATCGAGGTTGAAGTAGACGAAGCCGCCGAGTTCTTCCGTGCGCACCTGTGGAATGTTGAACTGCGCCAGCTCGAAATTCTTCATCCGCTCGCAACGCGGCGCACCGCGCAGGCTGCCGTCCATTTCATAGCACCACGAGTGATAGGCGCAGCGCACCACGCCGCCGGTAGTGCCACGGCGTTCTTCGAGCAGGCGATTGCCGCGATGCTGGCAGACGTTGTGAAAACCATGGATCTGCCCCTGCCGATTCTTCGCCACCACCACGCTCTGGTCGAACAGATCCGTGACGACGAACTGCCCCGGCTCGGCGAACTCACTGACATGCCCGGCGACATGCCAGGCCCTCATGAAAATGTTGTCGCGCTCGGCACGGAACAGGCTGTCGTCGTAGAAATAACGCGAGGGCAGGGTGAAGGCCTGCTCCGGATCCTGCTGATCCCAGGCGTCGACCGGACTGTGCTGCTTGCGGGTCTGGAAACTGTGCATGAGGCGATCTCCACGGCGTGTTGTTGTGGGATCTAATCTAGGGTGCGGCGCGAGGGTGGGGTTGATGGATTGCGACCAGTTGATGGGTGGAATGATCAATCTCAGGCTGTATCGGGGAGGTCTTGACAGCCCTGCGATAATGAAACTTCACCGCGATCATGATGCAGAGGAAGGTTTTCCATGGACAATCAAGCACTCAAGGCCTTGTTCGACCAGCAGTCCGCCGTCTATGACAAACAGTGGAGCGGCATGGCGCCCCTTCGTGATGCCCTGTATCTGCTGCTGGATTCAGTGTTCGCGGGCCTGCCGGAGAATGCCCGGATACTCTGCGTCGGCGTGGGCACCGGTGTGGAAATGGCCCATCTGGCGCAGCAGTTTCCCGGCTGGCAATTCACCGCAGTCGACCCTTCGGGCGCCATGCTCGACGTGTGCCGTCAGCGAGCGACAGAGGGCGGTTTTCTCTCCCGCTGCCATTTTCACGAAGGCTACCTCGATACGCTGACGGATGAATCCGGTTACGACGGCGCAACCTGTTTTCTGGTGTCGCAGTTTTTGCTCGACCCTCAGGTGCGTATCGACTTTTTCCGTGAGATTGCCCGTCGTCTGGTACCGGGTGGGATTCTGGCGAATGCTGATCTGGCCTCGGATACTCAATCCCCGGCCTATGAAGCATTGCTGCGTCACTGGATGACGCTGATGGCTTCGGCCCAGGTGCCGCCGCAAATGCTCGAACGAGCGCGCACGGCGTATGCCCGGGATGTGGCGATTCTGCCGGTGCCGCAGGTCGCCAGTCTGATCGAGTCGTCCGGGTTCGAGGCGCCGGTCCAGTTCTTTCAGGCGGGTCTGATGCACGGGTGGTTCTGCCCGCGCAAGGCAGGGATTGCCGCGGGTTAGAGCGCCGGATTGATAGAAGGAAACAGCTTCGTCGGCATTCCCGAGGAATCCATTGCTTCGGCTTAATAGGAAGCATTACTATTCACGCCCCTTTCTTCAGCACGCCGCAATGATCCCCATGCTGCCCCGCAGACCCGGCTTTCTCGAGCATTACGAAGAGTTGATCGGCACCTGGACCCGTCGCCTGCGCAATCGCTCGCAGGCCGAGGATCTGGCGCACGACACCTTTGTGCGGGTGCTCGAATCCGATTCGTCGACGGTGCAGCAACCCCGGGCGTATTTGCATCAGACCGCGCGCAACATCGCGGTGGACGGCTATCGGCGTGAGGACCGGCGGGGCGCCATGGAGTCGGAGGCGATCGATCTCAGTGAGTCGCCGACCGGCGATCCGGAGCATTACATGCATGCGATCCAGCTGGCCGATTCCATCGAACGCGCGCTCACGGAGCTTCCGGTCAACTGTCGACGTATCTTCGTCTGGCAGAAGATCGAAGGCCTGACCCAGGCGGAAATCGCCGAGCGCCTGGGCCTGTCCAAGAACATGGTGGAAAAGTATATGATCCGCACCCTGCGGCATCTGCGTGATCGCCTGGACGGGGCGCATTCATGAGCCGCGGCGTCTTTTCATCCCCAGCCAAACAGGACATTCCATGATGGATACTCGTGATTGCGCGTGCGGGCAAACAACGGTGCGCGATGACGCGGCACGCTGGTTTGTGCGTTTGCAGGAGCCGGCCGTCAGTGTCGACGAACAGCAGCGCTTCGACGCGTGGCTGAACGAACATCCCCAGCACCGTGACGAATTCCAGTTGCTCCAGGGCTTGTGGACGGCGGCGGATCTGCTGCCGGCGCCACGCCTCAAAGCTTTGTGCGAAACCCCGCCGGCACGGCGCGAACGCCGTCCATTGTTGCGTTATGCCGTGGCGGCCAGCGTGGTCGCGGTGGCGCTCGGGCTCGGTCTGTTCAGCGGTCTGAATCACCCGCAAGGTTACAGCGCCGAATTCGCCACCGCGCTGGGCGAGCGCAAGCATGTCGCGCTGCCGGACGGTTCGGTGATCGACCTCAACAGCCGCAGCCGTCTGCAGGTGCGTTTCGAGAAGGATCGGCGGCTCATCGAGCTGACTGAAGGCGAAGCGATGTTCAGCGTCGAGCACGATACTTCTCGCCCGTTCGTGGTCGAGGCCGGCAGCGGCAAGGTCACGGTGACTGGCACTCGTTTCGATGTGCGCCGCGATGTGACGCAGACCCGGGTCGCGGTGGAGCAGGGCACGGTCAGGGTGCAGGGTCGTGGTGCGGCCGATGCCGATTTCATCAGCCTCACTGCCGGCCTCGGCACGCGGATCGATGCACAGGGCAAAGTAACGCCGGCCTACGCGGTCAACCCGGCGGAGCTGACAGCCTGGCGCAGCGGCAAACTGGTGTTCAACAACGCCAGCCTCAGCGAAGTCGCCGAGGAAGTGTCGCGTTATCGCGACAAGCCGCTGAAGGTCTCTAACCCCGCCGTGGCCAATTTGCGCCTGACCAGCGTGTTCAAATCCGACAATACCGATGCCTTGCTCAGGGCCTTGCCGAGCATCCTTCCAGTGGCCGTGCGCACTCTTGCCGACGGCAGCCAGGAAATAATTTCAAAATAAAATTCAGGTTTTTTTCGAGTTCGTCGTCTTCCTGTTCAACTGCAACTGGTTTGCATTAACAGCCGCACACTCTTGCGATCCACAGGACTCCGTTCGACGTGAAAAACTCCACCGCCAAAAACAAAAAATTCCCTTGGTTACCGCTGGCGCTCGCGCTGGCGGTCAACGCCGCCGTGCCGATGGCCTTCGCCGCCGAAGCCATTCACATCCGCGCACAGCCGTTGGGCCAGGCCCTGAGCGAACTGGGCCAGCAAACGTCGTTGCAGGTGTTTTTCAGCCCGGACCTGGTTGCCGGCAAACAGGCCCCGGCGGTGGACGGCAATCTTTCTCCGGAGCAGGCCCTGCGCCAATTGCTGCAAGGCAGCGGTCTGGATTATCAGATCAATGAAGGCTCGGTGACCTTGTCCCCGGCCCCGACTTCCGCCGCCAACGGCCCGCTGGAGCTGGGCGTGACCGACATCAAAGTGGTCGGCGACTGGCTCGGTGACGCCGACGCCGCCGTGGTGCAGAACCACCCCGGCGCGCGCACGGTGATTCGCCGTGAAGCGATGGTCGAGCAGGGCGCGATGAACGTCGGCGACGTGCTGCGCCGCGTGCCGGGCGTGCAGGTGCAGGAAGCCAACGGCACCGGCGGCAGCGATATTTCGCTGAACGTCGGCGTACGGGGTTTGACGTCGCGCCTGTCGCCACGCTCGACCGTATTGATTGATGGCGTGCCGGCCGCGTTCGCCCCGTACGGTCAGCCACAACTGTCGATGGCGCCGATTTCTTCCGGCAACCTCGACAGCATCGACGTGGTCCGTGGTGCCGGCTCCGTGCGTTACGGACCGCAGAACGTCGGCGGCGTGATCAACTTCGTGACCCGCGCGATCCCGGAAAAAACCACCGGTGAAATCGGCACCACCCTGGAAACCTCGCAGCACGGTGGCTGGAAACACATCGACACCGCGTTCCTCGGCGGCACGGCCGACAACGGCATCGGCATGGCGCTGTTGTACTCGGGCGTCAACGGCAACGGTTACCGCGAGCGCAACAACGGCAACGACATCGACGACGTGATCCTCAAGACCCACTGGGCACCGACCGATCAGGACGATTTCAGCCTCAACTTCCACTACTACGACGCCAGCGCCGACATGCCCGGCGGCCTGACGCAAAAGCAGTACGACGACAAACCGTTCCAGTCCGACCGCGACTACGACGGCTTCAGCGGCCGCCGCAAGGACGTGTCGTTCAAGTGGATCCGGCAGATCGACGAGCGCACCCAGGCAGAAGTGCTGACCTACTATTCCGACAGCTTTCGCGGCAGCACCATCGCCGCCCGCGATCAGAAAACCCTCAGCTCGTTCCCGCGCTCCTACTACACGTTGGGTATCGAGCCGCGTGTTTCGCGTGTGTTTGACGTCGGCCCGACCACCCAGGAAGTCAGCGTCGGTTACCGTTATTTGAAAGAGGCGATGCACGAGCAGTCGAGCCGTCTGGCGCTGGTCAACAATGTGCCAGTGGTCACCAAGACCTCCGACGGTCACGTGTTCCAGGACCGTACCGGCGGCACCGAGGCCAACTCGGTGTACATCGACAACAAGATCGACGTCGGCAACTGGACCGTGACCCCGGGCATTCGCTTCGAACACATCAGCACCGACTGGCATGATCGCGCTGTGCTCGACACCGCCGGCAAACCCGTCCCCGAGAAAAACCGCAGCATCGAAAGCAACGAGCCGTTGCCGGCCCTGAGCGTGATGTATCACCTGTCCGATGCGTGGAAGCTGTTCGCCAACTACGAGACGTCGTTCGGCAGCCTGCAGTACTTCCAGCTCGGCCAGGGCGGCTCGGGTGACCAGACCGCCAATGGCCTGGAACCGGAGAAAGCCAAGACTTACGAAATCGGCACGCGCTACAACAATGACGTGTGGGGCGGTGAAGTGACGCTGTTCTACATCGACTTCGATGACGAACTGCAATACATCAGCAACGACGTGGGCTGGACCAACCTCGGCGCGACCAAGCACCAGGGGATCGAAGCGTCGGTGCACTACGACATGGCGGCGCTCGATCCACGCCTCGACGGCCTGACCGCCAACGCCGGATTCACTTACACCCGCGCGACCTACGAAGGCGAGATCCCCGGCTTCAAGGGCCGCGACCTGCCGTTCTACTCGCGTCAGGTGGCCACCGTCGGCCTGCGTTACGACATCAACCGCTGGACCTACAACATCGACGGTTTCGCCCAGTCCAAACAGCGCTCGCCGGGCACCGGCGTGAATGCTGACGGCAGCTTCAATGGCAACTACATCACCGAAGGCACGGCGGACGGGCAGTACGGCGACATTCCGGGCTACGTGACCTGGAACGTGCGCGGCGGCTATGACTTCGGTGCACAGCTGTCGAACCTGAAGCTCGGCGCCGGGGTGAAAAACATCTTCGACAAGCAGTACTTCACCCGTTCCAGCGACAACAACTCGGGAATCTACGTGGGCACGCCACGGACGTTCTTCGTGCAGGCCAGCGTCGGTTTCTGATCTGCACTGATCGTTCCCGCGTCTCGACGTGGGAACGATCCAGCTCAGACCTTCAGCGCTTTCCCGCCAATCGCCACCGCCACCAGCAACGTCGCCATCAGCCCGAAGGCGAAACTCAAACTGCTGGCATGGGCGACAAAGCCGATCACCGCCGGCCCTGCCAGAATCCCTGCATAACCCAGCGTGGTAATTGCCGGCACGGCGATGCTTTCCGGCATCACCGTCTGTTTGCCCACCGCCGTATACAGCACCGGCACGATATTCGAACAGCCGGCACCGACCAGCGCATAGCCCAGCAGCGCGGCTTGCCAGCTCGGGGCGAACGTCGCCAGAAACAGTCCCGCCGCTGCCAGTAGTCCGCCAAACAGAATGATCCGGGTTGCGCCCAGTGCGCGGACGATCCGGTCACCGGTCAAACGGCCGGCCGTCATGGTCAACGCGAACGCTGCGTAACCCAGCCCGGCATAGGCGGTGTCGATCCCGCGTTCCTGCGCCAGGAACACCGCGCTCCAGTCCAGCGCCGCGCCTTCGGTAAGGAACACGATGAAGCACATGCCGCCGATGAACAGCACGATTCCGTGGGGCACTGCGAACGCCGGGCCCGAGCTTTCACTGCCGTAAGGCAACATGTGCGGCACCGCCTTGAACAGCGCCGCGATCAGCACCACGACCACCACCAGCATCGCCGCCAGTGGCGACAACCCGAGACCGAGCAGGGCGCTCACGCCCGCTGCGCCGACGATCCCGCCGAGGCTGAACAGGCCGTGAAACCCCGACATCATGTTCTTGCCGCTGGCCCGCTCGACGATCACCGCTTGCAGGTTCACCGTCGAATCCACCGTGCCCAGCCCGGCGCCGAACATGAACAACGTGGCGATCAACGCCGGAATCGACGACACCGTCGCCAGCAACGGCAACGCCGCGCAGATCAGCAGCGTGCCGCCGGTAGCCACTTTTCTGCAGCCAAATCGCGTGGCCAGAATCCCCGCCAGCGGCATCGCCAGAATCGAACCGACGCCCAGGCACAGCAACAGCAACCCCAACGTGCCTTCATCGAGACCGGCCCGCGCCTTGGCGTAGGGCACCAGCGGTGCCCACGCGGCGATGCCGAGCCCGGCAATGAAGAAAGCGATGCGCGTGGACATCTGTTGCAGACGTCCGGGTGCGAGGGGGGGCGGGGTGTTGATGGCAGTCATGAAACGTCCTTGGTCTTGCGGTCAATGGCGTGATGCAGGGCAACATCGTTGCACATCAGTCCATGGGCCGCGACCTTGAGTTCCCGATTCGGCTGATCGGTGACAGCGTTTCACTGCTCACGGATGCTTTGCGTCAACTTCAAAAAGCGCGGAACGACCGCCTCGGGCGGTGGCACCAGATCTTTCAGGCCGTCGGTGCCTTTCTGGAAAGTGAACATCTGCGCTGCGATCAGCGGGCTCGCGAGACCGCCGACATGGGCGATGGCGGACCAGGCGCGATCCTGTTCGGTGGTTTCCGGACGAGGGTCAAGACGCCAGCCTTCTAGGGTGGTCATGCGATCGCCGATGTAGAACTTCTCCATGATCTTCGACTTTTTCCAGATTTCGGCGTCGTAGCCGGGGCGGTAGTCGGTATCGTAGGTGCCGTCGGTGGGTTTGGCGTGGTTGCCGAGTGAGGCGTTGATCAGGCTCATGATGACGTTGGGCGTGCTGGTAAAGCGCAGGCTGTTCTTGACGTTGAAACCGGTTTTGCCGTCGTCATGGATAAATCCGTAGGGCATACAGACGCCGGGGCCTTCGGGGACTTGATAGAGGTCGCGGGCTTCGAAACGCGCGGCAAGGTCCTTGATCCGTTGTGCGGAGTTTTCGGCGGGTTTGTTCATGTTGAAGTAGAACACCCGGTTGTTGCGCCAGAGCAGGAATTCGTAGGGGATATTTTCGCCGCCCATGACGTAGGAGTCGGGGATACCTAGATCGTGTTCGTATTTTTTTACTTTGGGTATTTGCTCTTCCAGTTTTTTGATTTGTTCCTCCTGCTTTTTCACTTGGTCACGGGAATAGTTCATCTCCTTGATCGATACCAAAAGGTCCTTGTTGGTTTCAAGCTTGTCCTCGAGGCGCTTTTTGTAGAGTTCGGTTTCGTGAACGATGGCGTTGCGTTGTCTTTCAAAATTTTCACGTGTCGTGGCATCGCTGACTCTGATGGTGAGTTCGTCAAAGTCATAACTAACGTAGTCGCCCACCGCATGCACATTCTTGGAAAATACGTGTCCTCCTGCACCTTTCATGTTGCTACGTTCGATAGCAAACGTTGCCCACTCGAATGCTTCCGGTGACTCGAATCTGGTACGTCCCAGACATTCGTGCAAGGCAGGTTCCGCAAGTGCTGACTGACTGCCCAGCAGCAGAACTGCGAAGGAAAAGAAGATTCGGTTCATGAACTGTGCTTACTTCGATGTGGCTTCATGTTCACGACCCGACTCTCACTGCTCACGGATACTTTGCGTCAACTTCAAAAAGCGCGGTACGACCGCCTCGGGCGGTGGCACCAGATCTTTCAGGCCGTCGGTGCCTTTCTGGAAAGTGAACATCTGCGCTGCGATCAGCGGGCTCGCCAGACCGCCAACATGGGCGATGGCGAACCAGGCGCGATCCTGTTCGGTGGTTTCCGGACGAGGGTCAAGACGCCAGCCTTCGAGGGTGGTCATGCGATCGCCGATGTAGAACTTCTCCATGATCTTCGACTTTTTCCAGATTTCGGCGTCGTAGCCGGGGCGGTAGTCGGTGTCGTAGGTGCCACGGGTTGGTTTGGTCGGATCGTTTTGCGAGGCATTGATCAAACTCATGATCACGTTCGGAGTGCTGGTAAAGCGCAGGCTGTTCTTGACACTGAAACCGGTTTTGCCGTCGTCATGGATAAAGCCGTAAGGCATACAGACGCCGGGGCCTTCGGGTACTTCATAGAGGTCGCGGGCTTCGAAGCGGGCGGCAAGGTCCTTGATCCGTTGTGCGGAGTTTTCGGCGGGTTTGTTCATGTTGAAGTAGAACACCCGGTTGTTGCGCCAGAGCAGGAATTCGTAGGGCGTTTCCTTGCTGCCCAGAACGTGGGAATCGGGGATGCCCAGGTCGTGTTCATAGGTTTTGGTCTGTCGTATCTGGTCTTCCAGTTTGGTGATTTCGTTTTCGTGGTTTTTGACGATGTCGGCGCTGTATTTCATTCGCTTGATCGTTTCCAGCAGACGCTCATTGGTTTTGAGATCTTCCTCTAAGTTTTTTTTATAGAGTTCGGTTTCATGGATGATGGCATTACGTTCCCTGTCGAAATTTTCACGGGTCGTAATATCGCTGACTCTGATGGTCAGATCGTCGTAGTTGTAACTAACGAAGTCGCTCACTGCGTGAACATTTTTCGAAAAAACATGGCCGCCGGCACTTTTCATGTTGCTGCGTTCGATCGCGAAGGTTGCCCACTCAAACTTTTCTGGCGACTGGAATCGCATGCGTCCCAAGCACTCTTGCAGCTTGGATTCAGCCCAAGCTGACTGAGCGCCAAGCAGCAGGCTGGTGAAGGCAATGATGACTCGTATCATGAATTGTGCTCATTTGAATGGGGCGTCTTGCTCGCGCTTGCGATGCGAACATCGTTCTTCTTATCGTCATGGTGAGCAATGATCGTCAGGTTCAATCCCGAATCGTTATTCTCACCTTTTGTCCAGTTGATAGGTAACGCCGTGATGAATCCTTGAATCCCGATAGGGGCGGGATACGTTTTTACTCCAGCCAAGGTCTTGCTTTCCCAAAAACCTTGTTCATGGGGCAATGGGTCCGATATCTGGCCGCCTTGATCGAGATACAAAGTTGAGCGATATGTCCAGGTTGGCCAGATTGGGGCTGGAAATCCGCTCTGGTACATTTGGATCGTGGATGATTCGATTACTTGTAATCGACTGAAATTTCGCGGGATAAAGCTGAAGGCAAGTTCATAAGCTTTGGTGTTGTCAGCAGCCTGATTCTGGATCGCTCTCCAGGTCTTTTCAGCAGCAGGCTGATCGAGAACTTCGTCCGAAACAGAAAAGTGAGCCACAGGGCCATTTTGCTTCGCCTGACTCATTCCGAAGTGCTTCTTCCACAAATCCTTGCGCAATTTATTGATTGTCTTCCCTACCTTCTGGTTGTGTTTGCCGTCCAGCTTGGCGTCAGTCGATTCGCTATCGCGCACAATGACTGCCAGCTCAGAGTCACGTGTCCCGCATTGACTGCGGTCATTGATGTTGGCGCTGCCGAGAATCGCTACACGATCATCCGCGATCAACAACTTGCTGTGCACGTAGATCTGTTCAGTGACCACGCGATCGCCAAGCGTATCCCAAGTGCGCAGGTTGAGCAGGGTCAAATATTTTGACCAGTCCTGTTGGGCGTAGACGGGCTTTTTGTTGGTATCCACCCGCTCAATAATCTTCCCGGCCTCTTCCTTGCTCGCCCCGCGATCCATCATGTCCTTTATCGCCATGTGCCGTTGAATGCGTTTGACCAGACTCTGTTCGCCAAACACCAGACTTTGCATGGTCAGGTGAACCTGGTGCATGAGGTTCAGCACGTTCAGCGCACCTTCCGGATGCACCGGCAAAATCAGGTACACGTGAAAAGGACGGTTTTCGGCAATCGCCCGACCGATGCGGTCGGCCAGCGCCTTGCCAATGGTGTTGGTGAGCTTCTGTTCTTTCCCCAGTTTCTGCGTCAGCCAGCCCTGTGCGTTGGTCTGCCAGATCGTCAGAAAACTTTTGAGAAAGGTGCGGGCCTCTTCGCCGGGCTCCTTGCTGATGGCGTTGACTTCTTTCCAGTCGATCTGGGTGAAGTCCTGGTCTTCCATCGCTTCACGCAGTTTGATCCGGGCGACGAAATTCTCGTTCAAGGTGGACGGGTCGCGCAGGCTGGCCATCGGGCCGGACAGCGGCCGGCCTTCCGCCAGCTCGCCCTCGTCACCGAAGTCGGTCTGGAAGAACTGGTTCTCGATGTAGATGAAGTGCTGGGCACTGGAAATGGTCTGCAGCATGGCGCGCAGGCAGTTGTCCTGGACCCCGCCCACGTTGAAACCCTCGGGCAGCGGCAGGTTGACCCTGGCCATGTCTCGACCCTTGGCTTCCTGAGTGGTCATCGCGGCTGAAGCGCTGCGCAGCACTTGCACGCTGACTCCGCCTTGCGCTGTCTGCGGTGGCGTCGGCAGGGTCGGGGCCTGATCGATCCAGACCGGTTTGGGCATGGGCAGCTTCAGGTTGATCTGATTGTTGAGATCCAGGTGATGGGGCAGGCCGGCGTCCCTGACCAGCGTGTTGACCCACTCCATCAGGGCGACGATGACGGTGGTTTTTTCCAGGCTCTTGATCTCGGCGATGTAAGCCTGTTGGCCGTTCCAGCGGTCGATGAAGTTGCGCGACAGGTCGTACACCGACGGCCCTTCGATGCGGCTATGAACGTCCTGCCACGGCATGCGCGGCTGATCCTTGTCCAGCCGGCTGTAATCTGCCGAAGCCAGCGGCTGCGGTTGGTGTTTGAGATATTCAAAGGGCTCCCGGTGATTGGCCACGCGGTCTTGCAGCAACGCGTAAAAGTGCCCGAGCAATGAAGTGGTCAATTGGCCGATGTTGTTCAGCCAACCCATTTTCTCTGCGGGCATCGCGTCGTAACCCTTGTCGCAGAACATCGCGACAAGACGGCCGAGATCGGTCGAGTTCGTCCAGTTGTTGATCAGCTCGTAACTCTTCAGACGCACGGAAGCCTGCAAATTGCCGGCGCTGGTTTCGACTTCGCGAATCCACACTTGAGCCTGGCCTTTGAGCGGTTCGGCCAGCGGCAGGCGCGTCCAGTTGTGTTTGATCAGCGCGGTGATATTGCGGATGGCCGCGTCGGTCAGATATTCCCTGGGCCTGGCCAAAGGATCGATGGAGGACACGGACTCCTTCAGACTTTTGCCAGCCTTCATTGCCCGGTCCAGAACGGGCAGTGGGGGACTTGCGAAGAAGTTCTGAATCGCCGCGATGGCGTTGATCACGCTGGCGCGACGGGGCAACGCCAGTTTGATGTTGGTGTTTTCTGTGCCGATGGTCGTTTCGGCCAGCGGTTTGGACAGGTCGAACAGCGTGCCCAGCAGCAGGCCGGCTCGACTGACGTGCTTGTTCATGTCCATCCAGCCCAGGTGCGGAATCCCCGGGTTATACGCATCGTTACCCTGACGGTCGACGGCGCTGAGGCTGAAGTTGTTGTCATCTCGACGACCGTAGGCCAGGTCGATACCGCCGACATAGCCGATCTTGTTGTCGATCACCACGCACTTTTGGTGATGGGAAAATGTCGAGCCCAGACCCTTCATGTCGCTTTGCTGGATGGCCGGGGTGCAGAAGGCGCGCGGCACTTTCAGCCCGGCGTTGAGCTGGAAAACCGCGAGCATGGTTTCGAAGTCATGAGTGCCGACGCTTGCCGCCGGGCTCAGCCACGGCATGACAAAGACTTTCAGTGTCGGGTGCGCCTGGAGGGCGTTGTACAAGCACTCCCACAAGGTCTGCTTGCCGTCCAGGGTCACATCGTAGTTGACCTGCCAGCCAGTGATGAAAATCGAGGTTTCGGCCTTGGCGATTTTCTTGGCCAGATCCTTGTAGTAATCCTCGCCAGTGGTGAAAAAACGTACCTGGTTGCCACTGCGCTTCGGCGCGAAGGCGGACTTGTCCTGTATGAAAAAGTCCGGCGCGTTGACGGCGGGCAGCGCTTTGCCGGCGGCCGTGTTGATCTGGCTGACTTCCTTGTGGCGAACGCCGTTGTAGGGGGTAGCGGAATCCGTCATGGTCATTCGTCCGTGCTGTGCAGGCGGCTGTACAAGTCGCCGTCGGTGAGCAAGTCCTGCTTGCTGCGTTCGTTGCTGGCGGTGTTGATGGTGCGGTGGTGGGTGCTGTCATGAAAGTCGAGGGCAGCGAGAGCGAAGCGCTCCTTGTCCGCATCCGCCGGTTCGTCATGCAGGGCCACGGGCACGCGTTGCCCCGGATAGCACAGCCACAACGGGCCGGCTTCGGCATAAGCTTTGGAGAGTTTCAGGCGTTGCGGTTCGTCGATATTGACGCGTCCGTTCTCGTCGGTCTGACCTTCGAGCAACGGTTGATCCACGCCGTCCTGGACGATCTGCCAGAGGGTGTGGGCCAGCGGGAAACCTTCATCGCCGGGCACATCGGTCAGGGTAATGTCGAAGAAGTATTCCCGTGGCTCGGGCTTGGTCGGCAATACGCCCGGTTGCGCGGGCGCCATGAGATTGCCGGCCTTGGCCGACGGCGCAGGGATCGGCAGCAGCGGCATCAGGATCGCAATCCCGGAACCTGTTCCCGCCGAGCCACCGGCGTTGATCTTCACCACCGGCCCGACCACCGTGATGCCGCCGCCATCGAGTTTGATGAAGCTGCCACCCGCCTGGAGGGTCAGTTCGCTGCCGGCCTCGATGACCATTTTGTCCCCGGCCTTGAGGTGGATTTCCTTGCCTGCACTGGTCAACTGAGCGGTGCCGAGTTTGATGTGCTGGTCCTGGTTAACGGTCAGGTGATCGCTGGCTTTCACTTCCACTTTGCGATCGGAAATCGTGGTGCGGTGTTCTTCAGCCTTCAGCTCGGTGTAGGTGTTCTTCACCACAGTGTCGTGACGTTCATTCCCAACGCGGATCTTCTGGTCGTGTTCGACGTTTTCATCCCAGTCGCGCTGGGCGTGGATGAAGATTTGTTCGGCGCCTTTTTTGTCTTCGATGCGCAGTTCGTTGTAGCCACCGCCGCCCGGGGAG
>NZ_NEHH01000018.1:0-66556 GCF_002112305.1 Pseudomonas sp. R45(2017) | reverse complement strand
TGGAACCACCTGATCCCATCCCGAACTCAGAAGTGAAACGATGCATCGCCGATGGTAGTGTGGGGTTTCCCCATGTGAGAGTAGGTCATCGTCAAGATTGAATTCCGAAACCCCTGTCTGCTAACGCAGACAGGGGTTTTGTCGTTTCAGTGCTCACAAAAGTCCGATATTCAAACCGCTTTGCGTGCCTTGCTGCTCCGACGAGCCTGCCATTTGCGCCACCAGATGTAGACGCCAGTTCCCGACAACCCTGCAATCAGAACACCCAATATCGCGATCATCACTTGCCCGGTGAAGCCTATGATCCGTCCCCCATGTATCGGCAACTGCAATCGATAAAACCGCTCTCCCAATGTCCCTTCTCCTGCGATCTCCTGCCCCAGTAATCGCCCGTCAGTACCGTGGAAGAACAACCAGGATTTGCCGTGGGCCTCGGTGTCATGCTGCCCAAACCCCGCACCGTAAAAGTTGTACTCAAAGCTGTAATACACCTCGCCGATCGCCGCCGTCAGCCCCAACCTTTTCCCCTCCTGTTGTGCCCTTTCGTATGCCTGTTGATAACTTAATCGGGTGATCCCCAGCTCTTCGGCAGGCATTCGCCCTCGCGCCTCATACACGCTCGGTTCAATCGGAGAAAACAGCGACACCGCGGGTTTGAAGACCTGGCTCGGCAGGTTCATCGCCACACTGCTGACGGCTATCGGCAGCAATAACAACCACAGCCACAAGCCCCCCGCCCGGTGCAGATCGAAGTTGAGTCGATAGGCATGCCCACCCTTGATCTTCCAGGCGTTCGACCACTTCTTCCAGAACGGTTTACCCCTCGGCAACGTCAGCCAGAGGGCGATGAAGCAATCGATTACCCAGGCGATGGCCACGAACCCCATCAACAGCAAACCCCAGTTTCCGGGCAGTGTCAGGTTGTAGTGAAACTCGAGAATGAACGGAACGAAGTTCTCACGCTGGAAACAGCACTCGCCCCAGTAACGCTGACCTTTTTGCTCGCCATTGACAGGGTCGAGGTAGAACACCTGGTTGCGTTCTTTATACGGTTCGTCCGTCGCCGGATCATTTCGCGGAACCGCCGCCAGCAATGCCGTGTGGCCTGCCTCATTCGGGTACTCCATGTACCAGACCTGCAACTTCGGATGGGCCGATTGCACCACATCAACCAGCTCACCTGGCGGCAGACGCTCCCCCTCGGCCGAGGCAGCGTAAAACTCCGGATTCAACCACTCATCCAGCTCATGATTGAATGCCAGAATGCTGCCGGTAATCCCCGCCAGCAGCAGAAAAACCGCCGTGGCCAACCCGATATACCGGTGCAATAAAACCAGAAACGAACGCATGAAAATTTCCCCCACAGATACGACAAAGCCAGCCCCTGAAATCAGGGGCTGGCTTTTTTATGCACAAGACAAAGGCTTAGAACTGGTAACTGACCGTCGCGGCGACGTTGCGCTCTTCGCCCATGTAGCAGAAGTCCAGACTGGCGCAGGAGGCTACGTAGGATTCGTTGGTCAGATTGTTCGCATTCAGGCGTACGTCGACACCCTTCAGACCGACCTTTCCGAGGTCATAACCGATCGATGCGTCGAACAATGTGTAGGACGGCACCTTCATGGTGTTCTCTGCATCCGCCCAGCTATAGCCGACATAACGCACACCACCGCCCAGTCGCAGCCCGTCGAGTGCCGCGCTGTCGAACTTGTAGTCCGCCCACAGCGATGCCATATGTCGTGGCGCCTGGGTTGGCGAGTTGCCCTTGTTCTCGATCAAATTGGTCGGTGTGCTCAAGGTGCTGGTCATCGACTTCGAGTATTCAATGTCGGTGAAGGTGTAGCTGCCGAGCACTTTCAGGTTGTCGGTCAGCTGCATGTGCGCTTCCAGTTCCAGACCCTGAGAGCGGACGGCGCCTACAGCGCGATAGAAGTTTTCCTGCGGCAGTTTGGTCGCCAGGTTCTCCTGATCGATGCGGAACAGCGAGGCGGTGAACAGGTTGTCGGTACCCGGCGGCTGATACTTCAAGCCCATTTCCCACTGCGTTCCATCGGTCGGTGCGAGAGGATTGCCGGCGTTGTCCGCGTAGGAATTCGGATTGAACGACTCTGAATAGCTGACGTACGGCGCGAGACCGTTATCGAACAGATACAGCGCGCCTGCACGGCCGGTGAGCTTGGTGCGTCGGTCGTTGATATCGGTGCCGACCGGACGGCCCGCCTCGGCGATGCGGTTTTCGTCGGAGGTTTCCACCCAGTCCTGGCGCAGTCCCAGCGAGAAGCGCCACTTGTCCATCTCGATCAGGTCTTGCAGGTAAACGCCGGTCTGCTCCAGGCGCCGCAGATAGCTGGTCTCGCCGTACGGCGTAATAGCCGAATTGCCATACACCGGGTTGAACGCGTTGATCGGCGCCAGGCCGCCACTGGTCCAGTCGACCACGGTTTTGCGTCGCTGGTAATCCGCCCCCATCAGCACTGTGTGCTTGGTCGCGCCGGTGAAAAATTCGGCCTGGAGCATGTTGTCGACGATGAACGCGTGCAGACGTTCATCACCGCCGGTGTAGTAGCGATTCAATTCGTTGCTGGTCGGCGACGTCCAGCCATAGGCGTACACCTGATCCATGTTCACTTTGGAGTCGAGGTAGCGGAAATTCTGCCGCGCGGTGAAGACGTCGTTGAAGCGGTGTTCGAACTGGTAACCGAACGACTGCTGATCACGGGAGTAACCATCGATGCCCGGCTCGCCTTCGAAGAAATGCGGCGAAATGCGATTGCCGTTGCGTTGATGAATCGTGCCGTCGGCCGGCACGCCACCGTGATAGCCGCCGTACGGGTCATGCTGCAGATACGCTTGCAGGGTCAGCGAGGTGTCTTCGCTGAAGTCGATGCTGACGGTCGGCGCTAGGGCGAAGCGCTTTTCCTTGTTGTGGTCGAACTGCGTGTCGGACTGATCCGTTAATCCGATCAGACGATAGGCGATGCGTTTGTCGTCATCGACCGGTCCGCTGAAGTCAAAACCGACACCGCGCTGGCCCTGAGTGCCGACGGTGGCTTGAACCTGGTGATAGGCCTCGTACAGCGGCTTCTTGCTGGTCAGCGCCACCAGACCGCCCGGCGAGCTACGGCCGTAAAGTACCGACGACGGGCCCTTGAGAATATCGACGCGCTCGAGGAAATACGGATCGACCTGCATCGTGCTGTAGGTGCCGCTGTCGCCCATCGACTTGAGGCCGTCGAGGTAGATGTTGTCCACCGAGCCATCGTTGAAGCCGCGCATTGCCACGTAGTCGTAACGGTGCGTGGCGCCGTAAGGATTGGTCAGCACGCCGGGGGTGTAACGCATGGCCTGGGACACGGTTTGCGAGCCCTGGTCATCCATTTGCTCGCGGGTAACCACGGACACGCTTTGCGACGTTTCCAGCAGCGCGGTACTGGTTTTGGTGGCGATCTGACTGTGCGTCGCGTTATAGCCGTCCATGCTGCCCAGCGCGTTACCGAGGGCGAAGCCTTTGATGTCGGTGGCCGGCAGAGACAGTGCTTCGGTTTCTGCGACGGAGCGCAACACATAGCTGCTGCCATCCTGGCTGACCGCCTCCAGGCCCGTGCCTCCGAGCAAGTGGCTAAGGGCTTGATCGGTCGAATACTCGCCCTGCACGCCGGGTGATTGTCGGCCTTGAGTCTGCTGTGGGGTCATCGACAAGGTGATGCCGGCTTGGCGTGCGAACTGGTTAAGCGCCTCGCCCAATGGCCCGGCGGCGATGTTGTAGCGGTGGCTGCTGACCTCGCTGGCATTGGCCGCCATGCTCAGGCTCGGCAACACGCCAACGCCGAGTGCAGTAGAGAACAGCGCCGCCCGAACGGCGTGACGCAACAGGCCCGATTCGGCAGAGAAATTCAGAGGGTTCTTACAGGTAACGCGCGCAGTCATTGTAGGTTTCCGTAGGCAGTCGCGAAGGCTGAGTTGAAGTGCTTACTGACTAAGCCGGACTTGCCGCGAAAACCCGCCAAAATAATTTCAGGCCACAGACTCCAGCGTCACCCACCAACGAGTGCGGTAGCGCAATTGCACCGGCAGGGTCTGCGGCAGGATCGCCAGCAGCTTGTCGGTGTCCTCAAGACGGAACACGCCGGACAGGCGCAAATCCGCAATGTCCGACGCACAGTTCAGAAAGCCCTGACGATACCGGCTGACTTCGCTGAGGAAGTCGCCCAGCCGCATGTTGCGGGTCACGATCAGCCCGTCGACCCAGGCACCGGCGTCCATGTCCAACGGCGGCGCCGGGCGAACTTGATGGTGATCGATCAGATAGCTCTGACCGGCGATGGCCTCCGTCGAGTTGCCGGCGGAGTGAATCGCGACCCGGCCACTGGTGACGCTCATGCGCGTGCATCCATCTTCCTGGCGCAGAATGAATCGCGCCTTGAACGGCTCGTAACTGCCATGACGACTCTGCACCCGCAGCGGTCGGTCAAATGGCGCACCTTCATCGGCACCGCCACAGGTGATGATGATTTCGCCACGGGTCAGTTTGATCAGCCGTTGCTGGGCGGTGTAATCGAGATCCACGCTGCTGGCGGTGTTGAGCTCGATCCGCGTGCCGTCCGGCAGCTGGAAGCCACGGCGCTCGCCGGTGGCGGTGGCGTAGTCGGCGCTCCACTGTTGCCAGGCGGAAGTGTCTTTGGCCAACCATCCCGCCGAGCCCATCAGCAGCGCGCCGGACAACAGCTTCAGTGCCTGACGTCGACCCAACCCCTGCGCACTGTTTTCCAGCGTATTGAACGCCACCTGCGCACCGGGCACGGCGCGCAGATTGTGGGTCAGTTCAGCTTGTAGAGACTGCACCCGTTGCCAGGCCAGTTCGTGATCATGGTGTTCGGCGCGCCATTGTTCGCACTGGCGATTCAGGCGCGGATTGCCATGGTTGTTGCGCAGACGCAGGAGCCAGTGAATGGCCTGTCGGACGACCTGTTGCGGTGGCTCGGCGCGTCGGCCGAGCGAGAGGTTATCCACCGGCATCAGTTTTCGTACCGCAACACGTAGCAGTGAAACAGCGCGTCGGCGACGTAGCGTTCTACCGAGCGCAGGGACAGGCCCATCTGCTCGGCGATCTGCTTGTGGGTCAAACCTTCGCACTGAGCCAGCAGAAACGCCTGACGCACTTTCGGCTTCAAGCCTTCAAGCATGCGGGCGATGCCTTCGAGCAGTTCGATCACCAAGGCACGGGATTCGGCACTCGGGGTTTCGGCTTCAGGCAAATGGGCGATGGTTTCCAGATAGGCGCGTTCAATTTCTTCACGGCGCCAATGATCAATCACCAGCCCTCGGGCAACTGTGCGCAAAAACGCGCGAGGTGCCTTGAGTTCCAGACGCTCGGTGCGCTGCAACAGTCGAACGAAGGTGTCCTGGGCCAGATCCGCCGCATCGGCAGCATTGCCCAGCCGAGCGCGCAACCAGCCGTTGAGCCAGCCGTGATGACTACTGTAAAGCGCCTGTACTGCAAACTCAGGAGAGGACATGAACGCGACAGCCCGAACGTCACAAATGATAATTAGTCGCATTGTCATCAAGGGTTACAGAATTTGCAACCGGCGCTGTAAAACAGTCATCAAAAAATGACAGGCGAACGCTCTGGCACGCCGTCCGGCGGGAATCTGGCAGAAATGCCGTCCATTTCCTGCAAAGCCCTAAGTTTTCTCCGAAGCGTGCCGACAGACTGGTGAGACATGCGTGCACCAAAGTAGAGCAGCCCTCAGAACGCTGCCTGCGCTGTACATGGAATGTTGCATCCGGAACGCATCCCCACTTTTCGCATAAGAAGTCCCATGAAATGAATCTCAAGTTCAGCCATAAAATCCTGCTGGCCGCCTCGGGCGTCGTGGTCCTGGCGTTCGCGCTGTTCACTTTGTACAACGACTATCTGCAGCGAAACACCATTCGCCAGAACCTCCAGTCCTCCGTCCAGCAGGCCGGCGACCTGACCGCCAGCAGTGTGCAGAACTGGATGAGCGGGCGGATTCTGGTACTGGAAAACCTCGCGCAGAACGTCGCCCATCAAGGCAAGAACGCCGACTTCCCGGGCCTGGTCGATCAACCGGCCTTCACCTCGAACTTCCAGTTCACCTACGTCGGCCAGGCCAACGGCGTGTTCACCCAGCGCCCTGACGCGAAGATGCCGGACGGTTACGACCCGCGTCAGCGCCCTTGGTACAAGCAAGCCGTGGCCGCTGACCAGACCATGCTGACCCCGCCATACATGGCCGCCGTCGGCGGTCTGGTGGTGACCATCGCCATGCCGGTGAAAAAGAACGGCGAGCTGCTCGGCGTCGTGGGCGGTGACCTGAGCCTGGAAACCCTGGTGAAGATCATCAACTCGGTGGACTTCGGCGGCCTGGGCCACGCTTTCCTGGTCAGCGGGGACGGTCAGGTGATCGTCAGCCCGGATAAAGACCAGGTGATGAAGAACCTCAAGGACATCTACCCGAACGCCGGTGTGCGCATCGAGAAGGGTAACCAGAACGTGGTGCTCAACGGCCAGGAACGCATCCTTTCGTTCACCCCGGTCGCCGGTCTGCCGAATGCCGAGTGGTACATCGGTCTGTCGATCGATCGCGACAAGGCCTACGCCGCACTCAGCCAGTTCCGTACCTCGGCAGTGATTGCGATGTTCGTCGCGGTGGGCGCGATTGCAGTCTTCCTGAGCCTGCTGATCACCGTCCTGATGCGTCCGCTGATCACCATGGGCCGTGCGATGCAGGACATCGCTCAGGGTGAAGGCGACCTGACTCGTCGTCTGGTAGTGGAAAGCAAGGACGAGTTCGGCGAGCTGGGCAGTTCGTTCAACCAGTTCGTGGAGCGGATTCACGCTTCCATTTCCGAAGTGTCTTCCGCGACTCGCCACGTACACGACCTGTCGCAACGGGTGATGGCATCGTCCAACGCCTCGATCATCGGTTCCGACGAGCAAAGCGCGCGCACCAACAGCGTGGCCGCCGCAATCAATCAACTGGGGGCCGCCACTCAGGAAATCGCCCGCAACGCGGCCGACGCTTCGCAACACGCCAGCGGCGCGAGCGAGCAGGCCGACGACGGTCGTCAAGTGGTCGAGCAGACGATTCAGGCCATGACCGAGCTGTCGCAGAAGATCAGCCTGTCGTGCACCCAGATCGAAACCCTGAATGCGAGCACCGATAACATCGGCCACATTCTCGATGTGATCAAAGGCATCTCCCAACAGACCAACCTGCTGGCGCTCAACGCGGCCATCGAAGCGGCCCGAGCCGGTGAAGCCGGACGCGGTTTTGCGGTGGTGGCGGACGAGGTGCGTAACCTCGCTCACCGCACTCAGGAATCGGCGGAAGAGATCCACAAGATGATCACTTCGCTGCAGGTCGGCTCCCGCGAAGCGGTGACCACCATGAACGCCAGTCAGGCGTCCAGCGAGGAGACCGTTGAAGTGGCGAACCAGGCCGGTCTGCGTCTGGTCAGCGTGACCCAGCGCATCGGTGAAATCGACGGCATGAACCAGTCGGTGGCAGCCGCTACCGAAGAGCAGACTGCGGTGGTGGAAACGCTCAACGTCGACGTCAACCAGATCAACCTGCTGAACCAGCAGAGCGTGGCCAACCTCAATGAAACGTTGAAGGATTGCGATGCGTTGTCGCAGCAGGCCAACCGTTTGAAACAGCTGGTCGACAGCTTCAAGATCTGACATCAAGTCAGACCGCGTTATCGTTCATCGCGGGCAAGCCCGCTCCCACAGGATTTCTGGCGCACACAACATTTGTGACCGACCGGGAACCTGTGGGAGCTGGCTTGCCAGCGATAGCGGTGGCTCAATCACCGCAGAACTGAAACCTTACACAAACAGCTTCAGCACATTGCCCATCGCATCATCGGCAAACCCCTGCACGAAATCCTTGAACCCCGGCAGTGCCTCGGGCCCACCGCTGGCCGGTTCGGCAATGATCGTCCAGGTCGCCCGCGACTTGCCCGCGCCCAGTGATTCCACATTCATCGCCGCCCACAGATTGGCCACGCCCAAGGTGTTGTAGATCGTGGTCCAGGTCATGCTCAGCGCCTGGTCGTCCCGGGAATTGAGTTGCTCGACCACCACGTTGCCATCCTTGAAGAACTTCTTGCGCAGCGACGACACGCCTTCGCCGGTCATTTCGATATGCGACAGCGCCGGAATGAAACGGTCGAAACCGTCGAATTTACCGACCACCGCCCACACTTGTTTGGCGTCCACCGGCACTTCCACCGAAGACACGACGTGGCAGCCGTGAGGGTTTTTGATCAGGGTGTCGGGTTGCAGATTGCTCATGGTGTTGCTCCTTGGTTGATGAGTCAGATGAAGTTGATTTCTTTCAGGTAGTCGCAGCCGCGACGCAGCAGCGCCGGGGATTTTTCCGGGTAGTGCGCGCCCATCTGCTGCACGCCGGCCTGGGCGTTGGCGTGGCCGATCAGGGAGATGTCGCCGATGTCTTCCTCGAAGCCGTTGAGGTAGAAACCGAGCACGCCGAACAGCGCGTTGTCGGCATCGACCCGGCCCAGTTGCTGTTGCCAGTCGGCGACGCTGACCAGCGAAAACTCGCTGCCGGTTTCGCGGAACGACGCAACGTAGGCATCCCAGCTCAGGGGCTCCGGGTTGTGCAGGTTGAACACCGCCCGTTCGGCCGAGTAACGGCTGGCGTGGAAGGCGATGAAACGGGCGAGAAAATCCACCGGCATCAGGTCGAAATTCAGCGCGAAGGCCGGCACCTGACCGAGCTGGATCGAGCCCTTGAGCATCAGCATCAAACGGTTCTTGTGCGGCTGACAGACGCCGCTGAGGCTGTTGAAACTGATGTTGCCGGGCCGATACAGATTGACCCGCACCCCACGCTCCCGCGCCCGTTCGAGGATGCGTTCGCCAACCCATTTCGACAGGTTGTAGCCGTTGCGGATGTAGATCGGCGGCGTCGGTGCGGCGGGCAATTCCAGCACCCGGCCTGCGTCGTCGACGGTGCTGGAGGCGGACAGCGTCGAGACGAAATTGAACACCTTCTTGCTGCGCCCTTCGCACAGTCGAAGCAGTTCGAAAATCGGCTCGACGTTGTCCGCCGCCAGCGACTCGTAGTCGAGTACGTGATTGACGTTGGCGGCGTTGTGCACCAGCGCGCCGAATTCACGATCCAACCGCTCGAAATCGTCATCGGCCAAGCCCAGTTGCGGCCGGGTGATGTCCGCCGAATAGACCCGCACCCGACTCAGGTCCAGATGTTCCAGGCGGTTCTCTCGCAGCGCTTGGGCAAAGCGCTGCGCCGCGGTTTGCCCGCCGCCGTCGCGCACCAGACACGCCACTTCGCTGACGCCCCATCCCAGCAGCGCCTCGACGATGTGCACACCGACAAAACTGTTGGCGCCGGTGACGATCACCTTGTGCACATCGCCCATGCGGCTGATCGGCAACGGCTCGATTTCCAGCGTTCGCTCGGCGTCGGCCATTGCCTGGGCGCTGAGCACCGCGCTGTCATCGGTGCCGCGTACCAGGGTGGCGAGCTTGGTGATGGTCGGCAGTTCGATGAAGCGGTTGATCGAAATGCTGCGACCGAATTCCTCCCGCAGACGCAGGAGCATGCGCGACAGCAGAATCGAGTGACCGCCGAGATTGAAGAAGCTTTCGTCGGTGGAAATGTCGCTGGTCGGCAGCTCCAGCAGTTCGCCCCAGATCTCCAGCAGCAGCGCTTCGTCGGCGTTGGCCGGCAGGCATTTGGGGCCGCTGTCCTGCACGCTGACCGGCAGTTCCAGCAAGGCCTTGCGATCGACTTTGCCATTGGCGGCGAACGGCATGTTCGGCAGTTCCGTCCATGCCACCGGTTGCATGTAGTCGGGTAAAAACTGCTGTGCGTGAGCTTTCAACGACTCGCGCGCGGCGTCCGATTGCGGCTGGGCAAGGAACGCCAGAATCCGTCGCTGACTGTCGATCACCACGGCGATCTGCCGATACAGCTGACTCTCGCGCAGGCAGCGCTCGATCTCCTCCGGCTCGACCCGGAAGCCGCGAATCTTCACCTGATTGTCGCGGCGTCCGCACAGCTCGATGCCATCCTCGCCCCACTTGGCCATGTCGCCGCTGCGGTAGGCGCGCAGACGCTGACCATCCGGCAACTCCAGGTCCAGATAGCGCTCGGCGGTCTGCTGTGGATTGTTCAAGTAACCCAGGCACACGCCGGGGCCGACGATGAACAGTTCGCCCACCGTTTGCTCCGGCACCGGTTGCAGATCGTCATCGAGGATCAGCACCTGACTGTTGGCAATCGGTCCGCCGAGCGTGCGATTGCTGTCGCTTGGTCGCAGTTGTCGCGCGGTGATCAGCACCGTGGCTTCGGTCGGACCGTAGAGGTTGTGCAGCTTGCCCTGGCGGGTCAGTTGCTCGATCACGAACGGCTCACACACATCACCGCCGGTCATGATTTGCCCGACGCTTTGCAGTTGCTCCAGCGGCAGGATGCTCAACAGCGCCGGCGGCAGGAACGCGTGGGTCAGTTGCCGACGGCGAATCAGCGCCACCAGTTGCAGCGGATCACGGCGCTGGTTGTCGTCGGGCACCACCAGTTCCGCGCCTTCGAGCAGGGTCGGGAAAATGTCGATCAGCGACGAGTCAAAACTCAGCGACGAGAACTGCAGCACCCGGCTCTCGGCCCGCAACTGCACATAGCTGGCGTACCACGCGGTGAAGTGGGCAAGGTTTGCCTGACTCAGCAGCACACCCTTCGGATGCCCGGTGGTGCCCGAGGTGTAGAGCGCCATGCACGGCGCATCGAGCTCGGGCTGGCGAAGCATCAACGGTTGCGACAGATCGACGTCAGTGCTGTCGATGCGGCAGACATCCAGCCCCGGCATCGAACCGCTCAGTGGGTGTTCGCCGTCGTGCAGCAACAGCACCGCTCCGGCGTTTTCCAGAATGTACTGCTGACGCTGAAGCGGATGGCTCGGCTCCAGCGGCAGGTACACCGCGCCGCTGCCGAGAATCGCCAGGATCGAAGCAAACAGCGCATCGCATTTCGGCAGGCAAATCCCCACCACCCAAGGTTGCGGTTGTGTCTCCAGCATTGTCAGCAACCGTTGCTGGATTGCACGGCTGTGATCATGCAACTGGCGATAGCTGATCGACTGCTCGGCGAGGTGCAGCGCCGGGCGCTCCGCGTGTTCGATCAGACTCTGTTGCAGCCGCTCGATCACCGGGATTTGCGCCTGTTGCAGCAAGGCCGGATGGGCCGTGGCATTGAGGCGATGGATGTAAGCCAGGCTGTCGAGGAACAGCAGGTTTTCCACCAGCTCGAAGTCCGGCGCACGGGCCGCTGTCGCGTGCTGGAAATACTCGGCATCGCGGGAAAAACGGCTGACCAGCAGCGCCACTTCGTCCACCACTTGCGCCAGTGTTCGCTGGCGCAGGGCCTGCCCATTGCCGGACGGTTCGTCGGCGATGGGCACGCGGCTCAGCAGCGTCGAGTTGCAGAGGCATAGCAGATCGAGCACCGGCAGTCCGCCGATGCCCGTTGCACCAATGCCCAGGCGCAAGTTCAGCTGCGCTGTCGTGCCGTAATCCTGGGGCGCAAGACTGCCGTCATCGATCACCAGATCCACCGACGGAGCAATCTCTGTCAGCAATGAATGACCGTGTTGTTCGAGCTCCTGCGCCAGGTCGGTCAAGGCCTGGCTGCGGCCCCTCAGCAAAATGTCGAGACGTCTCATGTCAGCCTCCTTGTCAAACCAGGTAGTCGCGCAGGGCGTGCTGCACGCACGGTGTGTCGAGCAGCGAGCTGTTGTGGAAAAACCGCACGATGTTGCCCACCAGCGGGTGGTGGCGATTGATCGGGAAGGCCAGCCCGGCCATCTCGTCTTTCAGTGCGCGGCGGGTGGCATCGTTGACTGGCAGGGCGTCGATCAGGCGCAGGTCGAAGGACTTCTGGATGTCGTTGGTCAGGTAATGGCCGATGAACACCGGCAGGATCTGCGCGATGCAGTCGCGATCCGCATCGCTCGCGGTGTGCCAGTAGATGCGCACCATCCGCGCCCAGAAACTCGAGTGCCGGCCCTCGTCGAGCAAGTGGTCGGCCATCAGGCCCTTGATCGATGGCTTGACCGTGTCGTCCCGGGCGAACGCCGCGACATCGCCAGTCACGGTGTTTTCGGCGATGGCCACGCAGATCAGCTCCACGGCGCTGCGCAGGTGTGGCGGAGCCAGTTCGACGGCGGCCGGAATCGCCCGGCTCAGTTCGATTTCATTCGGCAGCTCGATCGGCTGGATGCCGGTCATGGCCACCGTCTGCTGCATGAAATCCATCGCCACCAGCGCGTGGTAATCCTCGTCCACCACCACGGTCATAGCGTCGTAGCGACAGGCGAACGGGAAGGCCACGGCGAAGCGGTTCTTGGCGATGCTGCGGGCGGTCTTGTCGACGATCTCGGTTTCGAAAATCACCACGTCGTTGATGAATTTGTACAGCGTCTGCACCAGGGCGAAATCACGCTGCTGCGGGCATTCGCGCAGGAAGGTTTCGCTGAGCACCAAGGGCTGGCGGCTGAGCGGATAGATCAGCCGCGCGTCGTCCTCCAGCACGCGGCGTGGCCGGGTGCGGATGGTCGCGCGGCTTTCCCAGGCGTCGGCGAAAGACTGGTAGTCGGCGGCGTTCATTGGGCCACCTCCGCCAGCGGTTCGCGTATGCTCAGGCGCAGGCCGTCCCACAGGGCGATGCGGCTTTCCACGGCGGCGATGGCGCTGGCGTAGACCTCGGCTTCGCGCTGCGGATCGCCATCGACCAAGCGATCCAGCAGTTGCTCGGCGGCCGGGCCGTGGTCTTCGGAGTCGACCTCGATGTGTCGCTCGAGGTAGTAACGGAAGGTCGGCGCCTGTTCGACGCCGATGCCCCAGGCATCGAGCATGCGCTGGAACATGGTCGGGATCACGCTCTCGCGACCGTGAAGGAATGCGGCGGCAACGCTGTGACCGGGTGCATGCAGTGCGGTGTGCAAGGTGTCACGGACGAACCGCGCAGCGGCCGGATCGACCTCGACGCTTTGCAGGGCGACGTCGTAACTCACGCCTTCCTGTTGCAGCGTCACGAAGCGCTCCACCGCTGTCGTGTCCGCACCGACTTCGCGCATCGCATCGAGGTACAGTTCGAAGTGACTGTAATGCCCGTGTGACAGCCGATCGTCCGATTCTTCCCCGAGCACGATTTCGTTGATCAGTCTTGCCGCGTGCGGATCGCGAGGCGGCAACCACGGCAGACGCGTGCAAGTCAGTTCCTGCTGCAGGCGCTTGGTCAGCGACATGAAGTCCCAGACAGCAAATACATGGGACTCCATGAACCGGCGCAATGTCGCCAAAGAATCGATTTCGGAGAAGATCGGATGAACGCTGAGTTCGGATTTCTTTAGTGTAAGTTGCTCTTTAGTTGGCATGGTTGCGAGACTCTGGCTAATGGGGAAGTAGGGACTGCTCAATCAATCGCTAATAACGCTGAACAAGTTTCTCCAGGCGAACGACAGCCTCATTCGGTTTCGATGAAAGCAGGCAATGTTTGAAGGGCCCGAGACAGCAGCGGACGGTCAAGCCGTCGCAATCGAGGCCGTACTGCAAGGTTGTACCGGGTTCGTCATTTCGGATCCAAACTCGGCGAAGAAAAACTAATACATCGCAAAACAACTTAACAAGTTTATTTTTAATTATTTTTAGTTGGCTGTTTTTGAAGTATGAGTGGGTCTGATAAAACTTATAAGTTAAGTTTTATTTGGGCGTAGTTGCTCCTTTCGGCGTTTAATGGCCAAAATTGAACGACAAGAGTGAATGCCTCACTCGAACCAACTTTCCAATTGAGTAATTGAATGAATATGAGGGGATGAAGTCGGGCTGTAACGGCGCCGTTTCTTCCTGTTCCCGTGACAAGGCTCCTTCCGTAGGTTCCTGGTGCGGGGACTGCTGCCGGGGCGGCGCGTCCCCGTTCTATATTGGGTTGGCGGTCCAAGGGTGCGCGTAAATCAGCGCCGCGGCTATCGTCGAAAATGACTTCCTTGCGGGTGCAAATTCCGGGCTGTTCAAAGCAGGGGGAGGTTAGAGCGCAAGCGTCGATGTGCCACGGCAAATGACCGTGACCGGTGGGGGGATTTGTAAGCGGGTTATTCGCCGGGTGAGTGGAGGCTCACCCGGGAGGGAGAATTCAGCGTGCTGCTTTGCGGCTTTGGCCGGCTGAGCTGGCGAGGTAACGGGTGATCACCTCGACACCGCGATTGAGGTGTTGCTCCAGCAGTGTCACGGCGTGCGGGGTGTCACGCTCTTTCACGGCCTGCAACAACGCGCGGTGATCGTCCTGGGAGAGTTTGCCCAGGCCCATGGCCTCGAGGTTGAAGCGCAGGAAGCGTTCTTCTTCATTCAGGCCGTCTTCCACCAGTCGCAATAGCCGGCCATTGGGCGCCTTGCTGTAGAGCGCCATGTGAAACAGACGGTTGAGCCGGCCGATTTCGGTGTAGTCGTGTTCGTTTTCCAGTTCTTCGATGTAGCCGGCCGCGCGTTCGTGATCGGCCGGGGTCAGCAGCGGGATCGACTGGCGCAGCGCTTCTGACTCCAGCAGGATGCGCAGCTCATAGGTTTGCGTTGCATCGCCCTGAATCAGTGGCGCCACCACGGCGCCCTTGTGGGCAATCACGCTGAGCAGGCCCTGAGCCTCAAGTTGGCGCAAGGCTTCGCGCACCGGCATGCGGCTGACACCGAACAGGTCGGCCAGGTCTTGCTGGCGCACGGCGGTGCCGCAGGGCAGGCGCCCGTCGAGAATCGCGGCTCGCAGGGTTTCTTCGATGACCGAGCGCGCCAGATGCGCGGGAATCGGGCCGTCGACTTTGATGCTGTGGAGTGGCTTGGGCTTCTGGGTCACAACTGCACACCCTATGACTGCGGATTTGGATCCAAAGGACACTAGTGATTGCTCTACAGGTTGTCAAACCGTGTAGAAGAACCCTGTCACATCTGAAGTTTAGCGCGCCAGCGATGATCTCAGGGTGCCATTGTTTTTTGCTGGGCTAACCTTCACCATCAAGCGCTTTCCTCTCTGCCCTGGATGCCTTGCATTGGCGGTACGTTTCGCGTTCCCACGGATCGCGCGCTGGCTTGCCTGCGCGCTGCTGCTGGCCGGCATCATGCTGGGCGGCCTGCATGCCGATTGGGATTTTTCCGCGATCAGCCGCAAGGCCACGGCGCTGTACGGGCCGTTGGGTGCCGGGCAACAGCGGATCGATGCCTGGCAGAATCTGCTGGCCACGCAGAAGCAGGTCAGCGAGATGGAAAAGCTTAAAGTGGTGAACCTGTTTTTCAACAAACAGATGCGCTACGTCGAAGACATCGATCTGTGGCACGAGGTCGACTATTGGGAAACCCCCATCGAAGCCTTGTGGAAAGGCGCCGGCGACTGCGAAGACTATGCGATCGCCAAGTATTTCAGCCTGCGCCACCTCGGTGTGGCCAGTGACAAGTTGCGCATCACCTACGTCAAGGCGCTGCGCCAGAACCGCGCGCACATGGTCCTGACTTACTATTCCAGCCCTGACGCCATGCCGCTGGTGCTCGACAGCCTGATCGACCCGATCAAGCCGGCCGCCGAGCGAACCGATTTGCTGCCGGTCTACTCTTTCAATGCCGAAGGGTTGTACCTGCCGGGCGCCAAGGGCAACAAGAAGGTCGGTGACACCAAACGCCTGTCACGCTGGCAGGATGTGCTGAAGAAAATGCAGGCCGAAGGATTTCCGGTCGAGACGACTAACTAGGAGCACGCGCTCAGATGTCTTTGTTCAAACAGCTGTTGATCGCTATCTGTCTGTTCCTGGTGGTCGCCTTCACCGGCAGCTTCATGGTCAGTCTGGAGAGCTCGCGCACCCAGTACGTCAACCAGTTGCGCTCCCACGCCCAGGATGCGGCCACGGCGCTGGCGCTGTCGTTGACGCCGAACATCGATGACCCGGCGATGGTCGAGCTGCTGGTCAGTTCGATCTTCGACAGCGGTTATTATTCGAGCATCCGCGTGGTCGATCTGAAGACCGACCAGACCATCGTCGAGCGCAATGGCATTCCGGCGGTCACCAACGTGCCGGACTGGTTCGTCAAATTGATCGGCCTGGAGCCGGCCGGTGGCGATGCGCTGGTCAGCCGTGGCTGGGAGCAGGCAGCGCGGGTCGAGGTGGTCAGCCACCCGATGTTCGCCCTGGCCAAGCTCTGGCAGAGCGCACTCGGCAGTCTTGGCTGGTTGCTGGTCTGCGGTGCGGTCAGTGCGGTGCTGGGCGCGTTGTTGCTGCGTCGGCAATTGAAGCCGCTGGATTACATGGTCAAGCAATCCCACGCCATCGCCCGCCGCGAGTTCCTCAGCCTGCCGGACCTGCCGCGCACGCCTGAATTGCGCCGCGTAGTGCTGGCGATGAACCAGATGGTCGAGAAGCTCAAGGCGCTGTTTCAGGAGCAGGCAGAGCGCAGTGAAAAACTGCGCACCGAGTCCTATCAGGACAACCTCACGGGGCTGGCCAACCGGCGTTATTTCGAGATGCAACTGAATGCGCGGGTGAGCAACCCGGAGCAGGCCAGTTCCGGTTATCTGCTGCTATTGCGGGTCAAGGATCTGGCTGGGCTCAACCAGCGTCTTGGCGGTCAGCGTACCGATGAATTGTTGAAAGCGGTTGGCGAGCAACTGTCCCGCGAGTGCGCCAAATACCCGGAAACCCAGAACCTCATCACCCGCATTCGCGGTGGTGAATTCGCCGTGCTGGCGCCGGGGCTGACCCGCGAAGAAGCGTTGCAGCTGGCGCAGAGCCTCGACAGTGCCCTGAGCAGCCTGCACGCGACGGGCGCCACCGACGTGGCCGCCGTGGCTTCTATCGGCCTGGCACCGTTCGCTCACGGCGACTCGCCGCAAGCGGTCCTCAGCCTCGGCGATCAGGCGCTGGCCCAGGCCGAAGGGCAGGGCGAGCAGAACTGGGCATGCCTCGATCAGAGCCTGGTGGCGGACGTCGGTGACGATCACCACGCTTGGCACCGTTTGCTCGATCAGGCGTTGAATCAGCGGCGTTTCGAGCTGTTCTTCCAGCCGGTAGTGGCGGCGCAGGACACGCAACTGGTGCTGCATTACAAGGTGCTGTCGCGCTTGCTCGACGAGCAGGGCCAGACCATTCCCGCCGGGCGCTTCCTGCCGTGGCTTGAGCGCTTCGGCTGGACCGCGCGGCTGGACCGGTTGATGCTCGAGCGGGTGCTGGAGCAGATGGCCGGTCATGAAGAATCCCTGGCGCTGAATCTGTCCTCGGCGACCCTGGCCGATCCGCAGGCGTTGAACAAAGTGTTCGAGATTCTGCGAGCGCATTCCAACCTCGGTGCGCGCCTGACCCTGGAAATCGGCGAGGAACAATTGCCGGAGCAAGCGGTGCTGGAACAGTTGACCCGGCGCCTGCGCGAGCTCGGTTTCTCCCTGAGCCTGCAGCGTTTTGGCGGACGCTTCAGCATGATCGGCAACCTGGCGCGGCTGGGGCTGGCGTATTTGAAGATCGATGGCAGTTACATCCGGGCGATCGATCAGGAAAGCGACAAGCGTTTGTTCATCGAAGCGATCCAGCGTGCGGCGCACAGCATCGATCTGCCGCTGATTGCCGAGCGGGTCGAGACGGAAGGGGAATTGTCGGTGATTCGCGAGATGGGGTTGTATGGGGTTCAGGGGCAGCTGTTCGGTGAGCCCAAGCCCTGGAAATAATGCAGCGCCAAACTGATCGTTCCCACGCTCCGCGTGGGAATGCATAAAGGGACGCCCCGCGTTCCAGTCACACCGTCGGTGTCGCGTCAGACACTGATGTGACGCGGAGCGTCACGGGCGGCATTCCCACGCAGAGCGTGGGAACGATCGACTGTAGGCAAATCAGATCAACCCGCCCTCATCCTCATCAATCAACTGACTCAACCCGCCCAGCGCTTCCCGCGCCTGGGTCCGGTCCATCAACTTGGCCTGGGCCGCCGCTGGCAGGTCGGTGACGCGGATCACGCCTTTCTGGGTCAGCACCTGAATCAGGTCATCGAGTACCCGGATCATTTCCAGGTCGCTCTGCTTGAGCTGTTTGAGGCTGTTCTCCACGGCCTCGTTGGCGTACCAGGCCTGGATTTCGTGGTGGTCGGCCGGCAGCGTTTCCGTGGCCTCGGCGTAGGCCGCAGCTTCCACGCGAATCAACTGACCCTGCGCATCGCGTTGCACGTAAAACATTGAGCATCCCTCGGAAATGGACCAGCGTCATGCTGTCAGCAGCATAGCCAACTGCGCGCGAGTATGCGGTGCGCCGACGAAATCGTCACCGGTTCAAGCACCGCAAACGTGACGGCCGCCCCAAGTGGGGCGGCCGTTGTTCACGCATCAGCTGTTGTTGTGGTCGACCTTGATGGTCGGATCGCTGCCGGCAATCAGGTTATGAATGTTGGCCGTGGACCAGTTGTTGCCTTCCAGTTTGATCGTCACGTCCGGTGTGGCGGCTGCGGCATCGCCCGAGTTGAACTTGCCGCCCGAGCTGACTTGCAGCGACGACACGCCGTCGACCGTGGTGATCTTCAGGAAGTTGTCGATGGTGCTGCCACTCTCACCCTGCAACAGATCACGCAGGTCGATGCGGTCGCCTTCGCTGGCCTTGAAGTCCTTGATCACGTCGTTGCCGGTGTCGCCCGCCTTCCAGACGAAGGTGTCGGCACCCGAACCACCGATCAGGATGTCGTTGCCCTGACCACCGATCAGCGTGTCGTTGCCGGTGCCGCCGAGCAGGATGTCATTGCCCTTGCCGCCGTCGAGCAGGTCGTTGCCGCCCGAGCCGAACAGGATGTCGTTGCCCGCGCCGCCCAGCAGCGTGTCGTTGCCATCGTGGGCACCGGACACATCGAACGCCTGATAGTGCTCGGTGATGTACTGGTGCACGTTGCTGGTGGTGACTTTGCTGACGTCGACCCCGGTTTCCTTGGCCACGAACGCCTGCATCGCCTGATAACCCTCGCCGGCAATGCCGTTGAAGCTCACCAGGTCGCCGAACAGGATGTCGTTGCCGTCGCCACCGCTGACGGTGTCGTTGCCCGGCATCGTCGCTTCGGTGTGGCCGATGATCGAGTTGGCCAGGTCCTTCGGATCGATGTTGGTTTGCGGCGTCTTGTCCGAATCGTACGGTTTCAGGTCGTTGAGGCTGACACCGCTGTTGATGCCGATGGCCTCCACGTTCGACAAACCGTTGAGCAAGGCGAAACCGCTGCTGGCGTTATCGGTGGTCGTGGTCGTGGTGCTGCTGCCGTTGCCCGCCAGACTCGAGATCTCGTAGGTACCGTCACCCTGAGCGTGGATGGTACCCAGGCTGTTCCAGCTCCAGCTGCCGTTCTTGTACGTCTGCAATACCACGGCGCCGGCAGTGTTGATACTCAGGTAGTGGGTGTTGTCGATGTAGGTGCTGAAGCTGTCGCCCAGTTTGTAGTTGCTGGTTTTCACCACGTCATCGAGCTTCACGTTGCCGTACAGCGTCGGGTTGGTCTGCTCGTTGCTCTGGTAGTAGGTCGGCTGGCCGTCGGTGATGAAGTACGTGAGGTTCTTCGCCCCGGTGTTGGCCAGCGCTTCGGCGCTCTGGAAGAAGTTCGCCGTGGCCTTGAACACGTCCTCGTAGTTGGTGCCGCCGCCGGACGACATCGAGTCCAGCACGGCCTTGAGCAAGGTCAGCGCGTTCGGGTCGTTGAGGTTCACCGACACCGACTTGTTGACCTGGGTATCGAAGTCCACCAGGAAGATGTTCACCGTGCCGGAGTTGCTGCCCAGACTCTGCTTGAGGGTGTTGAACACCGACGTCAGCGAGTCCTTGGCGGCGTTGATTGACGAGGCGCTCATACTGCCTGAGCTGTCGACCATGAACGCGATGTTGTAGTTGGTGCCCGGCACCACGGTCAGGCCGCCGATGTCGGCGACGATGATGTCGTTGCCGTCGGTGCCGGTGACGGTGTCGTCCGCCGAAGTGGCGACCACCGCGTTGTAAACCGCTGGCACCACGGTGACCGGGATGGTCGCAGTGGTGCTGGCCGAGCCGCCGACTTGTTCGGTGGAGGTCGAGGTCACGGTCAGGTTGAACTGGCCGTTGTAGTAGGTCGGCGGGGTTACGGTCAGGGTGCCGAGGTTCCAGCCGGTGACGTTGGCGTCGCCGCTGGTGGCGGTCACGGTGAAGCTGTGGCCTGCGCCGTCGCTCAGTACCGAGCCGACCGGTGCGCCGCTGATCTTGATGCTCAGGGTTTCCGAGCCGTCGGTATCGGTCAGCGCGGTGCTGATCGACGACAGTTTCACCGTGGTGCCTTCGGCGCCGGTGTTGAGTTTGTAGCCGTCGTAATAGCCTTCGCCGTTGTTGCCGTGCAGATCGGAGACGGTCACGCCGGCATTCACCAGATCCTGCACGCCGGTGTAGATCGGCACGCCGGCACTGCTCAGGTCGATCGGCGTGCTGCCGTTGACCGACAGGTTGACGTCGTAGCTGCCCGGGCCGCTCTGGTTGTGGTGGTAGATGTCCAGGGTGTAGTAACCGCTGGTGGTCGGGGTGAACGAACCGTTGAGGTTGCCGCCCGCGCCCCACGTGGTCGAGGCCACGTTCTTGCCGCCGATGGTCACCAGCAGGCTGTCATCACCGGTGCCGCTGAAGGTATAGGTCTTGCCGGCTTCCAGATAAATCAGGCCCGAGGTTTTCGACGCAGTGCCGGCGGTCACGCTGCCGTCGGACTGCACGTTGTTCACAGTGCCGCTGGTGTTCGGCTTGCCTGCGCCGTCGATCACGTTTTTCAGGGTGGTCGAGTTGGCGCCGCTGCCGTCGGTGCCCAGGCCCGACAGACCGGTCCAGACTTCCTTGATCAGGCCGGTGGACTTCACGCTGTTGTCGGCCACCGACAGGGTCGGTGCATCCGCCACCGGCGTGATGTCGATCTTGATGGTGCCAGTGTTGCCCAGCAACTGGCCGTCGGTTGGCTGGAATTTGATCTGCGCGTAGTCGGCCTGATTGTTACCAACGCCAGTGCCACCGTAACCGTTCACACCCGACTCGTTGGCATCCGGCAGGAAGCGCAGCTTGCCGGCGTCGATATCGGCCTTGCTGAAGGTCTGGTTGTTGGCGACGTCTTTCCAGGTCGAACCGTCCAGATACTGCAGTTTGCCTTCGCCCGGCAGCTGGGTGATTTTCACGCCCAGGCTGCTGGCCGGGCTGTCGACGTCGCTGACGCCGAAGGTCGACCAGCCGAGAACCAGCGGGGTGTCTTCGGTGCCGGTGACGTTGACCGGTGCAGCGACCGGCGCATCGTTGACCGCCACCACGTTGACCGTGGTGGTCGCGGTGTTGGAGTAGTTGCCGCCATCGGTCACGGTCACGGTGATGATCCGTGGCACGGTGCTCGGATCTTCACTGCTGTTGGTGAAGCTGATGTTCTTGATCGCCTGCATGTAGTCGGCGAGCGTCGCGTTGCCCGACAGGGTCAGGGTGACGGTGCCGTTGGTGCTGTTGGCGTTGATGGTGATGCCGTTGACGCTGTTGCCCAGATTCAGCGCATCGCCGTCCTGACGGTTGGTCAGCACGACGGTGGCGCCGGTCAGCATGGTGCTGTCCGGGTCGGTGATCTTGATGTCGGTGTCGGCAATCGACACGCCTGCGCCCGGGGTGTTCTCGGTGAAGGTCACCTTGTAGTCGGCACCCGTTGCACCGCTGGAGTTGTTGGCGTCGAGGTCGATGACCGGCGGTGCATCGTTGTCGATGATCGAGGTGCTGACGCTGCCATTGGTGCTGCTGACCGCCAGGTTTTCGAAGTTGCCACCGGTGGCCGAGTCGATCTTGACCACGAAGTTCTCGGTGCCTTCGGTGATCTTGTCGTCGATGGTCGCAACGTTGAACTGCGCGCCGCTGGCACCGGCCGGGATCTTCACGGTGTACACGCCGGTGAAGTCCGAACCGTCGGCGGCGGTGCCGCTGTAGACGATTTTCAGGGTCACTTCGGTCTGCGCCGGGTGGGTCAGGCTGACGGTGTAGCTGGCGGTCTGGCCTTCGGTTACCGAGGTGCTGCCGGTGATGCTGACAGTGGTAGTGTCGATGGTGTCGGTGATGCTGGTCACGGCTGGCGTGGTGCTGGTGACCAGGTTTTCGAAATTGCCGCCCGTGGCGTTGGTGATCGTGGCTTGCACGTTGCCGGCGTCTTTGTAGACGTCATCGGCTGGCGCAGGAACGGTTACGGTGCCGGTGGTTTTGCCCGCTTCGATGGTGATCACGGCGCCGTTGCTCAAGGTCACGGTCACCGGAGTGCCCGCAGCATTGGTCAGGGTTGCGGTGTAAGTGATCGAACCACCCTCGGAGACCGAGTTGGTGGCGCTGAGGGACAGGTTGGTGGTATCGATGGTGTCGGTGACGGTGGTGCTGACCGGCGTCTTGTCGGCCACGAGGTTTTCATAGTTGCCGCCAGTCACGTTGGTGATGGCGTTGGTCAGCGGTGTGTGGCCGGTCAACGCGTCGTTCGGCGCGGTAGTGGTCACGGTGCCGGTGGTTTTGCCGACTTCGATGGTGATCGACTGACCGTTGGCCAGGGTCACGGTCACAGGCGAGCCTGTCACTGGCGCGCCGACGGTCGCGGTGTAGACCACGTTGCCACCTTCGGCCGCCGTCGTGGTCGCGGTCAGCTTCACGGTGGTGGTGTCGATAGTGTCGGTGACGCTGGTCACGGCTGGTGTGGTGCTGGTGACCAGGTTCTCGAAGTTGCCGCCGGTGGCGGACTTGATCGTCGCCTGCACGTTGCCGGCGTCTTTGTAGACGTCGTCAGCTGGCGCAGGAACGGTCACGGTGCCCGTGGTTTTACCGGCTTCGATGGTGATCACGGCGCCGTTCGACAGGGTCACGGTCACTGGTGAGCCAGCGGCGTTGGTCAGGGTCGCGGTGTAGGTGATCGAGCCACCCTCGGCCACGGTGCCGGTCGCGCTGAGCGACAGGTTGGTGGTGTCAACGGTGTCAGTCACGGTGGTGCTGACCGGCGTCTTGTCGGCCACGAGGTTTTCGTAGTTGCCGCCAGAAACGTTGGTGATCGAGTTGGTCAGCGGTGTGTGGCCGGTCAACGCGTCGTTCGGCGCGGCAGTGGTCACGGTCCCGGTGGTCTTGCCGACTTCGATGGTGATTGACTGACCGTTGGCCAGATTCACGGTTACCGGCGAGCCAGTCACCGGCGCACCCACGGTAGCGGTGTAGGTGACGGTGCCACCCTCGGCCGCTGTTGCGGTTGCGGTCAGCTTCACGGTGGTGGTGTCGATGGTGTCAGTAACGCTGGTCACTGCTGGCGTGGTGCTGGTCACCAGGTTTTCGAAGTTGCCGCCCGTGGCGTTGGTGATCGTGGCTTGCACGTTGCCGGCGTCTTTGTAGACGTCATCGGCTGGCGCAGGAACGGTCACGGTGCCCGTGGTTTTGCCCGCTTCGATGGTGATCACGGCGCCGTTGCTCAAGGTCACGGTTACCGGAGTGCCCGCAGCATTGGTCAGGGTTGCGGTGTAGGTGATCGAGCCACCCTCGGCGACCGAGTTGGTAGCGCTCAGGGACAGGTTGGTGGTGTCGACGGTGTCAGTGACGGTGGTCAAGACCGGGGTCTTGTCGGCAACCAGGTTCTCGTAGTTACCGCCGCTGACGTTGGTGATGGCGTTGGTCAGCGGTGCATGACCGTTCAGCACGTCGTTCGGCGCGGTGGTGGTCACGGTGCCGGTGGTTTTGCCGACTTCGATGGTGATCGACTGACCGTTGGACAGGTTTACGGTCACAGGCGAGCCGGTTACCGGCGCTCCCACGGTAGCGGTGTAAGTGACGGTGCCACCTTCAGCCGCGGTCGCGGTTGCAGTCAGCTTCACGGTGGTGGTGTCGATGGTGTCAGTAACGCTGGTCACCGCTGGTGTGGTGCTGGTGACCAGGTTCTCGAAGTTGCCACCGCTGGCGTTGGTGATCGTTGCCTGTACGTTGCCGGCGTCCTTGTAGACGTCGTCGGCTGGCGCAGGAACGGTCACGGTGCCGGCGGTTTTGCCCGCTTCGATAGTGATCACTGCACCGTTCGACAAGGTCACGGTCACTGGCGAGCCAGCGGCGTTGGTCAGGGTCGCGGTGTAGGTGATCGAACCGCCTTCGGCCACGGTGCCGGTCGCGCTGAGCGACAGGTTGGTGGTGTCGACGGTATCGGTGACGGTGGTCGAAACCGGGGTTTTATCAGCCACCAGATTTTCGTAGTTGCCGCCGCTCACGCCGGTGATTGCGTTGGTCAGCGGTGCATGACCGGTCAGCACGTCGTTCGGCGCGGTAGTGGTCACGGTGCCGGTGGTCTTGCCGACTTCGATGGTAATGCTCTGGCCGTTCGACAGGCTCACGGTCACAGGCGAGCCAGTCACTGGCGCACCTACGGTAGCGGTGTAGGTGACGGTGCCACCCTCGGCCGCTGTTGCGGTCGCGGTCAGCTTCACGGTGGTGGTGTCGATGGTATCAGTAACGCTGGTCACTGCTGGCGTGGTGCTGGTCACCAGGTTTTCGAAGTTGCCGCCCGTGGCGTTGGCGATCGTGGCTTGCACGTTGCCGGCGTCTTTGTAGACGTCATCGGCTGGCGCGGCGACGGTCACGGTGCCCGTGGTTTTACCGGCCTCGATGGTGATCACGGCGCCATTGCTCAGGGTCACGGTCACCGGGGTGCCCGCAGCGTTGGTCAGTGTCGCGGTGTAGGTGATCGAACCACCTTCGGCCACGGTGCCGGTCGCGCTGAGCGACAGGTTGGTGGTGTCGACGGTGTCGGTCACGGTAGTGCTGACCGGCGTTTTGTCGGCCACCAGATTTTCGTAGTTGCCGCCCGTCACGTTGGTGATCGCGTTGGTCAGCGGCGCGTGGCCGTTGAGCGCATCGTTAGGTGCCGTGGTCGTCACGGTGCCGGTGGTTTTACCCACTTCGATGGTGATGCTCTGGCCATTCGACAGGTTCACGGTCACTGGCGAGCCAGTCACCGGCGCGCCAACGGTAGCGGTGTAGGTGACGGTGCCGCCTTCAGCCGCCGACGTGGTCGCGGTGAGTTTCACCGTGGTGGTGTCGATGGTATCGGTGACCTGGGTCACGGCCGGAACGGTGCTTGGCACCAGGTTCTCGAAGTTGCCACCGGTGGCGGTCGAAATGGTCGCTTCGACTTTGCCGGCGTCTTTGTAGACGTCGTCTTTCGGTGCGTCGACGGTCACGGTGCCGGTGGTTTTGCCAGCTTCGATGGTGATTACGGCGCCGTTGCTCAAGGTCACGGTCACCGGAGTGCTCGCAGCGTTGGTCAGTGTGGCGGTGTAAGTGATCGAACCGCCCTCGGCAACCGAATTGGTGGCGCTGAGGGTCAGGTTGGTGGTGTCGACCGTGTCAGTGACGGTGGTCGAAACCGGTGTTTTGTCGGCTACGAGGTTCTCGTAGTTGCCGCCCGTCACGCCGGTGATCGCGTTGGTCAACGGCGCGTGGCCGGTCAGCGCATCGTTCGGTGCGGTGGTGGTGACGGTGCCGGTGGTCTTGCCCACCTCGATGGTGATCGACTGACCGTTGGTCAGGGTCACGGTGACTGGCGAGCCGGTCACAGGCGCGCCCACGGTGGCGGTGTAAGTGACAGTGCCGCCTTCAGCCGCCGACTCGGTCGCGGTCAGTTTGACCGTGGTGGTGTCGATGGTGTCGGTGACTTCGGTCACAGCCGGAACGGTGCTCGGCACCAGGTTTTCGAAGTTGCCACCGGTGGCGGTCGAAATGGTCGCTTCGACTTTGCCGGCATCTTTATAGACGTCGTCTTTCGGTGCGTCGACGGTCACGGTGCCGGTGGTTTTGCCGGCTTCGATGGTGATCACGGCGCCGTTGCTCAAGGTCACGGTCACCGGAGTGCCCGCAGCGTTGGTCAGTGTGGCGGTGTAAGTGATCGAACCGCCCTCGGCAACCGAATTGGTGGCGCTGAGGGTCAGATTGGTGGTGTCGACGGTGTCAGTGACGGTGGTCGACACCGGCGTTTTGTCGGCTACGAGGTTTTCGTAGTTGCCGCCAGTCACGCCGGTGATCGCGTTGGTCAGCGGCGTGTGGCCGTTGAGCGCATCGTTCGGCGCGGTGGTGGTGACAGTGCCAGTGGTTTTACCCACTTCGATGGTGATCGACTGACCATTGGCCAGGGTCACGGTCACAGGCGAGCCGGTCACTGGCGCGCCAACAGTCGCGGTGTAAGTGACGGCGCCACCTTCAGCGGCCGTTTCGGAAGCGGTCAGCTTCACGGTCGTCGTATCGACGGTGTCGGTGACTTCCGTTACGGCTGGAACGGTGCTCGGAACCAGGTTCTCGAAGTTGCCACCGGTTGCGTCCTTGATGGTCACTTCAACCTTGCCGGCGTCTTTGTAGACGTCATCGGTTGGCGCGGCGACGGTCACGGTGCCGGTGGTTTTGCCGGCCTCGATGGTGATGACAGCGCCGTTCGACAGGGTCACGGTCAGCGGTGTGCCGGCCGGGTTGGTCAGGGTCGCGGTGTAAACGATCGAGCCACCTTCGGCCACGCTGTCGGTCGCGGTCAGCGACAGATTGGTGGTGTCGACGGTGTCGGTCACGGTGGTGCTGACCGGCGTCTTGTCGGCGACGAGGTTTTCGTAGTTGCCACCGCTCACGCCAGTGATCGCGTTGGTCAGCGGCGTGTGGCCGTTAAGCGCATCGTTTGGCGCAGTGGTGGTCACGGTGCCGGTGGTCTTGCCCACTTCGATGGTGATCGATTGACCATTGGCCAGGGTCACGGTGACCGGCGAGCCAGTCACCGGAGCACCAACGGTGGCGGTGTAAGTAACGGTGCCACCTTCAGCGGCCGTTTCGGAAGCGGTCAGCTTCACGGTCGTCGTATCGACGGTGTCGGTGACTTCGGTCACGGCCGGAACGGTGCTCGGCACCAGGTTCTCGAAGTTGCCACCGGTGGCGGTCGAAATGGTCGCTTCGACTTTGCCGGCGTCTTTGTAGACGTCGTCTTTCGGTGCGTCGACGGTCACGGTGCCGGTGGTTTTGCCGGCCTCGATGGTGATGACAGCGCCGTTCGACAAGGTCACGGTCACCGGAGTGCCGGCCGGATTGGTCAGGGTCGCGGTGTAAACAATTGAACCGCCCTCGGCCACCGAGCCAGTTGCGCTCAGGGTCAGGTTGGTGGTGTCGACGGTATCAGTGACGGTGGTCGAAACCGGCGTTTTGTCGGCCACGAGATTTTCGTAGTTGCCGCCAGTCACGCCAGTGATCGCGTTGGTCAGTGGCGCATGGCCGTTGAGCGCATCGTTCGGTGCGGTGGTGGTGACGGTGCCCGTGGTCTTGCCGACTTCGATGGTGATCGACTGACCATTGGCCAGGGTCACGGTCACAGGCGAACCGGTCACAGGCGCGCCGACGATAGCGGTGTAAGTAACGTTTCCGCCTTCAGCCGCCGACTCGGTCGCGGTCAGTTTCACCGTGGTGGTGTCGATGGTGTCGGTGACGTTGGTCACGGCCGGAACGGTGCTTGGCACCAGGTTCTCGAAACCACCGCCAGTAGCGGTCGAAATGGTTGCCTCGACTTTGCCGGCGTCTTTGTAGACGTCGTCTTTCGGTGCATCGACGGTCACGGTGCCGGTGGTTTTACCGGCCTCGATGGTGATGACGGCGCCGTTCGACAGGGTCACGGTCACCGGCGTACCCGCCGGGTTGGTCAGGGTCGCGGTGTAAGTGATCGAACCACCCTCGGCAACCGAATCGGTGGCCGTCAGGTTCAGGTTGGTCGTGTCGACAGTGTCCGAAACCGAGGTATTTGCCGGTTTGCCGTCGACCGCCAGGTTTTCGTAATTGCCACCGGTGGCCTTGTCGATGGTCACGCTCAGCGAGCTGCCGCCCGCCAACGGGCTGTTCGGCGCGACGAAGTTCACGGTGCCGGTGGTCTCGCCGACGGCGATGGTGATGGTCTGTCCGTTGGACAGGGTCACGACGAGCGGCGAACCGGTCACTGGCGCCGTCACGGTCGCGGTGTAGACCACGGTTTCGCCTTCGGCGACGTTGGCGGTAGCGGTCAGCGACACGGTGGACGTGTCGATGGTGTCATTGACGGTGGTGACCGCCGGGGCGGTGCTGGTGACCAGGTTTTCGAAGTTGCCACCGGTGGTGGTCGAAATGGTCGTCTCGACTTTGCCGGCGTCCTTGTAGACGTCGTCCTTCGGTGCATCGACGGTCACGGTGCCGGAGGTTTTACCGGCCTCGATGGTGATCACTGCGCCGTTGCTCAAGGTCACGGTCACCGGGGTGCCGGCGGCGTTGGTCAGGGTCGCGGTGTAGGTGATCTGGCCACCTTCGTTGACTTCCGGCGTGGCGCTCAGGGTCAGGGTGGTGGTGTCGACGGTGTCGGTCACGGTGGTGCTGACCGGGGTTTTGTCGGCCACGAGGTTTTCGTAGTTGCCGCCGCTCACACCGGTGATCGAGTTGGTCAGCGGCGTATGGCCGTTGAGCGCATCGTTTGGCGCGGTGGTGGTAACGGTGCCGGTGGTCTTGCCAACTTCGATGGTGATCGACTGACCGTTGGCCAGGGTCACGGTCACAGGCGAGCCGGTCACTGGCGCGCCAACGGTGGCGGTGTAGGTAACAGTGCCGCCTTCAGCAGCCGACTCGGTCGCAGTCAGTTTGACGGTCGAGGTGTCGATGGTGTCGGTGACTTCGGTGACGGCTGGAGCGGTGCTTGGCACCAGGTTCTCGAAGTTGCCGCCAGTTGCATCCTTGATGGTGACTTCGACCTTGCCGGCATCTTTGTAGACGTCGTCTTTCGGCGCATCGACGGTCACGGTGCCGGTGGTTTTACCGGCCTCGATGGTGATGACGGCGCCGTTGCTCAACGTCACGGTCACCGGGGTGCCGGCCGGGTTGGTCAGCGTCGCGGTGTAAACGATCGAACCGCCCTCGGCCACCGAGTCAGTGGCGCTGAGGGTCAGGTTGGTGGTGTCGACGGTATCGGTGACGGTGGTCGAAACCGGGGTCTTGTCGGCTACGAGATTCTCGTAATTGCCGCCGGAAACGCCAGTGATCGCGTTGGTCAGCGGGGTGTGACCGTTCAACGCGTCGTTCGGTGCGGTGGTGCTGATGGTGCCGGTGGTCTTGCCGACTTCGATAGTGATCGACTGACCATTGGCCAGGGTTACGGTCACAGGCGAACCCGTCACCGGAGCGCCGACGGTCGCGGTGTAAGTAACGGTACCGCCTTCAGCCGCCGACTCGGTCGCGGTGAGTTTCACCGTGGTGGTGTCGATGGTATCGGTGACTTCGGTAACAGCCGGAACAGTGCTCGGCACCAGGTTCTCGAAGTTGCCGCCGGTTGCATCCTTGATGGTCACTTCGACTTTGCCGGCGTCCTTGTAGACGTCGTCTTTCGGCGCATCGACGGTCACGGTGCCGGTGGTTTTACCGGCCTCGATGGTGATGACTGAGCCGTTGCTCAACGTCACGGTCACCGGAGTGCCGGCCGGATTGGTCAGGGTCGCGGTGTAGGTGATCGAGCCGCCCTCGGCCACGGAATCGGTGGCGCTCAGGGTCAGGTTGGTGGTGTCGACGGTGTCAGTGACGGTCGTCGAAACCGGAGTCTTGTCGGCGACCAGATTCTCGTAGTTGCCGCCGCTCACGCCGGTGATCGCGTTGGTCAGCGGAGTGTGACCGTTCAACGCGTCATTCGGCGCAGTGGTGGTCACGGTGCCAGTGGTCTTGCCGACTTCGATGGTGATCGACTGACCGTTGGCCAGGGTCACGGTCACCGGCGAGCCGGTTACCGGAGCGCCAACGGTGGCGGTGTAAGTGACAGTGCCACCTTCAGCCGCCGACTCGGTCGCAGTCAGTTTCACCGTGGTGGTGTCGATGGTGTCAGTGACTTCGGTAACGGCAGGAACAGTGCTCGGTACCAGATTCTCGAAGTTGCCACCGGTTGCATCCTTGATGGTCACTTCGACTTTGCCGGCGTCCTTGTAGACGTCGTCTTTCGGCGCATCGACGGTCACGGTGCCGGTGGTTTTGCCAGCCTCGATAGTGATGACGGAGCCGTTGCTCAACGTCACGGTCACCGGAGTACCGGCCGGGTTGGTCAGGGTCGCTGTGTAGGTGATCTGGCCACCTTCGGCCACGGTGCCGGTCGCGGTCAGCGTCAGATCGGTGGTGTCGACGGTATCGGTCACGGTAGTGCTGACCGGGGTTTTGTCGGCTACGAGGTTTTCGTAGTTGCCGCCGCTCACGCCAGTGATCGAGTTGCTCAGCGGGGTATGACCGTTGAGTGCATCGTTCGGCGCGGTGGTGGTGATGGTGCCGGTGGTCTTGCCGACTTCGATGGTGATGGTCTGACCGTTGGCCAGGGTCACGGTGACCGGCGAACCAGTCACCGGAGCGCCAACAGTGGCGGTGTAGGTGACGGTGCCGCCCTCAGCCACCGACGTATCGGCGCTCAGCTTCACGGTCGACGTATCGATGGTGTCAGTCACTTCAGTGACGGCCGGAACGGTGCTCGGAACCAGATTCTCGAAGTTGCCGCCGGACGCATCCTTGATGGTCACTTCGACTTTGCCGGCGTCTTTGTAAACGTCATCGGCAGGCGCCGGAACGGTCACGGTGCCGGTGGTTTTACCCGCTTCGATGGTGATCACCGAGCCGTTGCTCAGGGTCACGGTCACTGGCGTGCCAGCCGGATTGGTCAGCGTGGCGGTGTAAACGATCGAACCGCCTTCGGCCACGGAACCTGTAGCGCTCAAGGTCAGGTTGGTGGTGTCGACGGTGTCGGTGACTGACGTCACGGCCGGAGTCTTGTCGGCGACCAGGTTTTCGTAATTGCCGCCGCTGGTGCCGTCGATCTTCACGCTCAGCGTGTTGCCGCCGGCCAGTGCATCGTTCGGTGCGGTGTAGTTGACGCTGGCGCTGCTGGCGCCGACCGGGATGGTGATGGTCTGGCCGTTGGACAGCGTCACGACCACTGGCGAGCCGGTCACCGGTGCGGTGACGGAGGCGGTGTAAACCACCACGCCGCCTTCAACTGTGCTGGCCGTAGCGCTCAGGGAAACGGTGCTGTTGTCGATGGTGTCGGTGACGTCGGTCACCGCCGGGGTCTTGTCGACCACCAGGTTTTCAAAGTTGCCGCCCGTGGTCTTGGTGATGCTGGCGTCGACTTTGCCGGCGTCCTTGTACACGTCGTCGCCCGGTGCGGCGACGGTGATGGTGCCGGTGCTCGCGCCTTTGGCGATGTTGATCACCGCGCCGTTGCTCAGGGTCACGGTCATGGCCGTGCCGGCCGGGTTGGTCAGGGTCGCGGTGTAGACGATCGAACCGCCCTCGGCAACCGAGCCGGTGGCGCTCAGGCTGATGTTGGTGGTGTCGACGGTGTCGGTGACCTTGGTCACCACCGCCGAACGGTTGGCATCGACCTGTTCGAAGTTGCCGCCGCTGTGGCTGGCAATCGCGGTCTGCACCTTGCCGCCGTCGATGTAAGGAGTGTTGGCCGGCGCAGGGAAGTTCACCGAACCGCTGGTGGCACCGGCGGCGATGTTGATGACCGCGCCGTTGGCCAGGGTCACGGTCATGGCGGTGCCGGCCGGGTTGCTCAGGGTCGCGGTGTAGGTGATCTGGCCACCTTCGCTGACAGTATCGCTGGCGCTCAGGGTCAGCGTGGTCTTGTCGATGGTGTCGTTGACCGTGGTGCTGACCGGCGTCTTGCTGACGTCGAGCTTCTCGAAGTTGCCGCCGCTGGCATCGGTCATGGTCACGGTGAGCTTGCTGACATCCTTGTAGACGTCATCGCTCGGCGCCGGGATGGTCACCGAACCGCTGGTCTTGCCGGCCTCGATAACGATGGTCTGGCCGTTGCTCAGGTTGACGGTCACCGGCGTCTGCGCGGCGTTGGTCAAGGTCGCGGTGTAAGTGATCGACGTGCCTTCGAGCACATAGCTTTCGGCGCTGAGGGTCAGGTGCGTGGTGTTGATGGTGTCGGCGACGTTGGTCACCGCTGGCGTCGGGTTGGCCACCAGGTTTTCGAAATTGCCGCCGGAAGTGTCCTTGATGGTCACTTCGACTTTGCCGGCATCTTTGTAGACGTCATCGGCAGGAGCCGGAACGGTCACGGTGCCAGTGGTTTTGCCGGCTTCGATGGTGATGACGGAGCCGTTGCTCAACGTCACGGTCACCGGGGTGCCGGCCGGGTTGGTCAGGGTGGCGGTGTAGATGATCTGCCCGCCCTCGTTGACGTTGCCGGTGGCGGTCAGCGATACGGTGGTGGTGTCAACGGTATCGGTGATGGTGGTGCTGACCGGCGTTTTGTCGGCCACGAGGTTTTCGTAGTTGCCGCCGCTCACACCGGTGATCGAGTTGGTCAGCGGTGCATGGCCGGCCAGTACGTCGTTCGGCGCCGTGGTAGTCACGGTGCCGGTGGTTTTGCCGACTTCGATAGTGATCGACTGACCGTTGGCCAGGGTCACGGTCACCGGCGAGCCGGTTACCGGGGCGCCAACCGTCGCGGTATAAGTGACGGTACCGCCTTCAGCGGCCGATTCGGTCGCGGTCAGTTTGACGGTTGAAGTGTCGATGGTGTCGGTGACCTGGGTCACGGCCGGCACAGTGCTTGGCACCAGGTTTTCGAAGTTGCCGCCGGTTGCGCCGGTAATGGTCGCTTCGACTTTGCCGGCATCCTTGTAGACGTCATCGGCAGGGGCCGGAACGGTCACGGTACCGGTGGTTTTGCCGGCTTCGATGGTGATGACGGAGCCGTTGCTCAACGTCACGGTCACCGGAGTGCCGGCTGGATTGGTCAGCGTCGCGGTGTAGATGATCGAGCCGCCCTCGGTCACGGAGTCGGTGGCGCTCAGGGTCAGGTTGGTGGTGTCGACAGTGTCGGTCAAGGTGGTGCTGACCGGCGTCTTGTCGGCGACCAGATTCTCGTAGTTTCCGCCGCTCACGCCGGTGATCGCGTTGGTCAGTGGTGCGTTGCCGGCCAATGCGTCGTTCGGTGCGGTGGTGGTGACGGTGCCGGTAGTTTTGCCGACTTCGATGGTGATCGACTGACCGTTAGCCAGGGTCACGGTGACAGGCGAGCCAGTCACCGGTGCGCCGACGGTGGCGGTGTAAGTAACGGTGCCGCCTTCAGCCGCCGACTCGGTCGCGGTCAGTTTGACGGTGGTCGTGTCGACGGTGTCGGTCACGTCGGTGACGGCCGGAACGGTGCTCGGCACCAGGTTCTCGAAATTGCCGCCGGTGGCGTCCTTGATGGTCACTTCGACTTTGCCGGCGTCTTTATAGACGTCATCGGCTGGCGCCGGAACGGTCACGGTGCCGGTGGTTTTGCCAGCTTCGATGGTAATGACGGAGCCGTTGCTCAACGTCACGGTCACCGGGGTACCGGCCGGATTGGTCAGGGTCGCGGTGTAAACAATCGAACCACCCTCGGCGACAGTGCCGGTGGCGCTAAGGGTCAGATTGGTGGTGTCGGCCACGTCTGTCACCGTGGTCGAAACCGGGGTTTTGTCGGCCACCAGATTTTCGTAGTTACCGCCGGAAACGCCGGTGATCGAGTTGGTCAGCGGTGCATTGCCGGTCAACGCATCGTTCGGCGCAGTGGTGGTCACGGTACCGGTGGTTTTGCCCACTTCGATGGTGATCGACTGACCACTGGCCAGCGTCACAGTGACCGGCGAACCGGTCACTGGTGCGCCGACAGTAGCGGTATAAGTGACAGTGCCACCTTCAGCCGCTGATTCGGTCGCTGTGAGTTTTACCGTGGTGGTGTCGATAGTGTCGGTGACTTCGGTAACGGCCGGAACGGTGCTTGGCACCAGGTTCTCGAAGTTGCCGCCGGTTGCGTCCTTGATAGTGACTTCGACTTTGCCGGCGTCTTTATAGACGTCATCGGCTGGCGCCGGAACGGTCACGGTGCCGGTAGTTTTGCCAGCCTCGATGGTGATGACGGAGCCGTTGCTCAACGTCACGGTCACCGGGGTCCCGGCAGGATTGGTCAGGGTCGCGGTGTAGACGATCGAACCGCCTTCGGCCACGGAACCGGTGGCGCTCAGCGACAGGTTGGTGGTGTCGATGGAATCGGTGACGGTGGTGGTCGCTGGCGTCGTGTTTGGCACCAGATTCTCGAAATTGCCGCCGGTGGCACCGGTAATCGTGGTGCTGACGGTGCCGCCGTTGTTGTAAACGTCATTCGGCGCGGTCGGCACGTTGACGCTGCCGGTGGTCTGGCCGGCGCCGATGGTGATGGTCGAGCCGTTCGACAGGGTGACGGTCACCGGCGTCTGCGCCGGGTTGGTCAGGGTCGCGGTGTAGGTGATCTGGCCACCTTCGACCACGGTGCCGGTAGCGGTCAGGGTCAGGCCGGTGGTATCTCGCGAATCGACGATCGTGGTAACGGCCGGTGTCGGGTTCGGCACCAGGTTTTCGAAGTTGCCGCCCGTGGCACCGGTGATGGTGGTGGTGACGGTGCTGCCGTTGTTATAGACGTCATTCGGTGCGGTCGGCACGTTGACGGTGCCGGTGGTCTGGCCGGCGCCGATAGTGATGGTCGAGCCGTTGGACAGGGTCACGGTCACCGGCGTCTGCGCCGGGTTGGTCAGGGTCGCGGTGTAGGTGATCTGACCGCCTTCGGTCACGCTCGGGCCCGCCGTCAGGGTGACGGTGGTGGTGTCGATGGTGTCGGTGACCTGGGTCGTGGCCGGGGTGGTCGGCGGGGTCACGGTGATGCCGTTGCCGCCGGTGGTGCCGGTGACGGTCACGTCGATCTGGGTCGGGTCGTTATAAACAGTGTCGTTCGGTGCCAGCGGCACGTTGACGGTGCCGGTGGTGGAACCGGCCGGAATCACGATCACCGCGCCGTTGGACAGGGTGATGGTCAGGTCGGTCAGCGGCGCCTGGGTCAGGGTCGCGGTGTACACCAGAACGCCGCCGGCTTCGGTAATGCTCGGCGTGGCGCTGAGGCTCAGGGTCGATTCGCGCAGGACATTGGCGTTGGTGTCGGTGGTCTGGCCGCCGGTGATGTTCTGGGCGGCCTGGCCGGCAGCGTTGATGCCTGCGGTCGGGAAACCAATGGTCGGGTCGACACGGCCAGCGGTCGCATCGAGCATCACGAAGCTGTGACCGCCACCGGCGGCACCGCCAGTTCCTGCGGCGCTAGGGCCGGCGGCGGTGGATTCAAGGGCGGTAGTCGGGTCGACACCGGCGGCGATGGCTTGTTGCAGCTCTTCTACCGACGGCGCGGCTTGCGCGGTGGCTTCGGCCAGGTCGGTGCTGGAATCCGGGGCATCGGCGCTCCACTGAGTGTCGCGGCCCAGATCGATCGTGCGGCCATCGGCCAGTTCCAGGGACACGGCGCCGGAAACGCCGGTGTCGACCTGATCGCCGGCAAACAGCCGGTCGCCTTCAACGAGTACGCGACGGACGCCCTCTGGGGACACCACGAAAACCTGACCAACAATGCTTTTGACGATGGCAACAACACTGCTCATTGAAGACTCTCCGGGTGTCACGTTCAGTTGACTTCCATAGACCTGATGGCTGTCTGCGCCGATTCAGTCTGGACGTACTTTTAAAAAAAGATGAAACAAAGTTGACGCTGTTGTTCGTCAATATTTTGGCTAGATTCTTTCGCTATTAACTTTATGCCAAACTATTGACCTTCTGGGTGCCATCCTAAACAATCGCCCCAGTAATGTCACATTGATATTTATGCGGCGACCTGCCCTTCAGCGTGTGATCCAGTTCCGGTTTTAAACTTTCCGACATACGGTCATTCCGGTTGCCATCTTCCGACGCAGCTCGTCATTTTGCTGTGATTCAAGACAAGAAGTTCTGGGAAATCTTTACCATGCGTTCGCACCTGTTCAAGGCTCTACCCTTCGCTCTCGCCGCGTCTTTCGTACAAGCACAATCCTTACCAGAAGCCATGCAGCAGGCGCTGGATGTCCATCCGGAAATCCAGGCAGGGGTCAACAGCCGACTGGCCGCGGATTATCAATTAAAGGCTGCAAAAGGTGGATACCTGCCCAAGGTCGATCTGCTGGGCGGTTATGGCCGTGAAGGCACCGACAGCGTGACCACCCGTGCCGCCGGTGGTGGCAATCACTGGGAAACCCTGAACCGCAGCGAGTCAAGTTTGCGTCTGTCGCAAATGGTTTTTGACGGTTTTGCGACGTCCAGCGAAGTCGGGCGTCAACAAGCCACCGTCAACTCCCGCGCGTATTCCTTGCTCGGCACTTCCGAGCGCACTGCGCTGACCGTGGCCCAGGTTTACCTGGACGTGCTGACCCGTCGTGAGTTTGTGCGTCTGGCCGAGGAAAACCTGAAGAGCCACCAGCGCATCTACGACCAGATCCAGCTGCGCACCCAGCGCGGCGTCGGCAGCGGTGCCGACCTCGATCAGGCCGAAGCGCGGATGGCCCAGGCCCGCAACAACCTGATCACCGAGCAGACCAACCTCGCCGACTCGGAAACCAATTTCCTCAGCGCCGTCGGCCAGATGCCCGATCAGCTGGAGCGTCCGGCGCCGTTCATGGCGATGATGCCGGCCAACCTGAATGAAGCGCGCCAGCAGATGCTGGAAAACAGCCCGATCCTGCGTTCGGCCGAGTCCGATATCGCCGCGGCCGAGAAGCAATACGAGACTGCCAAGTCGACCTTCTACCCGCGTTTCGACGCCGAGCTGGGCCGCACTGCTGACAATGACCTCGACGGCCAGAACGGTCACAACAATGAATGGCAGGCCATGCTGCGCATGCGCTTCAACCTGTATTCGGGCGGCAGCAACAAGGCGGATCTGGAATCCAAGTCGTACCTGTCGAACCAGGCGCTGGATATCCGCAACAACGCCTTGCGCCAATTGAATGAAGAACTGGGCCTGGCCTGGAACGCCCTGAACAACGCCAACGCTCAGGTGCCGATCGCTCAGCAGTACGTTGATCACAGCACCTCGGTGCGCACCGCATATCAGCGTCAGTTCAGCCTCGGCGAACGTACCCTGCTGGATTTGCTCGACAGTGAAAACGAGCTGTTCACCGCTTCGCGGCGTCTGGCTGAAATCAAAAACATTCAGTTATTTACTCAGTATCGAATCAAGGCGACCATTGGCGAATTGCTCAAGAGCCAGGGAGTGGTCGCACCCTTGGCATCCGTTGTGCAGAACGACGTTAAGCCCAAGGTTCAGCTGCCTGGGATGAATTGAGTTGTCCCTTTTCAACTGCTAAAGAGTGTCGAGCGTGGAATCAGAAGTCAGTCGAGTTCATCTCAGTCATGATCCACGCGCGTTGCATGACGATCCGTTACTGGACGGTCTGCTCGCTCTTTGCATGCTCCACCAGAAACCCGCCAGCGCGGCGATGCTGACCACCGGCCTGCCGCTGCCCAAACAACGCCTGAGTGTCGAGCTGCTGCCCCGTGCGGCGGCGCGCGCCGGGCTGCAAGGACGGGTGCTGCAGCGCAAGCTGGAAGAGATTCCGGCGATTGCCATGCCGGCGCTGTTGCTGCTCAAGGATGGCCGCAGTGCCGTCCTGCTCGGCTGGCAGGGTGAGAACGACGCGCGGGTGCTGCTCAGCGAAAGCGACGGCGGTGAATCCCTGGTCAGCCGCGAGCTGCTGGCCGACGACTACACCGGCAAAGTGTTCTTCGCCCAGCCCCAGCACAAATTCGACGTCAACCACGGCACGCTGATCCCGCGTGCGCGCTCTTGGTTTCGCGACACCCTCAAGCGTTCGCGCTGGCTGTATGCCGACGCCATCGCCGCCAGTTTTCTGATCAACATCATCGCCATGGCCGCGCCGCTGTTCGTGATGAACGTCTACGACCGCGTGGTGCCGAACCAGGCCGAAGCGACCCTGTGGGTGCTCGCGCTGGGTATCACCGGCGCCTATCTGTTCGACCTGATCCTCAAGAGCCTGCGCAGCCTGTGCCTGGATCTGGCCGGCAAGAAAACCGACCTGATCATCTCTGCCACGCTGTTCGAGCGCATCGTCGGCATGGCCATGAAATACCGCCCCGCGCGGGTCGGCAGCTTTGCCCAGAACATCCATGAGTTCCAGAGCCTGCGTGACTTCCTCGCCTCGCTGACCCTGACCAGCCTGATCGACCTGCCGTTCACCCTCCTGATCTTCATCGTCATCGCGATTCTCGGCGGGCATCTGGTGTGGATTCCGGTGCTGGCCTTTCCGATTGCGCTGCTGATCGGCTACGCATTGCAGAAGCCGCTGGTGGCAACCATGGAACGCACCATGGCCCTCGGCGCCGAGCGTCAGTCGAGCCTGATCGAAACCCTCGCCGGCCTCGACGCGGTGAAGGTCAACAACGCCGAAAGCGAACGCCAATATCAGTGGGAGCAAACCATCGGCACCCTCAGCCGCCTCGAGCTGCGGGTGAAAATGCTCTCCGGTCTGGCGATGAACATCACCCTGCTGATCCAGCAATTGGCCGGGGTGATCATGATCGTCTTCGGCGTGTACCAGATCATCGCCGGCAACCTGAGCATGGGCGGCCTGATCGCCTGCTACATGCTCAGTGGCCGCGCCCTCAGCCCGCTGGCGTCGTTGTCCGGTCTGCTGACCCGCTACCAGCAGGCGCGGGTGACCATGACCTCGGTCGACCAGATGATGGAGTTGCCGCAGGAGCGCAATTTCGAAGAACGCCCACTGAGCCGCAAGGTGCTGCAAGGCGCGATCGAATGCCGCCAGCTCAGCTTCACTTACCCGGAGCAACAGAACCCGGCGCTGAAGAACATCAACCTGGTGATCCGTCCCGGCGAGAAGATCGGCATCATCGGCCGCAGCGGTTCCGGCAAAAGCTCACTGGCGAAACTGCTGGTCGGCCTGTATCAGCCGGACGATGGTGCGTTGCTGGTGGATGGCGTCGACATTCGACAGATCGACGTCAGCGAGCTGCGCTACAACATCGGCTACGTGCCGCAGGACATCCAGCTGCTGGCCGGCACCCTGCGCGACAACCTGATTTCCGGCGCTCGTTACGTCGAAGACGAACTTGTCCTGCAGGCCGCTGAACTGGCCGGCGTCCACGAATTCGCCCGACTGCACCCGCAGGGTTATGAACTGCAAGTCGGCGAGCGCGGGCAGAACCTGTCCGGCGGTCAGCGCCAGAACGTCGCCCTGGCCCGGGCGCTGTTGCTCAATCCGCCGATTCTCTTGCTCGACGAACCGACCAGCGCCATGGACAACACCGGCGAAGAACGCCTCAAGCAACGCCTCGCGGCGGTGGTGGAAAACAAGACCGTGGTGCTGGTGACGCACCGGGCATCGCTGCTGTCGCTGGTCGATCGCCTGCTGGTGGTCGACCGTGGACAGATCCTCGCCGACGGTCCGAAAGCGGCCGTCATGGAAGCGTTGAAGAAGGGGCAGATCAGTGTTGCTTAAGTCGGGTTTCAAGGATTCGATCCGCCGCTACTTCAAGGGCTCGGCATCGCTGCAGGGCCAGCCGCTGCCAGAGGTCAACAAGGCCTTGATCGAGGACGCGCCGCGCGTGGTGCGCCTGACGATCTGGGCAATCATCGGCTTCTTCGTGTTCCTGATGCTGTGGGCCAACTTCGCCGTCATCGACGAAGTGACCAAGGGCGACGGCAAGGCGATTCCCTCGTCGAAGATCCAGAAAATCCAGAACCTCGAGGGCGGGATCGTCTCCGAGCTGTTCGTCAAGGAAGGCCAGATCGTCGAGGCCGGCGCACCGCTGGTACGGCTGGATGACACGCGATTCGCCTCCAACGTCGGTGAAACCGAGGCTGATCGCCTGTCGATGCTGCTGCGGGTCGAGCGCCTGAGTGCCGAGGTCGATGACCGGCCGCTGAATTTCCCCGAGGACGTGCTCAAAGCCGTGCCGGGTCAGGCGAAAAGTGAAGAATCGTTGTACATCAGCCGTCGTCAGCAACTGCACGATGAAGTCGGTGGTTTGCAGGAACAGTTGATCCAGCGTCAGCAAGAGCTGCGTGAGTTCACCTCGAAGCAGGCGCAGTACCGCCAGCAACTCGGCCTGCAACGTCAGGAAATCAACATGTCTGAGCCGCTGGTGGCCCAGGGCGCGGTGTCGCCGGTGGAAGTGCTGCGACTCAAGCGTGCCGAAGTGGAAACCCGTGGTCAGCTCGATGCCACCACCCTGGCGATCCCGCGCGCCGAATCGGCGATCAAGGAAGTGCAGCGCAAGATTGACGAGACGCGCGGCAAGTTCCGCAGTGAAGCCCTGACCCAGCTCAACGAGGCGCGCACCGACCTGAACAAGGCCCAGGCCACCGGCAAGGCGCTGGAAGACCGGGTCAGCCGGACGCTCGTCACCTCGCCGGTGCGGGGCATCGTCAACAAGATGCTGGTCAACACCATCGGCGGCGTGATCCAGCCGGGCAGCGACCTGTTGGAAATCGTGCCGTTGGACGACACGCTGCTGGTCGAAGCGAAGATCCGTCCGCAGGACATTGCATTCCTGCATCCGGGTCAGGAAGCCACGGTGAAGTTCACCGCGTATGACTACACCATCTACGGTGGGCTCAAGGCCAAGCTGGAACAGATCGGCGCCGACACCATCACCGACGAAGACAAGAAAACCACCTACTACGTCATCAAGCTGCGCACCGAGCGCAGCCATCTCGGCACTGACGAGAAGCCGTTGCTGATCATCCCGGGGATGGTCGCGTCGGTGGACATCATCACCGGCAAGAAGACCGTGCTGAGCTATCTGCTCAAACCGATCATCCGGGCGCGCGCCGAGGCGTTGCACGAACGCTAGATCTTTATTGGCCTTTCGGGCCTCATCGCTGGCAAGTCGAATCGTCGCACCGCAGCTCCCACAGAGTTCTTTAATGAGCACACAATTGTGTTCTAACCGAGCTCCCTGTGGGAGCTGGCTTGCCAGCGATGGCGTCAGCTCGAACACCACATCCCTGTCAGTAAGTGACACAAATGGTCACTCACCATCCAGTCCATTCCTAAGCATTCGCCATATCGTTATTCGTTAACAGTATTTAAATTCCGCTTCTTATAGCTATAAAGTCAGCCTCCTGCGTACCTGCCGACCAATCGGCGCGCCGCACGACACGAACCAACACGCAATCCAGCGTGAGTTTCTGATCGACGCGCGCGCCATCGAGCGCGCCGTGCGTGGGAGATTGATTGATGTCCGCAGCTACTGCTACCCCAAGCGCCGCGACTGCCGCGCCGCAAACCTTCGAGATCCGCCCGTTCAGCGGTGCCGTCGGCGCCGAAATCATCGGCCTCGACCTGACCCGTCCGGTCAATGATGAAGACTTCGCCCGCATCCACCGCGCGCACCTCGATCACCACGTCGTGGTGTTCCGCGACCAGCGCATCACCCCGCAACAGCAGATCGACTTCAGCCGCCGCTTCGGCGTGTTGCAGATCCACGTGCTCAAGCAGTTCCTGCTGGCCAATCACCCGGAAATCCTCATCGTTTCCAACATCGTCGAGAACGGCCAGAACATCGGCCTCGGTGATGCCGGCAAGTTCTGGCACTCGGACCTTTCCTATAAAGAGCTGCCGAGCCTCGGCTCGATGCTGCACGCCCAAGAGCTGCCGTCCGAAGGCGGCGACACCCTGTTCGCCGACATGCACAAAGCCTGGGACAGCCTGCCCGACGCCCTGCGCAAAGCCGTTGAAGGCCGCTCGGCTGCGCATTCCTACACCGCGCGTTACAGCGAAACCAAATTCGAAGGCAACTGGCGCCCGACCCTGACCCCGGAGCAATTGGCCCAGGTCGCCGAGGTCGTGCACCCGGTGGTCCGCACCCATCCGGAAAACGGCCGCAAGGCCTTGTTCGTCAGCGAAGGCTTCACCACCCGCATCGTCGGCCTGCCGGAGGACGAGAGCAAACAACTGCTCGACGAGCTCTACGCCCACAGCGTGCTGCCGCAGAACATCTATCGCCATCAATGGCAGCCACACGACCTGGTGTTCTGGGACAACCGCTCGCTGATCCACCTTGCCGCCGGTTGCCCTGCGCACCTGCGCCGCAAGCTGTATCGCACCACCATTCAGGGCGACGCGCCTTTCTGATTCGCCGGAGATCCGATCATGTCCAAACGTCTTCCATTCGCGCCGCTGGCGGCGACCATCGGCCTCGGTTTCAGCCTGATCGCCGGCAGCCTGGTGGCACCGACCGTGGCCCACGCCGAAGGTGAAATCCGCATCGCCGAACAGTTCGGCATCGTCTATTTATTGCTCAACGTGGTTCGCGATCAGGGTCTGATCGAGAAGTACGGCAAGCAGGAAGGCCTCGACATCAAGGTCGACTGGACCCAGTTGTCCGGCGGTGCGGCAGTCAACGATGCGCTGCTCTCCGGCTCCATTGACATTGCCGGCGCCGGCGTCGGGCCGCTGCTGACCATCTGGGATCGCACCCACGGCAAGCAGAACGTCAAAGCCGTGGCCTCGCTGGGGAACTTCCCGTACTACCTCGTCAGCAACAATCCCAAGGTCAAAACCATCGCCGACTTCACCGAGAAGGACCGCATTGCGGTGCCGGCAGTGGGCGTTTCTGTGCAGTCGCGCTTCCTGCAATACGCGGCGGCCAAGCAGTGGGGCGACAAGGAATTCAATCGCCTCGACAAGTACACCATCGCCGTTCCGCACCCGGACGCCACCGCTGCGCTGATTGCCGGCGGCACCGAGCTGACCGGGCACTTCTCCAACCCGCCGTTCCAGGATCAGGCGCTGGAAAATCCGAATGTGCACGTGGTGCTCAACTCCTATGACGTGCTCGGCCCGAACTCGCCGACCGTGCTGTTCGCCACCGAGAAATTCCGCAACGAGAACCCGAAAACCTACAAGGCGTTCGTCGAAGCGCTGACCGAAGCCGCGCAATTTGCGCAGAACGATAAAGGCGCGGCGGCGGACACCTACATCCGCGTGACCAAGGCCAAGATCGACCGCGCCGCGTTGCTGAAAATCATCGACAACCCGCAGTTCGAATTCAGCGTCACGCCGAAAAACACCTACCCGCTCGCCGAATTCCTCTACCGCGTCGGCGCGATCAAGAACAAACCCGAATCGTGGAAGGACTACTTCTTCCAGGACGCCAAACCGTTGCAGGGGAGCTGATCGACATGAACGCCCCTTTGCAAGGCCACGCGGCCAGCAACCCGATCGCCACTGCGCAAGCGCTGTTGGCGGTCGATCAGGTCAGCCTCGAATACCGCACGCCGCAGCGCGTCGTGCGGGCCACCCACCAGGTCAGTTTCGAAGTCGATCAACAGGATCGCTTCGTGCTGCTCGGTCCTTCCGGCTGCGGTAAATCCACCTTGCTCAAAGCCGTCGCCGGGTTCATTGCGCCGTGCGAGGGCGAGATCCGTCTGCAGGGCCAGCGGGTCGACGCGCCGGGGCCGGACCGGATCGTGGTGTTTCAGGAGTTCGATCAACTGCCACCGTGGAAAACCGTCAAACAGAACGTGATGTTTCCGCTGCTGGCTTCGCGCACGTTGAAGAAAAAGGAAGCCGAAGAGCGCGCGCTGCATTATCTGGAAAAAGTCGGTCTGGCGGCGTTCGCCGATGCCTATCCGCACACCTTGTCCGGGGGCATGAAAGCGCGGGTGGCGATTGCCCGGGCGCTGGCGATGCAGCCGAAAATCCTGCTGATGGACGAGCCGTTCGCCGCGCTGGATGCCCTGACCCGCCGCAAGATGCAGGAGGAATTGCTGCTGCTCTGGGAGGAGGTGCGGTTCACCTTGCTGTTCGTCACCCACTCGATTGAAGAAGCGCTGGTGGTCGGCAATCGCATCCTGCTGTTATCGCCGCACCCGGGCCGGGTGAGGGCGGAAGTGCACAGTCATCAATACGATTTGCACAGCCTTGGCGGCGTGGCGTTTCAAGAGTCGGCACGGCGCATTCACCGTTTGCTGTTCGATGAAGGGCAGTCGCCGGAAGCCGAGCGCGAACTGGATTTCACCGATATCCGCATCGCTTATTGAGCCGCCTGGAGGATTGCCCGATGAGCCATTCATCATCCGTACGTCAAGAATTCGAAAACGATCTGCAACCGCTGACCAGCGTCCCGGTGGAGCGCGAGCTGCCGCTGGGCCAGCGCCTGTGGCAACAGGGCTGGCTGCGCAAAAGCGTGATCCTGATTTTGCTCGCCGTGCTCTGGGAGGTGGTCGCCCGGGTGCAAAACAACGACCTGTTGCTGCCGAGCTTTTTGCAGACCAGTCATGCGCTGTACGACGGCCTGCTCAGCGGCGAGCTGCTGGGCAAGGTGTGGATCTCGCTGGTGGTGCTGATCAAGGGTTACCTGATCGGCATCGTCCTGGCCTTCGCTCTGACCACGCTGGCGGTTTCGACCCAGGTGGGTCGGGACTTGCTCAGCACCCTGACTTCGATGTTCAACCCGCTGCCGGCGATTGCGCTGTTGCCGCTGGCGTTGCTGTGGTTCGGCCTGGGGCAGAACAGCCTGATTTTCGTGCTGGTGCATTCGGTGCTGTGGGCGCTGGCGTTGAACACTTACGCCGGGTTTCTCGGCGTCTCGGAAACCCTGCGCATGGCCGGGCGCAACTACGGCTTGAAGGGCATGCGCTTCGTGCTGTTCATCCTGATTCCGGCGGCGCTGCCATCGATCCTCGCCGGGCTGAAAATCGGTTGGGCCTTCGCCTGGCGTACCCTGATCGCCGCCGAACTGGTGTTCGGCGCCACCAGCGGCAAGGGCGGCCTGGGCTGGTACATCTTCCAGAACCGCAACGAGCTGTACACCGACAAGGTGTTTGCCGGTCTGGCGGTGGTTATCCTCATCGGTCTGCTGGTGGAGAACCTGGTATTCGACACGCTGGAGCGGGTGACGGTGAAACGCTGGGGGATGCAGCGCTGATTTTCTGATCTGCTAGCATTGCGTGCGAATCAATCCTGATCGGTCACGAGTGCTCAGCATGCAACTCCCGGACATGAACCTGTTGGTCGCCCTCGACGCCTTGCTCGACGAGGGCAGCGTGGTCGGCGCCGCGCGGCGGATGAACCTCAGCCCGGCGGCCATGAGCCGCACGCTGACGCGGATCCGCGAAGCCATTGGCGATCCGATTCTGGTGCGCGCCGGTCGCGGCCTGGTGCCGACGCCCAAGGCCCTGGAGCTGCGCGAGCAGGTGCGCGATGTGGTCGAGCAGGCGGCGCTGCTGTTTCGCTCGGCCGATGCGGTGGAACTGGGGACGTTGCGCCGGCGCTTCAGCATTCGCGCCAACGACTTCTTCGTCGGTGTGTACGGCGGCAAGCTGTTCGACACCCTCGATCAACTGGCGCCGCACTGTGAGTTGCGTTTCGTTCCCGAAGGTGATGGCGACGATGAAGCCCTGCGCGAAGGGCGGATCGACCTGAGTGTCAGCAACACCCGCCCGGTGACGCCGGAAGTCAAAGTGCAGAACCTGTTTTCCACCCACTTCGTCGGCTTGGTGCGCGAGGATCATCCGCTGCTGGATGGCGAGATCACGGCCGAACGTTACGCCGGTTTTTCCCACATCAGCATGTCCCGCCGGGGCATCGCCCGTGGGCCCATCGACACCGCTTTGAATGCCCTGGGGCTGGAGCGACGGGTGGCAGTGATTGCGCCGAGTTTCCACGCGGCGATGTTCGCCCTGCCGGACTCCGACCTGATTTTGCCGGTGCCCAAGGAAGCGCTGCTCAGCGTGCGGCGGCTGGGCTTGAAGCTGCGCTCGTTCAATCTGCCGGTCCCGTTGCCGACCCTGATGCTGACCCAGGCCTGGCACCCGCGTTTCGACAAGGATCCGGCCCACCGCTGGCTGCGTGAAACCCTCAAGACCTGCTGCGACGAAACCTGGCTGGCGGCACAGCCCTGACGATTGCGTCTGGCGCACTTATAAGCTGCCAATAAGTCAATTTTCGTCAGCACTAAGCCCTACTAACATGCTCCGGTATTTTTCCCTCCGGAGTTTGCTTGCATGACATCCCTGACGGTCACGGCACCGATTGCCGCTACCGCTCCGATGGCAGCCGCGCCACCGGTGTTCGGGGCGCGGATCATCATCGGTCTGGTCGGTGTGCTGCTGGCGGTGCTGGTGTCGGGTCTCAACGAGATGGTGACCAAGGTCGCCCTGGCCGACATTCGCGGCGCCCTGAGCATCGGTTACGACGAAGGCACCTGGCTGGTCGCCAGTTACACCGCGACCTCGGTGGCGGCCATGGCGTTCGCGCCGTGGTGCTCGGTGACCTTTTCCCTTCGTCGCTTCACCCTGTGCGCCATCGGCGTGTTCACCCTGCTCGGGGTGCTTTGCCCGTTCGCCCCGAACTACGAAAGCCTGCTGCTGATGCGCATCCTGCAAGGCTTGGCCGGCGGTGCGCTGCCGCCGATGCTGATGACCGTTGCCCTGCGTTTCCTACCGGCCAATATCAAACTGTATGGCCTCGCCGGTTATGCCCTGACCGCTACCTTCGGCCCTGGTCTCGGTACGCCGCTGGCCGGGCTGTGGACTGAGTACGTCGGCTGGCAGTGGACGTTCTGGCAAATCATCGTGCCGTGCCTGATCGCCATGGCCGCTGTTGCGTACGGCTTGCCGCAGGATCCGCTGCGTCTGGAACGCCTCAAGTCATTCAACTGGAAAGGCCTGCTGCTGGGCTTTCCGGCGATCTGCATGCTGGTGATCGGCCTGCTGCAGGGCAATCGCCTGGACTGGTTCGAGTCGAACCTGATCTGCGCTTTGCTCGGCGCCGGTTCGCTGTTGCTGGTGGCGTTTCTGATCAATGAATGGTCGCAGCCGATTCCATTCTTCAAGTTGCAGATGCTCGGCATTCGTAACCTGTCGTTCGCGCTGATGACGTTGGCCGGCGTGCTGGTGGTGCTGCTGGCGGTGGTGCTGATTCCATCGAGTTATCTGGCTCAGGTGCAGGGTTACCGGCCGGTACAGACCGCGCCGATCATGCTGATCGCGGCGTTACCTCAGTTGATCGCGCTGCCGCTGGTGGCGGCGTTGTGCAACCTGCGTTGGGTCGATTGCCGCTGGGTGCTCGGCATCGGTTTGAGCATGCTGACGCTGTCGTGCCTGGGCGGCTCGCAGCTGACCTCGGAATGGATTCGCGACGATTTCTATGTCCTGCAATGGCTGCAGATTTTCGGCCAGCCGATGGCGGTGCTGCCGTTGCTGATGCTGTCGACCGGCAGCATCCAGCCGCAGGACGGGCCGTTCGCTTCGGCGTGGTTCAACACCGTGAAAGGCCTGGCGGCGGTGGTCGCCACCGGCGTGATCGAGGCGCTGACCACTTCGCGCCTGCATTTTCACTCGACGATGCTGGTCGATCGCCTCGGCAATTCGCCGCTGGCCGCAAGCAACGACCCCGGCCTCGCCCATCGCCTGCATGAACAGGCGGTGGTGCTGACTTCTTCGGATCTTTATCTGTGCATGGCCGGCGTCGCGGTGGCGCTGATCCTGCTGATTTTCTGGCTGCCGACGCGGATCTTCCCGCCGCGCGCGCCGACCTGACTGAAATAGAAGGTTCTTATGACGACTCAAGCAAAGCAAAAACTCGCGGTGGCTGTGGCCGCTGCGCTGGCGGTCGGTGTGCTGGTGTATCTGGCGATGCCCGGCCTGTTCGGCAAGCGTACTCAGCAGAACACCAACGATGCGTTCGTTTCTGCCGACTTCACTCTGGTGGTGCCGCGTGTGGCGGGGTTCATCAAAGAGGTGCTGGTGGAAGACAACCAGCAGGTCAAGGCCGGGCAGTTGCTGGCGCTGATCGATGACCGCGACCTGCGCGCCGCCGCCGAGGCCGCCGATGCGCAAACCCTGGTCGCCCGCGCTCAATTGCAGAACACCAAGGCCACGCTGGAGCGCCAGACCTCGGTGATCGCCCAAGCGCAGGCGTCGGTGGTTTCGGCCAAGGCTGAAATGGCCTTCGCCCAGCAGGAATTGAACCGCTACAACCACTTGGCCGGCGTCGGTGCCGGCACCGTGCAGAACGCGCAACAGGCGCGCACCCGGATCGATCAGGCCTCTGCGCGGCTGGACACGGCCACCGCGAAACTGGCGGCGGAACGTAAACAGGTCGAGATTCTGACGGCGCAGCGCGATGCTGCCGAAGGCAGTTTGAAACACGCTCAGGCCGCGCTGGAAATCGCCAGTTTCGAGCTGTCCTACACGCGCATCACCGCGCCCCAGGACGGCATGATCGGTGAGCGCGCCGTGCGGGTCGGCGCCTATGTGACGCCGGGCAGCAAACTGCTGGCGGTGGTGCCGTTGAAGCAGGCCTATGTGGTCGCCAACTTCCAGGAAACCCAGCTCACCGACGTGCAGCCGGGGCAGGACGTTATCGTGCGGGTCGACAGCCTCGGCGGCGAAGCGCTCACCGGCCGTGTCGAGAGCATCGCCCCGGCTACCGGCGTGACCTTCGCGGCGGTCAAACCGGACAACGCCACCGGCAACTTCACCAAAGTCGTGCAGCGGATTCCGGTGAAGGTCCTGCTGGATCCGGGCCAGCCGCTGGCCGAACGCTTGCGGGTGGGGATGTCGGTGGAGGCGAGCATCGACACCGAAAGCTCGGCGACGTCGGTGCGTGAGGTGACACAGCGATGAAGCGCTTTCATTCCCTGACAGTGGTCCTGAGTCTGTCGGCGCTGGCGGCGTGCACCGTCGGCCCGGACTTCCAGAAACCCGAAGCCACGCAGATTGCCGAGTGGGCAAAACCGTCAAAAACTGCCGTCAGCCAGGCTGTCAGCGAACCTTTGAACGAGCGCTGGTGGGAAGTCTTTCACGACGCGCAACTCTCGGCCCTGACCCAGCGCGCCCTGCGCAGCAACCTCGATCTGCAACTGGCCAGCAGCCGTCTGCAACAAAGCCGCGCTGCCCGTCAGGTGATCAGCGCCGACCGCTATCCTACGACTGCCGCCACCGGTAGCTACGCACGCAAACGCAACAGCGGCGAGGGCCTGAACGACCCGTCCGGGCACAACGGCGATTCTGCCTTCAACCTGTGGGATGCCGGTTTCTCCGCCTCTTGGGAGCTGGATTTCTGGGGCCGTGTGCGCCGGGAAACCGAAGCGGCCGATGCCAATCTCGAAGTCGCGGAAAACGACCGTCGCGGTGTGCTGCTGGCGGTGCTCGCGGACACCGCGCAGAACTACATCCAGCTGCGTGGTGTGCAGAACACCCGCGCGGTCACCGAGCAGAACCTCGACGTGGCGCGGCACAGCCTGAAGCTCTCGCAACTGCGCCTCAACGATGGCGTGGCCACCGATCTCGACGTCGCCGAAGCCGCCGCGCAAGTGGCGGCCATCGAATCGCGCCTGCCGGCGCTGGAGCAACGTCAGGCGCAACTGATCAACGCCATCAGCCTGTTGATGGGCGAACCACCGCAGGCGCTGGCGAAAGAGTTATCCACAGATGCGCCAGTGCCACAGTCGCCGCTGACCGTCGCCATCGGCCTGCCGTCGCAACTGGCCGAACGTCGCCCGGACATCCGCCAGGCCGAAGCCCGATTGCATGCCGCCACCGCCAACATTGGCGTGGCCAAGGGCGATTTCTATCCGCGCATCACCCTGTCCGGCAATCTCGGCTCGCAAGCCATGCAGCTCAGTGATTTCGGCTCCTGGGGCTCACGGGCCTTCGGCATCGGCCCGCAATTCAGTCTGCCGCTGTTCGACGGCGGCCGCCTGCGCGGCGTGCTGCAACTGCGCGAAGCCCAGCAACAGGAAGCGGCGATCGGTTATCAACAGACCGTCCTGCGCGCCTGGCACGAAATCGACGACCAGTTGACCGCCTACAACGCCAGCCAGCGCCGCCGCGACAGCCTCGCCGAAGCCGTGCGCCAGAACCAGATCGCCCTGCGCACCGCACAACAGCAATACGTCGAAGGCGTGGTCGACTTCGTCAACGTCCTCACCGTGCAAGGCGCACTGCTCGCCACCCAGGAACAATGGGTGGAAAGCTCCACCGGCGTTTCATTGGCGATGGTCGGGCTGTACCGGGCGTTGGGCGGGGGATGGGAGTCGGTGTATCCGGTGGGGGAGATGGCGCAGCGTTGATTCTCCCACCCGAATGATGGCCTTTCGCTTGACGCTAATCCCCGCTGTCGTAGACTCCGAGCATCCGTCAGGGAGTAACGGTTATGCGGCGTTTTCGTGGTTGGGTTGTCGGATTGACCTTTGTAACGTGTGCAGTTCAGGCTCAAACGCCCGCGCCAGACGATCCGCTGCTGGATAACGGCGGGGCGGCGAATGCGTCGGCCAGCAGTGAAGCGCGCGGGGTGTTGCGGGCGCGGGATCAGGCGACGCTGGCCAGTGAGTTGTCGGGGCGGATTATCGAGTTGCCGTTCAGCGAGGGCGAGTCGTTCAAGAAGGGCGATACCCTGGCGCGGTTCGACTGTTCGGCTTATCAGGCCCAGTTGAACGCCGCGCAAGCCGCCAGCCGTGGCGCCGGTGAAGAGCTGGCGCACAACCGGCAACTGGCGGCGCTCAATTCCGTCGGGCGTTTCGAAGTGGCCCGGGCCGAAGCCAAGGTCAGCGAGACCCAGGCGCAATCTCAGGTTTATCAAGTCCAGGTCAAACGCTGCAGCGTGGTTGCGCCATTCGACGGGCAAGTGGTCGAGCGCAAGGTGCAACGCTACGAAAGCGTGCCGGCCGGTGCACCGCTGCTCGATGTGGTCGACAACCGCACGCTGGAAATCCATCTGCTGGTGCCGTCGCGCTGGATGGCCAGGCTCAAGCCCGGTCAGTCGTTCAGCTTCGTGCCCGATGAAACCGGTCAGGCCATCGACGCCACGGTCAAACGCCTCGGTGCGCGGATCGATGAGGGCAGTCAGACCCTGTTGCTGGTCGCAACACTCCCCGAAGCCAAAGGCTTGCTCGCCGGTATGAGCGGCACCGCGCGTTTTCCGGAGCTTAAGTGAACGCCCCGGTGAGCGGCGCCGCCGAGCAAGTGTTCGCGCGGTTTCTCGATCTCGAACGGCAGACCCGCGCGGCCCAAGACATTTCGCAACTGGCCTACAGCCTGGTCAATGACGGCCAGTCGCTGTTCGGTTTTCGCCATGCGGCGCTGTTGATCGCCGGCAAGGTGCAGGCGGTGACCGGGGTCAGCGCGGTGGAGCCGAATGCGCCGTTCGTGGCGTTCGTCGAGCAGGCTGTGGCGCAGTTGTTCAAGCAGGATGTGCTGAAACAGGCGCGGGTGATCACGCCGGAAATGGTCGGCGAATCGATTCAGGCCGATTGGCGCAGCCTGTCGGCCATGCAAGTGTTCTGGTTGCCGCTGATCGACCGTCAGGGTCAGGTGTTCGGCGGTTTGTGGCTGGCCCGTGATCTGCCGTGGAACCCTTCCGAGCAAGTGCTGCTGTCGCAACTGGGCGACACCTACAGCCATGCCTGGCTGGCGTTGCAACCGCGAAAACCTTGGCGGCTGCGCTGGACCCGTAAACGCCAGGTGGCGCTGGTCGCCTTGTTGTTGCTCGGGCTGTTGATCCCGGTGCGCCAGTCGGTGCTGGCGCCCGCCGAAGTGGTGCCTCAGGGCGGGCGCGTTGTCGCCGCACCGCTGGACGGGGTGATCGCCGAGTTTCTGGTCAAACCCAACCAGAGCGTGAAAGCCGATGACCTGTTGCTGCGTTTTGAAAGCACGACGCTGAAGGCTCAGGCCGATGTCGCCGAGCGTGCGCTCGGGGTCGCCGAAGCGGAGCTCAAAGCCAATTCCCAGCGCTCGTTCGTTGATGCCGAATCCAGCTCCCGGGTCGACCTGCTGGCCGCCCGCGCCGAACAGAAACGCGCCGAACGCGACTACGCCCGCGAACTGCTCAACCGCAGCGAAGTGCGTGCCGAGCGCGACGGCATTGCGGTGTTCGCCGATGCCGAGCGCTGGACCGGCAAACCGGTGCAGACCGGCGAACGGCTGATGGAAATCGCCGACCCGAGCCAGGCCGAACTGCGTATCGAACTGGCCGTGGGCGACGCGATCTCGCTGGAGCCGGGCGCCGAAGTCGCGCTGTTTCTCGACAGCGACCCGTTGCAACGTCACCTCGCCACCCTCGAACGTTCGGCCTACGAGGCGCAGCCCACCGCCGGCGGCCAGTTGGCCTATCGGCTGGACGCCAATTTCGCCGACGCACCGCCGCGCATCGGCCTGCGCGGCACCGCCAAAATTTTCGGCGACCGCGCGCCGCTGGCCCTGTACCTGCTGCGGCGTCCGCTCGCCGGGCTGCGCCAGAGCGTAGGCCTTTAAATGACCCTGCCGAGCCTGCGTGCCGACCTGCAATTGTCGCCCGCGGCGCCGGCATTGGACGGTTCGCCGCGCTGGACCCTGGCCGACCCGGTGCGCGGGCGCTACTTCAAACTCGGCACGGCGGCCATGCGCCTGTTGCGCCACTGGTCGCTGGGCGATCCCGAACAAGTGCTGCGCGCCGCCAACCGTGAACCGGGGTTGCCTCTGGACGGCAACGAGCTGGCGCAACTGCTGGAGTTCCTGCGCGGTCACGATCTGATCAGTGCCCTCGACGAGCAACAGCGCGCCAGTTATCGGCTCAAGGCCCTCGTACAACGCCAGAGCCTGTGGAAAATCCTGCTGCATCAATACCTGTTCTTCCGCATTCCACTGTGGCGCCCGGACGCTTTTCTCAACCGTGCCTGGCCGTGGCTGGAGCGCTTCGGTCCGAAGGTTTTGCGCTACGGTCTGCCGGCGACGCTGGCGCTCGGGGTGTTTCTGGTGTCGCGGGACTGGCAGCGGTTCGTCGGCACCTTTCCGCACCTGTTCAGCCTCGGCGGCGCGATCGCGTTCGGCATCTCGCTGTTCTTCGCCAAGCTCTGTCACGAGTTCGGTCATGCGTTCATGGCCAAGCGCGCCGGGTGTCGGGTGCAAAGCATGGGCGTGGCGTTCATGGTCTTGCTGCCGATGTTCTACACCGATGTCAGCGATGCCTGGCGGGTCAATGATCGACGTGCGCGACTGCTGATCGGTGCCGGTGGGGTGCTGGCGGAATTACTGCTGGCGAGCATCGCGCTGCTGGTCTGGTCGTTCCTGCCGGACGGGCCCGGTCGCACGGCGGCGTTCATGCTCGCCAGCGCGACGTGGATCACCACACTGGTGGTCAATCTCAACCCCTTCATGCGCTTCGATGGCTACTTTCTGCTCAGCGACTTATGGGAAGTCGACAATTTGCAGGGCCGGGCCTTTGCCCTGTGTCGCTGGCGGCTGCGGGAGTTTCTGTTCGGCTATGGCGCTCCGGCGCCGGAGCCTTGGTCGCCGACGATGCAGCGGCGTTTGCTGATCTGGGGGTATGGCTCGTGGTTATGGCGTGCGGCGTTGTTTTTCGGGATCGCGCTGGCGGTCTATCACTTGTTCTTCAAGGTGTTGGGGATCTTCCTGATGCTGGTGGAGCTGGTGTGGTTCATCTTTCTGCCGATCATGAGTGAGTGGCGCCAGTGGTGGAGCCGCCGCGAACAGGCTCACGGCCCTCGGGTGTTGCTCAGCAGCCTGGCGGTACTCGGCTTGTTGCTGGTGCTGATCGTGCCGTGGCGCAGTTCGGTGGAATTGCCGACGATGCTCGAGGGCGGTCGCGCCAGTGCCTTGCACGCACCGACGGCGGCGCGGGTCAAAGCCGTGAAGGTCGAGGATGGTCAGACCGTGGCTCAGGGCGACGTGCTGATCGAGCTGGAATCGCCGGACCTCGATTCGCGGCAGGCCATCGTCCGCCGGGAAATCCGCATCCAGCAATTGCTGATGCGCCGTCAGGCTGGCCGCAGTGAAACCGCTGCCGACGCCGGCATCGTCGAGCAACGCCTTGCCGAAGCGGTGGCGGAATACCGTGGCCTGACTGCTCAACGTGAACGCCTGCTGTTGCGCGCACCTCATGCGGGCACCGTGCGTGATCTGCTGCCAAATCTGACGCCGGGTCGCTGGCTGTCGAGCAAGGATGCGCTGGCGCGGGTGGTCGAGGACGGCACGCGACTGCGTGGTTACCTGGCCGAAGCCGAACTGTGGCGGGTCAAGCCCGGTGCCACCGGGCGGTTTATCGCCGACGACCCGATGCATGCCGCCATCGCGGTGCAACTCAATGAAATCGACACCAACGGTGTGGCCTATGTCGATCAGGAGGCGCTGACCTCCGATCACCACGGGCCGATTGCCGTGCGCCGCGATCAGCAGCAACGAGCGGAACCGGTGCAGGCGCAATACGGCGTGCGTTTGACTACGCTGGATCAGGCACCGACCCCGGTGCAGCCGCTGCGCGGCGTGGTGGTGTTGCAGGGCAGCGGCGAATCGGTGCTCGGCGTGGCCTGGCGCCGGATGGCGGCGCTGGGGGTCAGGGAAAGCGGTTTCTAGGGAGCATTAAGATGACGGACAACCTGGCGGCGGGCGGATTGGTGGTGCGGCCTTCGCGGGCGTCGGACGGGCCATTTCTGCACAGCCTCTATCAATCGGCGCGGCCGGATCTGCAATGGATCGACGGCGAGCAGGAGCAAGTGCAGCAAATCGTCGCCCAGCAGTTTCAGGTGCAGGAGCAGGGCATGGGGGAAAACCATCCCAACGCCATGCACTACATCGTGGAAAAACTCGGCACGGCCATCGGCGCACTCAGCACCGATTTCGGCGTCAATGAAATCCGCGTGTTGTACCTCGCGTTCATTCCACAGGCCCGGGGCAAAGGTTACGGACGAACCGTGCTGCAAGGCGTGCAAAAAGCCGCGCAGCAAGTGCGCTGCCCGGTGGCGACGGTGGTCTGGGCCAACAACCCCCATGCGCGCCAGCATTACCTGGCGCTGGGTTTTGCGGTGGAGGAGCGCAACCCGGCGGCGGAGCGGCTGGTGTGGTATCCACAGGCTTGAGTCAGATGATCGAGTCAATGTCGAAAGTGTGGGGCGCGCCGATTCTGTGGCCGTAGAGCGTTACCAGCAGCGGGTCATCCTCAGCGGCTTCCGGTGCCATGGCCAGCTGTTCGGCTGCGAGGTTTTCCGGGTGCAGCTGCCAGCGCGGCAGGCTTTCGGCCAGACGTTCCGGTTGTTTTGCCAGCGATCCATAAACATCCGTGGTCGTCAGGCGCCGGTGCCGCAGACTGGCCAGCCGTTCGCGGGTCGTGCGGATGTTCTCGATTTCATGATTGAGCGCTTCGACGATGTTTTTCCGGCTGCGCACATAGCTGTCCGGCCGTCCCGGCAAATTGCTGCGCTGGCGGCGCAACTGATCGGTGATGCGCTGCAGCGCTGTCTCAACCAGCGCGAATTCTCGCTCGGTAACCAGCGTGCGGTTTGACTCCTGTGCCTCCTGCCAACGCCGCAACACCGCCCAGCACGCCGGGATGTAAGCCCCGGTCATAGAATGGTGCCCGGCGTCGAAGATCTGCTTGAGCAACGTCGGCCGATCCGGCAGGCCGTGCCGCTGCCGGATCGCCACGTCGCAGGCTGCGTGCTGGGTGATGGTGTCGCAGCCCGGCTCCCAGAGAATTGACGATACCTGCTGGCGGCCGAACTCCACCGGCATGGCGTGTCGCAAACGGCCGTGGTGGTCGTAGGCTTCCCCGGTCCAGTTGGTGATGCCCGCGACGAACACCGACAGACCGAGCGGGACATTCACGAAGGTCAGCGCCGCCCCGGTGCCGTAGATATCGGCCTTGGTGTTCATCCAGCTGCCGGGCACGCTGGGCACCGGGTCGTTGTGGTTGACCATCCGGTGATGCACGAGATCGGCTGCGCCCTTGACGAAATCCGCGTCGCCGGCGCGGGGGGCGCCGTAGGTGTAGAGCTGGATTTTGTAGCCCTCAGGCCTACGGCGGAGCATTTCGGCCAGCAGCAGCGTGATTGCGCCACCGAGGCTGTGGCCGCAGATCAGGAGGTGTTGGCCGGTGTAGAACTTTTCGAGGTAATTGACGGCGAATGCGGCAGCTTTTTTGGCCGCTTCATAGAAACCTCGATGTACCTGGCCTTCGCCTTCCGCAAACGGCACCTGCAAGGCATCGGCATCGCGTAACCCATCGGCGACGATCTCGGCGGTGCCGCGAACGGCGATCAGGATCAGTTCGTCGTTGTGGGTGATGAAGGCTTGGGTGTCGGTAGCCTCATTTCCTTCGCTTCTGTCATCAAGGAAGTGAACCTTGGCTGGATGTTCTTGCGACTCGATCCTCTTCGGGTCATTCACTTCGTACAGATCCGAGTCGAATGGAACGATTTCCAGGCGTTTGGAATACGGCACGTCTTCGTACAGAGGGTAATAGGCTTTGATTTGATTCGAGTCGACTTTCCATAGTTCGTCGGACTTGGCCAAGGCGTCGCCAAACCAATTGCCTACGCTGGGTTGCAAAGGAAAGGTCACTCGATTTTCTTTGATGGGAGCACTTTCTGGCTTCTGACCGAAGGGGCAGTAGCTCAAGGTTGCCATCAATGAGAGCTGGTACAGATTGAGTGCACAGAATTGCGGAGCTGTGGATAACATCGGTCGCAACGCGCGTAACGGGCGCACTTCAAGAACAGTGTGACGTTGTGGCATCAGAGCGACACCCAGTTTGCCGTGTTCGCGCATGATGGCTGCACAGCCGGAGTCGAGAGGGTAATCGCGATACACCTCGGGTGGCAGATGCGAGGCATATCTGACCAGGTGACGGACTTCGACTTGAAAGTAGTCTGCACCGTCAGCAATCTCGGGTCGTTCCCGTGTGCGGGTGGCATTCCGGTTCAGATCACGAGTTTTTTCGGCGCGTACCTGAAGTTCGGTTATTTTTAGGGGGGTAATGTCGCCTGCTTTGCAAACTTGAGTAGAGCTGTTCCTTTCCTTCATACGATTGATCAAATAGCAACGATATAGGCCCCGCAAAGTGATAGTCCACTCTGCCCTTGCCCGCTGCATCCAGACGTCCTATGTATTTATGGCCTTCCGAATCAGTGGCGACATAGGCCAATCCAGCATAGGGCTCACCCGAGTAAAACTCATCGATGAGTTGAAAACTTGTCCATTTGCCACCGGCAGGACATGTCAGCATGCGGCCGCCTAACGGCGACGGCAGATCCTTTTCAATTGATTCCATCGTGAAACCTCCTTACTCAGTGCAACTTGGATAAATGGTGCAGACTCGGCCATCCGGCATTGTGAAAGTGCTGAAGTCGGTGTAGTTGCCATAACAAAAGGCGTACTGATCCTCAAAGTTGTCGCCTAAGCATCGCTTCCAGCCATTTGGAAAATTTACCCAGGTGTCCCTGAAGTAAGGTTGTTCTTCCCTTGCTACTTTGATTTTCATCCTCACGGTTGTGCCTGGAAGTTGATCGTGGGTGTATGCCGCAAACGGGCGCCCCGGCTGTGGAGTGCCCTGAGCATCGGTTTCCTTGCAGTCGAGTATTTTTCGCAGGATCCTCGGCTTACCTGAGGTGCGAAAAAGCCACTGACATTGGCCGTAGAAAATGCTTAGACCTTTATGGTTAAAAGTGCCTTTGTAGCGATCGTCCAATTCCGACCGTATAACAACAGCTGCACTATCAGCGCTAATGTCGCTCCAGTCCTTCCCGTAGGCGGCTCTGATGTCCAGATCAATTCGACGTATTACCATCGGGCAACCATTGATGGTCTTGCGGATGGCGATTTCGGAAACCGGCTCGTACGTTTCTCGCCAATTCCTGTTGTATCTGTTGGCTGTTTTGCGGAGGTCTATGGCTCTGCAGTTTTCACTACTATTGATCGGCTCATACTCTGCGAGGGCTTCATAGGCGAACCCTGGCGGTAGCTCTGCCGTGAAAGTGAATGTATTTGCCGGTTGGGTTTTGCACCCAGCGATGAGGGCAAGGCAAACAACCAAAGTCGCACTGCGCAGCGCGAGTCCAATCGTCGGGGAGGTCAGTGTTGGAGATTGCAGCTCCTTTTGAATTGATGTCATGGCGAAACCTCCTTATTCCGTACAGCCCGGATAAATGGTGCAGACTCGGCCATCAGGCATTTTGAATGTGCTGAAGTCGGTGTAATTGCCGTTGCAATAGGCATGCGGATCGTCATATCCATCACCCAGGCATCGCTTCCAGCCATTCGGAACTTTCACCCACGTATCCCCCCATCCGGGTTTCTCTTCCTCTGCCAAAGTAATCTTCATCCTCACCGTTTTGCCCGGCAGTTGATCAGGGTTAAAAGCCCCGAAGGTCTTCCCGTAGGCACGTGCTCCTTGGGCATCGACCGTTCTGCAATCCAGGATTTTTCTTAGAATTCGCGGTTTGCCCGAGGTGCGAAACCACCACTCGCACTGACCGTGGAAGGTGCTTTCACCGGCCTCGTTGAATACGCCTTTGAACTGCTCCTCCAGATCATCGCGGATGAAAACCATGGCTTCGTCACCACTGAAGTCGCCCCGTGTTTTGCCATAGCTCGAGTTGATCTCCAGCTCGATTCGCCTCACGACCAACGGACACCCCTTAACAATCTTGCGAATCGTGATCTCGGCATCCGGCTTGTACTCCGTGCGCCACTTGCTGTTGAACACCGGCGCAAGGTTGTCGCGCCTGTCGACCGTGCAGGTCTGGCCTTTCTCGGGTACGTAATAAACCACTGCGACGTAGGCAAACCCCGGTGGTAGATCGGCTGTGAATTTGAAGGTGTTGGGCGGTTTTCCCTGGCAGCCCCCCAGTGCCGCGAAGGCGCCGATCAGGACGATGCTCTTGAGCTGAATCTTCATGAAGGCATCTCCCCGCTCCAGCTCTTCGAAAGCAGGTAAACCCGATCAAAGTGCTCATCCGGCGTTTCGTCCGGTCGGGGTTGCCAATGAGGCGCGAGGGCCGGGGTGTGCAGGCTCTGGATCAGCAGAAACTCCAGCCGCTCCGGCGCCAGCCAGCCCCAGGCTTCGGCCTGTGCCAGTCGCTCGCGTAGCCAGATGTGCGGATCCTGCGAGCCCGCCAGCCCGGCGTAGGCCTGCACATGCTCGGCCAGCAGAAAACGGTGGGCATTGGCCAGACGAATCTCCATGGCGGGCTGATCGGGCATCGGCAGGTGCAGCCATGGCGGCGAGTCCGGCAGCAGATTGGTGCCGGGCGCTGGGTTGTCGGTGCTTTGCCAATGCGAGCCCTGCCAGTAACACACGCTGATCGCCGGCCCGAGATACGCCGGTAGCGCCTTGACCGGCAGATGTTCCAGCGCCCGGGCCAGCACCCGGTTGTCGTGGAAGCGGTACAGCGCCTGATGCGGACGGGTGCCGACGAGCATCCGTTCCTGCCAGTGCCTGATCCACGTCTTCAACTCGCCTTTGCCCAGGCTGGCGAGCCAGCCCCAATGGCTGTCGGGCCTGTCGAGCAGGGCATCGAGGCGACGGTCGTCGGGCTGGTCGAAGGTGAACAGGAACGGGCCGGTGTCCGCCAGTTCGGCGACCACGGTTTCACCGTAGACGCTGGCGTACTGCTCGTAACGGCTGCTTTTCAGCCAGCGCTGGCGCATGTCGCGTTCGTTCTGCGAGTCGAGTACCAGACACAGGAGGCGATCCGCCCGGTGTTGCTCGATCAGCCAGTGCGGCACAAAGGATTGGCTCATGCGGCGGCTCCCTCGATCAGGCACGCTCCTCCTCGACAGGCCTCGCAGATCGGGCAGAAATCTGCACCCAGCGGATCCGGGTGTGGCTGTTCTGGCTGACGTGCAGGTAGTCGCTGGCCTTGAGATGGGTCTTGCGATCACCGGTAATGGTGCGTTGCTCTTCTGCGTGGAGCACGCTGACGCTGTTGCCCTTGATGGTTTCCCGGCGCTGGTTGCCGATATCCAGGTGACTGTCGTGCTCGATCTTCTGCTGCAGATCGCGCTGGGCGCGCAGATAGATCAGTTCCTGACCGGCGCGGTCTTCGATCATCAGCTCATTGAAGCCATTGCTGTCGGGCGTGCTGCGGGACCGGAACACGCTGCGGGTCTTGTGCGCCGGCAATTCATAGGGCACCGGGTTGGCGCTGTTGGCCAGGCAACCGCTGATCACCGGATGGTCGGGATCACCGTTGAGAAACGTCACCAGCACCTCCATGCCCACGCGCGGAATGATCACGCTGCCATGGGCGTTGCCGGCCCAGTTCGTGGTGGTCCGCAACCAGCAACTGCTCTTGTCGTTGTGCCGGCCTTCGCGGTCCCAGAAAAACTGCACCTTGACCCGGCCGTAACTGTCGCAATGGATGTCTTCGCCTTCCGGCCCGGTGACCACGGCGGTCTGGGTACAGCCGATGGAAGGTTTGTCGTAGCGCAACGGCGGGCGATAGATCGCATCCCACGGTGTGGCTTCGAAATGGTTGCGGTAGCCCTGGACGAAGTCGCTTTTATCGCTCACGGCGATGTCGCTGCCGCTTTCTTCGAGCACCTGAGGCTGTTGGCCTTCGTGTTCGATTTCGGTGAGCAGCCAAAGGTCGTTCAATGCGGGGTCGGGGTGTTCTGACAACGACAGGAAATGCCCCGACACCAGCGCCGGTTCGTCGCTGTCACCCTGAGCCACGCGCTCATCGCTGCGATGACGTTCCAGGATTCGTCGGGCGAGCAGATTGCCGTGCTCCCGGTCGAGGACTCGCCCCGGATAGGCGTAATCCTCCAGATCAGGCTGACAGTTCTCGTTCGGTATCCGCGCGTCGGACTCCAGCACGATGCGCGCCCTTTCGAAATCGTAGGCGCGCCGACTGGCGCGACTGGTGCGGGTATTGAGCCCGCAGTCTAAACGGTGGATCACCGGCCGGTCGGCCACCATCGCGTTGCGCGGTTTGAACGGGGTCGGTCGGGCCAGCCTGGGAAACACGGTCTGGTCGTCGCCGAACACCAGCAGGTGCCTGTCGAGGCTGTGGCGAAAGTGATAGTGCAGGCCGTCTCCCTGGCACAGGCGCTGGATGAAATGCAGATCGGACTCGTTGTATTGCACGCAATATTCGCGATCCGGCAGGGCCTGGCCGATCTGGAACAGGTAGCCATCCGCGTGAATGCCATGTTCCTGAAGAATCTGCCCGATGATTTGCGCAACGCTCAGGTGCTGAAAAACCCGCTGATTGAAACGATGGCCCAGGTTCGCCAGGCATGGCGCGAGGGTCAGGTGGTATTGGGTCAACCGGTGCCCGATATCGCCCCGGCCAATGTGCTGGATCTGTCCATGGACGCCATGCCCGTTGTCATCGAAGGCCAGAAAGGCCTGCCGGTGCATGAGGCCGGGAAGATCGATGTCCGGTCTCGGGCTGACCAGTTTGACGTCGAAGGAGTAAGGCTGGCTGATGGATTCGGTGCCGGTGAAGGACAGCACCTGCAGGTCGTGTTTAAAGGCGTCGGTGATGAGGCGCAAACGAGCATTGGCATTGAACATCCGTTGTTCCTTGTCCTGTGACAGATTCGGAACAACGCTAACAAGATGAACCGCGAATTTATGTCGGACGTTTCCCAATTCATTCGGTTTAAAAGCCCGGATTACAAGGGCTTTAGCCGCATCCTACGGAATCGCCCTACAAGATTTTCAGAGTGGCGAATCAGTTGAACGAAATGCAGAAATACCCCAACTGCGGATCCCGCCCCAGCGCCGGCACCCGCGACACGAAGATGTCCTCTACCCGACCGAGTTCCGGCAGCTCCAGCGCGCATAAACCGTCGACGAAGTCGGTCGGCACCAGGCTGTTGAATTCGAGGCAGAAGGGCATGCGTTCGCTGTAGCGGGTTTTCGCCGCGGGGACCTCATCAAGGTGCTCGATCCGGATCGGCAATGCCGTGCCATCGGGCAGGTGCAGCGTGCGTTGCTGTCCGAGCAACGGCTGGACGTGTTGAATCTGAACCGCTTGCAGCATGGTCTGACTCCAGTGAAAAAAGAACGGCCGGGGGCGGTGAAGCCCCCGGCGTTTGCTCAGTTGCGCGACGGGAACAGGCCGTTCAGGGCAACGCTGAAGTTGAGGACCAGGGCCGGGTTCAGGATCGGCAGTGGCTGACTGCCGCCGGTGGAGGAAATGTCCCCGGTGACGGTGGTGGTCACACCCTTGAGCGGCACCGGCGTGGCGCCTTGTGCGTCGGAGTAAATGTTCGCCGAACCCGGGCCGCCGCCGGACGCGCCGATGTACGAATTGGTGGCGGTGGGCACAGTCGCTGGATTGCTGGCGGGTACGGCCAGGGACAAGGCCGTGTTGGCGGTGAGGCCGGTCATCGCGTGGGTGTGGTTGGGCATGTTGGCGATGGTGGCGGTGACGTTTTCGGTGCCGTACACCTGACCGATGACGCGCGGTGTCAGGCCCAGTCCGGTGCCTTGTGCGACGGGCACGCGACCTTGCAGGTTGGGCAGTTGAAAGTTGGTCGTGCCATTGCCGCCGTAGTAAGTGCCCAGCAAGGCGAACAGCGCCTGGTATTGCGAGATGCCCAGGATTTGCCCGTTGCACAAGGCCCAGCCACTCGGGGCGAAGTTGAAGGCGAACGGTTGAATCGTACCCATAAAGACTTCCATGGTTCCTCATCCTTCTGTTGTGTGGTCGGCGCGCCGCGCGGTCGCCCTTGTTGTCGGGCCGGTCGAAACGTTGTGCTGACTCCTTCCTTTTGCGCGGGCAGGTCACGCCACGCCGTAGCGTAGACCCGGATCGACGGACTTGCCGGACGTCGTCGTGGCCGCGCGTCGACTGCGGTGCTGGCCTACAGTGTTGGCAGTTGATGACGCAATTGTGTTCGCAAAAACGCTGAGGGGAGGTTGATGGAGGTCCTTCGCGAGACACCGCTGGGAGATACTCAGGATCCGTTCGCCGCACCGAATGCCGGTGTCCGGCGCCTGTTGCGCTGGGCGCGCGAGCACTGGTTGATACCGATCCTGCTGCTGGCCACCGTGGTGCGTTTTTATGACCTGACGGCTGCCGCGATCTGGGGCGATGAAGGTTCGAGCCTGCTGCTGGCGCGCTATTCGCCGGGCGGGATCTGGACGCATGCCGCGTTCGATGTGCATCCGCCGCTGTACTTCATGCTGCTGCACGGCTGGATCGGCGTGTTCGGCGACGGCCTCCTGGCCATTCGCAGCTTCAGCGCACTGGCCGGCATCGCCACGGTCGGACTTGGCGTGAGCCTGGTCGACCGGCTGGCCACTCGCCGCGCGGCGATCATCGCGGGGGTGTTGCTGGCGCTGCTGCCGACGGCGGTGCGCTACAGCCAGGAAGTGCGCATGTATGCGTTGCTGGGTTTGCTGCTGATCGGTGCGACGCTGGTGCTGGTCAAGTGGATCAGGCGACCGCATCGTCACCGCTATCTGCTGATCTATGCGCTGCTGATGACGGCGGCGTTGTACACCCACTATTTCGCCGTGCTGGCGGCGCTGAGTCATTGGCTGTATCTGGGGTTGATCCGCCTGTTGCCGGGTTATCGCCTGAAGCATCTCCAGCGCAAGGATTGGTGGCTGGCCAATCTCGCCATCGTCGTGCTCTACCTGCCGTGGCTACCGAACCTGATCGATCTGCTGCAACACATGGACGCGCTCAAGGCCGGCGGCGATGTGGGCTGGGAAGATCCGGTGACCCTGTCTTCGCTGCCGTCGATGATCTGGCTCTGGTTGATTCAGGACGAGGGCGAACATCTCCCGTTGCTGCTGTTCGGCGGTGTGCCCCTGGCTTTGCTGGTGCTGGCGGGGGTCGCCGTTGCCCGTGATCGCAGCGTGAACCATGGCAGCGTGCTGCTGGCGGTCTACACCGGCGTGCCGTTGTTGCTGGTGTTCGCCGTGTCTTTCATTACGCCGATGTTCATCGAGCGTTACCTGACTGCCTACGCGCTGGGGCTGCCGATGCTGGCGGCGCTGGCCATCGACCGGCTCTACAGCAGCGTGCGCGTGCTGGCGATGGCGGTGCTGCTGTCGCTGGTCGGGGTCGAGATGATCGGGGTGAACAACAACGCCACGGTCGACCGCAACGACCAGTTCAACGTCATGGTCGATTACGTCAACCGCCACTTCGCCAGCGGCGACCGGATCGTCACCAGCGACATGCTCTGGTACCTCAGTTACGTCTATTACAACCGCACTGAGGCTCAAGTCCGGCTGTTTACGCCGCCCACCGCCGAGGGACGCTCGACTCGCCCGAACCATTACGGTTTCGGCACGCTGGTGTCCGATGAGGTTTACCTTGATCGGTTGGGCGACCTGTCGAAGGACAGTGCCCGGGTCTGGTTGATCGGTGATCTGGACGTGGAAGTACCCGATCCATTTCTGCCCTTGCCTGCGACCTGGCAGCTGCGGGATCAGGTGCACGCGGGCGGGGCGAAAGCGCGACTTTTCTCGTTGCAGGCGCCCAATAGATCGGGAGAAAACTGACTTAAACGCTTCACCATTTTATTCGCGATAAAAGCTAAGTTTTTAAGTCCGTTTTGCTCTTTTCTGATATCAAAACACTACTAGTCGAATGGGTATTGTTGGATTACGCTCATCAGACAAAAGGACTTACAAATACGGTGAAGGGATTGCAGCAGTTCCACTTTATCTCCGGCTTGCCGCGCTCAGGTTCTACCCTCCTTTCTGCAATCCTCCTGCAGAACCCGCGTTTTCATGCCGGCATGACCAGTCCGGTCGGCGCGCTGTTCTCCGGTGTCCTTGAACAATGCAGTGCCGGCAGCGAATTCGGCGCGGTGATCGACACCGACATGCGCCGCCGCCTTTTGCGCGGTCTGTTCGATTCCTACTACGCCGACAAGGCCGACAAACCGGTGGTGTTCGACACCAACCGCCAGTGGTCTGCGCGACTGCCGGCCATCAACGACCTGTTCCCTCAAGCCAAGGTCATCGCCTGTGTGCGCAACGTCGCCTGGGTGATGGACAGCCTGGAGCGGCTGTACCGCGCCAATCCTTTCGAAAACACCAAGCTGTTCGGCGATGCGGTCGAGCGCAACACGGTCTACAGCCGCTGCGAAACCCTGGCCCAGCGCAATCGCCTGGTGGGTTTTGCCTGGGCGGCGCTCAAGGAAGCCTATTACGGCGAGCACGCCGATTCGCTGCTGATCGTCGATTACGACCTGCTGACCCAAGCCCCGGAGCGGGTGCTGCGGCTGGTCTACGACTTCATCGGCGAACCCTGGTTCGAGCACGATTTCGAGCACCTGGCCTATGACGCGCCAGAGTTCGACCAGGCCCTCGGTGTGGCTGGCCTGCACAAGGTCAAACCCAAGGTCGCCCTGCAGTCGCGGCGTACGATCCTGCCGCCGGATCTGTTCAAGCAATACGCCGATCTGTCCTTCTGGCTCGATGGCTCAGCCAGCGCTGCCAATGTCATTCGTATGAAGTCCGACGCCGCGATCAGTTGATCGCGGCGTTTTCATTGATGCGTCAACAACTGTGTTCGAGTCCGGGTGAGCAACATGTGGTGGAGCAAGCAGAAGTCGCGGGTTACCGAAGGCCAACGGACGCTGGCGGCGCCCATGATCATGTCGCTCGAACCGCGCATGCTGTTCGACGGCGCCGTCGCGGCCACCGTCGCCGACACCGCCGCCCAGGCTGACAGCCATGCCACCGCCGATGCCGCGAAAGCGCCGGTCGCCGACCACCCGAGCGCCAGCAAGGACACCCATGGCCAGGCCGATGCTACGCCCGCCGCCAGCCCGGTAGCCGTGCCGGGGCAGAGCGTGGTGTTCGTCGATTCCCGGGTCAAGGATGCCGACAGCCTGCTCAAGGGCGTGGCCCCCGGCACGCAAGTGGTCAAGCTCGATGCCGGCAAGGACGGTTTGCAGCAGATCGCCGATTATCTCGACCAGCATCAGGGCGTGAGCTCGGTGCAGATCATTGCCCACGGCAATGCCGGTGACCTGTGGCTGGGCAACAGTTATCTGTCGGCCGACAACGTTGCCCAGCGCAGCGCGATCCTGGCGGAAATCGGCAAGGACATGAACGCTGGCGGCGACATCCTGATCTACGGCTGCTACACCGCCGAAGGGGATCGTGGCCTGAGCTTCGTCGACTCGCTGGCGCAGCTGACCGGCCGCGACGTGGCCGCCTCCAGCAACCGCACGGGCTTGGGCGGCGACTGGGATCTGGAGATCGCCACCGGCACCATCGAAAGTGCCAACGTGCTGTCGACCCAGGCGATGAGCGAATACCAGTGGGGCCTGGCCACCTGGACCGCCACCAACAATGCCAACACCGGGGTCGGCTCGCTGCGCGCAGCGCTGGCGTCGGCGCAGAACGGCGACATCGTGACCTTCAGCTCCGGGATGACGGTGCAGCTCACCTCGGAATTGCTGATCAACAAGAACATCACCGTCGATGGTGACCTGAACAATGACGGGGTTGCCGACGTCACGCTCGATGGCCAATACCGGACCCGAGTGGTGGAAATCACCTCCGGCAGCACGGTGACCCTGGATGGTCTGGTCATTACCCGTGGCCTGGTTTCGGGCAACGGCGGTAATGGCGGCTACGGCGCAACCGGTGCCATGGGCGGGGGGATTTTCAACGCCGGTATCCTCACGTTGAACAACGTTACGGTGACCAGCAACGCGGCAGCCGGTGGTGGTGGTGGCGGAGGGGTCACCAGTGCGTACTACGGCGGCGGTGGCGGCGGTGGCGGCGGGATTGGCGGTCAGGGTGGCGGTCATGGTGGCTCGGCCGGACCGGGCACCGGCACCCTTGGCGGGCAGGCCGGCAGCGGCGGCGTCGGCGGTTACGGCGGTGGCTAC